>CAZIQK010000006.1:0-90030 GCA_964541735.1 uncultured Treponema sp.
ATTTTATATTCATTTTTCATAATGTAAAATACATCATCTCTTGTTTTCTATTTATTTTTATACCGAAAAATCTGCAAAAAAGATTGTTCACAAGTTTTTTTGTTTATAATCACTTTTAAACACATCGTGCGAAGAATATTATTTTCCAAAGGTAGAATAGAATTATTTCACTTTGCATGACAAAAATGATACTAAAGTATGCAGATTTTTTTAGAAATGAATGTATAAAAAGATAATGCTATCTTAGAGTACACTTTTATGTTATACTTTCCTTATGCAAAAGTTTCGGAAGTTGCCGATTGGTATTCAAAGTTTTGAAGATTTACGCAAAAATAATTATCTTTATGTTGATAAAACTGAATTTGTTTTTCGACTTGTAGAAACTGGAAAAGTTTATTTTTTAAGTCGCCCACGTCGATTTGGAAAAAGTTTGTTTCTTTCAACTTTAAAGGCATTTTTTGAAGGCAAAAAAGATTTGTTCGACGGACTAAAAATTCTTGAACTTGAAAAAGATAATCCTAACGCTTGGAAAAAATATCCGATTCTTTATTTTGATTTTAACGGAATGGATTATTCAAAAGAAAACTCTCTTTTTGAAAAACTAGATAAGACACTTAGTTTTTATGAAGAAATATATGGAAAAAATGCACTTGATGGGTTTAATGTTTCACTTAGATTTTCTTCACTTATAAAAAATGCTCACGACAAAACCGGGCTGGGCGTTGTTGTTTTAGTTGATGAATACGACAAAAGCCTTCTGGAAAGTGATGATAAAATTCAGGAATCAAACCGCAATCTTTTTAAAGGATTTTTTGGAAACCTTAAAAGTTCCGATGAATATTTAAAATTCGTTTTCATAACCGGAGTTACGAAATTCAGCAAAGTCAGCATTTTTAGCGATTTGAATCAATTAAATGATATTTCTATGACTAGAAATTTCTCATCAATCTGCGGAATAACCGAAGAAGAAATGCATTCAAATTTTGAAATAGAAATTGAAAAAATGGCAGAAATTCTTAAAATCTCTAAAGATGAATGTATGCATAAACTTGAAAAAATGTATGATGGCTATCACTTTTTCCCAGAAAGCAAAGGCGTTTATAATCCGTTCAGTTTAATAAATGCACTTGAGAAGCAAAATTTTGATTCATATTGGTTTTCAACTGGAACGCCGACATTTTTAATCAAAAAACTAAGCGAAAGTCGCCAGAATTATATGGATTTTACGAATGGAATCGAAGCAAGCGAGCAGGATTTAAAAGATTACAGAAACGACAATCCAAATCCTATTCCACTTTTTTATCAAACTGGATATTTAACAATAAAAGATTACGACAAAGAATTTTTTGTTTATACGCTGAAATATCCAAATGATGAAGTAAAATTTGGCTTTTTAAAATCGCTAATACCTTCGCTTTTGCCAGTAGAAAATGAAAACGGGCTGGATATTGTTTCTTTTGCACGAGACATAAAAAAAGGAGATGTAGAAAGTATAATGAATCGTTTCAAGTCGCTTTTTGCCTCACTTCCCTATCCGACTGCAAAAAAAGAAAACGCCGAAAAAATCACTGAACAGAATTTCCAAAACGTCTTTTACATGGTTTTTACTTTGCTTGGACAATGGTCGCAAGTCGAAGTTCACAACAATATTGGCAGAGCAGACTGTGTGCTTATAAATGGCGATAATGTTTTTATTTTTGAATTCAAAGTTGATTCTTCCGCCGACGAAGCATTAAAACAGATTGAAGAAAATCATTATGCAGAAGCTTTTAAAGTTTCTGGCAAAAAAATCACAAAAATTGGTGCGAACTTTTCTAAAAAAGAAAGGAATTTGACTGAATGGAGAATAAGATGATTTCAGTTTGCATGGCAACTTACAATGGCGAAAAATATCTTCGTGAACAGTTAGATTCAATTTTAAGTCAAACGTATACAAATTTTGAACTTATAATTTGTGATGATTGTTCTAAAGACTCAACTGTCCAAATTTTAAATGAATATGCAAAAAATGATAATCGCATAAAAGTTTTTGTAAATGAACAAAATCTTGGATTTAAAAAAAATTTTGAAAAAGCAATTTCGCTGAGTTTAGGAGAATATATTGCTTTAAGCGACCAAGATGATGTTTGGACAGAAAATCATCTTGAAGTTTTATACAATCTTATCGGAAATTATGGCATTGCTTGTGGAAATGCGTTGTTTATTGATAAAAATGGGAAATCGTTAGGATTAACTCTAAATCAAACTGATGGATTTTTTTATTTTGAAAAAAATGAAAATCTTTTATATCGCTTGTTATGCTATAACGCTTGCTTTCAAGGTTCTTCTATGCTTATAAAAAAAAGTTTATTTGAAAAAGCATTGCCAATTCCACAAGATGTCCTTTATCACGACTCTTGGTTTGCCGTTTGTGCTTGCCTACAAAATGGCTTAAATTATACTTTTGATATAGTTAATAATTATAGACATCACAATGAACAAATAACTTTTCACCAAAAACAAAGTTATATTCAAAAAATAAAAGATTTTTTTTCAAGACTACAAAAAAAAGAAAGATATTTTACAGACAGATTTGCTTATATAGATGCAATTAAAGAAAGATTTTCTCTTTCAACTGAACAGTCAAAATTTATTGAAGATTGTTACAAAATTCAATTAATGAAATCAAAAAAAATCAACTTTTTTTCTAGGTTAAAAGTTTTATCAATTTATTCAAAACACTATAAAGATATTTATACACAAAAAACTAATAAATATAAATTTTTAAGGATTTTAAAAAATCTGTTCTGACTTATTTTATTTACTATTCTAAAAATAAAGATTAAAATTAGATTATGACAAATGTATTAATTTTTGCCGGTGGTTCTGGCACTAGAATGAATTCAAAAGGTCGTCCTAAACAGTTTTTACAATTTTATGGAAAAGAATTGATTATTCATACACTAGAAAATTTTCAAAATCATCCAATGATAGATGGGATTGCTATTGTTTGCATTGAAAATTGGATTCCATATTTAGAAAAGATTTTAGAAAAATATCAAATCACAAAAGTAAAAAAAATTGTTCCCGGGGGAAAAACTGGTCAAGAATCAATCTACAACGGATTAAAAGCTATAGAAAGTTTTTCAGAAAAAGATTCAATAGTTTTGATTCACGATGGAGTTCGTCCTTTCATAAATGAAGATGTTATTACAAATTGTATAGAAACAACTAAAAAATATGGAAATGCAATTACAGTTGTTCCTGCAATAGAAACAATTGTAACTTTGGAAAATGAAAAAATTCAAACAATAACAGATAGAAGCAAATGTTTTCATGCTCGTGCACCGCAGTGTTTTATTTTAAAAGATATTTTAACTGCTCACGAAAAAGCAATAAAAGATAAAAATTTAAATATGATAGATTCTGCATCTTTAATGAAATTTTATGGATATGAACTTTATACAGTTCAAGGAAATGTTGATAATATCAAAATCACAACTCCGGCAGATTTTTATACTTTTAAAGCTTTATATGAAGTTAGAGAAAATCAACAAATTTTTGGAATGTAAAAATGGATATTTTAGAAAAAGATATAAATGAAATTGTTTTAAATTGTAAATTTTTAAAGGAATTGGAAAAAGCTTCGGTTTTAGTTACTGGAAGCACAGGATTGCTCGGTTCGATTTTAGTAAAATCTTTGCTAAAAAATAAAAACATAAAAGTTTATGCTTGTTATAGAAATGAAGATAAATTTCAATCGGTTTTTAAAAACTATTTTTGTGATGATTTAATTCCAATTTGTTCTGATATTTTAAATTTAGATATTTCAAATCTTAACATAGATTATATTGTTCATGGAGCAAGCATTACAGATTCAAAAACTTTTGTAGAAAAACCCGTAGAAACTTTAAATATTGCAATTGATGGAACAAGAAATCTCTTAAAACAATGTATAAATAAAAATATAAAAAGTTTTGTTTATTTAAGTTCGCTTGAAATTTACGGAACATTTTATGATTCTGATGATATAAAAAATGTAAAAGAAAATGATTCTGGGTATATTGATACAATGTCTGTTCGTTCAAGTTATTCAGAAGGAAAACGAATTGTAGAAAATATGTGTTCATCGTATTGTTCTGAATATAAAATTCCTATAAAAGTTGCAAGACTTTGTCAAACTTTTGGTGCTGGAGTTTTATATAATGATAATAGAGTTTTTGCTCAATTTGCCAGAGCGATTATAGAAAATAAAAATATCGTTTTAAAAACAAAAGGAGAAACTGTTCGTAATTATTGTTACACAACAGATGCAGTTTCTGGAATCATTACACTTTTGGTAAAAGGAAATATTGGAGAAGCGTATAATATTGCAAATATGAAAACTACTATTTCTATTGTAGAAATGGCAAATTTACTCTGCTCTATTTATTCAGACTCTAAAACAAAAGTTATTTTTGAACTTTCAGAAGATGCTACAAAATTAGGCTATAATCCAGTTGTAAAATTGCAATTAGACAGTTCAAAACTTCAATCGCTTGGCTGGAAAGCAAATATTTCTTTAGAAGAAGCTTTTAAAAGATTGATAGAATATATGAGGATTTCAAATGAAAACATATAAAATAAAATCTATTCTCCGTTTTTTTTTGCATATTTTTTGGATTTTTCCAGTAAATAAAAGAAAACTTTTTTTTTCATCTTTTAAAGGTTCAACAATTTCTTGCAGTCCGTTTTATATTTATGAAGAACTTCAAAAAAAATATCAAAATTGTAAAATTGTTTGGTGTTCTAACAATATTGAACATCAAAAACTACTTACAAACTATGAAAATATAAAATTTGTAAAATTCAATTCTTTTTTATATATTTTTCATCTTTTTACAAGTCATATTTTAATAAATAATGCGAGTTTTCCAACTTGGATTCCCTTTCGTCATAGAAAACAAATCATCATAAATACTTGGCATGGTGGTGGTGCGTACAAAAAAATTGGTGCAAGCGAATCAAATTCTATAAATATTCAAAAAAGAGAAATGCAAAGTGCAAAAGATACTAGTTATTTTATTTCAAGTTCAAAAATGTTTACTGATGTAATGAAAAACTCAACTTTTGTAGATGAATCAAAATTTTTACCGATTGGACTTCCAAGAAATGATATTTTTTTTGATTCAAAAAAGATTTCTCAAGCAAAACAAACAGTTTTTCAAAAATTAAATCTTTCCAGTGATTATTTTATTGTTCTTTATGCTCCAACTTATCGTGGCTCAAGTTTAAATAGTGATACTCCAGAAAATAACTTAAATGTTTTAAAATTAAAAGATGCAATCAAATCACGTTTCAAAAAAAATGCTTTTGTTATTTTTCGCGGACATTATTTTAATAATTATGATGAAATTAATAATTTTGATTTAAATGTTTCAAACTATCCAAATATGCAAGAACTTTTGTGTTCTGTAGATATGTTAATTACAGATTATTCGTCTTCAATGTGGGATTTTTCTTTTTCAAAAAAAACGTGTATATTATATTGTACAGATTTAGAAAAATATAAAAATGAAAGAGGATTTTATACAGAACCTGAAAAATGGGGATTCCCAATTGCAAAAACAAATGAAGAATTAAATAAAATCATCTTAGAATTTGATGAAAAAAAATATTCAGAAATAGTCGAAGAAAATCACAAATATTTTGGAAGTTATGAAAACGGAGATGCAACAAAAAAAATTGTAGAAATTATTTCTAGTGAGTTAAAAAAATGAATACAAAATTAAAATTAAAAATCAACACTTATTCTCTTATTCTTTCAAAATGTTTTTATAAAATTAATTTTTTTGCACCAGGAAGATGGCTTGGAAAAATAAGACAAAGCTCAACTCTCCCATTTTTAGAAAAAACAGCGGGCGAACTTCTTACAAAAAATTATTCTTACTACAACTTAGAAGAAGTAAAAAATCCGCCACTTTTTATAATGTGGTATCAAGGATTTGAAGATTTACCAGAAGTTATAGAAAAATGCATCGAAAGTATTAAAAAAAACATAAAAAATCGTCCAATTATTTTAGTTTCAAGAGAAAATCTTAAAAATTATTGTGATATTCCAGATTACATTTACGAAAAAGTTGATTCCGGAAAAATCACAAAGACTTTTTTTTCTGATATTGCAAGAGCGGCGCTTTTATACAAAAACGGAGGAACTTGGTGCGATGCAGCAATTTTTTTGACAAAAGAAGTTCCATCATCATATTTTGATAAAATTTTTTACTGCCCTTGTGGAATAAAATCTGAATTAAAAAAAGATTTTCGCTATCTTTTTAGAAAAACAAAAGGTTGGAATGTAAGTTTTCAAGGAACAAAATACAAAAAATTTCCACTTTATGATTTTTTATTTCATTTTTATTGCAAATATTTTTCATTATACGAAAATCACGTTGATTACTTTATGAACGATTTTTCAATTTCACTTTTTTTAAAACATAATAATAATTTCCGAAAAATTCTATCTGAACAAACTGAAAACAATACTAAAGAATTCACACTTGCTCTTATGATGAATAAAACAATTTCTCCAAAAACAAAATGCAAACTTCAATTTTTGGAAGAAAATTTTATTCATAAACTAACATACAAAAAAAACTGGAAACGCGGAATCAATGGAAAACAAACTGTTTATGATTATGTAGTTTTTAATAATTATGAGGAGATAAGATAAAAATAATGAACATAAAAATAATTGTTGCATCACATAAAAAATATCAAATGCCTACAGACGAAATGTATCTTCCATTGCAAGTTGGCTCAGCTGGAAAAGAATCAATTGATTTTACAAAAGATGATTCTGGTGACAACATTTCTAAAAAAAATCCTTTTTACTGCGAACTTACGGGGCTTTATTGGGCTTGGAAAAATCTTAACGCTGATTACATTGGACTTGTGCATTACAGAAGATATTTTTCTTGTGCAAAAAAAATCCCAAAAAGTGAGAATGAGCGATTTAAAATTGTACTTTCTAAAACACAAGCAGAAAATGCACTAAAAAATTATGATGTTATTCTTCCTAAAAAACGGAACTATTTTATTTCATCAGTTTACAATCATTATAAAAATACAATGTATATAGAAACTTTAGATGAAGCAGGCAAAATTATAGCAAAAAAATATCCTGAATACTCAAAGGCATTTGAAAATCTTCATCATACAACAAAACTTCACGCATTTAATATGTTTGTTATGAAGAAAGAAATCTTAAATGAATATTGTACTTGGCTTTTTGATATTCTTGATGAAGTTGTAAAAAATCTTCCACCTGAAAAATATTCTGATTTTCACGCAAGATACCCGGGACGAATAAGTGAACGACTTCTTGACGTTTGGATAAATACAAATCACATAAAATATACCGAAATAAAAGTGATTGATATGCAACACGTAAATTGGCTAAAAAAAGGTTTTGCATTTTTAAAGGCAAAATTCAGCGGAAAACGTTATGAAAAAAGTTTTTAAGAAAAGAGGTTCAATCTATGAAATATGATTATTTAATTGTAGGTGCGGGATTATTTGGTTCTACTTTTGCTTACGAAGCATCTAAAAAAGGCAAAAAATGTTTAGTTATTGATAAACGTTCTCATATTGGTGGAAATATTTATACAGAAAAAGTAGAAGGAATAAATGTTCATACTTACGGGGCTCATATTTTTCATACTTCAAATAAAGAAATTTGGGATTATGTAAATTCCTTTGTTGAATTTAATCGTTACACAAATAGTCCAGTTGCTCGCTATAAAAATGAAGTTTACAATTTACCTTTTAATATGAATACTTTTTCAAAACTTTGGTCAGATGTTTTTACACCAGAAGATGCAAAGAAAAAAATCCAAGAAGAACTTGCAAACGTAAAAATTGATGAGCCAAAAAATCTTGAAGAACAAGCTATAAAACTTGTAGGAAAAACAATTTATGAAAAACTTGTAAAAGGTTATACAGAAAAACAATGGGGAATGAAAGCAACAGAACTTCCTCCTTTTATAATAAAAAGACTTCCTGTGCGTTTTACTTATGATAACAATTATTTTAATGATACTTATCAAGGCATTCCAATTGGTGGATATACACAAATTATTGAAAAAATGCTTTCAAAAAGTGAAGTTCGTTTAAATTATAATTATTTTGAACATAAAGAAGAATTAAACAATATTGCAAAAAAAATCATATTTACAGGTCAAATTGATAAATTTTATGATTATTGTTTTGGTCCGCTTGAATATCGTTCGGTTCGTTTTGAAACTGAAACTTTAGATACAGATAATTTTCAAGGCAATGCGGTTGTAAATTACACAGAATATGAAATTCCATTTACAAGAATAATTGAACATAAACATTTTGAATTTGGAACACAAGAAAAAACTGTAATCAGTCGTGAATATTCAGATAAATGGGACATTTCAAAAGAACCATATTACCCTATTAATAACGAAAAAAATAATCAGCTTTACGAAAAATACAAAGCACTTTCCACCAAAGACAAAAATATCATCTTTGGAGGAAGACTTGGACAATACAAATATTACGATATGCACAAAGTTATTGAAGAAGCCTTAAAACTTGCGAAAGAAGAATTAGAATAATGTGCAATTTACACCAAAACTCATTTCTACGCCTTGTTGAAAATTTCCTTTTATGTTGTTTGCATTAAATACAAAAACGTATGATAAACTTCCTTCAAGATTAAAATGATTGTTTATTGTAAATGTTCCACTTCCAGTAATTCGGTTTGTAAATTGAATAATTCCAGAAAGTTTCCAACTTCTAGCCAAGGAAGCAGCTTCTTCTGCAGATAAAATTCCAAGTTCGTATAACGTAGCTGGATAATATGCATCCCAAATATTTCCATTTTCATCAGTTGCTTTTTGATTGAATAAATTAAACGAATTTTGTCCATGTGCAACAAAAAGATAATCTAATTCATAAGAATATTTCTGTATTTTTCTATAACCAAATCTAAATTGTGCGGCAATTGAGTCCGGACCAAAAGGAGTTCCTATCCAAGAGCAAATAGGCGTTTTTGAATTTTTTTGAACATTATATCTTGCTCGATATAAAGACCAATCCGCTCCAGATTTATAATACAAATATGGACTTGTATAAAGTAATTCTAATCCACTGTAATAAAAACCGTCTTTTTTACTGGCCCAATTATATTCATATCCACCTTGAAAACCTAATCCATTAGGAACAGCATTTCCATGAGGATTTTTTAATTCTGTAAAAATTTGCATTTCCGTCATACAAAAATTAAAATATAAACGAAGATTTTTTATAGGAATCACATCTAAAGTTAAAGCTAAATAAGATGAAGCATGTGCAGTTCCATAAATTTTCGCTTCATCATCTGTCATATATTGATTCCAAGATGCAAATGAATGAAATAACATTAACGGATTCAAATATTTTAATTCAAATGAATCATTTATCATCGTTCCTTCTACAAGAGAAACTTTTAATAATCCTATTGGTTTAAAAGAAAAATTATGAAGATATAAATATCTATCTTTATTCATTTCAATTAATTCATAATTATATTTTAATTTTGGAGAAAACAAATCCAATTTTAAATAAAAATCAGTTTCAAACGTATTATTATAAATAATACTTCCGGTTTGACTTCTTCCAATTTGTAAACCTTCTTTTCCAACTTGAAGATTTACTCCTAATCCATTATTCCATACATGCCCTACACTTCCATAAACATAATTTGGAAAATGCGTATCTGATTCTAGAAAAGTTTTAATTACATTTGTAAAATTTGAATCTTCAGATAAAGTCCAAAAATTATTTCCAAAATAAAAGTCACCTTGAAAAAATGCAATATCATTAAAATTCATATAAATTGGAAATGTTAACATTGATTTTGTAATATCATTTCCTTGAAAATTAGATGCTGCTCCATAATCCAAAGATGATTTTTCTAAATTCCAAGATGAAGTATTTATATCATATTTATAATTTATTGCAGTAGAATGACCTGAAAAATCTGTTGCAAAAGACCAATCGATATTTTTGTTACTTTTAAACATAACTTCTGGGAAAAATTTTACATTAAAACCAAGTTCAACTGGACTCCAAGATAATGAAAATGCTTTTGTATTAAAAAAATCAAGGATTTCATTATATAATTTTTTATTTTTATCATCTAATTTTTCATAATCAATTTTCAAAAGATAATAATTCAATTCTTCTACACTTAATGGTGCAGTATCTGCAAAAGTAAAATCTTTTATATTCATTGAAAGTGTATAAATTGCATCATAAATCCAATGATTTGCTGGGATAAGTTGTTTTTTTCCGTAAATTTGAGAAAATAATGGAAAACTAAAAAATAAAACTAGAAAAATGGAAATAATTTTTTTTGATTTTAACATATTTTCTTTATACATAAAAACACTAAAAACTTCAAATATAAATTGACTAATTTTTTTTTTAAAGTGAAAATATTAAAATATGATAAAAAATAAAATCTTTCAAATAGTGATAGTTTTTAATTTTTGTTTTTTTTTATCTTCTTGCTTAGGAATAAAATCTTTACAAAAAGATTTAGAAAATAAAAATGTCATAGAAAAAAATCTTAAATTTAGAGAGAATTTTACAAAACAAGGAGAAACTAAATTTTCAATTGCAGTAATTCCTGATGTCCAATGTTATACACATATTCTTGCCCAAAATTTTTATTATAATCACAAAGAATTAAAATATGGATATATTTTTTACCGACAAACAAAATTTATAGCGGAACACTCTGTAAAAAATGGTGGTGATTTCTCTGTAGCAATTCAAGTTGGTGATCTTGTTCACCAAAAAGGAAATTTAACTTCAGAGTGGCAAATTGCATCTTTATGTATAGAAAATCTTATTGACGAAATTCCTTTCTTAATTGTTCCGGGAAATCACGATTATGATAGATGGATAAAACATACATCAATGGTTGATGGAAGTGATACATATAATTATTACTTTGGTCCAGAATCTAAATTTTTCAAAGAAAAAGAATGGTATGGAGGTTCTTCTGCAAACGGGAGAAATTCTTGGATAACATTTGAGGCTTGTGGATACACATTTCTTGTAATAGGATTGGAAATTTTACCTTCCGATAAAAGTCTTGATTGGGCGCAATCTGTAATTGATACTCATAAGAATCTTCCCACAATTTATGTAACTCATGAATTTATAAATGCTGGCGAAAAAGATGTAGATGCACCTTTAAGAAATCAAAATTTTACTTCAATAACGACAAGAGAAGGTTTTCCTCATAATTCGCCTCAGGAAGTATGGAAAAAGTTCATATCAAAAAACAACCAGATTTTTATGATAGTTTGTGGACATATTTCGCACAGAAGAACTGGTAGTGGTCTACGAATTGATAAAAATTCAAATGGAAATACTGTATATACAATCTTAAGTGACTATCAAAGTACAAAAAACTATCTTCCAAAAAACGGGTATAAACCTCTTTTTTATCAACCATGTGGAGATGGTTGGATGACAATACTAGATTTTGATTTAGATTCAAAACATATTTTTGTTCATACATATTCAACAGAATTTGATGAATTTAGAACAGATAATTATGCAGAATTAACACTACCAATTGATTGGAACTGGGAAGAGCGATTTTCTAAAAAATAGAATGTATTGTATTAAAAGTAAAAAAAAACTAAAATACAAAAGATTTTTTGGAGTAAACATGAATAAAAAACATTTTTTTACTTTAATATTTTTTGGCTTGTTAACAATTTTTTTTATTTTTGCAGATAGTTATAATTCAATGGCAAATATAACTGTCGATGTTAATGATGAGATTTACTCTATCTTGAATATAGCAGAAACAAAAGGATATTGTAAACCTCTCGCTTCAGTAAAACCTTACTCTGAAAGTTACATTCTCAAGAAATTAGATGAAATTTTAGATTTCCTTTATAACACAACTTCAGAATCGTATGTAACAAAAACAGAAAAACAAATTATAGAACAACAAAAATTACGTTTTATTCATACAATCGATGGTATTGATTTAAAAAACTTACAAATAAGTGTTAGTAATAACTCCGAAAAATTTCCAATCACTTTTTTTGCAACTGATTATTTGGACTCATTTATTTCTAGCGGTTTTTATGATAATTCATCATTAAATTCTATCGGTTACGATGTTTTTGATTATGGACTTTTGTATGGAAAAATTACAGACTATATTTCATATAGAACTAAAGTTTTTATGGGACTTACAAAAATGCCATTAGTACCTATGGGAGATGATTACGTAATAGGACAATGGTGGAATAACAATTTTACAGTTGATACAGAAGAAAAAAAAACAAGAACAATAAATACATATAAAAACTATGCTACTTTTCCATATTCTTATAAAAAACCATGGGCAGGCTCAATATATTATCTATCAAATGTAACTGCAAGCGGACTTGAAGGTTGGCCTATTGTAAACAGTTTTGCATTCGGTATGGAAGGTGAGATTCACTCATCATTACTTGATGACAGTCTGCAAATTGGAATTGGTCGTTATAGTAGAGAACTTGCTTCCATGGACAAGAACAGTTCTCTTGTATTGAATAAAACTGCACAACCGTTTTTTGGAATAGATTTACATGTAAAAATGACAAATTTTCTTTCTTTTAATGAAGTTGTAGGTTTCTTAGAAGCACCAAATCAATCTTATATAAATGAAAATGCTTGGTACAATTGGACAGATACAAATAATAACAATGAAATTGATGAAGATGAAAAATATACAGATCATGGTAGAACAGACTTCTTATATTTTCAAAATCTATATGTTGCAAAATCATTAAAATTTGATTTTAAATATCTTCATTTTGATTTTGGAAGTTCTGTAGTCTTTCCAAAAAGATTTGAATTAGGATATGCATTTCCTATGATAGATTGTGTTGTATATCAAAATTCATTGGGAGATTATGATAATCTTTCTCTTTTTGCAAATATAAAAGGCATTATTCCCGGAAAAGGATATATTTGGGGATCAGCTTATCTTGATGAAATGAATAAACTCAATACAAATATTTTTGAAAAAACAAGATGTATGTTTTCTTATCAAGGAGGAATAAAATCATATATTCCAATTCTTCCATTCGGAAATGTTTCTTTTAGATATACAAAAGTTGAACCATACTGTTATACCCACAACATAGTTCTTTACACTCCATATACAAGTTATCCTGTGGCAGAATCTTATACAAACAACGGATATTGTTTAGGTTATTATATGCCTCCAAATTCCGATGAATTTCTTTTTGATTTTAACTGCAAACCATCACAATATTCTTATGTAGGTTTTTACTATCAACTTACAAGACACGGAACTGATTGGGGAACAGGTTCTGTACAAGGAAGCAATTTATATTCAGAACTTACACTTGGAACAAGGGAAAATCTTAGAAAATATTTTCTTTATGATGGAACTTACGAATGGACTAGTACAATTTGCTTATATGGTTCTTATAATTTTAAGCAATTTAATGTTCCTATAAAATTAAATTTATCATTAGGCTATACTTTTGATTGGTTCACTGCTGTAGAAAATAATGGAGAAAAGAATGATTCTTATTATTACATTAACAATAATGAATATACGGCATATAAAGGGATTATTGGTTCTATTAGTATAACAATATCTAAAAAGTAACTTTTATGTAATTAATCGGTTTTGTTTATGTTTAGAAAACTCTAAAAAACACTAATGCGATTTTTTAGAGTTTTCCTTGATAGATTTTTTATAATAAAGGTTTTATAATTCATTTGTTTATGACAACACAAGTATTTAAGTCTTATTTAAAAACTTCTTATAAATCAACAAGTTCAGCAAAATGCGGATTTGCACTTTTTTTTGTTGATGTTATATCTCTTTTTTTGTGCATTGGAATGGGATTTTTTTCTATAAATTTATTTGCAATGCACGATATAAATTTTAAATCTTTTGTAAATTACATAATTTTTATTCCTTTAGAAACAATTTTATATGTACTAAGTGGACTTTACCCAGGATTGATGATAACTCACGAAGATGAAGTAAAGAAAATAACAAACTCAACTTTTGTAACATTTCTTGCCATCATTTTGCTAATATATTTTGGTAATATGAAGCAATTAGTTTTTACAAAAGCAATTACTCGAGATAGTCAATCTTTTCAAATTATTTTAGCGTTTATTGTTGCTTTTATTTTTTCAATTCCAATTTTACCAGGATTTAGAAATCTCAGTAAACATTTTTTTGGAAAATTTAAATTCTGGGGCGTTCCAATAGTAATTTTCACAAATGGAGATTCAGCAAATAAAATAATTGAGCTTCTTCAAAAAAATAGGCATTTTGGTTACAAACCGGCAGTCATCATCAATTCTACTGCGACATCAAGTTACGAATATAAAGGAATTCCTGTTTTTCCTTCTTCTGACAGAGAAATTTTTGATATTATAAAACAATTCAACATAAAAAATGCAATTTTATGCGATTATAAAGAAAATCTATCTGAAATTATGGCATTTTTTCGTTACACAATTTCAGTTTCTCAAAATCAATCTTCTTTTACATGTACACAACAATTAAAGGAAATTGGAGATATAATTGGATTTTCATCAACTCACAATTTAAGAATTCCTTTTTATCGTATCCTAAAAAGATGTATCGATATTTTTATAATTCTTCTTGCGTGCCCAATTTTAATTCCTTTATTTTTAATTTTAATGATTTTGGTAAAATGCACTTCAAAAGGTCCTATTTTTTATGGTCATAAAAGAGTTGGTAAAAATGGAAAAGAATTTAAATGTTGGAAATTTAGAACAATGGTTTACAACTCTCAAGAAATCCTTGAACAAATTCTTGCAACAGATTCTGTTAGAGCAGCAGAATGGGAAGCAGAACGAAAATTTAAAGATGATCCTAGAATCACAAAATTTGGCAAATTTTTAAGGAAAACCAGTTTGGACGAACTTCCACAATTTATAAATATTTTAGTTGGACAAATGAGTTTAGTAGGTCCTCGTCCAGTTACAAAACCCGAACTAGAAAAATATGAAAATCATAAAAATTTTGTACTGTCTGTACTTCCGGGACTTACAGGAATGTGGCAAGTAAATGGAAGAAGCGAAACAAGTTACGAAGAAAGAATTTATTTTGACACTTTTTATATTCAAAACTGGTCAATTTGGTTAGATTTATGGATTTTAATAAAAACAATTTATGTTGTAATAAAAGGCAAAGGTGCATACTAAATATGAAAAAAACATTTCTTTTATTTTTAGTTTTTACTTTACAAAGTTTCTGCTTTGCTCAAGAACTAGAAGAAATTCAAAAAATAGAGAATAATTATAAATATCAAATTACAAATGTAAATTACGAAATAACCGCTTCTTCTCTCAAATTTTTACCAAAAACAAAAGAATACGCAATAGAATTAAATGAATCTCTTGATAAAAAACGCATTTTTGAATCAAAACAAGAATTAGATTCATATCTTTTGGATTATGAACTTCGCCTAAATAATTTAAGAGCATTTGAAACTGTTGTTGTAAGTCAGTCTTTTACAATTTCAGAAGATAAAAATCCAACAATAATTCCAGTTTTTGTAAAAGTTCAAGTAAAAGATTCTATTCCCATAATTGCACTTCCTTATCCAAAATATAATTCCAACGATGGATTTGTTTTTAAGTTAAAAGCGAAAGATACAAATTTTTTAGGTTCATTAAACACAATGGACACTTCTTTTTATTTTCAACATAAAGAAGCTGATGAAATCAACGAAAAAGAAACAACATTAGGTTTTGATTTTAGCTTTAATTATCCTTTTAAAGCCGGAATTTTTGATTTATCTTGGTGTAATGATTATTCTTTTTCTTATACATTAGGAAAGACAACTCCAGAATGGGATGCAAAAACTGGAATTGAAATGACAAAAACCTTTGATAAAATGACAAGTTTTTTGGGCTTTTATCAATCATTTAATAAAAATTTAGATTATGAGTTTGAAGATAATTCTGATGCAACTTATTTTGGAGAAGAAATAAGGCTCCAAAATTCATTTTTTCTAACAGAAACTAAAAATTTTGGAAAATTAGAATATACTCCTTATATCAATTTTGTTTATAATTGGGATAGATGGGGAAAAGATTCTTCAAATTACGGAATAAATCCCAAAAACTCGAGTTTATCATCTCCTTACTTGACTGTTGGACACTCTCTTTCGTTAGGTCGTATAAATTGGTACGAAAATTTACGAACAGGTTTAGAAGCGGAACTTTCTAATAAATTTAAATATAATTTTCAACGAAAAATATTATATCCAGAAGTTTCTATTGATGTAAAAGCGTATAAATCATTTAATCTTTTACCAACTAAAAATTTTATGAATAGATGGGGTTTTTCTTCTCGATTTTACGCATTTTTTGATATTTTTGATTATAATAATCAATATTTCAAAGATGATGGCACAAATATTGGTAGTTATCTTAGAGGAATTCGCGATAATCAATATTTTAGAGAAGAAGCATATTCATCTTGGTATGCATTAAAAACTCCATCAGCAATTATTTTAAGTTTAGATTTTCCGATTCATATTTTTGAAACTCACATAAAAACAAAATTTTTAAGAACTTTTAATTTTGATTTACAAATTTCACCATTTATTGATGTCGCTTTAACATACAATAAAGCAACAAAACGATATTTTTCCCCAAAAGATGGATTATATTCCGGCGGAATTGAAGTTTTAGTTTATCCAGTACAATTTAAAAGTTTTACAGTTCGAGGAAGCTTAGGCATTGATTTAGGAAGATTTTTACTTTCTGATTATTTAGACACTTCTTGGCGATATAATTGTTCTAAATATGAAATTAGCATTGGTGTTGGACTTCAATATTAGTTTAGAAATGCCCATATCAATTCACTTCAATTTTTTCTAATTGCAAAACAGCTTCTTGTTGCCAATATCGTTCTGGAGAAAATTGTACAAGGATTTTTAAAAGTTCTTTTGCAAAATTTTTGTAACCATATTCGTTTGCATACTTTGCAAGGACATTAAAGCTTTTCCAAGCGTAATTTTTACTACCCCACTCTACAATATCAGAATAAAAAGATACTTCTTGAAAAAAAGTTCCTAAATTTTCGTACGAATAATCAAAATTGCGAAGTTTGATTGTATCATAAATTTTAGTAAAACTTGTAATTGTAAAAAGAGTTGCAAAAAGTAATGCTTTTTCGTTTTCATTTTTGTTGTGATAGTATTCTGCAAGTTCTTTGTAAGCACGAAGACTATAAAAATTATTTGCCCGATAAAGCGTAAAAAGTTTTTCTACTGTAAAACTATTATTTGTTTTTACGGTTTCTAAAATTGCAGACTTAAAACCATTATCGTTGTAAATTTTATCATCAACAAGAACGTTTAAAAGCCGAATTTCCATTAAATTTTCATCGTTTTCAAGGCGACTAATATCTGCAAGCATATATAAAATTTCATATTGCTCATCAGGGACATCTAAAATATTTTTGTTATCTAATGCCATTTTGTAATATTCTTCGGCAAACTCATATTCACCTTCAAGTTTATAAATATCACCAATTAATTTTTGAGCTTCTGGAAAAAGTTTTGTGGTTTGAATATAAGAAAGCATTTTTGAAATTGAATTTTCAAAAAAATCAGAACCTTTTTTCTTTAAGTAAAAATTTATTATTTTGATTGCATCTTTTTCGTTCCGTTCGTTTAAAACAACAAGAATTTGATTTATATCATCTCCAACACGACTAACTTGTTTTGGAGAAAGTGATTGTTTCAAAATATCAAGTTCTTGTTCAACTTTTTGCTTTTTATACAAAATTGCATCTTCACAATATCGTAGCGACTTTCCGTAATCACTATTTTCGTAATAATTTAATGCAAGCCTATAAGTTTGAACTGCATCTGGAATTGTATTATTTGAAAGTGCAAATAAAATTGTAGAGAAAAATATAAAAGTTAAAATTGTAAGATTTTTTTTCATATAAAATCCGTTTAAAAAGTTTTTAGTTCTTCTTCAAATACTTTATCGGCATCTTTTGCATCGATTGTTCGTATTATTTTTCCTTTTTTAAAAATAATAACTTTATCTTTTGTACCCGCAATTCCTAAATCTGCGTGTTTTCCTTCTCCGGGTCCATTTACAACGCATCCCATAACTGCAATAGTGATGTTTTTGTTTAATGAAAGAAGTTTTTTTTGCCAACGCTCAACAAAAGAATGAACATCAAAACCAATTCTTCCACAACGCGGACAAGAAACTAAAGTTACACCAGATGTTCTTTTTCCACATTCTTTTAGAATATTTAAACCTGCAATTACTTCATTTTCTGGAGATGATGATAAACTTACTCGAATTGTATCACCAATTCCTTCGTTTAGTAAAACATGAAATGCAATAGAAGATTTTACAATTCCACCAATTAATGGGCCTGCTTCTGTAACGCCTAAATGCAACGGATTTTGATATTTTTTTGCATAAAATTCATTACATTCAATAGTTTCTTTTACATCTGAAGATTTCATACTAACAACATATTGATTAAATTTTAAGTTTTCAAAAACTTCAGCTTCTCTTATAGCTGTTTCGCAAAGTCCTTGTGAACGAGAAATTTTTCCTTCTGCAATTAATTTTTGTAAATCTTGCGGCAAACTTCCGGAATTTATGCCGATACGAATTGCAACTCCATTATCACGGCATGCGTCAACTACTTTTTTTGTATTTTCAAAGGAACCTATATTTCCGGGATTTATCCTAATTGCTGCAACATTTCCTTTTAAACATTCAAGTGCTAGTTTATAATCAAAATGAATATCAGCAACTAAAGGAACTGATGTTTTTTGTGCAATCATACACAAACTTTTTGCACTTTCCATATCAGGAACGGCAAATCGAATAATATCACAACCTAAAACTTGAAGTTCTGTTATTTGTTGTATAATTTTTTCTAATTTTTGAGGATTTTGAGGAATATCAACGATAGAGTCTTTCCACATTGTTTGAAGAGAAATTGGAGAGTCGCCACCGATAGATATTCGTTTTGTAATTCCTTTTCCACCTAAAAAAACTTTTTTTGTCATAATTTTCCTAAAAAAAATCCGCAGTTTTTAAACTACGGATTTTTTATTTAAAAACAGAATCTCTCAAAACTAAAGTTATCAGAAATTCCCAAAAAAGAATTTTTTATATTTTATGCAATAAGTGAGAATACTAATGCAAATAAAGCAACTGATTCACAAAGACCAACTACCATAATATACTGAGCAAAACCTTTTCCTGTTTCGCCAAGAGCATCAGAACCTGCTGCACCAGCTTTTCCCTGTGCAATTGCAGAAAACATCATTGCTAAACCAGAACCAAGTCCAAGTCCTAACGCTTTTCCAGGATCGGTTGCACCAAGATCTCTTAATTTAATATTCATTAAAAGAAATCCATAAATTGTCTGCGTAAGAGGAGCTCCCGCAAAAACTGTCAAAATAAAAGGAGCTGGTTTATTGTTTACATAACAACGTTTCCATGCACCAATTGCACCTTGTCCAGCAATTCCAATTCCGATTGAAGAACCAATTGCAGCAAGTCCCATACAAATTGCTGCTCCAAGACTACCAAAAAATTCCATATTTTACTCCTGTGCAATAAGAAACGCGAGCCGTGTCGGAGCGTTTCAATACTGTGTTTAATAAAAGATTTGAAGAACAACGTGATTCAAATCTTCTAACTACACAATAAGAAACGCGAGCCGTGTCGGAGCGTTTCAATACTGTGTTTAATAAAAAGATTTGAAGAACAACGTGATTCAAATCTTCTAACTTCACAATAAGAAACGCGAGCCGTGTCGGAGCGTTTCATTGCTATGTTTTATGAAAGAAATGAAAGATAATATATTTCATTTCCTTCATTATTTTTTTTAAAGTTTAAAAAACTTTTTATTTTTCACTGAACGGCTGATATTTTTTGCCAGTCCAAGAAACACCAAGATGTTGAGAGAATTCCAACGTATTCAATCGAACACCATGAACAATTACTGAAAGTATGTTCAAAACCATATTTAATCCATGACCGAAGACAAACAAGATAATAACAAGTAAAAATAAAATCGCATGTCCTAAAAGAGGACCTGCTAAAGTATTTACTGTACTTGAAATTGCTGCCCCAGCCAAACCAACAGCCCACAATCTTATGTACGAAACTATATCAGAGAAAACATTTACAATTCCAAGAAGAACTGAAATTATGTTTTTACAACTTTCAAGAATTGATTTTCCGACGTTTCCGTCATAATTTGAAAATACAAAACTCAATACAAATCCTATTGCAATAAGTGAAATTTCAATTTTTCCAACTGGAACTGGTCCAATTTTACCAAGCATAGGGAAAATCTGAGGATTTACAACCATAGAAAGAACAATCCAAAACATTCCAATTAATTGCAAAAGCGAACCAATATCACCAAGAGCTTTTACAAAACGTTTTTCAGAAATATTTCGTTTTGTTGCTTTTATATGAGCAATAGAAAGTTGTAACAATGCCAAAATAAAACAGAAAATTTGCAAATTTTGGTCTTTTGTCAATCCGATAGAAGAATCTTTTACCCAAAATGGTTGCCATAAATCATCGGAGTAGGCATTTGAAATTAGAGGAATTGAACATTTTTTAAGCCAAGTAGGCAAATAAGAAACATCAATTCCAAACCAAGAACAAGTTAAAGTTCCCCAAATTACTGTAGAAATTCCCAAAAGCAATGTTAATCCTAAAAGCGGAGAAAAAGGCTTTTTAGAAATCTTATTCTTCAAAATTAAAATTAAAGAGGCCACAGTAATAATTAAACCATAACCGGCGTCTCCAAAAATCATTCCAAAAAAGATTGCAAAGAATAATAAAAACCAACCTGAAATATCAAATTCATTATAACCAGGAACAGTTCCTAAAAAGTCTGTAAGAGGATAAACCAAACTTACAAGTTTATTATTTTTCAATTTTGTAGGAACTTCTACATCATCTCGGTCAGCATCTTCGTACGCTAATGCCCACTGATTTTCTTTACAAGCATTTTTGAAAGTTTCTAAATCGGCAGTTGGAAGATAACCGCTAATCCAAGCTAAATCATTTTGAGTTCCATTATTTTCGCAAGCCATTCCAGCATTTATATTTTCAAATTCTATATCAGACTCAAGATGTTTTTTGAAAACAATTACAGAATTTAAATATTTTGCATTTTCAGCATTGAAATTTTCGATTTTTTTAACTTCTTTTTCATCTTTTTCAATTTCTTTTATAAGTTCATCAGTTGAAAGTCGAGGAAAAGGAACTTCAAATGCTTCTGGCAAAAGTTTTTCTGGACGACCTTCGCCACCATTTATTATTAAAAATCTAACACTCTTTTTGTCGTTATTAACAAGTAATGTTTTTATTTCAGAATCTATTAAACTGTACTTTTCCGCAGGAATTTCGTACATTTTTAAAAGAATGCCTTTTTGCTTTAGGAATTCAAAATCATCAAGATTTACACTTCCCCATAAAGTAAAACGTTCTAATTCTGTCGTATTGCTAGAAATTTCTTCAAGAAGTTGCTTTTTTCTATCATTTTTTTCAACAACTTGTGAGCAAAGTTCCATAACTTTTTGGTCAGAAATTATTGGCTCTTTTGATTTTTTAAGTGCTTTTTTAGAAACATGCTCACTAAGAATCGACTCAGTAAGATTTGCATTGTTTGTATATTCCTTAAAAGCAGTTAACTTTTCGCTAGAACCTTCAACGGTTTCAAGATGGACTAATCCTATTTTTCGTAGACGTTTTAGAGCATCTTCTTTTTCTTTATTTAGAAGAACGATGGAAACTTTTGACATTAATTCAATCATTTTTTAGCCTCCTTTCCTTCTTCTTGTTTTGCCTGTAATTTTTTCTTAGAAATTTTACTTCTAACTACGGCAGCTACTTGTTCATCGCCAAGATAAACTGATATTTTTTTGATATTTGCTTTTGTTTCAGGAATTTTTACCTTTTCAAAAAGATTTACACGCTGAGTTGTTGTTCTTAATTCTTGAGAAAGTAAACGAACCTGTTCATCTAAAACTTCAGCTTCCAAATCTAAAGACAACGCTTTTTCCATTCTGTCGGCAGCCATATCAATCCATAAAGGAGTTTCATAAAGGTCATAATCACCACGATTAAAATCTGCACCTTCATAAATGGGAATATTTACACCGGCAATGTTTCCCCAACCTTTTTTTATGTTTTTTACGGTTACCATTCCAGGTTTAAAAGCATCTTTTTCGCCAAAAACAGCAATCCATTCGTCAAATTCTTTTTCGAGAGCAACTCTTGCAGCACGAACTTCTTTTGCTTTGGCATCTATTGAGCGAATTTCTGTTTGAAGCTGCTGTTTTTTGAGTTGTAAAGTCGGAAGATAGCGATTATACATTTTTAACGCATCTTTTTGAACTTTTTGCTCATTTTTTGTCAGCTTAATTTTTGCCATTTAAACATCCTTCTAAATTATTTATCACACAAGAATTATTGATGATGATAAAACTTATTTAGGCCAATATTCTTCTATGAGAGATGTTTTTAAACCAGTTTCTTCAGGTTCAAAACATTCTGACAAAATTTTCCAACCTAAATCCAAAGCATCTTCCAATGGAATGTTTTTTGACAAATCCATCATATTATCTTCAAATTTTTTACCGTAATTTAAAAGTTTTTCATCCCATTTACTCATATTGAAACCCATTGATTTTTTTTCAAGAGTATCTTTATATGATGAATAAAGACGAATCATTCCGTCCATTAATGCTCGATGATCTGGTCTTGTAGAACCATTAACATTTTGCTTTAGACGAGAAAGAGAACCGAATGGCTCAATTCTTCCGCCTTTTAAATAATACTGACCTTCAGTAATATAACCAGTATTATCAGGAACCGGGTGAGTTACATCATCACCGGGCATCGTTGTAACAGCAAGAATTGTAACCGAACCTGCACCTTCAAAATCTACGGCTTTTTCGTAGCGACTTGCAAGTTGAGAATACAAATCACCTGGATAACCACGATTAGATGGAACTTGTTCTTGTGTAATTGCAATTTCTTTTAAAGAGTCAGCAAAGTTTGTCATATCTGTAAGAAGTACAAGAACATCTTTTCCTTTTAACGCAAATTGTTCTGCAACCGCTAAAGACAAATCAGGAATTTTTTGACATTCTACAGTTGGATCTGCTGCAGTATGAATAAACATTACAGTTTTAGAAAGAGCGCCACCATCTTCCAAAGTTTTCTTAAAATACAAATAATCATCATATTTTAAGCCCATTCCACCAAGAACAATTACATCAACTTCCGCTTGCATTGCAATTCGTGCCAAAAGTTGATTGTATGGTTCGCCGGAAATAGAAAAGATTGGAAGTTTTTGAGAAATAACCAATGTGTTGAACATATCAATCATTGGAATTCCTGTACGAACCATTCTTTTTGCCATAATTCGTTTTGAAGGATTTACAGAAGGTCCTCCGATTGTTACTAAAGAATCTGTTAAAGCAGGTCCATTATCGCGAGGTTCTGCAGAACCATTGAAAATACGTCCAAGTAAATCATCAGAAAAAGAAACTTCCATTTGATGACCTAAAAATTTTATGTGGTCACCAGTTGAAATTCCTCGTCCACCAGCAAAAACTTGTAGAGAAACAATATTTCCATCAATTTTATTTACTTCTGCAAGAGATTTACCAAATCTAGTTTCAATTTCGGCAAGTTCACCATAAGCAACATTATCTGCCTTTACTGTAATTACACTTCCAACGATGGATTCAATTTTGCTATAAACTTTGTTCATAATCATTCACCATCCTTTAAAATAACTGCAATATCATCACGAACTTTGCCTTTTGCAGAAGCGTAATGAACATCTATTTCTTTTTCGGCATCTTTAAATTTATCAGAATTCCAAACTGAATAATTCCAATCTAAGAATTTTTGTCTCATCTGATTAAAGAAAACGCGTGCAACATCTTTATTTTCGAGTTCAAAATCTGAACCTAAAACTAAAAGAACTTTATTAAAAGTATATTTTTGACGTTCAACACTTACAGAACCATCAACTTCATCAAAAGAGTTTTGCTGCATATAAACAGAATCCAAAAAATCACTCTTAAGATATTCAATATAATCTTCTGTTGTAGTTCCTTCTTCACCAATAACTTTCATCATCTGATTGATTTCTACACCGGAAAGATAAATTTTTCGTGCGTAAGAAACCCAACTTTCCGGTAAAACTGATTTATATTTTGACCAAGAAATGATTGGATCGATTGCAGGATATTTTCGAGCATCAGAACGTTCGCGAGAAAGTCCATGGAATGCACCGACAACTTTTAAAGTTGCTTGAGTTACCGGCTCTTCAAAGTTACCACCAGCCGGAGAAACTGTTCCACCAATTGTAACTGAACCAACTTCGCCATTATGAAGCCGAACAATTCCTGCTCGTTCATAAAATGCAGCAATATATGATTCAAGATATGCTGGGAAAGCTTCTTCACCAGGAATCTCTTCCAAACGACCAGACATTTCGCGCAAAGCCTGAGCCCATCTTGAAGTTGAATCAGCCAAAAGTAAAACGTGCAAGCCCATTTGTCTATAATATTCAGCCAAAGTTACTGATGTATAAACTGATGCTTCTCGAGAAGCAACTGGCATAGACGATGTATTACAAATAATAATTGTTCGTTCCATTAATGAACGTCCAGTTCTAGGGTCTTTTAATTCTGGAAATTCCTTGATTGTTTCTACAACTTCACCAGCTCGTTCTCCACACGCAGCAATAATTACAATATCAACATCGGCATTTCGTGATGTTGTATGCTGAAGAACTGTTTTTCCTGCCCCGAAAGGACCTGGAATACAATAAGTTCCGCCTTTAGAAACAGGATAAAAAGTATCTATCAATCTAACTTGAGTAACCATTGGTTCACTAGGAGCAAGTCTTTCTGCATAACAATCAACTGCTCGTTTTACAGGCCACTTAAAAGACATTGTAAGAGTGTAAGATTTTCCTTTTTCATCTTCTACAACCGCCATTTTATCTGTAATTTTGTAAGAACCTGACGGTGTGATTTCTTTTACAGTGTAAACTCCGAGCATATCAAAAGGAACTAAAATTTTATGATTAAAAGGACCTTCCGGCACAGAACCAATTGAATCACCACGAAGAACTTTATCTCCAACTTTTACAGATGGAGTCCATTCCCAAACTTTTTCTTTAGAAAGAGAATCAACATAAACGCCTCTTTCAAGAAAAAATCCGGCTTTTTCTGCAACCAACGGAAGAGGATTTTGCAATCCATCAAAAATCTGACCTAAAAGTCCTGGACCAAGTTCTGCACAAAGAAGATCACCTTCAAGTTCAACAACATCGCCGGTTTTTATTCCTTGTGTCATTTCAAAAATCTGCATCTGTGCTGTGTTACCGCGAATACGAATAACTTCACCACGGAGCTTCTTTCCGTCTACATTTACGTAGCCTACTTCATTCATAGAAACAGTTCCATCAAATTCAATGGTTACCATATTTCCATTTATGCCGACTACTTTTGCTTTTGTATCCGTCATCTATTTTCTCCATCTTCTACTAAAATTTTATCATATATTTCATGATAGGAAGTTTTACCAATTTCTACATCAAACTTACGCATACGTTCTACTAACATAAGTTTAATTCCATAAGCATAAACTGCATCAATTGAAAAACCATCGAGTGGACGCAAATCATCCAAAAGTTTAATTCTATATTCAAAAAGAAATTGTTCTGCAGAATAAGGGCTATCCATTCCAACAGCGGTTCTTGCAACTGTAACAATATCTGCTGTACAACTAGGAGGAAGAGGATTTGCGTCTTTTTTCATTTTTTGAGCACGAATTTGTGCTAAAGCAAAACGAAGATTTCTTTCTTTTTCGTACCAATTATCCAAAAAATCAGATTCTGTTGATGTACGCTCTTTTGGAGGAACTAAAGACATTTCATTTAGAATTTTTCGTTCATTTTCTGAAACAAAACGACTTGCCAATTCCTTAAAAGAACTAAAATTCAATGGTAAAGAGGATTTTACTTCTGTAATTTGAATATTCGGTAATTGAGAAACCAAATAATAATAAGCCACTATTAAAGTCCTTTTGCAGCATCTTTCATTAAAGAAGCAATTTTTGGATTAAGATATGCTGCGAACATTTGAGCTAAGGATTCTGCTGAATAATCGTAGAAAGCTTCTCCATTTTTTACGCCAATTCTAAAGCCAGAATTTAAAGTATTATCTACCTTTACGTCCATTCCTTTTGAAATTTCAGATTTTAATTCTGTTTTTAATGCTGATTCCAGAGATTTTAAATCTTTTTCGCTAAGTAAAACAGAAAGTTCACTTGCATCAGATTTTTTTGCCCATTCTTTTACAGTTTCAGGAATTAATTTCAAAAGAACATCTTTAGTTAAAACATTTTCTGTTTCAGAAAGAATAATTCTATCAAACTCTTTAATCAAAGAATCTTTAAATGAAAGAAGCATATTTCTTCCAGCTTGAGTAATTGCTTCTTCACTGGCCTTTTCCATTCTTTGAGTTTCGACTTTGGCATTCTTTATAATTTCCGCAGCCTTTTCTTGTGCGTCTGCAATTATTTTTTCAGCTTTTTTTTCAGAATCTGCAATCGTTTTTTCAGATTCTTTTTCAGCAACTGCCACGCCATCTTTTTTGATTTTATCAATCAACTCTTGTAATTGTACATCCATTACAAACCTCTTAAAAAAATATCCGAAATTATAATTGGCAATCTCTAAAAACTCATTAATGCGATTTTTTAGAGGTTCCTAATTTTTTTTTACCTACAAAACTAAAAAGTTCATTGGTTTAATTTTATAAACGTTCAAATCTATAGTCAAGAAAAAAAACTCTTCTTTTTCAAAATAAAAATATCAAATTATCAGAGTATAATTTTTATAAAGACTCTAAAACTTAAACGAATAAATTGTTTTTGCTTTCATCGTTTGCCCAACTTCCAAAATACAAGTTGGAAAATCAGGATGATTTGGACTATCTGGAAAACATTGAGTTTCTAAGCAATAAGCCTCGTGATTTTTATAAATCCGTCCATTTTTGCCTTGAATGCCATTTATAAAATTTGCTGTATAAAACTGGCATCCTTCCATATTTGTAAAAACAGTCATTTCTCGTCCAGATTTTGGTTCTTTTACAGTACAAAATTCAACTAAATCTGAATCTTCAAGAGGAACTGCACAATGATGATTTTCTTCATCATACATTTCGGTTACATAACAATGATCATAACCTACGCCAACATCTTTTATATCTTTTCCGATTTTCTTTTCAGTTGTAAAATCAAAAGGAGTTCCTTCTACATCAAGAATTTTTCCTGTTGGAATTAATTTTGGAGAAACTTCCAAACGTTTTGTAGAATTCATTTTCATTGTGTGATTATAAATATCACCATTTCCAGCCAAATTAAAATATGCATGATTTGTTATATTAATTGGAGTTGCTTTATCGGTTTTTGCAGAATAAATACAACTTAAATTATTCATATTATCTAAAAGATATGTTACGGAAAGTTGGACATTTCCAGGAAAACCTTGTTCGCCATCAAAAGATGTTCTTGTAAATTTTACTCCACAAAATTTTTCCCTCTCAATAACTTCACCTTTCCAAAGCATTTTATCAAAACCATTAAAACCACCGTGAAGAGTATTTGGTCCATCATTTTTATCTAAAGAATATTTTTTTCCATTCAAAGTAAAACTAGCTTTGCCTATTCGGTTTGCAAAACGACCAACAATTGCACCAAAACAATAATTTGAATTGAGATAACCATCAAAAGTTGAATAACCTAAAAGGACATCGGTTTTTGATTTATCTTTGTTAGTTAAAACAATACTTGTTAAAGTACACCCATAATCCATACACGAAAATGACATGTTTTCATTTTTTACGGTGTAAAGATTTACTTTTGTTCCATCACATAATACGCCAAATTTTTGTTTTTTTATTTTCATAAAATCCTCTTTTTTATTTTATTTTATTTTTATCCCAACATATCGATTATAAATTGAACTTCTGTAACAGAACATGATAATTCTGTTGCAATTTCTTCAACTCCATGCCCTGCATCATAAAGCATTTGTACTTTTTCGTTCAGATTTTTTTCTTCCGTAGTTTTTATTTTTTCATCATCATAAACTTTTGTGATAATCAGAGGTACTTCTTTTAATGCCGCTCCATCCGGAGTTACTAAAGTTTCATCTTTTAAAATTGATTTTTCTTCAGAAACTTCATCAAAAAGTGAATTTTGTGTTTGAGTTATTTTAAAAGAATCATCTGGCGAAACTTTTGAATATGCTTTTATAGCCATTGCATTTGAATGAGAATTTTTTTTTGTTTTTGCAATAGAAGGAATATCT
The DNA here is from genome assembly GCA_964541735.1 of uncultured Treponema sp. Lineage (GTDB taxonomy): Bacteria > Spirochaetota > Spirochaetia > Treponematales > Treponemataceae > Treponema_D. The sequence continues at coordinate 28,493 of CAZIQK010000006.1, forward strand.
GAAACATTTTTATTTGTTTGATAAATTTGCGGTTTTGAATGAGTTTTTGTATGTTTTTCTGCCTCACCAATAAGATTTTTTAATCTTTCTGCAGCTTCGTTAAATCTTTGAGTTTGCAAATCTGCATCTTTTAACAGACTCCTCATTCTTTTTGAAGACTCATTCATCAATTCCATATCACGATTTGCATTATTATTTATATCACTAATCATATTTTCCATATACCTTTTCGTTTTTTCAAGAATATGCTCTGTGGAAAATAATTTTTTAAAACGAAAGAGAATCACAGAAAAAAGAACTATTGCTACAATGCACAAAAAGATTGCAATATAAGAAGCCAAAATTACCTCGAAATATCAATTATAGAACCCAAATACGGATTATAAGGATTTTCAGTTTTATTGATTTTATTTTTGTTTGTGGAAAGATTTTCATCATCATCATTTTTTGATTTTTTTTTGCTTTGATTTTGAAGATTTTGAGAATTACTTCCGTTTTCGTTTACAGAATTTGTATTTGCCTTATCGTTAGAAGTTTCTTTTACAGTTGTTTGTTTTTCTAGATTTTTCTGAATATTATTCTGTTGTTGCATTGCTTCTGAAAGTTGTGCTTGTTGTTGCGTAGAATTCAGTTTTGAAATATTTGATAATTGTTGATACATTGTTTGAAGATCAATTGGTTGTATAGCCATCAGGTTGCTCCTCTCGCAAAGTTATTGAAGGCGGCTCGTAAGGACCTCGTTTGCTAAAACTCCTATCATAGTAAAATGTAACAGATTTTGTATCCATTTTTACTTCATCAAGAACATCGCGTATATAAATTTTTACCCCTGCGTAAACAGTTCCTTCTGCTTTTACTTTTCCAACAATCTTTAATTCTCTTAAATGAGATTGAATTGACTCTATTTCTTTTGACATTTCTTCAAGATCGCTTGAAATTTGATTCAACGTTTGTCTATAAGAATTAAGTTTTTCTTCTTTTTCTTGAGAAAGTTTTTTTCTGAGATTCTTTTGTTGCTCAAGATTTTGAACATCAAGTTCGTATTTTTCGTAATCTTTTGTGCTATCTGCTTGTTTTTTTTGAAGTTGTTCAAGTCGCCTTTTTGCTCTTGGGTCAATTCCAACTTCCAAAATAGTTTCTGTTCCTCCGCCTGGTGAACCAATATTTCTTGCACAAATTTCTTCTGTTGCCAGAAGATGACCACCCATTATTTGAGCTTTTTTTCCTTTAACAAGAATATTTTTCATTGCTGTTACATTTGAATTTACAATTGAATCTGTAACAATTACATTTTCTTCAACTTCTACAGTTGTGTCATTTATGAATTTTGCCCACAAAGATTTTCCGGCTTTTATGTAACCTTCGCCTTTTCCATAAATTCCTTGCCGAACAATGATATTTCCAGTTGCTTCTAATCGTGATTTATCAACAATTCCATTAACTTCAATATTTGTTGCTTCGACTTTATAACCTTCTTCAACTCCGCCTTTGATAATTACAGTACCAACAAATTTTATATCTCCGGTTTTTACATTAACGGCATCAAGATATTTTACAGGCTCAACGGTAACTTTTCCATTAACGAGCATTACTTCTCCATCAATTTGTGCTTTTATTGTAACACCATCTCTGTCAAGTTTTACATTTGCTCCAAGAGAAATAGGAATATCTTTTCCATTTTTTGCTTCAAGATACCTTCCGAAAATTGTTTTTCCACCACGTCCTCGTTCTGCCGGCATTTTCACCGCAAGTGGCTGATCTGCAATTACATTTTGAATTTGATTTAATTCTTTATAGTTTATATTTCCAGTATCTGAAATTTTTGCACGTAATTTTTTAGGATCTGTTTCAAAGTTGTAAGAAATAAAAGCATCTCTACCATCAACAGGAAGAACTGCGGAAGCAACTTCATAAGCAATATTGTAAACCGGATTATCTACAAATTCATTAATTTTATCTTCCAAAAAGCATTGCCCAATTACCCCCTGCAAAGCAAGGCTATTCTTTATTGCATCAGCAGAAGCTTCGGAGCCGCTCATCGACGGAGGAGAAACGATAATTGATGCTTTCATTTCATCTTTTGTTGCATCAACAGCAATTAAAACATCACCTGCAGGAACATGTTTATATTGCCCAACGACACAATATTCTCCATTTGTTCCATTTTTTATACATTTTGAAACTAAATCTTCATCAAATTCGATTGTGTCACTACGTTTTATTTCTTCAAGAACATCTTTTTGATTTACGGCAAGTCCATTTCCAACCGGCAATACAACCTTTAGATTAATATTTGAACCAAAATGACGAACATAAAAAAGTCCATCTTTATTTTGAACCTCAACTTTTTCTGTTAATTCATCTTCGCTAAACAATCCTTCCGAAGCAAGAACTGTTTTCTTTTCTAGAGTTTCTGGATTTTGATAAATTTTTAATTTCCAAGGCTTTTTTCCAAGTCCAAAAAAGCCATCGCTTCCGCGTTCTACAATTTCATATTGTAAATTACTAACTTTAGTTCCTAATTGGACAGACGCATCCGCAAGAGCTTCATCTACAGTATTAGCATTAACTTCTACTAAATGAAGTTCTTTATCTAGAGAAAGAAGACGCTTCATATCACTGCGGATTGTATCTAAAGTTACCATTTTACACTACATAATTCCTTTTCGTAAGTTTGTTAATTTTGCTCTTAAGCGCAAATTTGCTTTTGTATGAAGTTGAGAAATTCGTGATTCGCTTACTTCTAAAACTTCGCCAATTTCTTTAAAAGTCAAATCTTCGTGATAATACAAAACAATAACCATTTTTTCTTTTTCGGGAAGTTCGCTGATTGCTTGAGCAATTACTTTTTTAATTTCTTCTCGCTCAGCAATTACATCTGGATTTAGACTAGAAGGAGCTTCGATATTATTTCCAATTGACATATTATCGCTATCATCTCCAGTGTACCAAGCATCATTTAATGATAAAACGCTGGTTCCGGAAACTTTCATAATTGTTCTGTGATATTCTTCTTCGCTCATATGAAGAGCATCTGCAATTTCTGCATCAGTTGCAGTTCTTCCAAGTTTTGCTTCCAAATTTACGATTGTATCTTCTATTTCGCGTGATTTTTGACGAACAGAACGAGGGACCCAATCGATTTGTCGCAATTCATCAAAAATTGCTCCACGAATTCTTGTTACTGCATAAGTTTTAAATTTTACATTTTTAGAAACATCATATTTATTTATTGCATCTAAAAGCCCAAATTGTCCAAATCCGACCAAATCATCAAATTCTACACTACTAGGCATTCCAACTGCGACTTTTCCTGCAACATATTTTACAAGTGGCATATATTGTCTTATAAATTTATCTCTAAGTGCAGGAGATTTTGTTTTTGAAAATTCTTTCCAAAGATTATCTTCTTCTTCTAAGTCGTTTATTGGCATATAAAAATCCCCTCTTAAGATTCGTCATTAGAAAGAGCCGAACTTATTGCTTTTGCAATAAGGGCAGCATCTTGAATTCCCACATCTTCTGTTTTTTTATGAGTGTTTGAAAAAGATGTAGAAAAACTAGAATCTGAATCTTTATAACTTTCATTGGAAGAATCATTGTCTTCCACCGATTTTGTTTCAAAATTAAAATTATCCAAATCAGGAAGCGTATCAATATCATTTGAATCTTCATTTTTTGGAAAATCAACATATTGTTCGTTAGATTGCACAGAATCTGGAGAAAATGCTTCTTTACTAGAAACATTATCAAAGGTTTCTGCTTTTTTTAGAGGCGTAAAACCTTCGTTTACAGATTTTGTATTTTCATAATTCAAAGATTCGTTTTCACTTGTTGAATCGTTTGAATTTTGAAATACATCTGTATCATTTAAAATTTGATGTTTATCATTTACAACAAAATGATTTGAACTTGTCCCTTGTGGTAAATCTTCATCTTGAATTGTAAAATCAACAACTTGACCTTTTTTAGATTCTGCACTGTCTGTTGAATTTTCAGAAGAATCAACTATTTGTTCGCTATCTGAAACATCTAAAAGCACCTTATAAAACAAAAGGTCTATTACTAATCCCAAAACAGCAAAAATTAAAGCAAAAATCAAAGCAGTTAAGAAAATAAATCCGAATTCTCTTTTTGAAAAAAGTCCAAACACGAAAGATACTACAAAACCAATAGCAGCAAAAATAGCAATAGTTTTAATCTTTCGCATCAAATTTCCTCCCATAAAAAGTCAAGAAGAAAGTTTCAACTTTCGATTGACTTTTTGAGTGTTTCTGTAACGAAATAAAGAAACGCATTTTATATGCAAGTTTACAACGCAAACTTGCCAAGATAAAAATCGACGCTATTTTAGGCGTTTTTTATCTTACTTACCCAAAATATTATACAATAAGATTGCAAAAAATAACAGTATTTTTGTTACAACCTTTTTTTACCGCCTAAGAATTTTTTTAGAAAATTTTTTACACCTTCATTGTATTCCGGTTCAGTTTTTTCTATTCTTCCAACAATATGTTTTAAACAAACAGAAGGTTTTGAAGTTGGATTTACAACAATAAAAGGTTTTTGTCGAATAACGGACGCTTGAACAACAGAATCTTCATAAACAAATCCTAAATATTCAACTTTATAACCTAAAAATTGTCCAGCAATAGAAATTATTCGCTCAGAAATTCGTTTTCCTTCGTCGGCAGAATGAACTCGGTTTACAATTAATTTTAAATCTACAGTTCTATCAACAATTTCTGTTGTAATTATTTTTATAATTCCGTATGCGTCAGTGATTGCAGTTGGTTCTGGAGTAGTAACAACAATAACTTCATCTGCAGCGGCAACAAATTGTAATACATTATTTGCAATTCCAGCTCCCGTATCAATGATGATGATATCTGCATTTCCGAGAGTTGCAAATTGATTTGCAAAATATTCAAGTTCTTCTACAGTAAGATTAGCGATTTTTGAAAAACCATTTGCTCCGGCAATAAATTTTATTCCAAATTCTGTATCCATCACAATTTCTTTCATTGTCTTTTTTTTATTAATTACATGCATAAGATTGTATTGAGGAACAATATTTAAAAGAACATTTACATTTGCCATTCCCAAGTCGCCATCAATTAAAATAACTTTTTTTCCCAGTTGAGCATACGCAATCGCCATATTGACGGCAAAATTTGTTTTTCCAACTCCACCTTTTCCACTTGTAACAGCGATAATTCTTGTATTAGAATTCTTTTTTACTTTTTTTGATGATTCTGATTTTAATTCAGGTTCATCACTCATCAATTTTCTTAATTCTTCAGCTTGTTCTTCCATATTTATTTTTCTCCAAATTTATCCTCGATATGAACTCTATCAATATCAAAACCATTAAGATTTTTTAAAAATTCAATAACATCAGCTCTTTGAATATTTCTTGGAACATGTTGTCCATTTGTAATGTAAGAAATTGATTTATGTTTTTCATGCAAAACACTAATTACATTTCCCAATTGTTTTGTTTCATCACATTTTGTAATAATAACAGATTCATAACCAAAAGGCTCATAGTTTCTTAAAATATTCGTTAAATCTGACGCTTTAGTTGAAGCTGAAATCGAAAGATAAACATCAGCATTCATTCCTTTTACATCAAGAATTTCTTTCATTTGACCAATATGATTTGAATCATTTGGACTGTAACCACTTGTATCAATAAAAATATAGTCAACATGCTCTTTATAATCATCATAGATTTTTAAAACATCATCCGATGATTCTGCTTTCATTACATTTTTTCCAAGAATTTCGCCGAATTTTGAAAGTTGTTCTAACGCTCCAACTCGCATAGTATCAATCGTTAAAATACAAAGTTCAGGTTTTGGTTTTCCACTTTTTTTTGCATCCAAGATTGTGTTAGAAGCCAATTTTGCGATTGTAGTAGTCTTTCCAACTCCAGTAGGTCCAACAACAATTATAACGTGTGGCGGTCTAAAAAATTTTTTTGGAGCAATTGAAATTGACTCTCCTATCCAATCAACAACATAACGCTGTACAAGTCGATAATCATCAAGTTGTTCGAGCGAAAATTCAGAACGAATTTTTTCTTCAATCCTCTGGATAAAAGAAAACGTAAATTCATTTTGCGAAAGTAATTCTTCAATTTTTATGATAGATTCATGTTTTTCTGTTGTTGCAACGGCAATTCCATCAAGTTTTGAATTTACTTGCGTTGTTAGATTTTCAATATTTTTTGTTAATTCATTTAATTTTGCTTTTATAATTACATCAGATTGATTTTTTATAATTTCTTGTTTATTTTTTTCAAATTGTGCATCGAATTCTGAACTTAGTGAATAAGAATTTCCTTTATTTGAGTCGTAGATGTTGTGATTTAAAACTGTATATGTAACAACTTTTTGCATTTTTTTTCCAAGATTAAACAAACCATAGCGAACAAATTCATTTTTCGAATCGACAATTCTATAATTTCTTCCATACATATTAAACAAGCGCTCTTTGCATTCATCTAATGTATCACCTTTTATTGTCAATCTTTGATTTTCTTCGTTTATCATTTATTTTTCACCTTCGTCTTCTGAGATTTCATCAATAATTTCTACAGAAACATTATTATCAACTGTTGCAGCATATAATTCCATATCAGATATAACAACAATTCCAGGTTGTTCCATTTCAAGTGCAGAATGAACTAATTGTCTTACACTACTAACACAAAGAATGATTGGCATATATCCAAATTTAGAAACTTTGCTTAAAGATGTACTTACAGATTTTATCCATTTTCGTCTATCAACTGGATCAAAAGCAACATACGGTTTTGAACCGTCTTGCGGATAATAAGCGTGATTTGCAATCATTTCTGAAAAACCTTGCGAAAGTTTTACAACACGAAGTTTTTTATCTTCAGGATCTGCATATTGAATACAAATTTGAAGTCCTAACGATTCTCGAACTTTTGCAGTTAAATCCCAAACATTCGAAGCAAGTGATGAATAATTTGCAATTGTTTCTAAAATTTTTACATAATTTCGGATTGAAACTTTTTCTTCCAAAAGATTTTGGAACACTTTTTGAATCGTTCCGTAAGAAATTTTGTCTGTTTCTACAACTTCTTGAACCAAAACAGGATTTGTTTTTTTTACAGTTTCCATAATTACAGAAACCGATTGTCTATTTAACATTTGAGCTGCGTGAGAACGAATTATTTCTGTTATGTGAGTAGAAATTATCGTTGGAGGATCAACGACCATATAACCGGCTTGTTCTGCCTCTGAACGTTTTTCTTCCGGAAGCCAAATTGCATCCATTCCAAAAGAAGGATCTTTTGTTTTTTCTCCTTCAAGTTTATGAATGACACTTCCTGTATCCATACACATTAAATAACCAAGTCGAATATTTGCATGTCCAGCTTCAATTCCTTCAATTTTGAAAGAATAATCATTTGGTTCAAGCGTCATATTATCACGAATTCTGATTTTTGGAATATCAAATCCCATATCAAGTCGAGCTTCTGTTCTAATCCTTTTTATTCGTTCCAAAAGTTCCGCACCTTTTTCTTTATCAACTAAAGGAATAAGAGCGTAGCCAAGTTCGAGCGAAAGGGCATCAAGCATAATAATTTGCTCTTGGTCATCGGAAGCAGTTGTTGATGATTTTTCTTGAGTTTGTTGCATTTGAAGTTTTTGAGATTCTTCTTTTTTGATTTTATTTTTTGACATTCTAAAACCAATTATAAAAAATAAAATTCCTATAGGAATTAAAATCCATTGAGTTCCATTTCTTAACACAACTCCGGAAACTGCTAAAACCGCTCCTACAATTTCGTAAATATGACCATCAGTTGTAAATTCATTTTGAAGTTGCTTATCAAATGATTCATCAGATTTTGTTCCTGTAACAAGTAAACCAGTTGCAAAAGAAATAATTAATGAAGGAAGTTGAGATGTTAGACCATCACCAATTGTAAGCGTAGAATAAGTTTCCAATGCAGTTTGAAAATCCATTCCATTCATTACCATTCCGATTATAAATCCACCAACAAGATTTACAACCGTAATGAAAATTCCGGCTTTTACGTTTCCAGAAACAAATTTAGAAGAACCGTCCATATTTGAATAAAAGTCTATTTCTCGACGAATGGCATCTTTCATTTTTTCGGCTTCAACTTCGTTTATTGCACCACTGTTAAGTCTATTATCAATATCAAAAAGTTTTTGATTCATAGAATCCAAACTAAAACGAGCAGCAACTTCAGAAACTCGACCTGCACCTTTTGTAACAACAAGAACTTGAACAATAATAATGATAATAAAAATTATAAAACCAATGACAATATTATTTCCGGCAACAATATTTGCAAAGGCTTTTACCATCGCACTTTGCCCTTGTAATGCACCGTTAGAAAAATCACCGGTTAAAATCAACCGTGTAGAAGAAATATTTATTGCAAGACTAAATAAAGTTTGAAGAAGAACAATTCTTGGAAAAGTTTGAAAATCTGCAGGTCGAGGAATTGAAACAACAACTAAAAGTATGATGATTGAAAATGCTAAATTCAGAATCATACTTAAGTCAATTAAAAGTTGTGGAATAGGAATAAATAATAAAAACACAACTAATACAACAGCAACAGCGATAATATTGCCTTGTAAAAAATTGAGAATTTTATTTCCCCTTCGTTCGTTTGCCATTAAGTCCCCACCCTAGCAATCTACTATTTTTGTTTAAATTTATCTAAATGTGAATATATCAACGCCACTGCTTGATAGTATATTTGAGGTATTATACCACCAACTTCAATATTTGTATACAAGTCACGTGCAACGGGTCGGTTTTCTACAATAGGAACATCATTTTCTCTTGCCAATCTTTTTATTGTCTGAGCAATTTCATCTTCACCTTTCGCAGTTACCATTGGAGAATCTGCAACTTTAACATCATATTTTAGTGCAACCGCATAATGAGTTGGGTTTGTAACAACAACATCCGCTTCAGAAACCGCTTTTGGAATATTTTGACGCAAAAGTTCTTGTTGCATTTGCTTTAATTTATTTTTTACTTCTGGATCACCTTCCATTTCTTTATATTCTTCTTTTACTTCTTGTTTTGTCATTTTCATTCCTTGTCTAAAATCATAGCGTTGAACAAAATAATCAGGAATTGCAAGTATAAGAAAAATTACAGCAACAGTTATTAAAATTTGAGCAGCCATAACAGCGATTTTTTTTAAAGCTTGAGCAATATCACCATTTGAAATAATTTCGACTAAAACAAAAATATCTTTTCGAATATACAAATAAGCCACAATACAAATTATTGCAATTTTTCCAATTGATTTTGCTATAGAAAAAAGTCCCTTTAGCGAAAAAGCTGTTTTTTTTAGATATTCGCCAATTTTAGGAATAAGTTTTTCAAAATTTGGTTCGATTGGTTTTGTAGTAAAAATAAATCCCCGATTTTGAATGATATTTCCTAAAAACGCAGAAATTATTCCTACAATAGAAATTGGAATTATACATTTTAAAAGATAATTTAAAAATGCAACATACAAAGTAGAATCTTTTATATTAGGATTTGAACATCTCTCAAAATAAAAATGAATAAGTTCTATGATTTGAGAATAAATATATTTTGCAAGAATTACGACAACTAAAACCGTAAATAAAAGCACTAAAGCACTTGAAACATCTTGAGATTTTGCAATTCGACCTTCTTTTCGAGCTTTTTCAAGTTTATATTCTGAAGGTTCCTCCGTTCTTCCTTCGTCTTCTGCAGCCATTAATTAACTCCTGAACTTACAGTTGTAAAAAGCCTCTCTATTTCCGAAAAACCTGCATTGAAAGATCGAATAAAAAAATCAACCACATAAGGCAACATAACGGCAATAAGTCCAAAACCAACTAAAATCATAATTGGAAAACCTTCGCTGAGAAGATTCATCTGAGGTGCTGCCTTCGTAAGCAAACCTGTGCAAACCGTTATTAAGAATAAAGTTCCCATTACAGGAAGAGCAATTACTAACGCATCTGCAAAAAGATTTGTAAGGCCTCTTAACATAAAACTGACAATCAATTCGCGTGCATTTACTATATTTAACGCATTTAAAGTATTAAAACTTATTACTAAACCACCTAAAAATAATTTTTGGAACCATTTTGTTTGAAGAAAAACAAGCATCGCAATAAGATTAAAAAATTGTCCTAAAAGAGGATTTTCAACTTGCGAAAGAGAATCATAAGAACTTGCAGCACTTAATCCCATTTGAAAACCTATAAACTGACCAGCAGAACTAAAAGCAGAAAAAATTATAGTAACGTAAAAGCCTAAAATGATTCCAATTAAAACTTCACCGACAAGTAAAAGCAAAAACTGTAAAGAAAAAGCTCCATCTTGCCCGATATATGCTTTATAAACTGATAAATCAGCAGAATTTAATAAAAAATAAGACATATAACCAGCAAGTGCTATTTTTGCAACTCGCGGCGTAGAACGCATAGAAAAAAGAGGAAGAACCATAAGCATTGCAAAAACTCTTCCAAAAATTAAAAGAAAAATTGGTGCTTGTATAAAAATTTCGTCTAACAAATCGTCCTCTTTTTAGAAATACCATTTACTATTTTGTAAAATCTGGAATTCTATTAAAAAGTTGAGTTGTGTATTCTCCAAGCATAGAAAATCCTAATCCACCAAAAATTGCAAGAACAAGTAAAATTGCTAAAAGTTTTGGAAGAAATGTTAAAGTTTGTTCTTGAATAGAAGTTGTCGCTTGAAAAATTGCTACAATTAGTCCAACAATTAATGCTAATCCCAAAACAGGAAGAATCAGTCGTAATACTTGAAAAACTGCACCCGACATTAAAGAATTTATTTCACCAACTGACATTTTTATCTCCTAAATTTTTATGAAAACTAATGAATAACCGAAACAAATAATTGATTCGTCAATAGTCCCCAACCATCAACAAGAACAAATAATATTAACTTAAAAGGCATTGAGATTTGCACCGGAGGTAACATCATCATTCCCATTGCCATCAAAATACTTGCAACAACCATATCAATTATAATAAACGGAATATAAAGCAGAATTCCTATTTTAAAGGCGACAGTTAATTCGTGTAAAATATAAGCTGGAATTAAAACATAAGTTGGAACATCTGCCAAAGTATTAGGTTTATCTAATTTTGCCATACTCATAAATTGTTTTATATAAGTTGTATCCTCAGACATTTGTGAATACATAAAAATTCTAAGTGGTGATTCAGCTTCGTGATACGCCTCTTCAATCGTAATTTGTCCATCCGCCAAAGGTTTGTATGCTTTTTCGTAAATTGAACTGAATGTTGGCCACATAACAAACAAAGTCATAAATAATGCAATTCCATTTAAAACTGCTGTCGGCGGAACTTGCTGAAGAGAAAGGGCTCGTTTTATAAAATCTAAAACTATTGAAAATCGTAAAAAACAAGTAACTAAGATTAAAATACTTGGTGCAAGCGTTAAAACTGTAAGAATTAAAAGCAATCTTAAAGAAAATGCAACTTCCCTTCCCGACTGAGGTTCCGTTATTTGAATTGCAACATTTGGAATTTGTGTTGGACGCAAATCACCACTTTGCATTTGTGTAGTTCCTTCTGTAGAACCTTGTGGAAAATTTGTATTTTGAGCAAAAATTGGAAACGAAATAAAAAGAAAAATTATGAGAGTAAAAATAGTTTTTGTTTTATTCATTTTTTGCCTCATTTTTTCTTAAAAAGATTGTCCATCATAGATTCTGATTCCGAAAATGCATTTTTTTCTTTTTTCTTACCTTTTGCAGTAAACATTTCTAAAACTTCAGCAAAATTTATTGGCTTTTTTGTATTTTGCTCTTTATCAGCTTGTAAATTCATTGCCTGAATTAATTCTTCATCATCAATTTCAGAAATAAGATTCACTCCGCTATCAGAAACTCCAAGTAAATATGCTTTATCAATAAGAGTCACAACTGCAATTGATTTTCCAGGGGCTAAATCTATATGAGAAACATTTCTTAAAAATTTATCATCAGATTTTACAGCATTTGTTTTGTGCTTTATAAACCAAAAAATACCATAAATTAAAGCGACAACAATTATAAGAGCAACAATCATCCTAATAAAAACACCAATTCCAGAAGAACTCGAAGATGATGTTGTTTGAGTTACCACTTCAGTAGATGCATCATCAGAAAGCACAAAATCACTTTCTGATTGTGCAAAAACGAGAAAAGACGTGCAAATAAAAGCACTAATTAAAAAGATTTTTTTTATTTTATTCACCAATTTCCCCACCCAAATAAAAACTGGTTCATTAAAAATTGACATTCCCATGTTCTACACGGGAATGTATTTTATTACATCATAAAGGCATAAATTATTTTACAAAACAATTTTTATGTTGCCTCATTAACTCTTTCCATTGGAGAAAGAATTTCTGTTACACGAACACCAAAGTTTTCGTCAATAACAACAACTTCTCCTTTTGCAATAGGTTTATGATTTACAAGAATATCAACTGGTTCGCCGGCAAGTTTATCAAGTTCAATAATAGTTCCTTCTCCCATTCCGAGAATGTCTTTTATGGATTTTTTTGTACGACCAAGTTCTACGGTCATTTCCATATAAACATCCATTATCAAACCAATATTACCTTGCTCTGCATTTGAACCGCTTTGTTGCAAAGTTGGAAATTGTAAAGATTGAACATTAGGAACATTTGCTCCCATATTCATACCCATATTTTGCATCATAGGTTGTTGCATTCCGCCCATATTCTGCATCATATTAGGTTGTTGTATTCCACCCATCATACCCATATTTTGCATCATAGGCTGTTGCATTCCGCCCATTTGTTGATTCATTCCCATATTCATTTGCATGCCATTCATCTGCTGGTTCATATTAGGCATTGCATTTTGAGTTCCTTGCCCATTAATCGGAGAAGCAACATCTATTGGAGTTGGTTCTTCAATATCTCCGCCAAAAGCATTTGTCATAGCTTCAGCAGCATCACCACCAATACATTCCCACAAAGTATAATTATCTTTATCCAAAGTTAAAGGATAACTAACAAGAACAAAATCTTGCTGAGGAAACATAATCATAGCTTTTGATTCATTTATTGGTTCTGGAGAAGCATACGAAAGCCCCGGAACTTTTCCGGTTGCATCCAAAATATTAATTTCTGCTCCAATATGAGTAGAAACAAATTCCGAAACAACAGAAAGAACCATATCATCAACTTCAGTCGTTTCTTCACCACTTACAAGCTGATGAAGTTTTAATGCAAATTCCGTAGAAAGAAGATAAAAGTGATTTCCTTTTATTCCTGCATTATAATCTGCAATAATTCCAATCACAACTTCCGGCAATTTTGCCAAAACATAGTCACGATTAGTTTTTTCTGCAACAGGATTTCCAACTGTAAATTTCGCACCAGTATATTTATTAATATTTTCTTCAAGTTTTGCTCTTAAATCATCTGACATTTTTTGAAGAGTTGGAACATCAAATTTATAAGATGGACCATTTCCTATATGACCAGATGAATTTAAACCGTCAACCGAAACTCCGGAAAGCAATGCATCAATTTCTTCTTGTGAGATAGCACCATCACTCATAAGTTTCTTCTCCTTCTACAGAAAGCTCTTCAAAATCGTCATCTTCAACGTTTTCAATTTTTTCTGTAATCTGTACAGCCATTTTTTTACCGACAACACCAGGCTGACAGTAAAACTTTTTCTTATTTCCTACACTAAGGGTTAAAGGATCTCCAATTTTTATATTTGAAAGACGAACTACATCTCCAACACGAAGTGCAAGAACATCTTTTATTGGCAAATTAATTGTTCCAATATCTGCAACAATATCCATATCAACATCTGTGAGTTGTTGTTTGATTGTTCCCAAATATTGAGTTGTTGAGTTTTTTCGCACAGAAGAATACCAAAATTGTGATGAAAGTTTTGATATAATTGGCTCCAAAACAAGATAAGGAATACAGAAGTTCATCATTCCTTCTTCATCACCAACTTTTGTTTCTAAAGTTACTAAAACGACCATTTCGTTTGGAGGAACAATTTGTGCAAACTGAGGATTTGTTTCTATTTGAGCAAAACGAGGACGCAAATCTATAACTTGAGTCCAAGCTTCTCGAATATTTGCAAGAATTCTAACAATTACACCTTCCATAACTTCTTGCTCAATATCTGTTAAATCTCTATTTTTGTTTCCTGTAGTTGCACCTCGACCACCAAATAAGCGGTCAATCATACAAAATGTGATTGCAGGATCTATTTCTAAAACGGCATTTCCTTTTAAAGGATCCATATTTATAACTGCAAGAGTTGTTGGAGTTGGAATTGAACGTATAAATTCCTCATACGTTAATTGGTCTACAGAAGCAACATGAACATGAACTAGAGAGCGAAGTTGCGCAGATAAAGATGTTGTCGTCAAACGTGCAAAAGTTTCGTGCATATTAGAAACCGTACGCAACTGTTCTTTTGAGAACTTATCTGGACGTTTAAAATCGTAAATCTTTATTTTTCGTGCACTATTAACCGGTTTAAAATCCTCTGCATCAGATTCTCCTGAACTGATTGCTGTGAGTAACTGGTCAATCTCATCTTGTGAAAGAACTTCGTTCATTCAATATCTTCCTTACAAAACAGAACTAATTTTGCTCAATTACGTCTTTTTGTTGAAATTCAACAGCACGAATTTTAGAACTACTTAAGATTCTGTCATTTATCCCATTTTTTATTTCGTTTAAGATTGCATCTTCATTTGCCGCTCGTAAATCATAAGCGGTTTTTCCATTAAAATATCTTCTTAAAAAAGATTTTAATTCTACTTGTCTTTGTGTTATTTCTGTTGATGTTGCCTTATCATCTTTTTTGTAACCAAGAGCAATATCAACACGAACTGTTGCAGGAGGTTCGTCCATTGTAGTTGTTTGAATTAAACCTAAAGATGTGTACCAATCATAAATTTCTCGCTGACCGGAAACATATTCTTCTGATGTTTGTATAGGACCTGCACTAGCAGTATTTTTTACTACATTTTTTACAGTTACCCAAACAACAACAACAATCACAATAATTGCTACAATTGCAATTCCTACTAAGCGAAGAATTTTTAAAAGACCTGAACTAAATGATTTTTCGTGTGCCGGTGCAGAACTTGTTCCACCATCGTCGAGATTTATCTCATCATCATCTGCCATTTTCCCCTCCAGCAAATAATCTTAATAATAACATTAAAAATGTCCCTCGTCTAGGATAATAATATCCACTCTTCTATTATATGCTCTACCTTCCGGAGTATCGTTAGAAAACTTTGCTCGAGTATCAGCATACCCCGCAACAGAAAATTTATTTTCGTCTACTCCATAATCGGCTAAATAATGCAAAACATTAACAGCTCTTGTGGCAGAAAGTTCCCAATTACTCGGAAATTGAGAATCTGATGAAACAGGAGTATTATCTGTATGACCTTCAATTCTAAAACGCCTATCTTTTAATTCGGAAGATTTAAAAAATTCTGCAAGACGCAAAAGAGTTTCGCGAGTTTCGTTTATATTTAAGTCTGCACTTCCTTCTTCAAAAAAATTATCAGAAAGCAAAGTGATTACAAGTCCACGTTCATCACTTGTGACTGTTATTCTATTTGATTTTACATCTGGTGCAAAAAGGCTAACCGCTTTCTTTTTAGTTGGTCCCAAAGATTTTCCTTTTTCTACAGAAGGAAGAGAATTTATGTTATTTCCCAAATCTGATAAACGTCCGGTAGAAAGAGAAAGCCCTCCGGAAACAGATTCAGTTTCATTCATTTGTAAACTTTGAGTGATAGTTGCTAATTGTGTTACATCAACTTCAGAAGGATTATAAAGCATTACAAAGAAGCATAGCATCAGTGTAATCATATCACCATAAGTGCCTTGCCAGGAGGTTGATGGTTTTTCAGGTTCTTTTGCTTTTTTTCCCATTTACAAATACCTTTTTTTAATCTTTTAATACATCAGCTTCAATAGCTTTTCTTGAAACTGGATCAAGATATGTTAAAAGTTTTTGAGCCATAATTCTAGGATTTTCTCCGGACTGAATAGAAAGAACACCTTCTATTATCATTTCTTTTGTACGCATTTCTTGAGAATTGTGAGCAAGAAGTTTTGATGAGAATGGAGCAATAAGCCAGTTTGCCATCATAGAACCATACAAAGTTGTAATCAAAGCAACTGCCATATTTGGTCCAAGTGAAGATTTATCTTCCAAGTTGTTTAACATACCAATAAGACCTACTACAGTTCCCATCATACCAAAACCAGGAGCAAATCCAGCCCAAGTATTAATAATTCCAATCCATTCCATATGGCGAGCTTCTATTTGATTCATTTCGTTTTCCATAATTGAACGTATGATATTTCCGTCTGTTCCATCAACTACAAGGCGAAGTCCCATTTTCATAAAAGGATCTTCCAAATCGTCAAGACCATCTTCCAAAGCCAAAATACCTTCTCGGCGTGCCTTTTCAGAAAGTGCTTGCATATTTGTTACGATATTTTTTTCACCAAAATTAGGAATTTTAAATGCTTTTGCCATAACTTTAAACATTCCCAAAGCTTGTTTTAACGGACATGCAATAAACATTGAAAAATAAGAACCACCAACAGTCATCAAAATAGAAGGAAGATCCCAAATTCCACCAATAGTACCACCAGATGTCAAAACTGACATAACAATCATAGCGGCACCGCCAACAATACCAATTATAGTAGCAAAATCCATTACAAGACCTCTTGTCTATCAATACCGATTTCTTTTCGATATTGTATGATTTTTTTTATAATATCTTCGGGGGAATTTTTCACAATGATTCGATTCCCTGATAACATTGTTAATGTTAAATCAGGCGTACATTCCATACTTTCTATCATGTGCGGGTTAACCCAAAATTTTTCCCCATTTAACCGCAAAACATCTATCATAATATGAAACTCAAAAAAAATAATTCTATCAATAGTAATATTATATCTTATTTTTATTATATTTCAATTGCAATTTTTAATTTTTTCGTTATTACATTAATTGTCTGTCAATTTTAATTTCATAATTTTACGTTATATAACACTTCTTCTATTCATTTTCGTTTTTTATGAGATATAATTAAAAACATCTTAAAAATGAACATGGGAGTGTTTTTATTTATGGAAAAAGAAATAAAACCTTACATTTATGTAATTGAAGATGAAGAAGCAATTTCAAAATTAATCTGTATGTATTTAAACAAGTCTGATATTTTAACATCACCTTTTTGCAATGCTGAATCTGCACTTGAAAAACTTGATATTGATAGAAAGCCGGATTTAATTATTTTAGATTTAAACTTACCCGGAATGAGCGGATTTGAATTTTTACAAAAAATAAAAGAAAAATACAACAAAGATATGCCAAATGTTATGATTCTTTCTGCTCGTGATGCTGACGAAGATATTATAAAAGGACTTGGAATCGGAGCCGACGAATTTATAACAAAACCATTTTCTCCAAGTGTTTTAGTTGCTCGCGTCCAAGCAAATCTCCGCAGACAAAACACAGCAACTGCAAAGGCGGAAGAATCCATTCAATTTGATGATTTTACACTTCTTACAAATAGTTGTGTATTAAAAAAAGGAAACGTAAAAATTCCATTATCAGCAAAAGAATATGATGTTCTTGAATATTTAGTAAAACATGCAGGTGAAGAATTAGCACCAGATACATTATTTAAATCTGTATGGAAAGTTGAATTTGGTGATATAACAGCAGTTGCAGTTTATGTTCAACGATTACGAAAAAAGATTGAAAATGACCCAGCAAATCCTCAATATATTCAAACAGCTTTTGGTAAAGGATATATTTTTAATAAAGAAAGAATTGTAAATCAATGAAAATAAAAAAACAGTTTATTCTTTTGGTAACATTACTCATTACGATTCCTGTCCTTTGTGTTTTATATATGGCTGCTTTACATTATTTAAGGTCTCCGGACAGAGTTTTATTAAATGGAACAAAAGAAATAAAAAGAATTGAAATTCAAAGCAAAAAATTCTCTAAAAAAGATTGGATAGAACTTCGAAATATTATGAAACTTCTTCCTCCAGATGTTCAAGCAGTTTTGATTGATGATGAAGATTACGTAATTTATTCTACAATTCCGGAAATCAAGCTAGGAGAAATAAGTTCAGATAAAGATATTTGGAAAATGATGGCTGAAACTTCAAATATTTATTTTTATCAATTCACAACACCAAATATCAAAAATTTTAACACGATGCTCATTACGCGAGTTCCACACGAAAAAGAAAATAAAAAGAAAAATTCTGATTTTTTTACATCTTTTATAATTT
The DNA here is from genome assembly GCA_964541735.1 of uncultured Treponema sp. Lineage (GTDB taxonomy): Bacteria > Spirochaetota > Spirochaetia > Treponematales > Treponemataceae > Treponema_D. Next base: position 46,904 of record CAZIQK010000006.1, read on the forward strand.
TTCTTGCAATTTTTGTTTTAATATGTATCGTTATAATAATTCTTATTTCAGAAAATATTTTTAAATCTATAAAAAAAATAGAAGACACAACCGCTCTACTTTCGGAAGGAAAACTCGAAACAAAAATAGAAACTGTAAAAAAAGGCAACGAAATTGTTTCTACTCTAAATAATCTTGAAACAATGCGTCTAGCTCTTTTAGAAAACCAAAACAGAAAAAATAAATTTATTATGGGCGTAAGTCATGATTTAAGAACGCCAATTTCTGTAATAAAAGGTTATGTTGAAGCAATTCACGATGGATTTATAACAAATCCAGAGGAACTAAAGCAAACATTAGAATTGATTTCTGAAAAAGTAAATCAATTAGAAAATATGATAGATTCGCTTATAAATTATACAAAAATGAATACAAGCGAAATAAAAGAAAGATTAAAGACAGGTTGCATTTCTGATTTAATAAAAACTTTAGTAAAAAATGCTGAAATTACAGGTAATATTTACAAACGAAATATAATCTCTAACATAAATTTACCAAATAAAATTACCGTAAAAATGGATGAACAACTTGTTACAAGACTTTTTGAAAATCTTTATAACAATGCAATTCGCTACTCCAAAGAAAATGACACAATCGAATTTGATGCTTACGAAGAGAATTCTGCAATCATCTTAAAAATAAAAGATAGCGGAATGGGAATTTCGCAAGATGATTTAAAAAATATTTTTGATTTATTCTACAGAGCATCAAGTTCAAGACAAGAAGCGGGAATGGGTATTGGACTTTCGGTTGTAAAAAGCATTATTGAAATTCATGAATGGAGAATTTCGGTTGAATCTAAACTTGAAGAAGGAACTTGTTTTTCAATTACAATTCCATTTTATAGCAATATTAAATAAGTTCTTCGAGAAAAGCATTTAAATACAAAATTCCTATAGAATTTAGAGAAAAACGGACATAATTATTTTCGTTTTTTATATCAAGGAGATTTTTTTTATTCCATTTTTCAAATACATCAATTTTTGATTGTTCAATTTTCTCTCCAAAAATGGACTCATACTCAAAAGTTGTAATTCCTTTAATTTTTCTAAAGCCCATCATAAAAAATTCAAATTTTGAAGTTTGAATATCAATATTTTCTTTTATTTCAAAATCATTTTTTAAATCTTTTTTTTGTAAAAACCAATTTTTTATATATCCGTCAATATCATTTTTATTTGTCCAACGAAATGCTGAACCATCATCATTATAAACAGTTCCAGTTGCACCGCTTCCGCAACCAATATAATTTTCGTGATTCCAATAAACTAGATTATGCAGACATTCTTTATTTTTTAAGCAAAAATTCGAAACTTCATATTGTTCATAACCATTTTTTAAAAGGAGTTCGCGAGACTCTATCCATAAATCATCTTGAAAATCTAAATTTATTTTTAGCTGATTATTTTTTATTTTTTTTCCAAGGTCAGTATTGTCTTCAATCGTTAATGAATACATAGAAATATGAGGAGGTTTAAAATCTATAATTTTTTTAAGTCCGTTTAAAAATGATTGTTTTGTTTCTTGTGGCAACGCACAAATAAAATCTAGCGAAAAATCATTTTTCCATTTTGAATTTAGTAATTTTATTGCGTTAAGATTTTGTTCTAACGTCGCTCTTCGATGCACATATTTTAAGGAAGATTCATTTAGAGATTGAATTCCGCACGATATTCGATTTATTTTGCATTTTTCAAAATTTTCTAAAAGTTCTTCGGTTAAATCATCAGGATTTACTTCAATTGAAATTTCTTTGCATTTGGAAAAATCTGTATTTTTTTGTAAAAAATCAAAAAGTTCCAATAATTGATTTTTTTTTAAAAGACTTGGAGTTCCACCGCCAATATAAATTGTTTTAAAATCAGAAACTTTAAATTGCTTTTTACGAAATAAAATTTCATTGCATAAACTTTTTATATAAGAATCTGAAATAAAATTTTTATCACATTTTATACTAAAAAAATCACAATACGAACATTTTGAAATACAAAAAGGAATGTGAATATATAGAGAAAAATCTTTTGCCATTTTTATAACTTTTTAAATGGAAAAAAAGAAATTAATGCTTTTGAAAAAAAATCATTTTTTGTTACATTGCCCCAAAGTCTTGAATCTTCGCAACTTTTTCGATTATCACCAAGAACGAAATATTCATCATCTTTTAACTCAATTTTTTCAAACGAACCACTAACTCCTAAAGAATAATTCCAGTTTGAAGGTGGCGTATAAAACGAAATTGTATATTTTTTCTTTGTAAGTTCGAATTCTGTAAGAAAATGTTTATCTCCTTTTGGTTTTATGTAAAGAACATAATCTTGCATATAAATTGTGTCACCGGGAAGTCCAATTACTCTTCTTAGATGATTTTTTGAACAGGGAAAAGAATTATTTTCTATTGGAGAAATTTGTTGTCCTGTAAAAAACAAGATGAATTTTTTGTACATTTTTTGCCAAAAAGATTGTTCTGTAAAATTTTGAGGTTTTAGTAAAATAATATCTCCGCGTTGAATTTTTTTTGGCAATGGAGAAGTTACAATTATAGAATTTTCATCAAATGAAGGTTGCATAGAAATTGATTTTTGTCGTACCGGAAAAATCAAAAAAGATAAAACTAAATTTACAACAATATAAAAGGTTAAAACAAAAAAGATGATTTTAAAAACTGTTTTTTGATGTTGTTTTTTTAGCGAATAAGAAAAATCTGTTACTTTTAAAGCCACAATAAACCTCAACTTTTAAAATATCACAAAAAATGAACTCTTACAAGGAAACATATAAACCTAACACGGAAATCTATTATTAAATTTTCATAAAAAATTATCGAGTCAAATCCTCTAATAACACATATCTCCTTAAAAACTGATTTCCATGAAACTTAAATAAGTCGCACTTGCAACCAAATTATCTATAATTTATAATATCATTATGGCTGAAGGAAAAAAACTTATTGCAGAAAATAGAAAAGTTCGATTCGATTATTTTATCGAAGAAACTTACGAATGTGGAATTGAACTGCAAGGAACAGAAGTAAAATCTGTAAAAAATGGAAGCATCTCTTTTTTGGACTCATTTGCAGAAATTATAAATGGCGAAGTTTGGCTAAAAAATTTTCACATTTCAGAATATTCTTTTTCTTCAGTTTTTAATCACAATCCTGACAGACCTAAAAAACTTTTACTTCACAAAGAAGAAATAAAACGCCTTACTAGAAAAATTGATGTAAAAGGTTATACTTTAATTCCAGTAGGTTTTTATTTAAAAAACGGGCGCGTAAAAGTTACACTCGGAGTTTGTAAGGGAAAAAAGCAATTCGACAAGCGAGCAACTATAAAAGATAGAGATATAAAGCGAGATCTTGCAAGAGAGTTTGCAAAAGGATTAAAAGGATAAGTGCAAAGTGATATTCGTAAATTAAAAACGACTATTTTTCTCTTTTTGTTTTTTATTCCTCAATTTTGGGCACAAAGTTATAACATCGACTATTATGGAATTGTTTCTACAGAAGTTGATCAAAATATGTCAAAAATGACGAGTGATTTATATTTTACTCAACTTGGAGAAATTCAAAATTTTTCTGTTACAGATAAGAGAACAGAACCGACACTTTCTGTTCTTCCAGACGAAAGCAAATTTTCAAAAGACAATTTATCATTTTTTTCAGAAGTAAAAAAAAATTCAAATGATGAAAAATGGACAGTAACATTTCACGTTGTAAATAATAAAGAAAATAAAGAACAAACAGAATCAAAAATATATGATTCTTTTTACAAAATTTTAATGGAACCAAAAACTTCATTACAAGCGTCTCTAAAAGAACTGATAGAAAATCAAGTAACAAAAAATCCAACTGCACAAAACTTTCAATCAAACTCACAAAACATCACAAGTACAGAAAATCTTTCTGGAACATGGAAAGGCGAAAATTTTATAGACAAAATAGTAATTTTACGTGGAGGAAGAGGTTTTGTAATTTTTAACAACGGAATTTCAATGAATATTTCTGTTGAATTAACATCATCTAAAAGTGAACAAAAAGTTTTAGTAACGCAAAAAGGACATTCAAACGCATCTTATTTTCCAGATTTACCGCGTGATGTAGCATTAAACGCCGCATTAACAGCAGAACCTATAACTTGGAATTTATCTGTAGTAGATAGTAACACTTTAAAAGGCACAAAAAGCACTTTAGTTGCATTCGAAAACAATTATAAAATGGAAGAAATCAATGTAACTTGGACAAGAATAAACTAAATTTGTTTTACATCGTAAACAGGAATTCCTGTAATTTGAACCGTTTTCTTTTTTCCAAAAGAAATATTTCCCTTGCTAATATCATATAAAATCAAAATAACAAAAGTCATAAATCCAAAAGCGAGAGAAATTATTTTGCAAGATTTTTCGGACAAAAAAACTGTGCTATAATGCTTTAAAACTTTTCCAGTATCATACAAAGTATTTTGATAAACTTTTAATCCATTTATTTTTACAAGTTTTTCATCATTTGCAACATAATCAAGTTTTCTTGCATAAGCAGCGATTACATCCGTATCATTTAATAAAGCAGAATATTCCAAAGTTAAATCATTATTAATTTTTTGAATTTCTGATGTTCGCAAACTTATTTTTTGTTTTTGTTCTTCAAGATTTTTATAACATTTAATACTATTTCGCCCAACCGTAAGAGAAAGTAAAACATAAGTAAATGTAATCGCTAAAACAACTAATAAATACTTTGCACGATTCATAATATATTCTTTATCGGTAATAAATTATGTTTTCTGAAACAAAAAACTGTGATATAATTAAAAAAAATACACATAACTTTATGTATTTTTTTGTACAATTTTTGCCGATAATCAAGGTATAAAAATATCCTACAAGGGAGAAGCGACATGTTTGGTAAGTCAAAAGATAAAAATGAAAATAATTTAGAAAGTTACGGCGTTTGGGTAAAACATGGTTCAACAGAAGAAACCTCTGATAAAACTAACGAAGAAAATTCTGTCGATTTAGATTTACCGGATTTTGATAACTCTGATTTTTCCGACACAGATTTTTCTGATATGTTTAAAGATGACATAAAAACAGAAACTTCAGATTCTGATGACAACACTCTTTCTAGTGAAGAATTAACAAATATCACCGCGAATGAAGATACAGAATTTTCAACAGCAGACAATATAGGAGACTCTCCGGAAATGACAAACGAAACTCAAAAAGATGAAGAAACTGCAGAAAAAACAGAAGAGGGATTTGAAGAATTAAATCTCGATGATTTTAGTATTGAGGATTTTAATAACGCCTCAGAAGAACAAAAAGAGGATTCTCAAAATACAACAGAATCATCATTTGATAGCGGCGAAGAAGAAATTTCGTTAGACGATTTTATGGACGAAGGTTTTTCTGATGAATCCGTAGCATCTGGAAATAATGGTTTTGAAGCCGGAAAACAACCAACACATTCTGATTCAGAAGAAATTTCGTTAGATGATTTTATTGACACTAGCACTTTTGACACAAATCCTGCAGTTTCAACTCCAAAAGAAGAAGAACTCACTGAAGAAGCTCCGCTAGATATGGACATTTCTTTTGATGCTTCCGCTTCTACTGTAGAAACAGAAGATAACATTACTGCAAATGAAGATTTCTTAGATGATGATATTGAAGAAATCGAAAACGAGAACACTCCTGCACCAAAAATTACAGAAGAAAAAGAAATTAAAAAAGAAGACTCTTCAACAGAAGAAGTAAATTTTGACACAGAAGAAATAGATCTTTCTGATTTTGGAATTGATTCTAATGCGGAAGAGACTCCAATTGTTCAAGATGTCGAATCAGAAAAACAAAAAGAAACTATTGTGGATTATGATTTGAGCGTTGGTGATGAAGATACCGCATCTGCTCCTGTTGTAAATGTAATTTCTACACCGCAAGAAAAAACTTCCGAAGTAGAAAAAACAGAAAACACACAAGAAAGTAAAGATGAAACGAAAGTCAGTACTTCACTACTCGAACAAATTGTTGCAGATCTTTCAAATTTGAAAAATGAAATAAATCAATTAAAAGTAAATCTTCAAGAAATAAAAGAACGCGAAAATGAAGTTCAGAATAAAACTGAAGAAGTTGAAATTCCAACCCAGGAAACTGAAGAACTTGAAATTCCAACCCCAAAAGCTGAAGAAGGTGGCTTTTTTGAATCAATCAATGATGGCGACGAAACAATCGCTCTTTCTCAAGATGAATTAAACAATATTATGAATACAGCTTCGGTTGTAGAAGAATCTTCTCAAAATGAAGATGAATACAAAGTTCAAGAAATTTCAACAGAACAACCTGAAGAAAATCAAACCGAAGAAAATGTTGATAAATCTACAGAACAAATTGTAGATTCATCTGAAGAAATAACCGAAGTTACAGAAGAGACGGAACCGGAAATAGAAGAAACTTCAGTTTATATTGAAGAACCTGTTAAACAACCGACAGAAAGTTCTAATGAACATTCAGAAAATGATATTGATAATTTGGATTTAACTTCAGATAAAACTCAAGAATTTGATTATAAAAATGAAAATCTTGAAGAACCTGATATCAACAACATAGAAATTGATGAAAATGAATTTTTAGATGAAACAGAAGAACTTCCTTCTGAAATTTCTATAGAAAAACAAGACAACAAAGAAGATGATTTATTAGTAGAATCTGATACAGAAAATTTTATAGATTCTTTTGATACTCAAACTGAAAATGTCGAAACAAAAACAGAATCTTCAGATCCATTTTTTGATGAGCCAAATTTTGATGGGTCTATTGTAGAAGATACGACTATTGTTGAGGAACCAGAAGAAAAAATTGAAGAACCTTCTGAAATCGTAGAAGAGCCAACAGTTGAAGAAACTGAAGAAACAACAGAAGAACCAATTATTGAAACTAATGTTGTTTCTGACATTTTCGCCGAATCAAACGAAGAAAAAACTGAAGAAGTAACAGAAGAAGTACAAGAACAAATTGAAGAACCAAAAGAAGAAGTTCAATTTGCCACAGTTGATTATCTTTCTGATGAAATTGAAGAAAATTCTTCTGACTCAGTTTTTGAAGAAGAACCAAAAGTTGAAACTGTAGAAATACCTTCTGAAATTTTAGATGAAACTGCAGTTGAAGAATCTGATTCAGTTACAGAAGAAATAATTATCGAAAATGAAGAAACAACAACAGAAACTGAAATACCAACCGAAGTTGTAGAAGAATCAGAACCAACTTTTGAAGAACTTTCTGTAGAAGATGCGACTATTGTTGAGGGAACAGAAGAAAAAATTGAAGAACCTTCTGAAATCGTAGAAGAGCCAACAGTTGAAGAAACTGAAGAAACAACAGAAGAACCAATTATTGAAACTAATGTTGTTTCTGACATTTTCGCCGAATCAAACGAAGAAAAAACTGAAGAAGTAACAGAAGAAGTACAAGAACAAATTGAAGAACCAAAAGAAGAAGTTCAATTTGCCACAGTTGATTATCTTTCTGATGAAATTGAAGAAAATTCTTCTGACTCAGTTTTTGAAGAAGAACCAAAAGTTGAAACTGTAGAAATACCTTCTGAAATTTTAGATGAACCTACTGTTGAAGAAAATAATTCAATTATCGAAGAACCAACTGAAACAGAAGATATAACCGAAGTTGTAGAAGAATCTGAACAAACTTCTGAAGAACTTTCTGTAGAAGACGTAACTGCTGTCGAAGAAAAAGAACAATTCTCGGAATTAGATACTACAAGTGACACTCTTACAGAAAGTAATTTGAATTATCTAAAATCAGATGACACAACAGAAAAAACTTCTGAAGAAAATGTTTCTGACTTAAAACAAGACATAAAATCTGTTTTGCTTTATATGGATCAACTTCTTGAAAACTTGCCGGAAGAAAAAATCATCGAATTTGCAAAATCTGATGAATTTACGACTTACAAAAAGTTGTTCTCAGAATTAGGATTATCCTAATGCAAAAAATCGGATTATTACAAAAGGCTAATCTTTTATTAAACGAAAGATTAGCCTTTTTCGATTTTTTACAAAAAAACAATTTTCCAAGTTGTGCAATTTTACAAAATAAAGCCAATTTTTATATAATTTTTCAAAGTTTTGATTTTGATGGAGACACAATTTTGCGTTCTTTTTCTAGTTATGATTTTTGGCAAGGAACGCTTCCAAATCAAAATCAAATTTACAATTTTGATATAAACAAACCTAACATAAATCAATTTTTTCAATTTTTTTCAGAAAATCAAAAAGAAAAAATCAATTCCCTTTCAATTTTTAAATCAAAAAATGGGAAAATCTTAATTTTTATAAACGAAAATATTACAAAAAAAAATCTTTATGATTTTGAAAAACTAAATTTAGAAAACAAAATTACTACCCAAAATAATGATTTTTTATCATCAAACAAAGACAATTTATTGCATTTTACGTTAAATCTAAACTTTTGTGTTGAAAACTTTATAAAATCAAAAAAAATAAATAATTTATACGAAAATGATTTTTCAAACGCAATAAAAAACGAAATTTTTAATAGAATTTTTCAAAAATTTCATCAAGATTTTTTTATAGAACAAAATTCCCAAAAATTCATTTTTTATACTTTAAATAATAAAGAATTTAATTTTGAACAATTAAAAAAACAAATTTTGAATTTAGCAGAAAACATTATTGAAGATAACGCAAAAAATATTATAATTGAACATTCATAGGGAAAAAATTGGAAATAATTCTTGCAAAAAATGGACAAAAAACTGCCCGACAAAATGATTATTTTTTACATTCATCTTACAATCCAAAAATGGAAGCAGAACGATTTGTGAATAATCTTACTCTACCCTTTAATTGTGCTTTTATTTTAATTACAGAACCTGCACTTTCTTACATTGCTGAACCACTCAAAAAAAAATACCCTCAAAAAAAAATAATTTGCATAAGATATATTCCGGATTTTTATTCTTATAATATTTTTTTTGATGATGTAATAAATTTTTTTGAACATAGAAATGATTTTAGTAATTTTTTAATCAATAAATTTGGTGAAGAAAATATTTTTAAAATCTTTTTTATAAAATGGGAAGCTTCTGCAAAAGCGTTTGAACAAATTGACACAGAAGTTTGGACTCAAATAAAAAATGCTCTCGAAAAATCAAAAACTTTGCTTGTAACAAGACAATATTTTGAAAAAAAATGGCTTTTAAATAGTCTAACCTTTCTAAAATATGCAAAAAATTTTTATCAGATAAAAAAAATAAATAAACCAATTTTAATTCTTGCTTCCGGACCAAGTTTAAAATCAATTTTGCAGCATTTACAAAAAATGGAAGATAATTTTTTTATAATCTGTTTATCATCTGCAATTTCTGTTTTAGAAAAATATAAAATAAAACCAGATTTATATTTTTCAACAGACGGAGGTTTTTGGGCTGGAGAACATTTAAAGTCATTATGTAAAAAAAATGATATTCCTCTTGCAATTTCTTTGGAATCTTTTTGTCAAAAAACAATTTTAGAATCTTCAAAAATAATTTTGCTGAATTATCAAGATGGAATTTCTTCTGATTTTATAAAACATTTTAATATAAAAAGTATTGATGCAAAAAGAAATGGAACTGTAACTGGAACTGCTTTAGATTTTTCTTTAGAATTTGGCGAAAATGATATTTATATTTCTGGACTTGATTTATCTGCAAAAAAAAACTTTTCTCATACACAACCAAACGAAATCGAAAAAAACAATGCATTGTTTGATAACAAAATAAATTCTTTAGAAAAAAGAATTTTTAAAAGTTCATTAAATTCTCAAAGCCTTGAAATTTATAAAGATTGGTTTTGCAAAAAAGATTTGCAAAATAAGAAAGTTTTTAGAATTATAAACGAAAACGAAAAAACAAATGAACTTGGAAAAATAAAAGATATTTCTGTTTTTGATTTTTTAAAAATAAAAAAAGAAAAATTTTTTAAACAAAATTATTTTGAAAAATCTAATATTCAAAAAATTGATAAAAATGAATTAAAAAGATTTGCTTTAGAAAAATTAAATGAAGAATCTGTGCAAAAACAAATTTTTCCAATGGATTTTATATCGATTTTTCATAATCCGAACGATAAAAGTACAAAACAAAATCTTGATGAAAAAATAAAAAAACTTAAGGAAAAAATTTTGGAGATTTTAAATTAAATGGCAACAATTTATTCAAATTTTTTTGAAACAAAAACAAAAAGCATAATTCCTCTTTTGAAAAACGGAAAAAGCATTGAATCAAAATATAATCCGGAAAGAGAAGCTGATTCTTTAATTTTACAAATTAAAAAAAAATTTGATTTTTTTATTGTTGTAGGACTTGGAAGTGGAATTTTTATAAAAAAAGTTTCTCAAAATTTTCCATCTGCAAAAATTATTGGAATTGAATTTTATCAAAATGATATAGATTTTTTGTCGCAAATAGAAACTTTTAATGATTGTAAAAAAAATAAAAATATCATCATTTCCGATTTTGATAATTTACAAAAAACAATTTTAAATAACTATATTCCATCAATTTTCGGCGATGCAAAAATCATTTTTCAAAGAATTTGGTCGTATGAAAATCAAAATGAATATCAAAAAATAAAAAACGAAATTCAAAAAAGCCTTACTTTGATTTCAGAAGATTACTCTGTGCAAAGTCATTTTGGAAAACTATGGCAAAAAAATATAATAGAAAATCTTTTTGTTCTTTCAAAATTGAAAAAAAAAGAAAAAATTATTGCCGATACAAAAAAAACAGCAATTATTGTTGCCGCAGGACCTTCTTTAGATAAAAAAATTGATTTTATAAAGCAAAATCTTAATAATTTTTATATTATTTCAACTGATACCGCTTACGAAACTTTATCAAAAAATAAAATAATTTCTGATATTGTAGTTTCTATTGATGGACAAAATATTTCTACAAACCATTTTTATAATAACTTAGATTTTTCGAAAACAAATTTTGTTTTCGATTTATGTGCCAACTCTTGCGTTTCAAAAAAACTAAAAAAATCTACAAATAAAATATTTTTTTTTAGTAACGGACATCCTTTAAGTGAATATGCAAAAAATTTTTCAAATCAGATTTTTTCGATTTTTACAGGTTCCGGAACAGTTACAATTGCCGCTTTAGATTTAGCAATAAAACTTAGTTTTAATAAAATTTTGATTTTTGGAGCAGATTTTTCTTACATAAATGGAAAAACTTACACAAAAGGAACTTATTTAGACAACCTTTACAACAAAAATTCAAATTATCTTTTTTCTACAGAAAAATATTTTTCAAAATTAATGTTTAGAACAGAATTAAAAAAAATAAACAAAAAATACACAACGACAACTTTAGAAAATTATAAAATTTCTATGGAAAATTATTTAAATCAGAGAAAAATAAATTTTATAAAAAGTGATGATGTTTATGAAATTCATTCAAACGAAAAATCTTTGTTTTTTATAAAAAATGATGATTTTAATTTTTCGGATTTTATAAAAAATTTAACTCAAATTTCGACCGATTCACCAAATTTCAAAGTTTTTTTGCCTTACATTGCTTATTTAAGAACAAAAAATGAATATAAAAATCTAAATTTTGAAGAATTGATAAAGGAAACCTCTAAAAAATTCAGTTTTTAGAAGTGACTCTGAAAATGCAATGTTTTAAATCATTGAATTTTAATGATTAAAAACTTTACGTCTATCTCTAAAAATCGTGTTAGCCAGTTTTTAGAAATTACCATAAAACTTGCACTCTGTTCTATTGTAAGATATAATAAAATGATATGAAAAACAAATTTTCCACAATATATTCAATTTTTGCATCCGTAATTTTCGTTCTTGCAATTTTTTATTTTGGATTTAATCTTTATTCAGAATATTCGCATGGATATTCAAGAACAAAAAAAACTTTTGATGAATTAACTTTGTCTATTAAAACAAATCCCTCTGACATAAAAATTAAAAATCTAAATGATTATGCATACATAGAAATGATAAAAAATGGAAATTCTTTTTATGTTTATCCTTCAAATGATGCAAAAAATAATTCATCACCTTTAATAAAAAATTGGTTTGCAAGCATAAAAATTGGAGACGAAAACTATTTCATAACAGCAGATATGTATCTTCTTCGCCCCTCTTCAATCCGTTTTTATGCACGAAATGCCTTTTTTATAGTTTTAATTGTCGTAATAATCACAATAATTATGATAATTACAATTTCTGCAAACGAAAAAAATAAACAAAAAGATGAAAAATCAAATGAAGATGAAATATCTTTTGATGATTTATCTACAGAAGACGAATTAAACAATACAGATGAGGAAAATCAAAATTCTCAAAAAGAAGATGAACTTTTAGAAAATCCAGAAAAGCAAACTGAAAATTCTAACGAACAACAGAATATTTTAGACGAAAACAACGAAAATCAGAAAATTTTGGAAGAAAAACTGGAAAATCAAAATTCACCAAGTTCTCAAATCGAAGAAAAATCTGAAAATATTGAAAAACCTGAAAATTTGGAAGAAAATCAAACATTATCAGAAAAAGAAAAAATAACTCTTCCAAGCGACGAAATAAGACCTCAAGAAATTAAAATAAATGATAACAATCCTTATGGATTATTTTCTCCAAAATCAGGAATTGGTTGGGAATCTTATTTATTAACAAGACTCGATAACGAATTAAATAGAGCAATTTCTTTGGAATCTGATTTAGCAGTTTTTGTAATAAAAGTTGAAGAAATTGAAAAAAATGAACAAAAATTAAAAGAACTTTGTAATTACTTGATTTCGCAATTCCAATTTAAAGATATGCTTTTTGAATACAAAGAAGATTGCATTGTTGCATTAAAAACAAGCATAAATCTTGATGAAGCAATAAATCTTGCTGATAAACTTCATTCTGACATAGAAGATATTTCTTTCTTAAAATGTTATATTGGAATTTCAACTAGAACAATACGAATTATTACTGGCGAACGACTTTTGCAAGAAGCGACAGAAGCTTTACAACATGCTCAAGAAGAAAAAGATGCTCCAATTATTGCGTTCCGTGCAAATGCCGAAAAATATCGAGAATTTTTAGAAAAAGAATAGTTAAAGAGATTTATTTTATTCTTTAGTTTCAGTTACAGTGTCGTTTTCTATTCTAACATCTTCTGTCGAAGTCTCTTTTTTTGTATTTAATGTTGCTAGTTTTTTTTCTATATCTGTAATTTTTGTGCTATTTGGAAATTTTTCTTTTAATAAACTAAATTGCTTTTCTGCTAAATCATATTTTTCATTTTGAATTAAAATTGCAATATAGTTTTCTTGATATTCACAAGACTCAGTTTGACTTTGAGTAATTTCAAAATAAAGTTCTTCTGCTTTTTTTGTTTCGCCATTCATACTATAAACATAAGCAAGAGAAGATTTTATAGAATCATTTTGGGGATCTTTTTTGTAAATATCAGAAAAAACTTTTTGTGCATTATTCCAATCTTTATTCATTGCATACGAAAGCCCTAACTTATAGTAAGAGGCATTGTATAAATCTTTATTTTCTAAACAAAGTGTATAATAAGTGATTGCTTTTGAATAATTTTTTAGTGAATAATATGAGTCTGCAATATTGTAATATTCTGCATATAAATTATTGATTTGAATTTTCTTTTGGCCGGGAACAAAAGAATTCACCGATTTGCAAGAAAAAATCAAAAAAATAAAAACAAAAATTACTATTGCAGATTTTTTCATTTTAGCTTTATCCTAAAACAACTTTTTCTATTTCGTAAAGTTGTTTTCTGTAAAGACTAGAAATATTATGTCCATAATCAGCAATTAATTGAATAATATTTCTTGGAGCTTCTTTTGTATCACAACCGTTAAGTCTGTCTCCAGCATCACCAAGTCCCGGCATTATATATGCTTTTTCATTCATAACAGGATCCATCCAAAGTGTATAACAAGTACAATTTTTTAAAGCTCTAGTAACTCGAATGCTTCCTTTTAAAGTTGAAATTGTATTAAAAAATGAAATTGATTTTGGTTTTATTCCTTGACTCTGAATATATTTTACAACTGTTACTAAAGAACCTCCAGTTGCATTCATTGGATCTGCAAAAATCAAATCTTTACCATCTAAGTCTTCTAAATTAAAGAAAGATTTATTTAAATCCATAATATATTCCATATCAGATTCATTTTTTGTATCATTTCGGCTAATTTTAAATAATGCAAAAGGAGTTTGATAACCATTAGAAGAATATTCTTGAATTTCTTTAGAAATTATCATACTTGGTAATAAAGCTCCGCGAAGCATTACACACATTACTGTATTTTTTATTTTATCATCAATATCTGGAATTTTATGAACTGCATAATTTTGAACTGGAAAATTTACTGGCGTTTTTACAAAAATATGACTTTTTTTATCTGAATGTTTATCTGTATATGCCATTCTAAAAAGCATTTCATAAGCACGTTGTGAATAATACATAAATTCTTGGTGGTCGGTATTAACATCTCGTAGTTTTGAAATTACATGAGAAGCTTCTGCATGAGCTCCTTCTTCTGTTTCGAAAGAATAAACTTTGATATTTGGGTGCTTTTTGCAAATTTTTTGCATTTCTTTTCCCATTTTATCATAACCATCTACAATCTTTTCTTCATCGACAGGTTCAAAAGATTTCATAGTTTCTTTAAACATATCATTTAAAGTTTGTAAATCATTCATATCTTCTGATGTAAGATAACCATCCAAATCTTCTGCTTTCAAAATGATTTTATTATCAGCCATAAATACCTCATCTTTTAAAAAACTAATATTTTATATAATTGCTCTTTTTGAATTTTTATGCCTTTTACATAAAAATGATTTCCATTTATTTCACTTTGAGAATCTGTAAGACCAAAAGCAAGCATTAAGATTGCTCTACCCGCTTTTAAAAATTTTTCGTTTTTAAAGTTAAAATGCAAATTCAAAAGATATTGATTATCATGTTTTGAATCTACAACAAAAGAACCACTAACGTCAATTAATCTTAAATCAAGATTTGTTCCTGTTAAAATTGTCAAAAAAGATTGCGGTTTATTTGCATAAAAACGAATTTCATCCTTTGCTCCAGCTAAATAATCATATAAATCGGAATCTAAAGGCGAATATTCATTGCTCAAATAATCACTTTGTGCAGTAGAAAAAATTACATCATAATTTGTAATCATATTTTCTACATTTCTTCCAAGACAAGCAATTTTTGAAGATGGAAAAGAAATATCAAGAGCATCATTTGAATAAATTACATATTCGTTTGTAGATTTTTCTGGAATAATTTTTGAACTTGTAAATCCATTTTTTTTATTTAACACTTTCGAAACATATTTTTGCGGAATAGAAGCGTCTATTGAAGCTTGAATCGTTGTTTTATTTTTAGAACGATTTAAGCCACAATAGATTGTATTTATATTATCGCAAATTAGTTTTGCATTTTTTTCTGAAATTCCATTTACATTATTTTGAATTATGCTTTGAACCAAAATAGAATCGACATCTTTTGGAATTGCAATATAAAAAGAACTCTTTTCATCAAGAATATCAAGAGGTCGAACTTCTACAGAAACAGGTGCTGATTTACAAGCAACAAAACAAAATAAAAATGCACCTAAAATGCATAAAAATACATTTTTTAATAAATTACGCTTTTGCAATTACAAAACTCCAAATTTTATCATCTGCTTCAACTTGAATAGCATTTTGAAGAGATTTGTCAAAAGTTATAGAAGTTGCAAGTGTTTCGTTTGCTATAAAATCTTTAAACATATTATAAGCAGATTCCAAAACTTCATCACCAAAAAGTTTTATTGTAATTCTATCTGTAACATTATAACCATTTTCTTTTCTCTGATTTTGAATGCCACGAATTAAATCACGAACATATCCTTCTTTTTTGAGTTCATCTGTAACTTTTGTTTCCAAACCAACTGTTAAAGTTCCTTCATTCAAAACTTTTAAATCATCTTTTTCAATGCGTTCAACCAAAACTTTTTCGCTGTCAAGTTCGATTGATTTGCCTTCGACTTCTACAGTAAGTTTATTTCCATCAAGTAAAGTTTGAATTTGCTCGTTAGAAAGTTCTGCAATAATTGATGCAGCCTTTTTCATTAAAGGTCCAAGTTCTTTTCCTAAAATCTTAAAATTAGCCTTTGCTTTATATTCAACAAGTTCATCTTCTCTTTCATGGAAAATAACTTCTTTTACATTTAATTCTTCACGAATAGAATCTTCCATTTCTGCAAGAACACGTTTTTCGTTAGGATTTCTTGTTACTAACGCTACGGCTTGTAAAGGCTGACGATTTTTTAAATTAAATTGATTTCGTAGACTATGTCCCATAGAAACTGCTTTTTGAACTGTAGCCATTTTAAATTCAAGAGCATCATCTTTCCACAAAGCATTTGGAACCGGATAATCACAAAGGTGAACAGATTCTTTGTCTTCAGAATTTTTAAGATTCTGATACATTTCTTCTGTTATAAAAGGAACAAAAGGAGCGGCAACTTTTGTAAGAGTTTTTAACGCAATATAAAGTGCTTCATACGCTTCTGTTTTATCATTATCATTTTCAGATTTCCAAAAACGACGACGACTTCTTCGAATATACCAGTTATTAAGTTCATCAATAAATTTTACGATTGGATCAATTGCTCCAGATAAATCATATTCATCTAAAGATTTAGAAACATCTTCAATAAGACCTTGTGTAATTGAAAGAAGCCAAGCATCAAGAGGATTTGAAGGCTTTTGATTATCAAAAAGATGTCCTGTTGGAGAAATTTTATCAATATTTGCGTAAGTTACAAAGAAAGAATAAGAATTCCACCAAGGAATTATAATTGATTTCAAAACATCTCTGACACTTGCATCTGAATAACGAATTTCATCAGCACGAACTACGGCAGAATGCATTAAGAACAAACGGATTGCATCAGCACCAAATTTATTAATTGCTTCTACAGGATCTGTATAATTTCTTAAAGATTTAGACATTTTTCTGCCATCTTCAGCAAGAACAATTCCATTTACAATACAATTTTTAAATGCAGGTTTATCAAAAAGTTGAGCCGCTAAAACTGTTAATGTATAAAACCAACCGCGAGTTTGGTCTAATCCTTCTGAAATAAATTCTGCAGGGAAATGCTTTTCAAAATATTCTTTATTTTCAAAAGGATAATGTTGTTGAGCATAAGGCATTGAACCAGATTCAAACCAACAATCAAAAACTTCCGGGATTCTATGCATTGTTCCTTTTTTACATTTTGGACAAGCAAAAGTAATTTTATCAACAAATTGTTTATGTAAATCTTCAGGATAAATTCCACTTAAATCTTTTAATTCTTGACGACTTCCTACGCAAAGTGCATGTTTACAGTTTGGATCATCACAACGCCAAATTGGCATAGGATTTCCCCAATAACGATTTCTACTTACAGCCCAATCACGAGCACCACTAAGCCATTTTCCAAAACGACCTTCTTTTATATGGGCTGGTTGCCAGTTGATTTGAGAATTTGCTTTTAATAAAACATCATGATAATCTGCAACTTTTACAAACCAAGAACCAATTCCACGATAAATCAATGGAGAACCACAACGCCAACAATGAGGATAAGAATGGACTACTGTATCACGTTTTACAAGTTTTCCTTCTGTTTTTAATCTTTTTATAATTTCTTTATCTGCATCTTTTACAAAAAGTCCTTCATAATCAGGAATTTCTGATGTAAATTTACATTCCGCATCTATTGGTTCAACATTTGGAACTCCGGAATTTCTAAATACACGATTATCTTCTTCACCAAAAGCAGGAGCAATATGAACAATTCCAGTTCCATCTTCTGTAGAAACGTAATCAGCATTAAACATACGGAAAGCACCTTCTGTACATTTCTGATTAGATATTTTTTCACATTCATTTGCATCTGAAAGATTTTTAAAATAAGGAAAGAGTGGTTCATAACGGATTCCAACAAAATCTTTTCCTTTTTTGCGATAAATTATTTCATAATCTTCTGGATTTTTATAATAAGCAGCAAGTCGAGCTTCTGCAAAAATATAATAATCGCCGGATTCTTTATCTAAAATCTTTACATAATCAATTTCCGGTCCCATACAAAGTCCAAGATTTGATGGAAGTGTCCAAGGAGTTGTTGTCCAAGCGATAAAATAAGTTTTTCCATTTGTAATGTCGTCATCATTTACTAAAGAATTTGTTTTTGTAATCTTAAAACGAACAGTTACTGTTTGATCTTGAACATCTTTATAACCTTGTGCAAGTTCATGAGTTGAAAGAACTGTTGAACAACGAGGACAATATGGAAGAATGTATTTACCTTCGTAGATTAAACCTTTATCCCAAAGTGATTTTGCAACCCACCAAATAGATTCCATGTAATCCGGTTCCATTGTTTTGTAGTCATGATCAAAATCAACCCAGCGTCCCATTCTTGTGATTGTTTTTCGCCATTCTGCTGTATATTTCAAAACAGAAGCTCTACATTTATCATTAAAATTAGCAACTCCATAAGCTTCAATTTCGTGTTTTGAATTAATTCCAAGTTCTTTTTCTATCAAATTTTCTACTGGAAGACCATGACAGTCCCAACCAAAACGACGTTCAACTTTTTTTCCTTTCATTGTTTGATAACGAGGAATAATATCTTTTATGGTAGATGGAATAAAATGACCAAAATGAGGAAGTCCAGTTGCAAAAGGAGGTCCATCATAAAAAGTAAAATCTTCTGCACCTTCTCTTTGACTGATAGATTTTTCAAAAATTTTATTATCTTGCCAAAATTTTAAAACTTCTTCTTCTTGTTTAGGAAAATCAACTTTTGGATCAACTGGTTTAAAACTCATATTTTTATCCTCATAAAATTTTATGATATTTTTGACTATAAAAAAGGTTTTTATCTCAAGTAAGCCTTATTATATTTTTATATACTATCAAAAAATACAAGTTTATTCCATTATAATAAGAAAATTTGTAAAAATTAAAGATTTTTGATATTTTTTATTCAACTTGAGAAGGAACTTCATATCTTATTCTAAAACTTGGAGGATTTTTCATTTCTGCATAATAATTAAAATTCCAATCATCATTTCCATTATCAAGATTTTCGCCATTTAATGGAGTTGCAAATATTTTTACAGAAATTTCTTTTTGCTCAGTAAATCTATTTTTATAAAATGCTGGTAAAAGGTCGATTGTTTTTACTTCTGGCGATTTATAAAACCATCTTCCATTAATTTCTATCATCAAACTGAGTTTTTCTTCAATTGTAATTTCACAAAATTCTGGAGTTTTTTCAAAAATTAATGGAATTTCTAATCCATCAGAATCTTCAGAACTTCCCCAACGTAATTTGATTGGAAAATGTATTTCTTCTTCACTTTTTATTTCTGGCATAAAATATGAATCATATAAAATTTTCTTATAATCCTCTAAAAGAGGCTGCTCAATTCCAACAGATTTATTATTTGGATCTTCAAGTTCTAATCCTAATCTTCCTCTATCGCGAAATTGATATAATGAAATGCCCTCAAACCAAATTGCATTATTATCACGAATTTTTTTTGCAAATCTTATGATTGATTCACCTTGATTAAAAGCTCCTGTAACATCTCCATCTGTATTAAATTCAGCAGTTGTCATAGGCTTTTTTCCACAAAGATTTGTTAATCTTTCTGAAGTATTTTTAAATCGATTATAATAGTAATCAACGCTAGAATAATTGAATCTGCCACTATTTTTTTCTGCAATATCGTAAGGCCAACCAAAATGCAAAGCAAGATAACAATCGGCAGACCAAATATCAGCAGATTTATAAGCATTACGAAATGCAGATTGATGTTCAATTTCAGAACCATCATCTTTTAAAAATCCTGCACAAAAAATTGTACTAATATTAGGAGCTTCTTCTTTTAAAATATTATGAAATCTTACAAAAAATGCACCAACTTCTTCATAAGAAAATCGTCTATTATGAGTAAACCAATCGCCTGCACATTCATGATTTATTCTAATTCTCATTCGCCCAAAAGGCTTTAATTGTTTTGCAATTTTTCGTAAATATGAATCTTCAAGAGAACAATCAATTGTAAGAGTTAATAAAACATCTTGTCCATGACGACGAATATCTCTCATTTGTTCAAAAGGTTGCCCATTTTCACCATAAGGAAAATAATCATCATAAGGATAATCCCACTGATAATTTATTTTCATATCTTTGCACGCTTCGCTAATTCTTTGTGGCCACTGTTTATCTTTTGGATAAAAAGTATACATTATATTTATGCAACGAAGAGGTCTTCCAAGTTTATGTAAAATATAATCTTGACAAACATATTCCGCTCTTTCGCTTCCATCACCTAAATCAAGACCGCATTTTGCTTTTCCAAGATGAACTTTGTAATATTTATTCTTCATAAAAAATTCTCCCTACTAAAAAAAGTTATTTATTCAATAAAAAATCATAAGAATAAGTTCCACTACCTAAATTTTCTATTTTATTTGGTAGAAAGAGTTTTACTTTTGTATTAACAGGAATTATGCAAGAAAAATTCACGTTTTTATCTAAAATCTCATAAGAAACTTCAATTCTGCCGTAAGGTGTTTCAAAACTTCCTCTTATGTTTTTAAAAGAAAAATCTGGTTTTATAATAAATTCTTTCCAGCCTGCAACATTTTTTTCATGACGAATTCCCAATCCATATTCATACAACCAACTTAAAACACTTCCAAGAGAATAATGATTAAAACTGTTCATTGAATTCATACCATTAAAACCTTTTTCATGAGTATAACTATTCCATCGTTCCCAAATTGTAGTTGCTCCTTGAGTTACAGGATAAAGCCAACTTGGAAAGGAAGTCTGCGTCATCATATTGTATGCGTCTACTCCGAATCCGCCCTCGCTCAACATAGGATTTACAAGTCCTGTTCCGAAAAAACCTGTAGTTATGGTATATCCCGACAGCCGAGCCTTTTCAGCAAGACGTTTTTGTGCTTTTAAGATATTTTCATCATCAAGCATTTCATACGCTAAAGAAAATGCGTAACTTCCCATACTATCATTTACAGTTCCATCAAAATTTTTTGAAAAACCTTTTTTACTATCAAAAAAAGTTTTTTCAAAAAATAATTTTGCATTTTCTAATTTCTTTTTAAATAAAATTACATCATCTGAAAGATTTAAAATTTTTGAAAATTTTAACATCAAAAAGCAAAGTCGTCCGTAAAAAGCATTCCAAACAAGATTGCTATCAGTTTTTTCAGGAGCAAGCCAATCATCTATTGGACCTAAATACGCATTTCCTGGTAGATTAAAATTTGAAAGATAAATCATATATTTTTTCATAGCAGAATAATTTTCTATAATAATTGATTTATCTGCATAAAAATCATACAGGTCGTTTACTATAAAAAATAAAGCAGAACCATAAGTGATTCCTCCAAATCCACCGCCAACAGGAGCAATTTCTGGTAAATTACCATTTTCTTCCTGACAATCTCGCAATGCTTCAAGATAACGAAGATAAATTTTTTTTACATTTGAATTAAGATTTGCAGTTTTACAAAAAACGTGAGCATCACCAGCCCATCCCATTCGTTCGTTTCGCTGAGGACAATCTGTTGGAATACTAATAAAATTACATAATTGACTATATTTTACATTTTTTACAAAACGATTTAAAAGTTCATTGTCAGTTTTTATTGTTCCAGTAAATTTTTGCACACTTGAAAGCTGAATGCCTTTTACTTCTGAAATTTTTGGAGGATTTTTTATTCCTGAAATTTCAATATATCTAAAACCGTGGAATGTAAATCTTGGAGAATAAATTTCATCTTTATCGCCATTTAAAATATATTTATCAGTAGAAGCAGCATCCCGAAGATTTGCAACAAGAAGTCGTCCTGATAATTGTCCATATTCTTCTAATTTTGGGTAAAGCATTTCTGCATA
The DNA here is from genome assembly GCA_964541735.1 of uncultured Treponema sp. Lineage (GTDB taxonomy): Bacteria > Spirochaetota > Spirochaetia > Treponematales > Treponemataceae > Treponema_D. The sequence continues at coordinate 68,986 of CAZIQK010000006.1, forward strand.
ACGAATGATTGCAGTTTCTCCTTTTTCTCCATTAAAAGTGATTTTTACAGTTCCTGCGATTTCTTGTTCTAAATCATAAATAAAAACGTTTTTTGCTGGAGAAAGAATTTTTTTTGCATTTAATTCTTCTATTTGAAAAACTGGACAATGTGATTTTCCTACAAGTTTTGGAACAGTTTTATTTATTTTGGGATATTTTCTGAAAAATCCCGGTAAAGAATCATATTCAGAAATTATAGAAGGATTTATTTCTAAAGGCCTTTTTAGATTATCATTCTTAAAATCCGGTTTGGAAAAATTATAATATTCAAAAAGTTCTCTACCATCAACTCTTTCTCCTTGAAAAAATCCTGCAAATTTATATGCACCTTCACCATAATAAAACCAATCTTGTGTATTTGTAACAAAACTTTGAGAAAAACCATTTTCATAAGAAATAACAAGTTTTGCCATAACACTTTCTTTATCGCCCCAAAAATTATAACAACCTAAAACAAAAGTTTGAGAACCATTCCACCAACCAGAAGAAAGTGTAAAACCAATTCCATTTTCACCATTATTTAATAATTTTGTTACATCATAAGTTTGATAATATAAATGTTTATCAAATTGACTTGCACCAGGAGCAAAATATTCATCAGAAACAGATTTTCCATTTATCCTACATTCATAAATTCCTCTTGCAGTAACATACAGTCTTGCTTTTTTGATTTTATCTTGAACAAAAAAATTTCTTCGTATCATTGGAATTGCATGTTTATTTGGATTTCGCTTTAAGAAAACATCTTTCTCAGAAAAAATATCTATTCCCTTTTCTGTATCACATTCAAAAAATACATTTGACGGTTCACGTATAAATCTACATTTTATGCCAGAAAAATGAGCTTTTGTAAAACTTTCAGCATAATATCCGATATTTCCTAAATGAGGAAAAGTTATTACATCATTATCACCAAGTGGATTTAATTGAACTTTTCCTAAAAAATTATTATTTACATTTATTTTTACACAATTTCCTGTAATGTCTAATTTTAATTTATAAGATGATTTTTCAGCTTCTTTTGGAAGATTAAAAATTTCTAGCGGAAGAGATTTTTTATCATCTTTAGAATATCCAACACGAAAAATTTCAATATTATTATTTTTTTTATTAACACAAATTAAACAATAATTTTCACCTTCAATAAGCATTTCGTTCAATTCTTTATTTTGTAAACGATAATCATCTGCACCAAAAATAATTCCTGCTTTTCCAAAACCTGATATTTTTATTTCAGATTCAAGGGTAAAAACACCAAGAGTTTCCGAACAAACGTAATATTCTGGAGCACCAATAAATTTTGCACCATTCCAACAAGAAAAATCATCACATAAAAATGTCGTTTCAAATTTTTTTTGTGATTGTGAGCATTCTCCAAAATTATTTTTTACACAAATTTTTACAAAATATTCTGTAGTTGGAGAAAAATCTTTTCCTTTGTATTCAATTCCATTTGAATTTTCTGATTCAACTTCACCAGAATTCCACATTAAAAAATTGTCATCTTTTCTAAAAACTTCAATTTTATAAGAAGTTTGGAAAACATTTTTTTTAGAAGAATTTAATTTCCAAGCAAAAACAGGATTTTTTGTATCAACAAAATCATCAATTAAGATTTCAGAAATTTTAAAACTCATATTTTTTCCCAATTTTTTATTTTAAAGCTAAAAGCATTGCATCAATTACAGTTTTACAAGAAGGTTTAGCTGATGTTCTATCAAAAATTTTCATAGAAACACCATCGTCCCACCAAAAACACGTAATTCCATATTTTTTTGCAGTTGAAATAAAATCAAAAACATATTTTTCTCGTTCTTTTGTATATTTTTCAGTATTGAATTTATCTTGAGAACCAAATTCACCAACAATCATAGGAAGTTTTTGTTCTCTTATTATTTTTTCATTCAAACGTGAAAAAATTGTTTCAATTTCATTTTTATCAGATAAATCCCAAGTTTTATCAATTCCATTACAAAAACCGCTTGGATTATAAATATGAACTTCTGCAATAAGATGATTTTTTACGATATCTGTTGGAACACAAAATCCACTAACTTGAGATTCTGCAGAAGAAGCACCATAAGTTAAAACTAATAAATTTCTAAAACAATTATTTCCACCAGATTTTCTAACTGTATCAACAAATAATTGATTAAGTTTATTTACAATTTCATAACTTTCTTGATTTGAACCACCCCAATTTGAATTTTTATCAAGAATTTCATTAAAACTTTCAAAAACTAATTTTTCATCATAATCTTTAAAATATTCTGAAATTTGTTTCCAAAGATATTCATATTTTTCATTCATCCCGTTTGAGTACATTTCTTTGTCTGCACATAACCAAACCTCTTCTCCACCACCGCAATCATGATGAACATTGATAATACAATACATATCTTGCTCAAGAACATAATCAACAACTTCTTTTACACGAGAAAGCCATTTTTTATCAATTTTTCCGTCAGAATCCATTTTTTCAAGATAAGTTACAGGAATTCTGATTGCATTAAAGCCATTTTCTTTTACAGATTTTATCAATTTTTTTGTGATAATTGGATTTCCCCAAGCAGCTTCAAAATTTTTTATATTAGATTTATCAATCCAACTTCCAGTACAATCTAAAGCATTTCCAAGATTCCATCCAAGTTTCATATTCTTTACACAAGAATACGAAGTTTCAAAAGTATCAGAATTTTCAAAATGATTAAAATTTTGTGAACAAGCAAAGCTCATTGAAAAAAGAATAAACCACATAAAAAAAGATAATTTTTCCATATCACACCTCAATTTATAAGAAAATACAAAGTTGCAAATCTGATTTTATTATAAATAGCAAAATTGATTTTACTAGTGTAAAGTTTTACAAATTTATCTATCATTTTTTGACATTTTTTAATAAAATATTTTTTGTAAGAAAAATTATGGACGAAAATAAACTCTTTGAAGAATTTTTAAAATATAATGATGATGAAATTTTTTATAAGGAACTTTTTCAAAAATCGAAAAATCCCATTGAATATAAAAAATTTTTAAAAGAACTAAATCCTGATTTTATAAAAAAAAGACAACTCATTGTTCCAAGCTTTAATTTTGATAATTCTATAAATTTTCACTTTAAAGATGATTTTTTTAATTCAAAAATACATAAAAATATTTTTTTACAAAAACACAATAGATTTACACCTCCTTATATTCATGACCATGAATTTTTTGAAATTATTTATATTTTATCTGGTAAATGTGAAAATAATATTTTTGGAACAAAAGATGTTCTCTTTCAAGGTGATTTATGTCTTATGTCACCTTCTGTAAAACATTCAATTTGGAGCGAAGAAGGTATTGTTATAAACATTCTTATTAGAAGAAGTACAATTCAACATATTTTTTCAAATATTTTTACAACAAATAGCATTATTTCTGATTTTTTTACAAACAGTCTTTTTCTTAAAAATTTTGCAACTTGTCTTATTTTTCACACAAATGATGATAAATCTATAAAAGCGCAAATTTTAGAAATGTTTGATGAACAATTAAATTCAGATTCTTATTCTGAAAATATTATAAGCAATATGTTAATGATTTTTTTTAATAAACTTGTAAGAAAATATAAAGATACAGCAAAATATCCAAAATCTGTAAAAAAACAAAATGAAACAATTTCTAAAATTATAAGTATGATAACAAATAATTTTTCAATCACATTAGATGATATTGCAAAAAAATTAGGTTATAACATTTCTTATTGTTCAAGATATATAAAAAATCATACAAATTATAATTTTTCTGAACTTTTACGAAAAATCCGTTTGCAAAAAGCAGAAGAACTTTTAACAACAACTAATTTAAACATTGCAAAAATAAGTAATCTTTGCGGATATGAAAATCCTGAAAATTTTAATCGTACATTTAGAAAAAATTATAATTTCTCGCCTTCTTTTTTTAGAGAAAAAAATAAAAAAATATAAAATCTATAAAAATTTACAAAATTATATGAATCAGATATACTTATGTAATTGAAGAACTTAGAGGATTTTTATGGAAAAACGCATATATATAATTGGAGCAGGATTTGCTGGACAAACAATTGCTGATGATATTAAACGAAAAAAAATATTTGGAAAAGTAAATGCATTTCTTGATGATGACAAAAATTTAATTGGAACAACAATTGATAACATTCCAGTTTTAGGGCCAATTTCTTCCGTCGCTTCAATTCTTTCAAATTCAGATATTGATGAAGCTATAATTGCAATTCCATCCGCTCCAACAGAACGAGTCAAAGAAATCTATGAAATCCTAACAAAAAATGGATTTTTACACATAAAAATTTTACCGGGTATAAGTCAGGTTATTGAAGGAAGTGGTCATTTAGTTCAAACTCGCGACATTGATCCTTTAGACATTCTAGGAAGAACTCCAATCACCATTTCACTAAAAAAAAGTCTTTCATATTTGAGAGGAAAACGAGTTTTAATTACCGGTGCCGGAGGTTCAATTGGTTCTGAACTTGCAAGACAACTTTTGAGCGGAGGAGCAGAACGTTTATATCTTTTTGGACATGGTGAAAATTCAATCTGCCAAATTTACAGAGAATTAAAAATTTTACAACAAGAAGGCGTTGGTGAAAAAGCTACAATTGTTCCAATCATTGGAGATATGAAAGATAAAGAATATGTTGATTTCATCATAAAACAAACAAAATGTAATGTAATTTTTCATTGTGCTGCATACAAACATGTTCCAATGATGGAAGAAAATCAAGTTGCAGCAATCGAAAATAACGTTTTTGGTACAAAATCACTTTTAGATGCGGCTTTAAAATATGAAGTTGATAAATTTGTTTTAATTTCAACAGATAAAGCAGTTGCTCCAGTAAGCATTTACGGAGTTTCAAAAATGCTGTCTGAAAAATTAGTTTTAGATGTTGCAAAAAAAGCGGGAAAATCACAATCGTTTATGTTTGTAAGATTTGCAAATGTTTTAGGAAGTCGAGGGTCTATTCTTCCACTTTTTCAAAGTCAAATAAAAACTGGTGGGCCAATCACCGTTACGGACGAAAAAATGGAAAGATTCTTTATGACAATTCCAGAAGCATGTTCTTTAGTTTTACAAACTGGCGGAGTTGGTCAAAATGGTCATTCTTATCTTCTTGATATGGGAGAACCTTTAAAAATTCTTGACCTTGCAAAACAAATTATAAAATTTTCAGGATTAGAACCTTACAAAGATATTGATATAAAAATTGTTGGAGCAAGAAAAGGCGAACGACTTACAGAACCGCTTTGGCTAAAAGAAGAAAATCCAATTCCAACAGCTTATCCAAAAATTTTACAACTTACAAATATCGAATATAATTCAGAAAGGTTGGAAAATTTACTTTCAAAACTTTATCCAATTTGCTTTTATGATGAAAAAAATGCTAAAATTTACAGAAACAAAGAAAATCTTTTAGAAATTCTTAGTGATGATTGTGAATCTCTAAAAAAATTTTATGAGGAAATTAAAACTGACGGACAAAAACGTACAGATTTATTATAGAGGTAAAAAATGGAAATAAAAGTTCCTTTTCATAAAGCGTCAATCACAAAAGAAGAAGAAAATGCAGTTTTAGATGTTCTTCGTTCAGGTTGGCTTACCACAGGAAAGTATGCATTGGAATTTGAAAAAAAATTCAGTGAATCACTTGGCGGAAAAGACGTAATTTCTCTTGCAGTAAATTCAAACACTTCCGGAATGATTCTTGCTATGGAAGCATGTGGCGTAAAAGAAGGAACTGCGGTAATCACAACTCCATATACTTTTGTTTCTACAGCAACTTGTGCTCGTCATCTTGGAGCTGAAGTTTATTTTGCCGACATAGAAGAACGCTCGTATAATATAAATCCAGAAAAAATTGAAGAAATTCTAAAAAAAGACGCTAAAAATGGACACAAAGTAAAAGCAATTGTTCCAGTTCATATTGCAGGAAACGTTTGCAATATGGAAAAAATTTTAGAGTTGGCAAAAAAATATTCTACAAAAGAAAATAAAATTTTTGTCATAGAAGATGCCGCTCATTCTTATCCTTCAAAAACAAAACTTGGATTTGCAGGAACAATTGGAGATGTTGGAGTTTTTTCTTTTTATGTTACAAAAACAATCACTACGGCGGAAGGCGGAATGGTTTGTACAAAAAATCCTGAACTGGCAAAAAGAATGACAATTATGAGAATGCACGGAATGGATAGAACAACTTGGGATAGATACACATCTCCAAAAGCATCTTGGGAATATGATATTGTTGCTCCGGGGTATAAATTCAATCTGCCGGATGTTTTAGCCGCAATTGGATGTTGCCAAGTTGATAGAGCAAATCTTTTTTTTGAACAGAGAAAAAAAATCGTAAAAAAATATAATAATGCTTTTAAAAATTTAGATTTTATAAAACTTCCACCAGATGATGAAGGGAATTCTTGGCATTTATACTTAATGCGACTTGTTCCAGAAAAATTAAAAATCACTCGTGAAGAATTTGCAAAAAAGCTTCAACAAGAAGGATTAGGAATTTCTGTTCATTTTATTCCATTGTTTCATTTTACTTATTGGAAAGAATTGTATCCAAATTTCACAGCAGAAAATTTTCCGATTAGCGAAGAACATTATCAAAAAACAATTTCGATTCCGCTTTTTCCGGATGAAACAGAAGAGCAATCTGATTATGTAATTCAAACAATCACAAAAATAGGAAAAGAGTATCATGCCTAGAACAAAAAAAAATGATGACTCAAAATTAAAAATTTCTCTCGAAGCAAAAGGTTTTTATTCCGATTTTGAAAAAAACAAAATTCTTTATGCTGCTTTGGTAAGAAGTCCAACCGCGTCAGGAAAAATAAAAAATATCACACTAAACAATCTTCCTGAGAATTATTATTTTTACACTGCAGAAAATATTCCACAAAAAAAAACAATGGAACTCAACAAAACTCAAACCAAAATTTTTGGTTACGGAAGCATTGGTTATAGCGGAGAACCACTTGGAATTATTGCTGGTCCAGATGAACAAACGGTAAAAGATTTAGTTGAGCAAGTTTCTGTAAATTTGTATGTTGAATCTTTGGAATCTGCACTAAAAAATGTAATTAATAATCAAAAAAAAAGCATTATCGATGTGAAAAAATCGCAAGACGTTTCAAACTTTGTAGAACAAATAAACGATATGCCTTCTTTGGATACAGTTGTAGATAAATCTCTAAAAGAAGAAGATTCTAATAAAATTATTGCAACAAGAGAAATAAAATCCGGACTTTACAAAACTCAAAACGAAAACATAGCAGATAAAGAACTTTTTGAAAATGCAGATTTTATTAGCGAAGAAACTTGGACTCAAAAATTAACAAATCCAAATTGCCAAGAAACATCCGGAGCATTTTGTTACACCGAAGGAGAAAAAATTCACATTTATACAGCGACAAAATGGACTTACGAATTGCAAAAAACAATTAGCGAAACGCTAAATTTAGATCCAAAATTCATAATAATTCACAAAACGAAAAATACAGGATTTTATCAAAACGGATTGTGGAGAACAACTCAAATTGCGGCACAAACGGCAATTGCATCATATCTTTCTAAAAAACCTATAAAACTTGTTCTTTCGCCAAGTGAGCAAAAAAAATTTATGGCACCAGGAACTGATATAAAATTTCACTACAAAATAGCACTAAATTCTGTAGGAGAAATTCAAGCATTAAAAGTAAATATTGATATTGATGTTGGTTTTGAAAATCCTTTTGCTCAAGAAATTACAGATAGAATCACAATTTCTTCGGTAAATTATTACAAAACAAAAAATTTATTTATTCACACAATTACACATAAATCAAAAAATCCGCCAACTTCAATTTCTCTAAAAAATGTAGATTCTCAATCTTTTTTTGCAATAGAAAATCAGATTCAAAAAATTTGTAGCGAAACAAAACTTTTACCTGATGAAATTCGAATAAAAAATAGCAATATCATAAAAGATTGTGATTTTCCTTTTTTGATTCCGATAAACGGAATTGAAAATACAATCGCAAAAACCATAAAAATGAGCGATTTTAATCGAAAATATGCATCTTTTAATATGGAAGTTGAAGACCGCGTAGAAAAAGATAGTACTCCATTTTTTGCACTTCCTTTGAGAGGAATTGGAATTTCAAATGCATACAATGGAGCCGGTTATTTGGGAAACAGCAATTTTTCATACGACTCAAAAATCGAAGTCACACTTACAAAAGATGAAAAAGTTATAATCCACACGATAAAACCTTCAGAAGTTATTCAAGATATTTGGAAATCGACTGCATCAGAAATTTTTAATCTTCCAAAACAAAATATTCAGATTGATTCCGTTTTTGATTATGATGAAATTCCAAAAACTTCAGAAGATTCTTTTTCGACAATTGGAATTGTAAACGAACTCATAAAAAAATGTTGCAATGATATTCAAAAAAGAAGATTTCACCAACCGTTACCTTTGTCTTGTAAAAAATCAGTTTCTCCAAAAACAAAAAAAGCTTGGGATAAAGAAAACTTTAGCGGAAATCCTTTTACTTCAATTTCGTTTGCCTCGACTGCAGTGGAAGTTGAACTAGATCCATACACATATAACGAAAAAATAAAAGGTGTTTGGATTACAATAAATTGTGGTGAACTTTTTGATAAAGAAGCAGTTCTTAGAACTTTGAAACTTGAAATTCAACAAGAACTTACAATGCTTGTTAATGACAAAAATGTTCAATGCGACAATGTTTTTATCGAATTCATAGAAGCTGATAACAAAAGAGGTCAAGTTGGAGGATTAGTTCACAATACTTTGCCTGCAGCGTTTTCATCGGCACTTTCGCAAGCTCTTGCAACTCAATTAACCTCATTACCTTGTACAGAAGAGCAACTTTTTACGTTGATAAAAAATCGGAGAAGTTTTAATCAAACAGAAAAAGTTGAAAAAAATGATGAAATTGCAAAAGAGGATAATTAAAAATGAAAGTTCCTGTAATTTTAAATGGTTCAAAAATAGTTTTAGATGCTGCTCCTCAAGAATCTTTAATGAAAGTTTTGCATAAAAATGGTTGCACATCTGTAAAAAGAGGTTGCGATAAAGGATTTTGTGGTTCTTGCACAGTTTTATTAAACAACAAACCTATCGCTTCTTGCAAACTTCCAGTAGGATTTGCAAAAAATTGCAATATCGTTACGCTAGAATATTTTTCAAAAACAGAAGATTACGAAAATATCATAAATGGATTTAATAAAGCAGGTATAAAATTATGCGGATATTGCAATGCCGGAAAGATTTTTTCTGCGTACGAAATCTTAAAATTAAATAAATTACCAACACGCCAAGAAATCGAAAATCAAGTAAGATATATTTCGCCGTGTTGTGTAGATTTGGAAACTCTTGTAAATGGAATCATCTACGCTCTACAAAATCAAAACAAAAAAATAGAAAGAATTACAAATGCTAGAAATGATGGATAAATTTTTGGAGAAATAATGCATAAATCAATTTTATACGCAAACAACATAAATGATTTGCTTACAGTTTTAAAAAATAATCAGGGTTCTAAAATAGTTGGAGGATGCACTTTACTTGAAGAACTTCCAGAAAAATCAGTTTCTACTACAAACATAAAAGAGCTTTGCCAAATTACAAGGCACGAACGTTATATAAATGTCGGTCCAGGTTGCACACTTTCTGATTTAATTAACATTGGGCAAAATCATATTCCTCAGATTTTATATGATGCACTAAATTCGGTTGCAAATCCTATTATAAGAAACATGGCAACTATTGGAGGAAATATTTGCAACTCAGGAAACAAACTCACTCTTTATGCACCGTTGCTTGCACTTGATGCAAAACTTGAATTTACAAATGGAAAAGAAACAAAAACTAAATCTATAAGAAAATTCCAGACAATTCCTCAAGGTTATATTCTTTCAAACATAAAAATTCCGATTGTAGATCCTGATATTTCTATTTTTCGGAGAATTGGCTCGGAACACGTGATAACTTCACAATCTGCATCATTTGCGTTTATAGCGACTCTCGATAAAAATTCTCTAAATAACGTAAAACTTGCATTTGCAGGACCATTTACTTTTAGTAGTAAAGATTTTGAAAACTCAATAATAGGAACGAGACTTCCTTTGAACAAAAAAGCAATTTCCGATATAGAAGATAAAGTTTCAAAAGAATTTGCAATGGCTTCAACAGACAAAATGATTAGTGATGTAGTAAAACAACAATTTTTAAATTTAACAAGATATTCTTTTGAGCAATTAACCTAAATTTTCAGAGATTTACTTTTAAGAAATAAGCATACAATCTCCGTAGCTGAAAAATCTGTATTTTTTTTCTACGGCATTTTTATAAGCATTTAAAATATGTTCTCTTCCGGCAAATGCACTTACCAACATAATCAAAGTACTTTCTGGAGTATGAAAATTTGTAAACATTTTATCTACAACGTTAAACTTAAATCCCGGATACATAAAAATTGAAGTGGAATCGGTTCCAGCCCTAACCCACTCGCCTTCTTTTTCAAGATTAATTCCAGATTTTTCAAGTTTTTGTGCTGCACTTTCTAAAGTTCTTACACTTGTAGTTCCAACTGCTAAAATTGGACGACCTTGTTTTTTTGCTTCATTGATTTTTTTTGCGGTTTCAAGAGGAATTGAATACCATTCTTCATGCATTTTATGATTTTCAATTTGGTCTTCTCGAACTGGTAAAAAAGTTCCAAGACCAACATGAAGAGTTACAAACGTGCGTTCGATGCCTTTTTCGTCAAGGCGTTTTAGCATTTCTTCTGTAAAATGAAGTCCAGCTGTAGGACAAGCGGCAGAACCAACTTTATCTGCATAAACATTTTGATAACGTTCACTATCTTCTTTTGTATCTGCTCGTTTTATATATGGCGGAAGCGGAATATGCCCATTTCTTTCAAACCAATCTTCTGTAATTGCAAAATCAAATTTTAAGGCACGAAATTCAGTTCCGACATTTTTAGGTTCATCAATAATCACTCCTATTGTGCCGTCAGGAAATTTATAACGCATTCCAGGTTTTTGCTTTTTTGCAGATTTTACCATTGTATTCCAAACTAAACATTCTTTATCAATCGTATTAAGAAACATAAATTCTTGTTCGCGACCGGTTGTTTCTTTAATTCCGTAAACTCTTGCACGACGAACTTTTGAATTATTAAAAACCATCAGCGTTTCTGGTGTTATTAGTGATGGTAAATCATTCATCATAAAATCTTGAACATCGCCATTTTTGCGATTAAGAAACATTAATTTATCTTGCCCGCGAATTCCACTCGGAAACTGAGCAATTAATTCTTCTGGCAAATCAAAATCAAAATCTGTAGTAAGCATAAGAGATAATTTATCATAAAAAAAAAAGTTTAACTACAAATTTTTACGATTTATAAATAAACAACAAGAATTCTTTATAGTTTTTTATATAATTCAATAATAAATTACAGTTTTTGTTATAAAACTAATAAAAAAACTTCCGCAAAGAACCGCATTAAATGCACAGATGGCGTAAACTTCGTTGTAGAGGCTGCATAAAATGTGAACCTTTGCGCTTGTGTTTTTTATAAAATATGCAAGCAAAAAAGACATTAAAACAGAGTTTACAAATCTAAAAAATCAGTGGTCATTTTTTATGTAAATAAAAGAAGTCATGAGCAAAGTTTTTAAAACAATGTTGATTGCCCGTTTGCGTTATCAGTTTGTTTTAGCCCTAAATGTTCATACGCTTTGGCAGTTACAATTCTTCCGCGCGGAGTTCGTTGCAAAAGACCACATTGAATTAAATATGGCTCATAATAATCTTCCAATGTATCAATACTTTCACCAATAGAAATTGCAAGAGTTTCTGCACCAACAGGACCTCCTCCAAAATTTTCAATTATTGAACGTAAGATTTCTCTATCGTATTTTTCAAGACCAATTTCATCAATTTCGAGCCGTTTTAAACCTTCATCAACAATTTCTACAGTGATTATGTTTTTTCCAGAAACTTGTGCAAAATCTCTCATTCGACGTAAAACTCTATTTGCGACACGCGGAGTTCCTCTGCAACATTGAGCCATAAGCATTGCAGCATCATCTTCAATTCCAATTTCTAAAATTTTTGAAGAACGCTTTATGATTGAAGAAAGTTCTTGTTGTTTATAAAATTCAAAACGAGGAATAAATCCAAAACGTGAACGAAGCGGACTAGAAACAGAACCTGCTTTTGTAGTTGCACCAATCAATGTAAAAGGAGGAATAGGAATTCTGACAGTTCTTGCTGCTGCACCTTGCCCAATAATCCAATCAAGTTCAAAATCTTCCATAGCAATATAAAGCATTTCTTCAATTGCAGGTTTTAACCGATGAATTTCATCAATAAAAAAAACAGTTCTTTCAGAAATTGTAGAAAGAATTCCTGCCAAATCTTTTGGTTTATCTAAAGCAGGTGCCGAAGTTACTTTAAAATCAACTCCTAATTCGTGAGCAGTAATTTGAGCCAAAGTTGTTTTTCCAAGTCCCGGAGGTCCAATCAAAAGAATATGATCTAAAGGTTCTTTTCGTTGCTTAGCCGCTTCTATAAAAGTTTTTAAATTTTTTTTAACGCTTTCTTGACCAAGAAAATCATCCAACATTTTTGGCCGCAATTTATTATCTTGGTCATCATAGGAATTTTTTAAATCCGCTCGCACAATCGCAGAAAAATCATCTTCATTCATATTGCTCATAAAAATGATTTTAGCATATTTTTATAAAACATTTAAATCTTTTATTCTTCAATAGTTGAAAAAACAAGTGTAGAAACTTTTGAATCTTTACTAGAAGTATAACCACCAAGTTCGTAACTTCCCGGAGTCAAAGTTAATTTTTTATTTTCAATTCTATTTATAGGTTTCTTTGTAGCATCAAAAGAATCAAGAGAAACTTTTTCACCTTCAAAAGTTGCACTTCCATCAGTAGAAATAATCATAACTCCATAAAAATTAGTTTGACGGTTTCCAAGAACTTCTGTTACTTCAAGTTGCATTGTTTTATCAAGTGTAAATTTTATCGTACCTTGTTGTTCGCCAGAGAGAAGTTTCAAAACAACATAATTATCATCTATTTTTGCAGAAACAGCGATATTATTCACAATCTGAGTTGTAACATTTGCATCTTGTTTTTCATATCCACCGGTAACATTTATATTATAACTGCCAGCAACGATTGAAGAAAGTTCTACAGATTCACTATTTTCATCAGTCTCATCAATTTTACTTGTTTCTGACGTTTCCGTAGACTTATTTGTATCGGAAACTTCTTCAGACTCTCCATTACCGTCAATTATAACTACAACACTGGAAGTTTTCTCATTATCATTTTCATCGCCATCATCTTTTTGGTTATTATCATCATTTGTATTTTGATTTTCAGTTTTTGTTGAAACAGTTACTGTGTAAGAAGAAATATCTTCACCATTTGCCCAAATTCCAACGTAATACACGGAAGAGTTTTGAGTTGCATTAATTGTAAAATAATTTTTTCCTTCAGAAAGAGTAACATATTCTTTAAAATTTCCTTCTGCATAAAACACAACAGCATCAGGATACGAAGAGCCTTCATCAACCAAAATTGTAACAATTCCCTCAGTTTCTGCATCTAAAGAAAATTTTAGAAATTTCATTTCTCCGTTGGAAAGAGAACCACTTTTTGCATCATCACTTACAGGAATTGTGTAAAAACTTGCAACTGCTGAACTATCAGAAACTACATCAACTTTCTTTGAATTTGTTCCCTTTGAAATAGCATTTCCAGCAGAATCTAAAAGTTGGATTTCCAAAAAATCACTTTCATAACTTCCACATGGAATTCCAGAAAATTCAATAGTATAAGAATATCCAGCAATCCCAATAGATGATGATTCTTCACTTATAGATGTTTTTTTTGCATCAGAAAGATTTACGGGTTCGAGATAAATAAATCCATCACCTTTATTGTAACCAAACTTTACACTTGAAGTTTGAGGTGCAACAACTCTAGATGACGAATTTTGAACATAAAAACTAGAATAATCGGGAATAAACATAGTTACACTTGCTTTTCCAGTTTTGTTCTCTGAAATTTCCTCTTTTCCGTTTGACGTGTTGTTTACACATCCAATCACCACACTTGTAGCAAAAACAGAAAACAAAGACAACGCCAGTCTTTTTAAAATCGATTTTTTCATTTTTTACTCCTTATAAAAATCGTTTTGATTTCTCTCCACATATAAATTAGATTTCAAGGAGTAAAAAAAGACAAAATTTAATGATAATTTTTTGTTATAATTATTTTTTTTATGCTAATTCAACAATTGCTCGTCTAAAGATTAAATCTTCGCGTTCTTTTTGTGATTTTTTATTAAAATCTGATGAGGAATTGAACTCTTCCAATATTTGAGCAACTTTTTGTTCAACTTGGCGTTTATCGTACCCCATTGTCGCAAGAGAATTTACAACATCTGAATATGGCGAAACTGAAGAAACTCTAATAACAGAGGTATTTTCTGAGATTTTTAATTTGCCTTTTAATGCGAGCATCATTTTTCCGGCTATTTTTTTGCCAACTCCAGGAATTTTTTCTAACATTTCTAAATCGCCACTTTCTAAAACGTCCATTAATCGTCCGCTAGAAACTGAACTCATAATTTTTACAGCACCTTTTGGGCCAATTCCATCAACTTTAAGCAAGTCAAAAAAAAGAGAGCGTTCGTCTTCTGTTGCAAAACCATAAATACTCATAAGCATATCTGTATGTTGAAGCCAAGTATAAACTTTAGTTTCGCTACCGACTGGTGGAAGCATTTCTAGATTCGAATCCGGCATACAAATATCAAATTCTATACCATTGTTATCTAAAAAAAGTTGTTTTGAAAGTTTTGCTGTTATTAAGCCTGAAATTGAATTAAACATATTTTATTTTACAAAAAAAGTGAAGAATTATAAAGATTTTTTTCAAGTGTTAAGTCTTTTAGTTGTGATTTTGCAACAATAAAAAACATTCCTAATACTTCATTTTTCATTTCACTTTATTTATTTGACAATCTGTGGAAAAATTTCTATGTTCTATTAAAAAACGCATCATCTATTGCGTTTTGGAGATTTTGTTTTGCATGAGAAATTGCAAAATCTAAAGTTTGATTTTTACTTATTTCGTAGACGCTAACGTTTTTAGGAAGTTCAAAATCATCTGTTTTTTTGCCACAAAAAACTAAAACAGGAATATTTTTTGCACGATTTATAATTTCTCCAATCGATTTTCCCATAAAACTTTGTTTATCAAATGAACCTTCGCCGGTTATTATAAAATCACAATTTTCTAATTTTTGATTAAAATCGCAAATATCTAAAACACTTTTTATTCCGCTTTTTAGATTTCCTTTTAATCCTGCAATTACAGCAAAACCTAATCCACCAGCCGCTCCAGAACCTTTTTCCATAGAAAAATCTTGTCCTAATTTTTTTTGAAAAAGATTTTTTATATGAATACAACCTTTTTCAAGATTTTCTATCATTTTTTCATCAGCACCTTTTTGTTTTGCAAAAATTTTTGAAGCACCAGTTTCTCCACAAAGATGATTTTCTACATCACACAAAGCAGTAAATTTTGCTCCAATCAAACGCGGATACATTTGCGAAAAATCAAAATCAACAACATCACACAAAGTTCCACCGGTTGGAACAAAAGAAATTCCATTTTTATTATAAAAACACGCTCCTAAAGCTGCTAAAAGTCCTAATCCGCAATCATTTGTGCTACTTCCCCCCAAAGTTAAGATAATATTTTTTGCTCCATAATCAACTGCAAAAGCAATCATCTGTCCAACACCGTACGAACTTGTAATTTCGGGATTTTCTCTTCCAACAATTTGTGCAATTCCGTTCGATAAAGAAGAGTCTATAATTGCAGTTCTTCCGTTTTCTAAAAATCCAACAGGAACATCAATATCTTCATAAAGCGAATTTTGAACATGACACTCAACTTTTTTTCCGTTTTTTGCAGATAAAATACAATCTAATGAGCCTTCTCCGCCGTCAGCAATGGGAAGCGAAATAATTTCTGCATTAAAAAAAAGATTTTTTAATTTTTCTTCGGTGATTTTACAAAATTCTATAGCGGAAAGACTTCCTTTAAAAGAATCAGGTGCAATTAAAATTTTCATAAATTTACTCTTGAATAATGAAGATGAGTGATTGCTCCCGCCAAAGCATCTGCGGCATGATCTGGTTTTGGAGGAGTTTTTAAACCTAATAAAATCTGGACATATCGTTCTACAAGTTCTTTATCTGCACTTTGAGAACCGGTTACCGCTTGTTTGATTTGCATAGGACGATATTCTCCTAATTTTATACAATTTTGAGCAAGTAAAAGAGTTACAACACCGCGAGCTTCACTAACACCCATTGCAGATGAAACATTTTTTGCAAAATACAAAGTTTCCATTCCGGCTTCTTGTGGTTTAAATTCATCTATAATCGCAGCAAGACGATTATAAATTGTCAAAAGGCGTTCTGAGTGCGGAGAATGAGCTTTAGTTGTAATGCAACCATAACTTACCATTCTGTATCGCCCATTTTCAAAATCAACAATTCCAAAACCTGTATTTGCAAGTCCGGGGTCTATTCCCAAAACTCGTCGGATTGATTTTTTTTCTATTTTGTTTACGTTTTCGGAACCAGGAAGCGGTTCAAAATTTTTATTCGAATTTATCATTTTTGCACAAAAAAAAGCCTGTGTAAGAACAACAGGCTTTTTTATAAAAATCAGATTTTTTTGTTATTCTTCCGGAACAAAATCATCTGGGAATTCTGCTGTATGATAAACGTTTTGAACATCATCATTATCTTCTAGTCTATCAATCATTTTTTGAACTTTTGCAGCAGTATCTTTATCTACAGCAGTATAAGCATCAGGAACCATTCCTACATCTGCAGAAAGTGTTTCAAAACCTTTTTCTGCCAATGCATCTGCAACTGAAGAGAACGCATCTGGACTTGTTGTTACTGTAATAATTCCATCTTCGTTTACAATATCGTCTGCTCCAGCATCCAAAGCAACTTCCATAACTTCATCTTCGCTTACTTTTTCTGCATCAAGTTCGATTGTACCTTTTCTTTGGAACATACGAGAAACAGAACCTGCAGTTCCTAAATTTCCACCACTTTTAGAAAAAATATTTTTAATATCTGCTGCGGCACGATTTTTGTTATCAGAAAGGACTTCTACCATTACGGCAACGCCACCAGGAGCATATCCTTCGTAAACAAATTCTTCATAAGCTGCTCCGCCATCTTCGCCAGTTCCTTTTTTAATTGCTCTTTCAATGTTGTCTTTTGGCATATTTGCAGCACGAGCTTTAATAATTACAGTTCTAAGACGTGGATTTGAGTTAGGATCACCACCGCCCATTCGTGCAGCAATTGAAATTTCCTTAATAAATTTTGTAAAAACTTTACCTCTTTTTGCATCAGCCAAACCTTTTGCATGTTTTATGGTAGCCCATTTACTATGTCCTGACATTAGGAACTCCTTATATTATTATAGAATACTAAATTTATTCTTATAATTTATCACAATAAAAAAACTTGTTCAATATTTGTAATGAGTTCTTTAAAATCTAAAAACACATCAATAAAAAAGTAAAAGACAAAAATTTTACAAAATGATTTATTGCTTTTATAATAATATTATAAAAATAAATATTCTTATAAAAATCATCATAAAAAATCAAACACAAAAAGGAAATAAAATGAATAAAAATATAAAAATCACATATATTCGAGATGGGAAAGAACAAACTACAACAACAGAATCAGGAACTCAAGTTTTTCGTTTTATGCCAGAAATGACCTTAAACGGAAATCGTCTTGTTGCGGCAAAAATAAATAATGAACTTTGCTCGTTAGATTCAACTTTAGAATTTGATTGCAAAGTTGAACCTGTTTATAATAATTCAAAGGAAGGAATGGCAGTTTATAGACGTTCTCTATGTTTACTTTTAGCTGCTGCAACTCATAACATCAATCCGGAAACTAGACTTTTAGTTGGAAATTCAATTTGTTATGGATATTATTACACTTTAGAAGGTCCATCTGTTGATGTTGAATCTATCAAACAAGAAATGCTCAAACTTATAAAAGATGATATAAAAATTAAAATCGATTATATTTCTTGGGAACAAGCAGCCTCACTTTTTGAAAAATTAAATCTTCAAGAAACAAGAAAACAATTAAATCACAATTGCAGTCCAAAGATTCGCATTAATTCTATAAATAATTTTTCTGATATGTATTTTGGACCATTAGTTCTTTCTACAGGAAGTTTACAAACTTTTGATTTAATAAAATATCACGATGGAATAATGCTTAGATTTCCTAAAACAAAACAACCAAATATTCTTCCTGATTTCAAAGATGAACCAAAATTATTTAATTTATTTAAACAATATAAAGAATGGGGAAAACGTATCAATGTAACTTCTGCTGCATCTTTAAATGATTTAATTGCTGATGGAAAAATTAACGATTTTATTGATATTGCAGAAACGCACCAACAAAAATGCATTTCTGATATTGCAACTCAAATTGTAGAAAATAAAAAAGTTCGTGTAGTTTTGATTGCAGGACCTTCATCTTCTGGCAAAACAACTTCTGCAAAAAAATTAGGATTAGAACTACAAGCAATGGGCTATCAACCAAAACTTATAAGTTTAGATTGTTATTATGCAGGAAGAGATAAAACTCCTCTTGATGAAAATGGCGAACCTGATTTTGAATGTCTTGAAGCGTTAAATATAGAACTTTTAAATCAAAATTTAGTAGAACTTTTTGAAGGAAAAGAAGTTATAATTCCAAGTTATGATTTTGTAACCGGAACAAGTTTTTTTGATGAAAAAAATAAATTATCTTTATCAAAGAATGATATTTTAATTATGGAAGGTATTCATGGATTAAATCCAAAACTAACTCCAAAAATTCCAGATGAATTAAAATTTAAGATTTATCTTTCAGCTTTAACACAATTAAATTTAGATGATCATAATCGTGTTTCTACAAGCGATAATCGACTTATAAGAAGAATTGTTCGTGATAATAATTTCCGTGGAAAATCGGCAGAAGGCACAATTTCTATGTGGACAAGTGTTCGTAAAGGTGAAGAACAACATATTTTCCCTTATCACAATAATGCAGATGCAATTTTAAATACTGCTTTGGATTATGAACTTTCAGTTTTACGAGTATATGCTGCTCCACTTTTAAGACGAGTAAATCCAACGATGAAAGAATATACAGAAGCTCAAAGGCTTTTAAATTTCTTGGAAAATTTTGCAACAATTCCACCAACGTCAGTTCCTTCTCGTTCAATAATCCGTGAATTTATTGGAGGAAGTGCTTTTCATTATTGATTTTATGCAAAAAACAATTATCGATAAAAAATAGATAATAAAAATTTGAAATTACGATATGTTATTGTATGTTGAAAATAAAATAATTTTTAATATTGGTAACAGATAGATGATAAATGCTGAAGAAAATAAAGAATTTTTAACTACACAAATAATAACATATCTTGGCAATAAAAGAAGTTTAATTGGAAAAATTGAACATGAAGTTGAAGAAATAAAAAAAACATTAAATAAAGATAAAATTATATGTGCAGATGTTTTTTCAGGTTCAGGAATTGTTGCTAGGATGCTCAAAAAACATTCTTCAGTGCTTATTGTAAATGATTTAGAAAATTATTCATCATTAATAAATAGTTGTTATTTGAGTAATAAAATTGATTTTCCACAGAAAGAATATTTACATCTTCGTGAAGAAATAATAAATAGATGTAAAAAGGAAAAATATTCTGGAATTATATCTGAAAATTATGCTCCAAAAAATGATAATAATATTTTATTGGGCGAAAGAGTTTTTTATACACATAAAAATGCAGTTTTAATTGATACTTATAGAAAATTGATTGATGAAATTGTAGAACAAGAAGAACTCAAAAAATTTTTTCTAGCTCCATTAATCACAGAAGCTTCAATCCATGTTAATACAAGTGGAATTTTTAAAGGTTTTTACAAAGATAAAAATACAGGAATTGGTTGTTTTGGTGCCGCAGGAAAAAATGCACTTAAAAGAATTCATGGAAATATTGAATTAAAAGAACCAATTTTTAGCAATTTTGAATCAGATTTAAAAATCTATCAAAAAGATACAGTAGAATTATCAAAAGAACTCAAAGACATCGACGTTACTTATCTTGATCCTCCTTATAATCAACATCCTTATGGCTCTAACTATTTTATGCTGAATTTAATTTTAAAGAATAAACTTGATGTTGAAATTAGCAAAGTAAGTGGTATTACACAAGACTGGAATCGTTCCGTTTTTAATAAAACTTATTCAGCGTTAAACTCAATGGAAGAAATTATAAAAAATTTATCCACAAAATATGCAATAATTTCTTACAACTCAGAAGGATTTATTACATATAATCAAATGACAAATATGTTACAAAAATATGGAAAATTAAAAACTGTCGAAATTAAATACAATACTTTTCGTGGAAGTAGAAATTTGCGTGAACGCGACATTCATGTTTCTGAATATTTATTTGTTTTGGAGAAGTAGTAGGTCTATGAAACGACTCCTTAAAATTTTATTTCTTTTTCAGCTCCATTTCATCTTCCATTTTTACAAATCCATATTTTTCATATAGTGGTCGTCCCATATCTGTTGCCTCTAACGCAATCTGTGACACACCCTGTTCCTTCGCATCCTTTACCAGTAAATCCAATGTATGAATTGCAATTCCCCGTCTTCTATACTCCGGTGCTGTATACATATTCATAATATAAGCCTTTTTACCAGTCGGATTGTAATATGTTGGCATCACCTGATAAAAGCTGACACCACCTGCACCGATAAAGGTTCCATTAT
>CAZIQK010000007.1:0-74559 GCA_964541735.1 uncultured Treponema sp.
AATGCTGCCTTAGCTCAGCTGGTAGAGCACGTGATTTGTAATCTCGGGGTCGTGGGTCCAAATCCTACAGGCAGCTTACCTTTGGGGAGTTTCTAGAGTGGTCAAATAGGACAGACTGTAAATCTGTTGGCATCGCCTTCTGAGGTTCGAATCCTCAACTCCCCATTTTTAAGAGTTAGTTTTTCTAACTCTTTTTTTTTACCCGAAACAAGTTTTTTAATTTTGTAAAAGAAAGGGCTCAATTCTACAAAGCAACTGAATTTTACTGACAAAGTGTCATGCTGAAACTATTTCCACATCTATAAAAAAAATAATATTTTACTGTAGTTTCCAAACTTGGCTCAAAATCTACATTTTTTTAATTGTAATCTCAAACAGCACAAAAGGAAACTTCTTTATGGCGTTTTAACAAACTCAATCATTCTATTGTACACTTGCAAATTCTACTACTTTGATTTATTCTTTTATGAAAAGCAAAAAATATAGAGGGAAAAGTGAAAATTCATTTTTGGGGAGTTCGTGGCTCACTTCCAACTCCAATTACATCTGAACAAATTCAATCAAAAATTATGGCTGTAATTCAAAGAATTAAGCCTTCAGATTTAATAAACAGCGAAACTAGAGCAAAATTCACAGCAACTCTTCCAAATTGGATAATGGGCACCGTTGGAGGAAATAGTTCTTGCGTAGAAATTCAAGACGAAAATACTCAAATAATTTTAGATGCTGGTTCTGGAATTCGTGTTTTAGGAAAAGAAAAAAATCATTTAGTTTCAAATCATATACATCTTTTCTTTTCTCATTTTCACTGGGATCATATTCAAGGTTTGCCTTTTTTTGATGCTGCATATAATCCAAATACAATTTTTGATATTTATTCTGCAAAAGAAAATGCTAAAGAAATTTTGTCTTTACAAATGACATCTCCATATTATCCAGTAACTTGGGATTCTTTTACAAAAAACATAAATTTTCACACAGTAACTCCAAATAAATCTTTTATGATTGATAATATTGAAGTAAATTGTTCTATGATGTCGCATCCGGGAAATTCTCATAGTTTTTCATTTTCTTCAAACGGCAAAAAATTTGTTTATGCAACAGACGTTGAACTAAAAACAAAAGATTTTCAAAATACGAGCGAAAATGTTTCTGTTTTTAAAGATGCTGATGTTATCGTTTTAGATTCGCAATACACGGTAGAAGAAGCGTACAGAAAAAAAAATTGGGGACATTCTGCGTTTTGCTATGCAATCGACTTTGCTGTTTATTGGAATATCAAAAAACTTTATCTTTTTCATCATGAACCAACTTATGATGATAAAAAACTTGACTCGATTTTACAATCTGCAAGATGGTACGCACAATATATCAATCATTCTGAAATTGAAATTCAACTTGCAAAAGAAGGTGATGAATTTACTTTATGATAGAAAATGAAAAAAATCAGATAAAAGTTAATTATAATTTTACATCACAAGAAGTAAAAACTCTTTTAAGATTTTTTAGAAAAAACGAAAATGAATTGCCAAAAGGCTTAGAAAATTTTATAAAAGCACTTGAAAATTCCATTTATGATTGCTTATCTTTAAATGAGATAAAGGATTTTTATTCATGAAAAAAAAGGTCATTGTACCAATTTTAATTTTAGTCATTTTTATTTTAATTTTTATAGGAATTTATTTTGTAATTCGATTTCAATGTTCAAAATCATCATCAGAACAAAATGCAATCGAACTAAAAATTGAAATTCCTTATGGAGAAACAACTTTAAACGTTGCAAAAAAACTTCAAAAAAATCACATAATAAAAAATGCAGATTTATTTTATCACTCTGCAACAAAACCTAATATTTTTCAATTTTTTTATTCTGATGATTTACCAAAAAATTTTATCTTAAAAAGTGGAACTTACACCATAAATTCATCGATGTCTACTCCGCAAATTTTAAAAATGCTTTCTTCTGGACATACTGAATACGTAAAAGTAAGCATTCCAGAAGGTCTTACAATAAAAAAAATTGCTTCTATCCTTGAAGAAAATCGAATTTGCTCAGCAGATAGTTTTATAAAAATTTGCAACGGAACAACTCTTGCACAAAGTTACAATATTCCTTTTTACAGCGTAGAAGGGTATCTTTTTCCAGATACGTATTATTTAAATCTTGGAATGAATGCAGAAAGTGTTGCAAAAATTATGATTGATAATTTTTTTGAGAAAATAAAACAAGTTCCAAATTTAAGCGAAAAAAATAGCAAAGAATTAAATGATATTGTAATTTTAGCTTCTATCATTGAGCGTGAATATAAACTTGATGAAGAAGCACCTTTAATTGCATCTGTTTTTAAAAATAGAATTTCTCAAAATATTGGACTTTATTCTTGTGCGACGCTCGAATATATCATCACAGAAATTCAAGGAAAACCACATCCGGAACAAATTTTAATTAGCGATACAAAAATTGATAGTCCTTATAACACTTACAAATGGGCTGGTCTAACTCCAGGACCTATTTCAAATCCGGGATTAGTCGCTCTAAACGCAACAACAAATACTCCAAAAACAAATTATTATTTTTTCCAAGTTGATGATGAGCAAAAAGGAAATCATATTTTTACTCATACTTTTGAAGAACACAAGGAAAATCACTAAAAAATGGCAGGATTCATCTCTAACGAAACAATAGAAGCCGTTATAAATACAGCGGATATAGTAAGTGTGGTTTCTGAATACACAAAACTTCAAAATCGTGGTGCAAACGATTTTTGGGGATGTTGTCCTTTTCACGGAGAAAAAACTCCATCATTTCACGTTGATGCAAACAAAAAATTTTATTATTGCTTTGGTTGTCATGCATCAGGAAACGTAATCAAATTTATAATGGAAATGGAAAAACTTTCTTATCCTCAGGCAATAGAAAGTTTAGCAAAAAAAATTGGAATAATCATAAAATACAAAGATGGATTTGATAAAGAAAGAGAATTAAAAAAAGAAAATGATAACGAACAATATATTGAGATTTACGAAAGAATTGCATCAATGTTTCATTATATTCTTACAGAAACAGAACAAGGAAAAAAAGCCTTTGATTATGTAAAAAAACGTGGTCTTACAGATGAAACAATTAAAAAATTCAAACTCGGCTTTGCTCCGGCAAATAGAAAATGGTTAAAAGAATTTCTTTTAAAAAAAAATTATACCAACGAATTTTTAAATAAATCCGGACTTTTTAGTCAAAAATATCCAGATTATTCTTTTTTTTCAGATAGATTGATATTTCCAATTTTTAATCGAAGAGGACAAGTTGTTGCTTTTGGTGGACGAGTTTTACCACCTGCAAACGAAAAAGAACGAAAATACGTAAATTCTGGCGAACTTCCATGGTTTCATAAAAGAGAAACTCTTTTTGGGTTTAATTTTGCAAAAGAATCTATTCGTAAAAATAAAAAAATAATTTTTTGCGAAGGAAATATGGACGTTATTGCATATCATCAATGTGATTTAGATTATGCAGTTGCAACTTTAGGAACTGCTTTAACTGAAGAACATATAAAAATGGTTCAAGGTTTTGTTGCCGATGGTGAAGTTTACCTTTCATTTGATTCTGATGGAGCGGGCGAAAATGCAACCAAAAAAGCAATTTTTTTATGTAGAAAAGCAAATCTTACTGTAAAAATAATTCGTCTAAAAGGCGGAAAAGATCCTGCAGAAATTATGCTAAAATTTGGCAAGAACAACTTGACCTCTCAAGTAAACAATGCTATATTAGATAGCGACTATTTTTTAGTTAAACTAGGTGAAAAATATCCAATCGGAACTCCAGAAGGGAAAACAAAAGCCGCTTTGGAATTTTTTGAGTATATTGATTCACTTCAGTCTGATATTCAAAAAGAGTCTTGCTTGGAACAACTTAGCCAAGCATATAATCTTAAACCGGAGGCTGTAAAAAGAGATTTTAACAATCGGAACCAAGCCCGAGAACGTATAAATATCCGGTCAAATAATCAAAAAGAAACAGAAAGAAAAATTAAACTCGATGCAGAATTACGAGGATTAATTGCAGTTACTACCGATATGGAAAAATTCCAACTTCTACGTTCAGAAAATCTTGGAGTTGATGATTTTAAAAACCCTGATGCCAAACGTTTATATTCAATTTTGGAAGAATGCTTTGATGAAAAAACAACTTCATTACCAGATATTCTGAATCATTGCGATGAAGATTCTTTAAGCCGTTTGATTTCAGAATACAATGCTTTTGGTGTTTATCAAGTAGATAATGTAGGAAAAGTTATTGAAGATACAATCACCTATATAAAAAAGAACAACCTTGAAGCCCAAAGAAACAAATTGCTACAAAGAATCCAGAATTTTAATCCGATAACAGAAGATGATTTTATTCAACTAAATGCATTGCTTTCAAAAAAAATGGATTTGGACAACCAAATTCAAAAATTATCAAAATAAGGTGACAAACTCATGGAAGAAGCAATAAATTCCGCTGTTGAAAAACTCGTTGAATTTGCTAAAAACAAAAAAGTTATTACTTGGGACGAGATTACACCAATTCTTGGACAAGATTTTGTAAATTCTCCCGATATGGAATCTGTTTTAAAAATCTTAAATGATAAAAACATTCAGTTAATAGAAACCGACATAATTGGTGTTGATGAAGACCAATCTGAAGACTCTGATGAGTCGTTAGAAGATGATTCTGTAGAAGAAGATCAAGAAGAAGATTTGATGCTTGATGATGATGGAGAAGGTGATTTTCCAAAAGATGATTCAATCTCTGAAATCGAGAAAGCAGAAAAAAAATTAGCTGCTTCAAAAAATAAACTTGTAAATTCAGACAAAGATTCAAATGTTGATGACCCAATCCGTCTTTATCTTCGCGAAATTGGAAAAGAAAATCTTCTTACAGCAGAACAGGAAGTAGAACTTTCTAAAACAATGGAAAACGGAAACAACATAATAAAAGATGTTATTAAAAACTCTGGTATTATGATTCCTGAATTTTTTGCAATAGCACAAAAAGCTTTTACAAAAATTGATTTACACGAACCTGGAAAAACTCGAAAAGAACTCAACGAAGAAATGGCTGATAAACGTCGTCTAAAAAGTTGTTATGCAGAACATATAAAACCTGTTCTTCCAGAAATGAAACAATATATGGCTTTAAAAAAACAACTTTTTGAAGCAGAGCAATCAAGTTCAATTTTTTCAAATGAAAAACTTGTCGAATTACGTAAAAAAATTCTTCCAGAATTACAGAAAGTTGATATTCAAACTGAAGAATTAGATAAATTTACTCAAAAATATCGTGAAGCAACATTAAAAATAGAAGATTATCGTCAAAAACAAGAAAAAAAGATGAAAGAGTTACGCATTTCTAATCCATCAGAATTACGTAATCTTGGACGAAAAATTTCAATTCGCTCGCAAGCGTCAAGACTTGAACAAGAATTAAATATGAGTGTAGATGAAATTCGAGATGTTTATACTCAAATTCAAAAAATTGACCGAAAACTTCATAAACTTGAGTACGAATTTGAAAATAATGTAGACGAAATCTTAAAAATGGCTCAACAAATTGAATATGGACGACAAATGATGGAAAAAGCAAAAAATCGTCTTATAAATGCAAACCTTAGACTTGTAGTTTCTATTGCAAAAAAATATACAAATCGTGGACTTCATTTTTTTGATCTCGTACAAGAAGGAAATATTGGTCTTATAAAAGCTGTAGAAAAATTTGAATATCGAAAAGGTTTTAAATTTTCAACTTATGCAACTTGGTGGATTCGTCAAGCAATCACTCGTTCTATTTCTGATCAAGCAAGAACAATTCGTGTTCCAGTTCATATGATTGAGCAAATTAACAAAGTTGTTCGTGAAAGTCGTCAGTTAATGCAAAAACTTGGACGAGAACCAACTGATGAAGAAATTGCTCAACAGTTAGGTTGGCCAGTGACAAGAGTTAAACAAGTAAAAAATGTTGCTCGAGAACCAATTTCACTTGAAACTCCAATTGGAGAAGAAGAAGATTCTATCCTTGGTGATTTTATTGAAGATAAAGAAGTTGAAAATCCAGCAAATCAAACGGCATTTACATTGCTTCAAGAACAACTTAGAACGGTTTTAAACACATTGCCTCCAAGAGAACAAGAAGTTCTAAAAATGCGCTTTGGTTTGGAAGATGGATACTCTCTTACTTTGGAAGAAGTAGGTCTTTATTTTGACGTTACAAGGGAACGAATTCGTCAAATTGAAGCAAAAGCATTACGACGACTTCGCCATCCTAGACGAGCAAATGGTTTAAGAGATTATATAGAAAACTAAAATCATTTTGTTCTTCTTAAAAATTATTTTTTTAAGAAGAACATTTATAGACTAAATAGAACAATTATTTTATACTTAATATTATTTTTAATAAGGAACCTTAAAAATGGTAACAACAAAGGACTTTGAGAACTTAAAAGAATTACAAGACATTCTTGTAGAACGATATGACTTAGAGAAAAAAGTAGAAGAATCACCTCATCAACTTTCTCAACAGGAAGCTCTTCTTTCTAGATTAAAGTCAGAATTTATCGAAAAAAATACTGAATACGATGGTATAAATTCCGTTGTGAATAACTTAAAAAAAGAACTTGATGATGTTATAAAAATTCGCGAAAACGATGAACAGAAATTAAGTAGCATTGAAACTCATCGTGAATTTGATACGCTTGAAAAAGCAATTAATGAAGCAAAAAATAAAGAAGAAGGACTTAGAGCAAATCTTCACGAAGAAGAAAAAAAACTTGCAGATTTAAAAGAAAAAATTAAAGTTTCAGAAGAAATGATTAGTGCTCAAGAATCCGATTTAAACGAAAGTAAAACTGCATTAAATAATCAACTTGATGAATATAATCAAAAATTAGCAGAACTTAAAGAAAACGAATCAAAAATCACTCCACAAATGGATCAAGAAATTTTGTTTAAGTTCCAAAGAATTATTCAGCGAAATTCACAAGGAATTGTTGCTGTAAGAAATGGTGTTTGTACAGGTTGTCATATGATTTTACCAGCACAATTTGCAAACACAGTTCGTAATGGAGAATCTATTATGTTCTGTCCTTATTGTTCAAGAATTCTTTATTATGAAGAAGTTCCTGAAGATGAGGTAGAAAATCATTTTGATATTTCTTCTGTTGGAAGTCTTGCCGATTTTGATGATGACGATTTTGACGACGAAAATGAATTTGATGATGACGAAAACGAAGAAGATAACGAATATGATGAAGATTCGGATGAACTCGAAGATTCTGATGATGAAGATTACGATTCTGATGACGACGAAGATTCCGATGACGACGAAGACGAAAATTAATTTTGAACAGATGGGATATGACCGCGTTGTTGTATCCTAATGATAAGATATAACGATGAGATAAAGTCCGGGCTCCTTCGGAAAAAATGCCGGATAATAACCGGGCATATTTGGAAAGTTGTAAATTTATTTTGCATAACTCCACAATATGACAGATAGTGCAACAGAAATATTACCGCCATCCCAAAAAGGAAGGTAAGGGTGAAAAGGCAGTGTAAGAGACTACCGCATAATTGGTAACAGTTATGGCTTGTAAACCTCATTTGGAGCAAGATTAAGTAGCAGTTATGTATTCCGAACAATACTGCGGGTAAATTGCTAAAGTTAATTGGTAACAATTAATTTGGATAGATGGTCATTGGCTTTTGCCAGACAGAACCCGGCTTATTGTCCCATCTGTTTTTTTTATGAAAACCTTAAAAGTTTTAGTTTTTAGATGTAACTAAAAAAATGAAAAATTTACGTACTTTTGAAAATGGAAATTATGCAAAGAAAAAAAGTTACTTGTTGTTAAAAATTCTTATTTCAACAGGTTCAATAATTGTTTTGTGTTCTCTTGTATTTTTAGGAATTTTTCTTTTTAATAAAAATCAATCAAACAAAGTTACAATCAAATCTATAAAAAAAGCTTGGGCAACTTATGATTATGAGCAAGTTTATGAACTTTCAAAAACTTTTTTAGACGAAAAACCTTATAATTATACAGTTTTAACTTATTATAGTTATGCATGCTTTTTTCTTGCACAATCACAAATAGATACACAACAGGCACAAACATTTTTGGACGAATGTATTACAAATCTTAGAATTGCACTTTACAACTCATCACAAAAATTAAAGCCTCAACTTTATTATATGTTAGGAAAAACTTATTTTTATAAAAATACAATTACATCATATTACTATGCAGATTTAGCTATAAAATATCTTTTACTTGCAAAAGAAAATGGTTATGAAGCTGATGATATAGCAGAATACTTAGGCTTAAGTTATGCCGCTTTAGGAATGACGATGGAAAGTATTTCTGCATTTACAGAAGCGTTACTTGTTAGAGAATCAGATGCACTTTTACTTTCTATTGCAGAACAATATTATCATGCAAAAGAGTATAGTGCAGCAGAACAATATCTTTTTAGAATAATAAAAAGTAGCGAAAGTAACGAAATTATCATAAAAAGTGAGAATCTTTTAGGAGAAATTTATATTGCTCAAGAAAAATATGATGATGCAATGGCAGAATTTAATAAAGTTTTAGAGAAAAACGAAAATTCTGCTGACGCACATTATGGAATTGGTGTAATATATGAAAAACAAGGAAATATTGTAAAAGCTCGTTCAGAATGGAGAAAAGTTTTAAAAATACAGGTTAATCATCCTGGTGCTTTACAAAAATTATCAAATTATTAAAATTAAAGTTATACTCGGGAGGAAATATAAATGGGATTATTTGACAGTTTTACAACTGATATTGGAATTGATTTAGGAACTTGTAACACATTAATTTATGTTCGCGGTAAAGGCATTGTAATTGACGAGCCTTCTGTAATTGCAGTAGAAAAAGGAACAAAAAGAATTCTTGCTGTTGGTTCTGATGCAAAATGTATGTTAGATAGAACTCCAGGAAACATTATGGCTATTCGACCTTTAGCTGATGGAGTTATTGCTGATATTGATAGCACAGAAAAAATGATAAAATATTTTATTTCAAAAATCATTCCACGCCATCACTTTTTTAAATCTGTTAGAATGAAAATTGGAATTCCATCTTGTATTACCGATGTTGAACGACGTGCAGTTATTGAAGCAGCTTTAAAAGCGGGTGCTAAAGAAGTTGAAGTTATTGAAGAGTCAAGAGCGGCTGCTATTGGAGCAAAAATTCCAATTTTTGAACCTGCAGGACATATGATTTGTGATATTGGCGGTGGAACATCTGAAATTTCCGTAATTTCTCTTGGAGGAATGGTTGTTACTCACTCAATTCGTATTGGTGGCGATAAATTTGACGAAGCTATTGTAAAACATGTAAAAAACGTTCATAACTTAATAATTGGACAACCTGCAGCGGAAAGATTAAAAATTCAAATTGGAAATGCTGCTCCGGAAAAAACAATCGAAAAAATGGAATTAAAAGGAACTGATGCAATTACAGGTTTACCTAGAAGATTGGAAATTGATAGCGTAGAAGTTCGAGAAGCATTAAAAGAACCGGTAACAAAAATTGTTGATGAAATCAAAATCGTTCTTAGCGAAACTCCTCCAGAATTGGCTTCTGATATTATTGAAAGAGGTATTGTTATGACAGGCGGTGGTTCAATGCTAAAAAAACTTCCAGACTTAATTTCAAAAGAAACTGGAGTTCCTGTAATTTTAGTAGAAAAACCTTTGGAATGTGTTGCCATTGGTGCTGGAGAAGCATTTGAATTGTTTAAGGATATGACATCTGAACGTTCAATTTATGATAGTTTAAACGACTAGAATCTTATTATGGCAAAAAAACGCTCCTCCTTAAAATTCAAATTTTCTGATTTTATTTTTATCATTCTCGTAATTGTTTCTGCAGTTATGCTGACATTTAGTTCTGGAAGATTTGTTGTCAATTTTAAGAAAATTGGATTTTCGGTTGTTTCTTCCATCGAAAAAGGCGTTAACTATATTACAAGTGGAGTAAAAAATACAGTAAATTCTGTAGGTGAATTACGAAAACTTAGAAAAGATTATGATGAACTTGTCATAAAACTTGAAAATTACGAACAAATGCAACGTTCAAACGCAGATATTCGTAAAGAAAATGAAAGATTAAAAGAACAACTAGATTTTTCAATTTCTTTGGACGAAAAAAATATTCCCTCTCAAATTATTGCAAGAGATTTAGATAGTGCTTATGCATACTTAACTGTAAACAAAGGAAGCGTAAACGGAATTAAAAAAAATATGCCAGTTGTTGCATATCAAAATGGAAGCGAAGGTTTGGTAGGGAAAGTTATTTCTGTAGGAACTTTTACTTCTCAAGTTATGCCAATTTATAATCTAAATAATATAGTTTCAGCTAGAATTCAAAATACTCGCGATTTAGGATTAGTTTCCGGAATGGGAAGCCAAGACAATCCTTTAAAAATGGAATATATCAGAAAAAGAATTTTAGAATCACTCCATTATGGTGATATAGTTGTTACTTCTGGAGAAAATGATAATTATATGCGAGATATTCCGATTGGTACAATTTCAAAAATATCATCTCAAGCATATAGTTCAACTTTGGATATTGAATTAACTCCAATCATAGATTTTAACAGACTTGAAACTGTTATTATAGTAAATCAGAATGAATTGAATGATAAGAAAAATCTTTCTACGGAGGAAAATAAAAAATAATGATAAAATCAACGCTAATAAGCACTTTTATTTTGATATGTGCACTTGTTATTGAATCATCAATTTTATCTAATTTTTCTTTTTTGCTTGCTGTTCCTGATTTAATTTTAATTTGTTCAATTTATTTTTCTTTGTTAAATGGTCGTTTTTTTGGAGAAACTACAGGTTTTATTTCGGGATTATTGTTAGATTTTTCAACAGGTGTTCCTTTCGGATTTAATTGCTTAATTAGAACAATCATAAGTTATGTTTTTGGCTTTTTCTCAGAAAATATAATTTTAAAAGGCGTTTTTATTCCTATGGTTTGTGTTGCAATTGGAACATTATTAAAAACAATTCTTATGCATTTAACAGGATTTTTATTTCCAAATATAAATATTTATCTTCCAAATATTTTTTCTTATAATTTTTTATTCGAACTCGTTTTTAATACAGTTTTAGCACCTTTTATTTTTATGTTTTTAAATCTTTTTGTAAAAAATCTTGCTATTGGTTCTATTAAGGAAAAAGTTGACGATGCCGAATAATCAAAAAATTAACAAAAATATAAAAATTCTTTTTCTATTAATTTTTGTTTGCATTTGCTTTTTTTTATATGGATTCAAACTTTATACTTTGCAAATTTTACAAGGAGAAGATTATCGTTCTCAATCAAAAATTATTTCTAGTCAAGTAAAAACGTTGCCAGCTCAGCGTGGAGAAATTTTTGATAGAAATGCAAATCTTCCTATGGTAATAAATACAGAAACTTTTGCGGTTTCCGTTACGCCAGGAGAAATTCCTTCAAATCGTTATGATACTGTTATTTCAAAACTTGCAAATTATCTTGATATTTCAAAAACTCAAATTGATAAAAAAATAACTTCAAGAAGGTCTTATGCATCATTTGAAGTAAAATCTAACGTCGATTTTTCAGTTATTTCTAACATTGCAGAAAACCTTTCTGATTTGCCTGGCGTTTCTTGGTCATCAAAACCACAACGAAATTATCAACATACAAAATCTCTTTCTCATATTGTTGGATATGTTGGTGATATTTCTCAAGAAGAATTTACTTTATTGTACAATAAAGGTTATTCAAGAAATTCTATTGTTGGAAAAACTGGAATTGAAAAACAATATGATAGCCTTTTGCAAGGAACTCCCGGACGCGAAATGTCTACTGTTGATGTTCATGGAAAGATTATTTCTGACACACCGATTGTTGAACCACCAAAAATGGGAAATAATCTTGTTTTAACAATAGATTCAACAGTTCAAAAACTTGCGGAAGATGCATTGGGAAATAGGGTAGGTGCAGTCGTTGTATTAAAGCCTGCAACTGGTGAAGTTCTTGCAATGGTAAGTTATCCATATTTTGATTCAAATATTTTTAGTTTGGACGATTCAACTCAAGAGTACAATAAATTACGTAATAATGAATTAAAGCCATTAGTAAATAGGGCAGTGCAATATTCTTATCCGCCAGCTTCAACTTTTAAAATTGTGATGTCTGCTGCAATGTTACAAGAAAAAGCATTTCCTTCTTCTCAAAAAATTGAATGCAAAGGTTATATGATTTATGGTGGAAGAGTTTTTCATTGTCACATTCATGAACCCGGTCACGGTTGGCTTGATATGAAAAATGCAATGGCACAATCTTGTGATGTTTATTATTGGACAATTGGACGTGATTATTTAGGAATTGAAAAAATTGGTTCTTACGCACGAGAATTTGGACTTGGAAAAAGTACACAAATTGATTTACCTTCGCAAGTTTCAGGAAGAGTTCCTACAGCAGAATGGAAATTTAAAACTTTTAATGAACGTTGGATGGGTGGAGACACAATGTCTTGTTCTATTGGACAAGGTTATATGGAAGCAACGCCACTTCAACTTGCAGATATGATTGCAATGGTTTCTAATGCCGGAACGATTTATAAACCTCATCTTTTAAAAGAAGTTCGTGACTCGGAAACAAATGAAGTTATTCAAACTGTTGAACCGCAAGTTTTAACAGAGTCAACAATTGATGCGGATGTTTGGAAAGAAGTTCAAGAGTCTTTGCGTTATACAGTTACAGATGGAACTCCACAATATCCTATGCATAATAAAGTTGTTCAAATTGCTTGTAAAACAGGAACTGCAGAAGTTGATGGATTTAAAAATAGTTGGCATTCTTGGCTAGTCGCTTATGCACCTTACGATGCACCGCCGGAAGACAGAATTTGTGTTGCAACGATTGTTGAAGCCGTGAACAAATGGGAATGGTGGGCACCATATTGTACAAACATTATTATACAAGGTTATTTTGCAAATCAAACTTGTGATGAAGCCATAGATGAACTAGGTTTTAGATATTTAATAAATCAACGACAGCAGAGTAGCCGAAGAGAATAGAAAATGAAAAATAAAATTTTATCAATGTTTGATTATTTATTACTTCTCGCAGTTTTAATTCTTATTGTTTTAGGAATAATGTTTATTTATTCTTCTTCAGTTAATTCTGATGGAATTTCTGTTACAAATGAATATATAAAACAGATAATATGGGCGATTTTAGGATTTGTCGTAATGATTCTCGTAACAATTTATGATTATAGAAAATCAGAAAAGATTGCTCAATATTTTTATTATTTTTTAATTTTTCTTTTAGTTCTAGTTTTAATTCCTCACGTAGGAAGAAAAGTAAACGGTGCAAGAAGTTGGCTCGGAATTGGTGATATTGGTGTTCAGCCTTCAGAATTCGGAAAGGTTTTCTATATTTTATTTTTAGCAAAATACTTAGACGAATCCGAAAACACATCTCCAAGAAAAAGATTTTTCTTTGCAGGTTTAATAGCACTAATTCCTTTTGGATTAATTATGCTTCAACCTGATATGGGAACTGCAAGTGTTTATTTTCCAATTTTTATAATAATGAGCTTTATTGCAGGTATTCCAGTTTCTTATATTTTGTACATTCTCCTTTTTGCAATTTTTACAATTTTATTTACGATAGTACCAGTTTGGAATGATGAAATCCGAAAAACTCCATTGCAAATTATCACAATTCTAACAAATATGAAACTTAGAATGATTCTTACATTTTCTTTAGCGTTGATTGCAAGTATTGGCATTGTAGTAAGAAGATATTTTCATGGACCAAAATATTTCAAATGGATAACTTATTTTTCTTCAATCATAACTTTATCATTAATCTTTTCTATAGCAACAAGTAAAGTTTTAAAACCATACCAAATAATGAGATTGATTATTTTTATTGATCCAAATGTTGATCCTAGAGGAGCGGGTTGGAACATTATTCAATCTAAAGTTGCAATTGGCGCCGGTGGCGTTTTTGGACAAGGTTATTTACAAGGAACACAAAGTCATTATCGTTTTTTGCCTCAACAAAGTACAGATTTTATTTTTAGTATTTTATCTGAAGAAATGGGATTTTTGGGAGGACTAATCATTTTTGGCTTATATTTTTTCATTTTAATAAAAATTCTATTTTTAATAAAAAAATGTTCTAATCGTTATGGCTGTTATATAACATCAGGAATATTTGCAATTTTTTCTTTTCATTTTTTAATAAACGTTGGAATGGTTATGGGAATAATGCCAATAACAGGAATTCCGTTACTTTTTTTGTCTTATGGCGGTTCATCATTACTAACTGCAATGACTTGCATCGGTCTTATTATGAGCATAAAATACCGTCTTAAAGACTTTAAATAAAGTGTTTTAAAGATTATAAACTTCATCTTATAATGATTTTTTAATAAGTTGCTTTTTATAATGTATATTCTGTCTACCTAGAACTATAAATCTTCTCACTATTCACGCTTTATTTACTTTTTTATCAAATTTTATTGTGTTTTATATCAATAATCTTGAAAGTTTTTCTCTTATAAATTCTGATTTTTCTTTTAATCCGATTTTTCCTAGTTTTATAAAAATTGCATTTGGCTGAGTTGGAATCATTCTTACGGTTTTAGGATTTTCTTTTATTAAAGATAATATTTTATCAATCTTGATATTTGAGAATTGTGTAAATTCTATACGAACTTCTCCTTGCTTTTCTTTTATTGAACTAATAGAAAGTTTTTTACATAAAATACGAATTTCTGCTAAAGCTAATAAACTAGAAACTTCATCTGGAATTGGACCAAACCTATCTGAAAGTTCATCTAATACTGAATTAAACTCTGCATCGGTTGTAACGGCTGCAATCTTTTTATAAACTTCCATTTTTATTTGTGGATTTGATATATAACTATCCGGAATAAATCCCGTATATTCAAGTTCCATAAGAACTTCGGTCTGCTCTTTATAATCCTTTTGGCTTATAAGTTTATTTACTGCATCATTTAATAATTTTACGTATAAATCAAAACCAACAGAATAAACATTTCCCGATTGATCGCGACCTAAAAGATTTCCAGCTCCACGAATCTCCATATCTTTCATTGCAATTTTAAAACCACTTCCTAATTCTGTAAAATCAGAAATTACTTGAAGTCGTTTCATTGCAATTTCGCTTAAAACTTTATTTTCCGGATAAAGTAAATATGCATAGGCTTGTCTATCACTTCGTCCAACGCGACCTCTAAGTTGATAAAGTTGAGAAACTCCATACATATCCGCTCTATCAATAATGATTGTGTTTACATTTGGAATATCAATTCCATTTTCAATAATTGTTGTTGCAACCAAAACGTGGAATCCACCCATTTTAAATCTATGAAAAATATCATCCAATTCAGAACTTGTCATTTGCCCGTGAGCAACATCAACTAAAACTTCTGGGCAAATTGTTTCGATTTTTTTTCTAACTTCCATAAGAGTTTCTACCCTATTATGAAGATAAAAAATCTGTCCCCCCCGCTCTATTTCTCTTCTAATTGCTGTAGCAACTCTATCATCGGTATATTCATCTATAACAGTTTCGATTGGTTGTCTATTGTGAGGTGGTGTTGTCAAAAGACTCATATCACGGATTTTCAAAAGACTCATATGTAAAGTTCTTGGAATTGGCGTTGCTGACATCGTAAGACAATCAATATTATTTTTCATAACTTTTAATTTTTCTTTATCTTTTACACCAAAACGTTGCTCTTCATCAATAATCATTAATCCAAGATTTTTAAATTTTACATCTTTTTGAATAATTCTGTGTGTTCCGACTAAAATATCAACTTCTCCAAGAGAAAGTTTTAGAAGAATTTTTTTCTGTTCTGCAGGAGAAACAAAACGAGAAAGCCTTGCAATTTTTACAGGAAAATTTTTAAATCGTTCAATACAAGAATCATAATGTTGTTCTGCAAGAATTGTTGTTGGAGCAAGAAATGCAACTTGTTTTCCGCCCATTACAGATTTAAAAGCCGCTCTCATTGCAAGTTCTGTTTTTCCATAACCAACATCACCACAAACAAGTCTATCCATTGGAATTGGTTTTTCCATATCTTTTTTTATTTCTTCAGTAACATTAATTTGATCTGCAGTATCTTCGTAAGGAAATGCAGCTTCAAATGCGGTTTGCCATTCTGTGTCTTTTGGATAAGCAAATCCTACAGATGCTTTTCTACGTGAATATAAATCTATTAATTTTTGAGCTAATTCTTCTACAGCTTTTTTTACTTTGTTTTTTCTAGTTTCCCAAGATTTACTACCAATTCTATCTAATCTAGGCTTTTCACCTTCATTTCCAATGTATCTTTGAACAAGATTAACCTGCTCTATTGGAACAAATGCAAATTCTTCATCAGCATATTCAAGTTTTATATAATCTCTCTCGTTTCCCATTGCTTTTACGCGTTCAATGCCAAGAAATTTTCCAATTCCCCAATTTACATGAACAACATAATCTCCAGGATTTAATTCAACGAAAGTATCGATTACAGAAGATTTTGCTTTTGTATTTGTCGCTTTTGCAACATATTTTCTGCGTCCAAAAATTTCATCTTCTTGAATTACAATTAATTTTATTTCCGGAATACTAAATCCACTTGAAACCGATTGTGGAATTAATTCTATTGGCTTTTTTGGACTTTCGCATTGAGTAAATTCTTTAAAAATTTCATTTAATCGTAAAAGTTGATTTTCATTATCTGCATAAATAAAAATATTCCAATTATCATCTTGATATTTTTTAAATTCCTCTTTTATAAAATTTATATTTCCAAAAAAACTTCTTGCAGGTTCTGAAAAAACGTCTAAAAAAGTAGAATTTTCAGTTAAAACAGTCTTAAAATTTACACACCTTAAGTGTTTTTCTAACATTTTTTGAAAATTCTCAATTATATTTTCTGGAGGAAGTACAGGAAAATCTTCTTTTGCTTTTCTATAAAGTCCATTGTACTCACGTTCGATTGTAAGTTGTCCATTTATCATTCTGTCGTAATCACTAACAAAAATAAAATTTTCATCAGTGATATAATCAAGCAAGGTGTAAGTTTTGTCCCAAAGTAAAGAATAAAAAAGTTCCTCACCTTCACTTTCTTTAGAAACACTTAATTCTGAAATAAGATTGTCTGCAAATTCAAGTGCATTTTGAGAAAATTTTAAATGCACATTTTTATCAGATAAATTTGTTTCGTCTGACAATCCGGTTTTATTATATTTATCAAATTTTTGAGCAAGTTTTTTTATAAAATCATCATTCCAAATAACTTCTTTCATTGGACAGATGATAATTTTTTCTAGAGAATCTATTGTAACTTGAGTTTCTGTATCGAAAGTTTTTATTGCTTGAATTTCATCAAAATCAAAAATGATTCTAGTAGCATTTTCATCATTTGGCAAAAAAACATCTAAAACTTCACCACGTAAACTAAATTCTCCGCGAACATTTACTTTTGGAACACGAATATATCCAATTTTAGAAAGTTTTGAAGCAATTTCTACAGTATCAATCTTATCTTTTACATTAAGCAAAAAAGAAAGTGACTTTAAATAAGATGGCGGTGGCAAATGTGATAAAAAAGAACGTTCTGTAAAAATAAAAATTCTTGTTTTTGGATTAAAAGAAACTTTTTGTTCGCAAAACAATAACTTTGAAAGAATTCCTGCTCGCTTTCCAAAAACGGCAGAACCTTTTGCAACACCTCTATAAGCCATTCCCCAATTTGGAAAATTATAAACTTCAGC
Organism: uncultured Treponema sp.; assembly: GCA_964541735.1. Taxonomy (GTDB): domain Bacteria; phylum Spirochaetota; class Spirochaetia; order Treponematales; family Treponemataceae; genus Treponema_D. Next base: position 17,861 of record CAZIQK010000007.1, read on the forward strand.
TTTGTTAAAAATAGTTTTTAAATCGCCATAAAGTTCATTTGCTTCACGCTCGGTTGGAACTAAAATGATTAAATCTGAAGAAAAAACTTCGTATTTTGGTGATTGAGAATATTGTGCATTTTGTAAAACCTTAAAATGAGATTTTTTACAAAAATTTTTAGTAAAAAAAGAAAAAAGACAACCTTGAATTCCTTGTATATTGATAGGATAATCTTGAGAAGTTAAAATAGAGTTTGTAACATCTGTTATTTTTTGCCAATTATTTAATATTTCTTCAATAGAATTTAAGGATTTCATTTTAATTTACCGATAAATAAAGAGAATAAGTTTTTTATAAGGAGAAAATTTTGAAATTTCCAAAAACATTCACTATTATATCAATTCTTTTGATTTTTGCACAGACTAGAATTTTTGCTCAAGACTCTTCATCACAAACACAAGATTATTCAAATGTAGAAGTTTCTATCAAATATTATAATAAATCTATTTATTATCCCGGAAATAAAGATGATTTTCCAATTTACGTTCATATCACAATAAAAAATAAGGGAACTGAAACTTTAAGATTTAAACTTGCTGATGATAGAGCGTTTAGTCTTAATTTTAATGCCTACACCGTAAAAAATAAAAAACTTTCACAAACAGAAAATCTTGTTGAAAAAAGAACGACAAATCAAACTGTTTATTTTAGAGAAATTTCACTTGAAAATGGAGAAGAATATTCTTTTGTAGAAAATATAAAAGATTATATTTCTATTGAAGAATCTTCTGTTTATTATTTAGAATTGCTTTTTTATCCAGAATTATATAAAGCAAAATATCTTTCATTAAAATCAAATAGATTAACACTTGAAATTCGCCCTTCTCCTTCAAGTGCTTCTTCAAATTATCTCCCAGTTCAAAATCAAACTTTACAAGTTTTAGAGCCTCAAGAATTATCTCCGGATAAAGTTGTAGAACAAACAATAATTGCAAGACAAAAATCTTTATGGGATCAATACTTTCTTTATATGGATATTGAAAGTCTTTTAAAACGAAATTCAACTCTTGCAAAAAAATATGCTGCAGGTTCAGCTCAAGAACGCGAAAGATTATTAGAATCTTACAAAGCGGATTTAATGCAATCTAAAATCGAAAATGATATTATTGCAGTTCCGGAAAAATTTCAAATTGAAAAAACAACTTACACTCCAACAGAAGGAACTGTAAGCGTAATTGAATGGTTTAAATATCCAAATTTTAGCGAGAAAAAACGTTATTCTTACAAAATTAGACAACGAGAAGGTATTTGGCAAATTTACGATTACACTGTTGTAAATTTGGGAACAGAGTAAAAAATGAAAACCAAAAATAAAAAAGAGGCAAAATTTTTTTGTGAAAGTTGTGGCTCTGAAGTTCCTAGAAATGCAAAAGTTTGCCCAATTTGCGGAAAATTTTTTGCCTCTGTTCGTTGTCCTAAATGTGGGAAAATTGGCACTGTTGATGATTTTAAAAATGGTTGCTCATTTTGCGGATATGCAGTAAATCATATTTTAGACGCAAATTTATCAAAAAATACAAAAAATAATCTAAAAACAACTTCTAAAAACAAAAAAAATACTAAAAACAATAATCTTAGTCTTTTTGAAACAACTTCAACTCAAAAAACAGATTCTGGATTACCATTTTGGATTTATTTTTCTACTATTTTAGTTTTGATAATTTTGGTAGCAATTCTTTACAGTTGTTTAAAATAAAATACCCGGAAGGAGACTTGAACTCCTATGAATTACTTCACTTGGACCTGAACCAAGCGCGTCTACCAATTCCGCCATCCGGGCAAAAACGTATTATCAAATATACCAAATATCGCCACAAATATCAATTTTATAAGCTGTGAAATCAAACTTTTCTTTTTTATCTTCACTAAAATTTTGATTATATAAAGGGTCGGCAATAATTGGTAAATCTAACCAACACAAATGACTTCGTATTTGATGCTTAAATCCATTTGTAATGCATGCTTCAACTTGAATTTTATTTTTGTTTTTGCTGATGATTTTTATGTTTGTAGAATATAAGACTTTTTTCCCAACTTTTTGAACAATTTTTTTTGAACAATCATTTGTAACAGGGCGAACAGATTTTCGTCCTTTTTCGTAATATCTAAAATATGATTGTAAACTGTATTTATTTTGAGATTCTGAAAATTTTTGATTTAATAAAGGAAAACCACCAAGAATTTTTGAAATTTCAGGTTTATATTCACAGAACGCTTTGTAATATTTCTTTATTTTATTTTGCTTTTGTAGTTCTATTAAATTATCATAACAAGATTGAGTTGAAGCAATCACAACTAAACCACTTGTAATTGTATCAAGACGATGAAGTAATCCATGTTCGATAGATTTTTTTCCATTTACATTTAGAATTTTGGGATAAATTTCTGCAACTTTTGAAAAAAGATTATTTTTATCATCTTCTGAAATTGGAGCTGACGGAAGTCCGGAAGGTTTATAAACAATTAAAAATGGTTTTTCGTCAGATAAATCTTTTATAATTTTCATAAAACTTCTGTCCTAGTAAATTTTTTTTCTAAAATTTTTTCAACTTCTTTAAAACGCTTTGGAACTGAAGTTTTAAAAGTTGTAAATTCTTTTTTTTCAGGAAGCCTAATTTTCAACTTTTTTGCATGAAGCATAAGTGTTGCATTTGGAAAAAGATTATCAACTTTGCCATAAATATCATCTCCGAGAATTGGGCAACCTAAAAATTTCATGTGAACTCGAATCTGATGAGTTCTTCCGGTTTTTATTCTAACTCGAACTAAAGAATAATTTCCGTAACGACATATACAATGATAAATTGTTCTTGCAAATTTTCCTTCGTTTGTTTCTGTTGAAGCTTTAAATCTATGACGATTTTTTGGATCACGAATAATTTGAGTTTTTATATCACCGGCTTTATGAGGAAGTTTTCCCACGCAAATTAAAATGTATTCTTTTTGGAGTTTTCTTTCTTTAAATTGATTTTGCAACCATTCTTCAGAATTTCTATTTTTTGCAGTTATAATGATTCCTGAAGTACTTTTATCAAGACGATGAACAATTCCCGGGCGTCTTCTTTCCATAATTTCAGTTTGACTTCCCTCTTTTATTTGTTCAATTTTTTCTCGCCCCCAGTGATACAGAAGTGCATTCACCAAAGTTCCAGACCAATTTCCACAAGCAGGATGAGTTACCATTCCTTGTTTTTTGTTTACGACAGTAACATTTTCATCTTCATAAATTATGTCTAAAGGAATATTTTCTGGTTCAATATCATCAGGAATATTATCTTCCCATTGAATATCAATTTGGTCGTTTGCTTTTATTTTTTGTGAAAGTTTTACTTTTTTGCCATTTACAAGAATTTCAGTAACGCCACTTTTTAATTTTGAACGATTCATTCCATTCGGCAAACTTGCAATAAATTTATCTAAGCGTTCATTTTTATCGTAGTCAGAAGGAACTTTTTTGCTAAAAAAAGGCATTATTCTAAAAACTCCACTTCATCATTATTTTGAGAATCTTCGTTTGAATCTGTATTAGTTTCTATTTTGATTGCATCAGGATCTTCTTCAATGGGAACTACTAAAATAGAATCATTCTCAGTTGGCATTTTTGATTTTTTATTTGCAAAACTTCGCTTTATTTTTTGAACAATAAAATCTGTAAGTCCAATACAAGTGCTTATTCCAAGAGAAGTCAAAATCAACTTTACTTGTTCATCTTCTTTATAACTTGATGTATTAAACGGATTATACGAAGTTGAACTTCCATTTGCAACTTTTATTCCTGCATAAACAAAATTTACATCCATCATAACAAAAGGCATTGAGCCCAAAGTGATAATTTCAAAACGACGCAAATCTTTTAAACCTTGAGGAAATTCTTCGTTATTATAAGGTTTTGCAGTAGTAGTAGAAGATGAATCACAAAACAAAGGTACGTTAAAAAAAGAAAATAAAATTATCAAAAAAAATGTGATTTTTAAATTTTTCATTTATTGTAATTCCTTTCTCCAAAAATTGCAGTTCCCACCCTAATTAAAGTCGAACCTTCTTCTATTGCAATTTCAAAATCGCCGGACATACCCATAGAAAGTTCTGTTAAATTTAAATTTTGGTATTTTTCTAAAACTTCATCGCGTAAAAGCCTTAATGTTGAAAAAGATTTTTTTATAAGTTCTTTATCATCTGTAAATGGAGCCATTGTCATAAACCCTTTTGGATTTATAAATGGAAAGTTTTTATTCTCAAATAAATCTAAAGTTTCAAATAAATCTTTTTTTGAAGAATATCCACTTTTTGATTTTTCGCCAGTATGAATTTCAAAAAAAACATCAATTTTTTTATTTAATTTTTCGCATTCTTTTTCAATTTCTTCTACAAGCTTAAGTCTATCAACTGATTGAATACAAGAAGCAATTTTTACTGCTTTTTTTACTTTGTTCAACTGCAAATTTCCAATTATGTGAAGTTCAATATTCGGATTATATTTATATAATTCTTCAAATTTTTGACACGCTTCTTGAACTCGATTTTCACCAAAAAGATTTTGCCCTGCATCTATTGCTTGTTTTATTTCTTCTACCGAATGAAATTTACTAACTGCCATAAGTTTTACAGAATTTTCTTTTCGATTAGATTTTTTTTCTGCGTTGTAAATTTTATTTTTTATTGTAGAAAGATTTTCTTTTATAGTCATTTTTATTTTCCTTTACAAAATCGCTAAAAATCAGTTTTTTGAGTTTTAGAAATGTCAATTTCATTTAAAATATCAGATAAAAGTAACATTTGTTCGATTGATAAGACTTCAGCTCGTTTCATTGGTTCAATATTTGCTATTTCTAAGGCAGAAAGCACAAGTTCATTATTCTTTAAAAATTCATTTAAGTTGTTGCGAACCGTTTTTCGTCTTGAAGAAAATAACGCTCGTTGCATTTTCATAAAAAGAGATGGATTTTTGCAACAAGGAAAATTTTGTTTTTTTGTCATTAAAACAACTTTTGAATCAACATTTGGTTTTGGCCAAAAATTTGCTCCAGACAAATCAAATAAAGGTTTTACATCATAAGCCCAATTACATAAAACAGAAAAAGATGAATAATTTTCGCTTCCAGGTTTTGCAATCATTCTAAGAGCAACTTCTTTTTGTACAGTAAAAACGCATTTTTCAAAACGAATATTGTTTTCGATTGTGTCAGCAATTAAAGTCGCTGCAATATTGTAAGGTAGATTTCCAAAAAAACGCTCTGGAATTTGTGATGATTTGATTTGGCGTTTCCAAGTTTTTAAAACATCACCTTCCACAATTTTTAATTTTTGTGATTTTATATAATCTTCAAAAAAAAGTGATAATAAAGAAACAAAACCTTTATCTATTTCAAAAACTGTTAAGTTTGCTCCTCTATTTAGAATTTCACTTGTCATAGAACCTAAACCAGGTCCTACCTCCCAAATATTCGTGTTTTCTTTTAATTCTAAAACATCAACAATTTTTATGCGAGCATTTTCGTTTAGCAAAAAATTTTGACCAAATTTTTTTTGCATAGAAAAACCTTGCATTTCCATAAATTTTTTTAATTCTGATGCACTATTATAATCCGGGTGATTCAAATTTTTATCCTTGGGGCCAACGAAAAAATGCCTACTAAATATTTTAAAATAGTATACTCAAAATTCAATAAAATTCCACTATAGCGAGCAAAAAATGGAAAAATCAAACTCAAAATAATAAAAACTAAACCAGAATAAATAAAAATCGAAATGATTGGAGAAATCACAGTTGTTGCAATAATTCCAATTGGGGAAAATGTTCCAAACAATTTTAAAGAAACCGGAGCGGTAAAAATTTGAGCTCCAGTGGAAGAAGCAAAACTTGCAGAAATTACTTTTGGTAAAAATCTATCATAAAATTTTAGAAAAAATTTATTAGTAAGCAAAATTCCAAATAATGCCCCATAGGATAAAATAAATCCGTAATTTTTTATATCAGAAGGAGAAATTATTGATTGGAAAATAAATGAAAAACATAAAATAAAAATCATATCAGGTTGTTGAACAGAAGCCATAGAAGCAAGAATTAAAAGCATACTACAAATAAAGGCTCGTAAAAGAGATGGAGAAAAACCTGCAAACCAAACAAAAAGTAGTAATGCAATCACTCGAATTATAAAAGTTAATTTTTTTCGTTTTAATCTGTTCCCAAAAAAAATTGCAATTGCCGAAAACATTGAAAGATGCATTCCAGAAAGAGCTAAAATGTGTGAAAGTCCTGCATTTTTAAAATTTTCACTAACAAGAATTTCTGTATATTCTCTTTGACCACTTAAAAGAGATAAAAGTAATCCACCGCCACCTTTCCAACTGTACATAAGCCTTTTAAATTGTAAACGACATAAAGCACGGAAATAATCCAATTTTCCCAAAAAAGTATTTTCCCACTCACCTTTTATGCAATTTTCAACAATAAAAAAATCTTTATAAAGTTTTCCTGAAAATGTGTAAATGCCTCCAGATTCATATAAAAATGCATTTTTGTTATTTATAGAAGTATAAAGTTTTCCTGGAAAATGAGCTTCTACAAGATTTGTAGGAATTAAAACTGTTAATATTCCAAAAGATTGTGATTTTACATCATCTTTTGTTTTTGCAGAAATTAAGCGAATTTTTGAAGAATAATTTTTTTCGCTTGATGATTTTACTGGAGAAGAAATCATTTTTCCGCAAACTTCAACAACATCATTTTGTGGCAAAATTGAATTAAAAGATTTTTGCTGTGGCAAACAAAAAATATTTGAATAATAAATTACGCAAAGTAAAACAACGCTTAAAAAAATTGGATTTGTTAAATATTTTTTTACCATTTTAGTCCCGACAGTGCATCTCTAGCAGCAGTCAGAACTGATTCTGGATAATCAAGATAAGTTACCGCAAGTAAAGAATCAAATGCAGACTTGTCGCCAATAGCACCTAAAGTTTGAATTACAGTTAAAACAACATCAGAAGAAATTTCTCCATTTTGTTCTTTTTTACTGTTTAATTCTTCAAGATACTTTGAAAGTGGCAAAACTGCATTTATAGAAGCAATATTGCTCAAAGAACTTATAACAAGTTGCATATCTGAATCTTTAAGACGATTTCCTGAATACAGGCGTTTTGCATTTTCAAAATACGAAAGTGCAATCGAAGACGCTCGAGTCCAATCGTTTTTGCTTAAAATTTCCAATGCATCTAGTTGAAGTCTTATATAATCATCAGTAATTTCTGAAGAATCTTCTGATAATAATATAGACTCATTTAACACATTTTCGGCAATTTCACAGACAGAATTTGTCGAAATTTTAGAATTATTTTTTACAAGATTGAAAATTGATGTAATTTTTGCAATATCTTTCTGGTGAATTATATTTAAAACTTCATTCATAGAAATTGGAATTAAAGCAACAAGAGCATTTTCTATATTTTTTGAATAATTTTTGTATTTTTCATTATCCCACAATGTATAAAGAATCAAAAAAGATTCGTTATTTCCAATCGTTTCAAACGCAGAAAAAATAGATTTTGCAACGCTTGAATCAATCTGATTGATATTATTTTTTGAAATATAGGAATTTAAAATGGCGGTAAAATCGTTGTAATTTAAAATATCTTTTTGAGAAACAATTTTTGAAATTACAGAAGTTTGAACAACCGGACTTTTATTGTATTTATTAAACAAATCAATAAATTTATTCATAATAACAAATTTTTGCTTGTCGGAAAGATTTTTTACGTAATCACTATTGATAGAATAAACAGTTGCAACCGCTAAAGCATCTAATTCTCTGTCATCACCGATGATTTCTTTATTTTCTAAAACAAAATTTAAAGCATTTTCGCAAATCCACCAAGAATCACTTCCTATAGCTTCTTTTACAGCTTCTGTTTTTTCGGAAATATTTCCTTTTAAATACTTTATTTTTGCAGATTGAGAAAAAATATTTAATACAAGATTAAAAAAAATCAAAATCAAAATTAATTTTTTCATCATAATTCCTCTAGTCAAATTTTATTTCAGAATTTTGTGATTCATAATTTTCAGAATTTAAATCATTAGATTCAAAAGAAGTTACAAATGAATCTTGTTCGGTTTTATTTTCAGAAGTTTCGGAAGATTCTTTAGATTTCTGCTCATTTAAAACAGTTTCTATTTCTTCGTTATCTTGTTCAGTTTGATTAAATGCTTCCAAAACTTCTTTTTCGCTTTCTGGAAGAGTATTATAAACAAAACTTAAAATTTCATTTCGCATTGTTTGATCAATGTGGATGCATTCAAAATGCAAAATAGAAATATTTTCGCTTTGATTATACTCAACAGTTCTTACAATTCCAAACATAACAATCAACATTTTTCGAATTGTAAATTGAAGTTTTATTTGAATGTTTTCAACGCCTTTTCCACCAATTTTTATCATTGCTCCAGACTCTGAAATATCCAAAATTAAACATTTATAACCATTTTTTGTTTCTATTTCTGTATAATTTTCTACCGGTTTTCGAATGATAAAAAGTTGAGCATGAATTTCGCAAGCGACTCGAACAGATTTTCGTTTTTGAGTTCTAATTAAATTATTAGATTGATTTAAAAATAATGATGATTTTCCAATATAAAGTCCACTTTGAGTTACAGTTGTATCAAAAACATAACGAGCATCGCCTTTTCGCCATAAATAAATACTTATAACTTTGCCAATCCAATCTTCTGCAGGAACCGTAATTATTTCTTTTTGTGTTGGCACACTTATTACGATTTGTTTGCCATTTTCTACAATTTTTGAAGCAAAAACACCTTTTCCTGGTAAAATAATTCGCAAAACTTGACCTTTATCTAAACTCGTAGTTGAAGTTAAACCTTTTTTTTCATCACTTTCGTTTTGAATTTTTGTACGATAATTATAAAGTTTTGTCATTAGATTTTGATGTTGAGAGGATAATTCTTTTCCATCTGCGGAGGCTTGTGAATTTAATTGAGACATACAACGATTTAATGCAGGCATAGACCAAAATAAAGAAGTTGGTTGTTCTAAATCGCAAAGTTGGACAACTTTATAAAGTAAAAATAAATCTGAAATAGAAAAACCAGAATCTAAACCTGTAATAAAAAATTGGATTTGAGTTTTAAAAACTGAATACAATATTGTAAATAAAACTATAAGTCCAACAATTACAATGATTGCAATAAAAATATACACAAAATCTCCTCTTTTATATATAATAACACAAAACTTATGAAAAAACATTCTTTTATAAGCCAAATTGTGATATTTTCTGCAATTTTTCTCTGTTTTATATTACCTCCTTTTTTTGTAAATTCTAATAATTTTAACAGAAATACATTTACAATCTGGAATTTTCCTTTTCAACAAATGATTATGGCAATTTTTGCATTTGCATTTTTTCTTTTTTACATAAAAGATTCAAAAATTAAAACTCAAAAAGATGATAAAAAACAAAAAGAAACTAAATTTTGGAATATTTATAGTTTTTTTACATCTGTAGTTTTTGGAGTTTCAATTTTATTTTTTATTTCTCTTATTTTTAAAATAGTTTCTCTAAAATCAGCAGTTTCGTTAAATTTAGAAAATGCATCAAATTCGATTGAAGTTTTAAAACCTTCAGGTTTTTTGCAAATTTTTTTTTCAATCCTTACATTTTTGTTTAGTGCAACTTACGAAGAAGTTATTTATCGTGCATATTTTACAGATGCTTTGTTAAATATTTTCCACGAAAAAAGTTCAAACAAAATTCTTCTTCGCATAATTTTTGAAATTTTAGGTATTTCAGTTTTTGCATTTGCTCATTTTTATGCAGGAATTCTTTCTGTTTTAAATGCAGCTTTTGCACATTGCGTTTTAAGAATGATTTATATTTATCACAAAAATATTTACGGAAACATTTTTGCACATTGTATTTACAATATTTTAACATTATTCGTATTTTAATGACATCGCATTTTCAGAGTTACATCTGAAAGTAACAACATAGTTGTCCTAAATTTTTAGAGATTCACTTAAACTTGAAAAAGTCCAACTGCTTATTAAAGAATAAAATTCATAATTTTTATTTTTTGAAAAATTAAAATAAATATTTTTTAAAATAAATTCTTCGTCTTTGTCAGATTTGTAAACAAAAATTGAAATTTCGTTTTTATTTCCAAGTTCTATTTTTAATTGATAAATAGAACTTTCTAAATTTGTAGTTTTATTTAAAATTCCGCCTTGACGTAATTCTAAAATTTTAGATGCATATTCACTCCAATTTTCGCTTGAATTTGTGAAAATTTGCGAATTATTTACAATAATTCTTTGAATATCATCTTTTTTTATTGAGCCTAAAACTTGTCTTGAAATTATAAAAGGCTCACTCCATAAACTTACATTTACTGATAAAAAATTTTCAATATTATCTTCCATTTCAAAAATTTTTTTGTTTGAAACGGATGTTACATATCTTTTTGTCCGCGAGAAATCTTGTTTCCCAAATAAAATTTCTCCACTTTTTTCGCCATTTACATAAAAACTAAAATCGAAAGCATTTTCTCCCAAATCATAATTTTCTTCATTATTTTTTTTATCTGCAATTTTATAAACTTCTATTACAGTTGTAAGTTGTTCTAAAAGTGTATTAATTTTTGAGGAATCAGCCGGAAGTTTGATAAATTCATTTTTTAAATCAGAAATTTCCCAAAAATCATCATTTTTTATAAGATTTAAAGAATTATTACCATTTTTTATTAAAATCTGATTGATTTCGTTTTTATATTTTGGATTTACCAATGCAGTTTTTAAAGGTTTTCTTGTATCTACAGTTGGTTTTCTAAAAAATGAAAAACTATACAAAATCACTAAAACAACGCAACCAATAATTAAATATTTGTTAAATTTATTTTTCTCTTTATCCATAAAAAAACTCCTAAAAGAATTATTAAAAGTGGAATCACAAAAATCAAAGAAATCAAAGTGATAAATTCGCATTTTACAAATTGCACATTATCGGTGATTTTATACAAACTTGTATCGACAATGCTTTTTGAATGAATTTGCATTAAATCTTCATTGCCAGAAAGTGATAAAAGTTCATCAGTCATAAAATCAAAATTTCTATAATCACCATAATCGCCACCAATATAACCTGTCATTAAAGAATTTACAAAATATTGGTCGGAAATTACAAAAACTTTTGCAGATGATGATGAAGCGTAATTATAAAGTCCGTTTAAATTTCCGGTGATTTCTATAGCAACAATTTGCGTAGATTTAGTTTTATTTGAAGTATTAATTTGAGCTACTTCAAAAGGATTTGTTTGAATTAAAGATGAAGGACTATTTTTATCAATTTCGTAATTATAACTTTGTGATGATGTTATTAAAATTGGTTTCACATTTGTAGTTGAATTTTCCAAAATAGAAATTGGAACAGCCCAAAATAGTGTTGCTCCTGATTTTGCATATTCTTGAGGTAATAAACTTATCCACAAAGGATAATTTAAAACTTGCGTGTAAACATTATTTTGCGAAAATGAATTTTCATCATCTTGGCTATAAAGTGTTATTTTTGAACAAGAAGGATCGGCCACAATTTTATTTTCTAAGAAAATTCCCCAGTTTTCTACCATTTCTATCAAATTAGTTTTTTGGTTTTGCGTCATCGCCCAATCTTCTTCTATTTTTACACTGTAAGGATTTAAACATAAAAAAGCATTACCTTTATCACTAAGAATATAATTTTCAATGGCTATTGATTTTTCTACGCTGATTTCGCTATCTCCCAAAATAAGTAAAGTTCCGGAAGTTTGATTAAGTGCATTTATAAAATTTGAATCAGATAAATCAAGAGGATTGCAAATAAAACCTTGAGAATTTAACCAAGGAATTACGTAATTGTAATCTTCAAAAATAGACATTCCGTTTCCGCAAATGATATTTACAAGCATATTTTTTTCAAAAAGCAGATTATTTAATTGAATATCTAAATCATACTCTAAATTTTGAACATCCATAGAAAAAGGAATTGCAGCAAATCTTCCTTGATATTCTAAAACTATTGCAGAATAAACATTTGCATATTGAGTTGAATTATTATTTATTGTTCGAATTTGTTGCGAAGGAATTCCATAATTTTCTAAAACAGTTGTAAGCGAAGAATCTTTATCAGGATTTTTTATTAAAAAACTGATGTTTTTATTTTGCGAAGAAAAAATTTGTAAAAAATCTTGAATATCGCGAATTTGTGGATAAAGACGACTTAAAGTTTGAGAGCGATAATAAGTAATTTTTAATGAATCTGTAATATTTTGAGTGATTTTTTTTGTGTAATCTGAAAGCGAATAAGTTTTATTTTTAGAAAAATCAAAACGCTTGTAAAAGGCATTTGAGTTTAATAAAACTAAAAACGAAAATGCAATCACTAAAATAATTGATTTTTTTTGATTTTTTGGAATTTTTCTACCTTTTTTTAGTTCAAAAACAATCACGCTAATAAAAATAAAAATAAAAGATGTTGTAAAAAAATAAAAAAAATCTCTTGTATCAAAAATTCCTTTTGACGCTGCATCAAAATGCCAAGCAAAACTTATATATTTTATAAAATTTGATAAAAAATTTGGAAAAGAAAAATAAACAACAATTAAATGAGCACAATTAAAAATTGCTAAAATTAACGCACTCACAATAAAAGAAAAAATTGAATTTTGAAAAATTTCGTTAAAAAATAAACAAATTGAAATTATGCAAGAACCGTAAAAAAATATAAAAATCATTCCTATAAAAAGTTGTCCAACATCAATAGAGCCAAAAATATTTACAAAAAGTGCGGAAGGAATTAAAAGAATTATTAAAAATGCAAAAATTATTAAACAAGAAAGATAATGACTTAAAATTTTTTGAAAACTTTTTAAAGGCACAAAATTATCATAAACGGAACGTTCAAATTTATAACAAATTGCCGGAACAACAATAATCGCGATGTATGGAATTGCAGAAAAAAATAAAAGTAAATCAGAAGTTCCATTTCCTAAAAAAAAGCCTTTTCGTATATAAAAATTTATGCTGACAAAAACTTCAAATAAAATTGCAACAACATAAGTAATAGCATGTGAAAGTGAAGATTTTAAGTTATTTTTTAAAATTGCAAAAAAAGTATTTTTCATAAAAATTTCCTTTTAGAAATAATGTGAATATCTAATCAGAAGGATTTGAAAGTGATAAAAAGGCCTCTTCCAAATTTTTTTTGCCTGTTTTTTTTATAATTTCATTTTCGGTTCCTTCGCAAACAAATTTTCCCTCATTCATTATAAAAATTTTTGAACATAAAGAATAAACTTCTTGTAAAATATGTGTAGACATTAAAATCGCTTTTTGTTTTGAAAGTTCTAAAATCAATTTTCTAAGTTGAATAATTTGAGAAGGATCTAAACCTGAAATTGGTTCATCTAAAATTAAATTAGGTGGATTATGAATTATTGCTTGTGCAAAAGAAACTCTTTGAGCATAACCTTTAGAAAGATTTTTAATTTTTTGCTTTAAAACTTTTTCTAAACTGCATTCTTGAATTACATTTTCAATAGCCAATTTTTGTTTTTTTAAATCATCAAAATGAAGATTTGCACAATAATTTAAGAATTCAAAAACAAACATATCTTTTGGTAAAATTGGAATTTCCGGAACATAACCTACAAGATTCATTGCTTTTTCTGGATTTTTGTTTAAATCAAAAATGTTATTATTATTATCAGAAAGCAAAACATTGCCTTGAGTCGGATAATGAAAATTTGAAATTGCCTTTAGAATTGTAGATTTGCCAGAACCATTTGAGCCGAGCAACGCTGCGATTGTTCCTTTTTCAATTTTAAAAGAAACATTTTGGACGGCAAAATTAGGATAAATTTTATAAAAACTTTGTAATTCAATCATATAATCTTTTTATGTTATTATAGAATTAGGTGCAACCTATTCCCGTGTTAAGCACGAGAATGACACTTTTTTAGCAATTTAATAAATTTTGAAAGTTTTGTTAATCAACGAATGGAATTTCAATATGCATTCTGTCGTGAGACAATTCCGCTTTTGGCCAAACTTCTTTTGCTTCTTTTAAGAGAATTTCTAAATCTCTGTCTGTATAACGCGGACTATAATGAATCATGCACATTCGTTTTGCGTTCGCCTCTTTTGCAATTGTTGCCGCTTGACTTGCTGTCATATGTTTTTTTTCTTTTGCAGTATCAATTAAAGCATTTTCAAACATTCCTTCGCAAATTAAAAGGTCACTTCCTCTAACCTCATCAATTATAGAACGCTTAAAAAGAGTATCGGTTACAAAACTAAATTTCCGTCCGCTGCGTTTTGGACCTAAGACTTGCTCTGGTTTTACAGTTTTTCCATCTTCAGAAGTAACTTCAAACCCATTTTGTAGTTGTGACCACAAAGGTCCAACAGGAACTTTTAATTCTCTTGCTTTTTGAGGATTAAATTCACCAGGTCTATCTAATTCTTCGAGCGTATATCCAACACAAGTTTTTGTATGTTCCAAAGGAAATGCTCGTACATAAAAATCTTTTCCACTATGAACAATACAAGGAGCGGTAATTTCTTTTATAATAATTGGATAATTTATATACATATCCAGAACTTTTCTGCTAGTTTCAATATATTCTTTTATTTTTGGAGGACCGTAAATATAAAGAGGTTCTGTTCTATCAACTTGGGCACTCAACATTAAAATTCCTGGTAAACCAGTAACGTGATCAGCGTGTGTATGTGAAACAAAAATTGCATTTATTTTTTTCCATTTAAGATTTAATCTTTTTAAACTAACTTGAGTTCCTTCACCACCATCAAATAAAAATAAATCACCATCGCGTCTTAATAAAACTGATGTAAGATGTCGATAAGGAAGCGGCATCATTCCACCGCAACCTAAAACAAAAGCTTCCATATTCATAACAAAAGTATTCTACTTTATTTTTCTAAAAATCACAATGAAACAAAAAAGATGAATTATCCAAGCAACCATCCAAGAAATTGGATACGAAATAAAAATATAAAATGGAGAATGAAATTGCGGAAGTCTAAAAAATGTTTCCAAATATGCAATTCGAAAAATGCATACTCCAAAAATTGTAACAATTGCCGGTAAAAGAGAATGTCCGCAACCGCGAATAGAATTTGCCATTGCATCCATAATTCCGCATAAAAAATATGCAGAAAAAATCACAAAAATACGATTTTTTCCGGCTTCAATTACATCCGGACTTTTTGTATAAATTGAAAGAAGTTGATTATCAAATAAAATTCCAAGCCAACCTAAAATAAGACCAATTACGACTATAGAAAGTTGAGAGATTATCACGACTTTTTTTATTCTATCTTTTTTGCCAGCACCTAAATTTTGTGATGTAAAAGTTAACGCACCTTGAGAAAATCCATTCATTGAAGTATAAACAAAACCTTCCAAACTAATTGCCGCAGAATTTCCGGCAATTAAAGTTGGACCAAACGAATTTACGGCTGATTGAATTATGATATTCGAAAAAGAAAACATAATTCCTTGAAATCCTGCAGGAACTCCAATTTTTATAATTTTTCTTAAAATATGAGGATTTATTGAAAGTTTTTTCAAATTTAATTTAAAATCGCCATCATCTTTTATTAAAATTGTAACAACAAGAGTTGCAGAAATTGCTTGCGAAATTACAGTTGCATAAGCAACGCCAGCAACATCAAGATTAAAGCAAATTACAAAAATAAGATTTAATACGACATTTACAATTCCTGCAATAAACAAAATTACAAGAGGACGTTTTGTGTCCCCTTGAGCTCGAAGCAATGCACTTCCAAAATTATAAATCATAGAAAAAGTAATTCCACCAAAATAAATGCGTAAATAAAGAGATGCAAGCGTTAAAACTTCATCTGGAGTTTGCATAAATTTTAGAATTGGCGTTGCAAAAACGACTCCAATTATTGTAAGAATTATTCCGCTTATTACAGAAAGTAACATTGAAGTATGCACTGTATTTTGGAGATTCTGTTTGTTTCCTTGTCCAAAATAATTTGCTGCTAAAACATTCGCTCCAACTGAAAGTCCCATAAATAAATTTACTAAAAGATTTATAAGAGAACCTGTTGAACCAACTGCCGCTAAAGAATTATCGCCGGCAAAACGACCAACAACTACAACATCTGCAGCATTGAAAAGCAACTGTAAAATACTAGAAAAAATTAAAGGGACTGAAAATTTCAAAAGCTTTGAAAAAATCGGACCTTGAGTCATATCAATTTGGTGTGATTTTATCATTTTTTTTATTTAGAGAATTTCTAAAACGTCCTTAAAGTAAGAATTTTCAAGTTTAACATTGTTCAAAAACTCTCCAAGCGAATAATATTTTTTTTCTTCATAAAGTTGTCCAAAATTAAAATACTCTCCTTTAGAATCTTTTCCGTAAGTAAGATTGTATTTTTTTCCACGAAAATCAAATTCAAAAGGTTGCTTAATATCTACTAAATATCGAAATTGCTCAATTGTCATATTTTTATCAGATTTTACAGAATTTATTTATCGAGATTATGATAAGATACGCTGTAACTATAAACGTCGAGAACAGTTTCTCCGTCAATTTGCAATGCCGTTGGTTTATCAAAAACAACTTTTACAGAATGTCCCTCGCGAAGTTCAACATTTTTTAAATTTATATGTTCACCTGTAAAAATTTTAGAAAAATTCATCAAAGTAGGAAGTCTTTCACCTTTCCAAACAACGCAAGTTACAGTTTTTTTAGAATTTTTTCTGTTTTGATTTGGAGCAACCATCATTCCTCCACCGTAATAACGACCAAACATTGTTGGAGCTAAAATTACATTTTTATATGTTTTTGTTTCGCCATCAACTGTAACTTCTGCATTGCATCTTTTATAATCAAAAAGCATACCTTTTATAGCAATATTTGTATAATTTATTTTATCTTCAGATTTTTCTCGTAGAATATCTCCTTGTTCGCAACAATAACCGTCAATTCCAAATCCAATTCCATTCAAAAAATAACGATGATTGCCATTTACAACAACTTCGGGTAAATCTTTTATAAAATCATTCAAAGGAATAAGTTTTGTGTCTGGAGGAAACTCATCTTTTATGTCTCGATAAAAATCATTTCCACTTCCACAAGGATAAAGATAAATTTGTTGTTGTAATTCCATATCGTAAACAGAATTCACAAATCGAGCTAAAGTTCCATCTCCGCCAGCAATAACGATTTTATCTTCGGAAGAAAGTTTTCTAACATAAGCTGGAACATCAGTCAAATGTCGAACATCAACAACTTTTACAGTTTGAATATCAAATAAAGTCTTTGCTTTTTCTACAGCTTCTTCACCTTTGTGATTATTCGCTAAAGGATTCATTAAAATATAAACCATTCTTTTCTCCTATTGATGAACACAAGTTTGCGTTACATCTTTTATATGATTTATCACAAGATTTTGACAATATTCTGCAATTTCTATAGTTGATTTTTCTGCAAAATCTTCCGGATAAATAACTTTTATAATATCAAAATTTACTTCCGTTATTTTCCAAGGCCAATTTTTATGAACTGATTGAGTTCCTTGCGTAACACCAACAACAATTGGACAATTTGCCTTTTTTGCAATTTTAAAAACTCCTGGTTTAAACTCGTGGACAAATCCATCTTTTGTTCTAGTCCCTTCCGGAAAAACGCCAATATTTGTTGCATCAGATTTTATAAGATTGATTGCACTTGAAATTGTTTGAATGCCTTGTTTTATATTTCCTCTATCAAGCGAAAGATAACAACAACGATTCATAAAATGCCTTCCAATAGGAATTTTAAAATTTTCTTTTTTTGAAATAAATGCAAGTGGGTATTCACGCAAAACATAACTATGAATCATATTGTCAAAATTTGAACGATGATTTGAAATAAATAAAAATTTTTTATTTTGAGGAATTAAATCTGTTCCAGTAAAATTAATTTTTATTCTTGCTTTAGAAAGTAAATAATAATATGCGTAATTAAAAACTCTTGAATAGAATTTTGAAGGTTTGTCGTAAGATTTTTTCATGCTGATTGGAAGTGCAAGAAAAGTTAAAATAATCCAAATAAGAAGATTTTTTACAAAAACAGCAACAATAAAAGCAATTAAAATTGCAAATAAATAATAAAAAACTCCACCTTCACCTTTCATATTTTACATTTTATCATATTTTTTCTACAATTAAAAGACTTATGAAAATAGTTTTTTATAGTACAAATTCAACTGTTTATGATAAAGAAAATTTTCATTATTTCAATTTTCCAAAATGCAAGTCAAATTTTGAAGAATTAAAATCGTGTTTCCCTTTTTGTGATTTTTTTATTGTTACTCAAGAACCGGGAATGTTTTTATTGGATTTAAAAAAAGATGGATTTTTAGATAAATCTAATAAAATTGAATATTTAATTTTACCAGAAAAACTTAATGTTTTTGAAATTTCAGAAAAAATTTTAGAACTTTCTCCAGATTTTGCAATTTCTATAACGGGTTTTTACAAACCATTTGATTGGCAAGGAATAAAAGATTCTTTAATTGCAAAAGAACTCAAAAAAAATGGTGTAAAAGTTTTATGTAATGAAGAAAAAACTCAAAATATCTGTTTTGATAAACATCTTTTTCAATTATTTTTAGAAAATCATAATTTTAAAACACCAAAAGGCATTTATGTAAATCATGAACTTTTTTGGGCAGAACGAAATCGACTTGAAATAAATGAAAATATTTACAAAGAAAAAATTTTTTATGAATTAGAAAAATTAAATTTTCCAGTAATTATAAAAGATACAACAGGACTTTCTAGTTTTGGAATGGAAGTTGTTTCATCATTCAAAGCAGCAAAATCATATCTTCTTTCTAAAAAAAATAATGCTGATAAAATCATTCAAGAATTAATAATTGGAGAACAATTTGGAATTGAGATTTATGGAACAAAAAATAACTACACAATTTCAAATCCTTTTTTATTTAGTGTGAATAAATATAAAATCACAAGTCCAAAACAAAGTATAAAAATCGGCCCAATTACAAAATCAAAATATAAAATCAAAAAATTAAATAAAGAAATCAAACGATTAGCAAAACTTTTAAAATTTAATGGAATTGCACAAATTGATTTAGTATTTGATGGAAAAAATTGGTTTATTATAGAAATAAATCCTAGAATTTCAGGAATGACAAATACAGTTTGTGAAAGTTTTTACACAAATATATTAATTTTACTTACTCAAAAAGCATTAAAATTTAAAACGAAAATCAAAAAAGAAAAAATAATGTCGATAAAATTACCTTTAATTTCCGAAGATGAATTTTCTCAATTAAAAAAAATTGAATTTATAAGACAAATTAATCAAACGGAAAATGAAAATGCAAAACAAAAAAGAGAAACTGGCTATTGCGAAATAATAATTGATGAAAAAAATGGAACTTTAAAAGAAAATTTAGACAAACTAAAATTAATTTTTCCAAACTTAATCGAAGAAAATTTTTATGAAAAAGCGGTAAAAATGTTACCGATTTTAGAATAAATTATCGTCCTTTTAATTTTTTCACAAATTTTTTAAACCACCAAGCTCTGATTTTTTCTGCAAAACTATAAAAATAATAAAACAATTTCAAAGGAACATCCCAACTTCCCGTCCGATGAATATTTTTTCCACCAAAATTTGCTTTAAACATATAAAGTCCGTGCATTGGATGAGATTCATTTTTTCCTTCAGGAGGCATTCCATACATATCATAATACAAACTGCCATACGCTTTTGCATCTTGAATTGCGGTCCATTGTAAAAGATGATTTGGCATTAAATTCCGTTTTTTATTAGAACTTGCTCCATAAAGATAAACAGATTCTGTTTTGCTAAATAAAGTGATAATCGCTGCAATTTCATCACCTTCATGTTCTGCAATGTAAAGACTCACAACAGGAACATCTTCATTATTTGAAAGTTTTTCGGCTGAAGTTTTTATCAAATCATAATAATAAGATTTTGAATGACTTGAATTTCCATCGCGGGAATTAGTTTCTTTTGTTAACTCATAAAATTTGTCTATTTTTTTAGACAAGTTAATATCATTTCCTAAGTAACGAGTAATTTTTACACCTTTTTTTGCACTCAAACGAATATTGTAACGCCACTTAGAATGCATTTTTGAAAGAATTTCATCTTCGCTTAAAGTTAAATCAATTAAAGTTGTGTCTGGAGGTTGAATATCAACTTTACTTTTTTTGAGTTTTAATTTATCGCTAAAAGAAATTAATTTTAAACCGTAATTAAAAAGTGATTTATCTTCTAAATCTAAAAAAGAAACATCAGGGTCATAGCGAATAAAAAATGTATTTTTTGGCAAAAATGATTTTAAGGACTTCGCAAGTTCGCAAAGGAAATGTGCAAATTCGATTGACTGAGTTTCTGGAGTAATAAATTCTTGAAGAACTGTATTTTCAGAATTTTCGTCAGATAACGCTTTTTCAATAACATCTTCTTTTGTGCATTCAAATAATAAAGAAGGCATTAATGGAATATAAGCAATACTAAATTTTCCTTTAAAAAAAGCACGATTTAAAACTGCAAGTTCAAATGATTTTTTAAATTTTTCATCATTAAAAATATTATGATTGCAATCTTCTTTTTTTTGCAAATTAATATATTCTTCAGAAAATTTTACATCAACAAAAAAACGATTATAAAGCCAACCATGATTTGCTTTAAATTCACACCAAAACGGAGTTTGTAAAAAACTTCCATCATTATTATGTTCAGATTTATCTAATTTTGAAATTTTAATATCAAACATACGCAACTATTTATGATTAATTCTCCAATCAATTGTTTTTTGAAGATATTCGATATAATCAGAATCTTTACACATTGTTTTTCCGCCAGAATTTGAAAGTTTTGCAACAGGAGAATCATTACATTCTGTAACTTTCATCACAATATTTAAAGGTTCAACATCTGTATCATTTGCAATATAAGTTCCAATTCCAAAAGCAACTTTTATTTTATCTTTAAAATAAGAATATAAATCCGATGCTCGTTTAAAATCCAAACTATCACTAAAAAGTAAAGTTTTTGATTTTGGATTTACTCTTTCATCATGATATTTTGAATACAATTTTTTATAATGTTCTATCCAAGATTCGCCCCATTTGTAAGGATCACCAGAATCATGACGAACACCATTAAACAAAATTGAATAAGTATATCCCATATCAAGATGAGCAAGTTCATCTCCAATTGTATCTGTTAAATAAGTTCCATTTAAAACACCATATTCATTAGTCCAACTTTCCATAGCAAGTTTATTTGAATACGCAGGATTATACATCGGATTTCCTTGACCAACACACATAATAAATTCGTGAGCCATAGTTCCAACAGGAAGAACTTTATATTTTTTAGCTAGAAAAACATTTGAAGTTCCAACACATTTTGAATCTTTATAATCTTTATTGTGTTCACAAAGATTTTTTACAGCTAAATCTTGAGCTTCTGCAGAAAGTCTGCGTCGTAACCCAAATTCAGAAAAAGTTCCTAAATCGTAAGTTCCATCAATAAGCCATTGAATTTTTTGTTTTAATTTTCTCTGATATTGTTCAAAAAGCAAATCATAATCATAAACAGTTCTAAAATAAACTTCATTTATAATTGCTAAAATAGGAATTTCATACATTGAAGTATTTAACCAAGTACCTTTTGCTTCTAAAAAAAGACCAGAAGGACCTGAATTTTCAATCGTAAAATCTTCAAAACGAGGTTTCCAAATTTGCAGATGATCTATAAAATCTTCATGGAGCCATTCAATTTTAGAAAGATATTGAAGTTCATCAACTTGAAATCTTAACGAACAATATGCGTGAATTTGTTCTTTAATTTCATCCACCATTTCTTGTGTAAATTTTACATCTGCATTTCTGCATTTAAAAGTCCAAGTTGTTTTGTAAGATGGATATTGATGATAAATTGCTTGCCCCATAGAAAATTTATATAAATCAGTTTCAAGCAAACTTGTGATAATTTGTTTTAATTTCATGACAAAATTCCTATTTTACAAAAATTAATTAATTTCAGAATTTAGTGCATTTGTAGTTTTGATTTCTTTTCCATCAGCAAGGAGATTTTTTCCTGCAATTTGAACAAAACCATTTACAGCATTTATTTGTACACTGAAAAATTCATCAATACTAATTTCTGATTTTTTTTCGATGTTTACATCTCCATTTTCAAGAATAACTTTAGTTCCAGGCTTTGCCCAAGGTGCTTCCAAAACTTCAACACGTTCTTTTCCTTCAGAATCTGTCCAATCTGCTGCTAAAAGCATTCCATGACTTTCTATTCCACGCATTTTTCTTGGAGCAAGAGTTGAAGCTATAATTACATGTTTTCCTAAAAGTTCTTCTGGCTTTAAATACATTCTCAAGCCAGATTGAATAATTCTGTCAGTTCCACTTCCATCATCCATAGTTTCGATATAAAGTTTATCACCATCAGGGTTATTTTCTACTTTTTTAATTTCTGCAACAAGAAGTTCAATATTTTTGTTAAAAAATTCTGCTTGTTGTTCTAAAGGAAGAATTTCTGGCTCATCATTTTTTTGTACTTTTGTCTTTTTCTCTTGTTTTTGAAGTTTTTCTTCTTTTTTTTGTTGTTTTCCACTAAATTTTTCGCGGAATGAAAGCATCGTTTTTTGGTCAAGAGGTTTAAAATAAACTTCGGTTGCACCAACTTTTTCAAGTCCAGTTGTTTTTCCTAAATCTGCCCAAGTATAACCTTCAATTTTTTTCATTCCGACTTTTGATTCTTGAATTGATTTTCCAAAATAAGAAATTATTTTTTGTGTATATTGAGGCATATAAGGATTCATCATAATCATCAAATCTTTTATAACGTAACAAAGATTGTGGATAAGACTTGCAGCTTTTTCTGGTTCTGAAATACGAGTTTTCCAAGGTTCTGTCGCTTGAAATTTTTTGTTACAAATATCAGAAATTTCAAACATTGTATGGAAAGCATCTTTTAATTCTGACCATTCAAGAGATTCAGTTGCTTTAGCTTCTAATTCGCGGACTTTTCCCCAAAGTTCTTCATCAACGGGTGCTTCCGGAATAATTCCATCATAATATTTATTTACAAAAAGCAAAGTTCGATTTACAAGATTTCCAAGATTTCCAATAAGTTCTGAATTGAGTTTTTCCATAAAATCTTTCCAAGTGAATTGATAATCTTGTTTTTCTGGACGATTATAAAAAATGTAAAAACGCCAAGCATCCGCTGGAATTCCAGTTTCCATTGCATCTGTTCCAAAAACCCCAACTCCTCGGCTTTTAGAAAATTTTCCATCTTCATAATTCAAATATTCTGTCGATGACATATGATACAATTTTGTCCAATCGTGAGGAGAACCAAGCAAAGTGCAAGGAAAAATTACAGTGTGAAAAGGAATATTGTCTTTTCCAATAAATTGAAACAAATCAACTTTTTCTTTTTTGTTAGAGTCTTCAGATTCTGATGGAATCCACCAAGATTTCCAATCAAAACTTTCTTTTCCTTCTTTTACAAGTTCATCAGCAAGTTGTTTTGTAATAGAAATATAACCGATTGGTGCATTGAACCAAACATAAAAAACTTTATTTTCGTAACCATCCTTAGGAACAGGAATTCCCCATTTTAAATCACGAGTGATGGCTCTTTCGTTTAATCCGTCGCGAATCCAAGCTTTTGTAATGTTGATTGCATTATCTGACCATTTTCCTTCTATGGAAGTTTTATCAGCCCAATCATTTAATTTATTACTTAACGCAGGTAAATCAATATAAAGATGTTTTGTTTCTTTTATTTCCGGAGTTGAACCACAAGTATGACAACGAGGTTTTTCAAGTTCAACAGGATCCAATAAAGAACCACAACTATCACATTGGTCACCACGAGCACTATCACTTCCACATTTTGGACAAGTTCCGTCTACATAACGATCAGCTAAAAACATTTTACAATGAGGACAATAAAGTTGTTTATTTACATGTTCTTTTATAAGACCGGCTTTATCTAAATCATTAAAAAGTGATTGAGTGATTTCTGTACATTGTTCGTTAGATGTTCTTCCAAATTTATCAAAATTGATATGAAACCAATCATAAATTTTTTGATGTTCTGCATAATAAAAATCACATAATTCACGAGGAGTTTTATGTTCTTCCAATGCTTTAGTTTCTGTTGCAGTTCCGTATTCATCAGTTCCGCAAATATAAAGCGTTTCGTAACCACGATTACGACAAAATCTAGCAAAAACATCACCGGAGAGAGATTGAATTATGTTTCCTAAATGAGGAATATTATTTACATAAGGTAATGCAGCAGTAATAAGTCTTCTATTCATGAAAAGCCTCGAAAAATAAAAATATTGAAATCATATTTTAACATTTTTTCTATTATTAGACAATTATCGTGATTTTCTTGTGATTTTCGTCAAACGGGTGATAGTGATTATAAAACACAGTATTGAAACGCAACACACTTCCATGCATTTCTTATTGAATATATTTCATAATTTAAAATTCCGAATTATAATCTTTATATGACTTTTAAGAATTTTTCTACTGATAAAAACGATTTAGATAGACGGCTCGACAAAGTTATTCGAAAATTTCTAAATAATGATTCTCTTTCACTTATTTACAAATCTATTAGAAAAGGGCTTATAAAAGTAAATAACAAAAAAACATCAGAAAATTACAAAATTCAAAATGATGATATTATAAATATTGCTGACTTTCTTATAAGAACTGAAAATCAAGGGATAAAATCACCAAAAAAAGATGTTTCTTTATTAAAAATTGTATTTAAAAACGAAAATATTTTAATTTTAGACAAACCTTATGATATTTTAGTTCACGGAAACGAAAATTCTTTAGAAAAAATTGTAAAATATTATTATCAAAATGAACAAAATGATAATTCCCTTTCATTTTTGCCAGGTCCCCTCCACCGTTTAGATAAAAAAACTACAGGATTAATTGCATTTTCAATGAGTCTTGAAGGTGCAAGATGGTTTTCAAAAAATATAGAAAATCACAGTATAAGAAAATTTTATGCAAGCGTAGTTTTAGGAAAAATCGAAAAAAAAGAAAATTGGAAAGATTTTATAAAAAAAGATACTAATCAAAAAAAAGGTTTTAAAACTGTAGAAATTAGCGAAAATCAAACCGAAAATGCGAAAGAAGCTTTTACAACAATAGAACCGATTGCGTACGGGAAATACAAAAAAAGTCCTGTTACGCTTGTAAAAATTGAAATTCACACAGGAAAAACTCATCAAATCCGCTCGCAATGCAATCTCCATTCTCACGCAATTTTAGGTGATGTCGCTTACGGCGGAATAAAAATTGATAATACTAAACAAGATTTTTTTCTCCAAGCTTTTTGTTTGAATTTTCCGGAAAATCCGATTGGATTGCCTTCTCAAATAAAAATTCCTCTAAATTCTGAATTTTTAAGTTTTTTAAATGATTGTGGAATAAAAAATTACGGTTTATAATGATTTTATGTTCAGTTTTTTCGACAAATTCAATCAAAAAATTTCAAAAATTACAGTTTTCGCTCTTGTTGGCGAAAGTGGCACTGGAAAAAGTTATCACGCAAAATTACTTGCCGAGCAAAATAACATTTCTGCAATTATTGATGATGGCCTTTTAATTGATGATGATAAAATTTTGGCAGGCCGTTCTGCAAAACGAGAAAAAACTTATATGGGAGCAGTTCGCATTGCTCTTTTTGATGATAAAGAACACAGAGATTCTGTAGCAAAAGTTTTACGAAAAAATCACATAAAAAGAATTTTAATCATTGGAACTTCAGAAAAAATGGTTTCAAAAATTGCAATGCGACTTCAACTTCCTCAACCGCAAAAAATAATTCACATTGAAGACATTGCAACAAAAGAAGAAATTGAAAAAGCGCAAAAATCTCGCCACGTTGAAGGAAAACACGTAATTCCAGTTCCTTCAATTGAAGTTAAGAAAAAATATCCTCAAATATTTTCAGATTCAATTCGAGATTTTTTTACAAAACACAATATTTTTACAAAAAAAGAAAATGGCGGAAAATTGATAGAAAAATCTATTGTTCAACCAGAATTTTCTAAAAAAGGAAGAATTGAAATTTCAGAAGCAGCGTTAATTCAAATGACAATGCATTGCGTAAATGAATGCGATTCTGATGTAAAAGTAAAAAAAATAACAGTAAAAAAAGATTCTCGTGGTTATAGGCTTATTGTTACGATTGATGTTCCTTTTGGAACTCAACTTACAGGAAAAGTTCATCGCCTTCAACAATACATAATTGATAAAATTGAATCTTATACAGGAATTTTAATCGAAGAAGTTAGCATTGTGATAGATAAAATTTCGATGGAAAATAGAAATACAGAAAAATAACTTACGGTGTTGTATCATAAAAGACCTAACGGTATTACCAAAGCTGATAAAGGGTCGAACCGGAAGTTATCGTTTCATTTTAACAATATGTTCCGTTGTGCCTTCTTCATATTGTTTTTCGTCTGTAATCATAAAGCCATTTCTTTGATAAAATCGTATTGCACTTATATTCTTTTCAAGAACCCATAAAAAATCACAACCCAGATACTCAATAGCATATTTTATAAGCTTGCTTCCAATACCTTGATTTTCAAAAAATGAATCAACATACAATTCTACAATCTGTTTTCCTTCATGATGAATTACTCCTTTTACGAATTCATCATCATAAACCCAGATCCCCTCCAATTTATCCGGATTATCAATATAACTTTTTGCCAAAGGGTATACTTGCATTTCTCCGAATGACACCTTATCATTCTGAAAAATCTTTCTATAATTCATTCTCTTTGAGAAAATCAATATTTCCGCTATTCTTGATGCATCTGCTGCCGTGGCTTGTCGTATCATAATATCGTTTCCTAAAATCCATTGTTTGTTCTATTTTTATATAGTTTTCAGCTTCTTTTGGATATTTGTACCCCTTCATTTCTGCTGTCTGACTTGCCAGTCTGCAAAAAAGATAAAAGGTAGCCGACAAAGCAGACACCATATCCTCCCTGTTATAGTGGGCAAAGCACTTTTCCAAATCCGAAAGTATTTCCTTTTCAGCCCATCGATCCAGAAATCTTCCATCATGCCATACATCAACCTGATATTTTGACACCGAATACATCTCTATCATCTTCAACAGATAGTTTTTTAAATAAGCATCAATACACATTTTGGCAGTCCACAATTCACCACGAAGAATCTTCTTGGATGCCCACACGGTATGGAAAAAGAAATCGTTTACCATATTATTAAATTCCGGTTCTGATAAATCTGTTGGATGAAGTTCATGAGAAATATTTTCTTTTAACAAAGCTGAATAATCTTCTGCATCATACATTATTTCATAGCCCCGGTTCATAACCCAGCTTGCGACGCCTTCCCTGATTGCTTTTTCAAACTGTTCTGGTGTAAATACAATCATATCAACATCAAGCGAACCGTCATACAACATTCTTCTTTCTTTTCCACCACCAAGTGTTGGTTCAACAAAAGATAGTTTCATATTCCCAAGTTTTTCCGGATAATTTCCATATAACCAGGATTCCGGTTTTTCTGTTGTAATCACAACGTCCAAATCAGAATATTCATCTGCTTTTACCGTATCTCTGGTTGAAGAACCTATCAAAACAATCGCCTTTATATCTTCATCTTCCTTTGCAAAGGCAAGAAGTTTCTCCTTAATTTTTATAAATCTGTCCATTATATTATTCTCCTCTTTAAGTAAAATTCAAAAATGAACTTTACTTTTTAAATATCAAACCAATCTCTTCTGTAGAAAACTCGAATTCATGAATATACAAGGCTTTCTAATAACCAAAAAGTTTATCAAAATATATTTTCGATTTCTCAGTACTCCCTATTTTTCCAAATACACCATTTACACTCCGAAGCATTGAGATATTTTCTTTAAGCATCTTATTCTATACCTTCTTTCAAAAAACTATTGATTGCATCAACGTAATTTTGTTTGTGTGTACCATGAATATTATGATTACTGTCTTTTGTTTCAATCAACTTAGCATTATCACCTATTAGTGCAACTGCTTTTTCCGCCTGTTCTCTTGATGCGGCACATAAATAGACTCCGTTATCTGCCACATTTTCTTTTGCGTGTAAATATATACAAGGAACTGTAATATCTGACAGAAGTTGTTCATGCGTAATTCCGTTGTTCCAGGTCAAATCATAAAAGTGTTCACCGTACAACATATCATATTGCTTTACATAATGAAAAGTAATCGTAGCACTCGCCGGCATAAAAAAAATCTTCACTTCTTCCTGCGGATGATTTTATTTTTTTTTGTTTTTTGAAACTCTTTGTGATTTTGCACTAGAGTTTATTCCATAAGATTTTAAAACCGCTTTTACTGCAAATTCGAGTTCTTTTCGAACAGGATTCATCGGAAGAACAAAATTGCGACATTGTTTCCAAGTTCTTGCAAAAAGTTCGTTTGCACTAGTTTTTTCAAAAACTTCTTTTTTCCAATCTGTTAAAGTTGCAATAAAATCTTGAATTATAAACTGAAGTTTTTTTCCTAAGCGAACATCACTATTTGTTTTGTTTAATTCTCCAAGTTTTTTTATGCTTTCAAAATATTTTTCTTCAAATTCACGACTTTCATAAATCATAGAAGTTGCTGTCGGTTGAAGATAAATAAACAAATCTGTTTCTAATGCTTCTTTTATAATGTCATAAACGTAAACATTATTTATGATTTTTAAAAGTTCTTCTGTCAGACGCGAAGGCGAAACTTGTGATAAAAGAGATGCACTTGTTCTAATTTTATGTTTTAAATGAAAAGACATCCTTGCATCGGTGGTAGCACTATATTTTATAGCACGAAGCATTCTTACAGGATCTTCTACAAAAATTGTATCAAGAGGAATTATAGGTCGGAGAATATGTTTTTTTATATCTCTCATACCGCCAACATAATCTATAACTTGTTCTTGAAACGGATCATAATATAAAGCATTGATTGAAAAATCTCTACGCAAAACATCTTGTTCTATTGTGCCAAAATCATTTCCGACAGAACCTTCTTCGTTTGAACGAAAAGTACTGACCTCAAAAATTTTTGAACCAAAAACAACGTGAACTAATCGGAACCTTCTTCCAATAATTCTAGAATTGCGAAAAATCTTTTTTATTTTAGACGGAGTGGCATCAGTAACAAGATCAAAATCTTTTGGTTTATTTCCAACAATTAAATCACGAACAGCACCTCCAACAATGTAAGTCGTATATCCAAAATCTTTAAGACGATTTACAATTTGGAGTGCGTCAATATCAATATGATCTAAAGGGATTTTATGTTCTTCTCTTGTGTAAACAACAGCTTTTTTTACAAGTTTTCCGTTTTTATCAGTACCATATCTGTATAACACAATTAAAAATAATATCCTTTGAAAGTTTATTTAGTCAAGTTGCTAAGCCAAGTTAAAATGTCTGCTTCGACAAGCTCTTTATCATCTTCATTTAAAATTTCGTGTCTGTCGCCTTCATAAATTTTTACTTGAAGATTTTTGATTCCAAATTCTTTATAAAGATTGACTAATTTTTGAATATTTTTTCCATAACCACCAACAGGATCTTCCGAACCGTAAATAAAATCTATAGGTAAATCTTTTCGGATTTTTTTGATATTTTTTTTCTTTCCAATCTGATTTAATCCGTAAGTTAAATCACAAAAGAAAGAAATTGTTAAAGGAAATCCGCACCATTTATCACTATCATACATTTCAAGATTTAGTTTACTTTTAGAAAGCCAAGCATTTGGATTATCAGAATCTGAAATACGTTTGTTATAACCGGAAAAAGAAAGATTTTTTAAAAGTTTACTAGTTTTATTTTTTCCTCTGAAAAATCTTACAATACAAGCAAGGTTATGACCTGTTCGAGAAAGAGCTTGCGACATATAAGATGTTCCGCAAAGAATACAACCATCAATTGCGTGACTATATTTTTCTATAAAGCCTTGAGTCACAAAACTTCCAAAAGAATGTCCCATCAAAAAAATTTTTGTATTTGGATATTCCGCTTTTGCAGTTATGATGATTTCGTATAAATCTTCAATTGCTTTATTAAAACCATCTTTATCAGCAAGTTTTCCAAAAAGACCAGTTTTTTCAGCTTCTGCAAGTTCCGCTGTTGCTCCATGACCTCTTACATCGTGAGCAATAAAAACATAACCATTTTCACTTAAAATTGAACCAAAACGATCATAACGCAATGAATGTTCAGCAAGTCCGTGATGTAAAACAACAACTCCGTTAATTTTTTCTTCAGCATCGGGAGCCCATTTATTAACTTTTATTTTCTCTCCATCTTTCATAGTTTGATAATAGTTTTTAGTTTGCATAAAACACTCCAAAAATGATAAATTATTCGTATATGAATATTCTAACAGAAAAAACAGTTTTTGGGGGAAATTCTATCGGAAAAATAGACGGAAAAACCGTTTTTATTCCATTTTCTATGCCAAATGAGCTTTTAGAGATAGAAATTACCGAACATAAAAAAAATTATGACAATGCAATCATAAAAAAAATATTAAAACCGTCAGAACATCGAGTTGAACCAAAATGCAAATATTACAAAAAATGCGGTGGTTGTAATATGATGCACATCGATTATGAATATCAACAAAAATTGCGTTCAATTATGTTAGAAGATATTTTTTTTCAAAATGGAATTGATATAAAAAATAAAATCAAAATCATAAGCGGTCCACAATATAATTATAGAGCAAGATTTCAATTAAACAATGGTGGATTAAGCGAAAAATCATCAAACATTATAATTCCAATAGAAAATTGTCTTTGTGCTGAAGAATGTATAATCGAATACTTAGAAAAAACACCGTTTTCATCGCGTCCGCAAGGAAGAATTCACATTTTTGGAAGTTCAAAAGTTATAAAAGATGATTTTAATTCTAAAAATGTAATCATCACACAAAACGAAAACAGTCAAAAAAATGTGCAAATTAAGGGAAATTCTAAGAAAAAAATAAAAATAAAAGAAAATAAATATTTTTCCGGAACAATTTATTCTCCACAAAATGCAGTTAGCGTAAAACTTGGAGAAAAAATAATTCATTTTGATGTTCGAGGATTTTTTCAGTCAAATCTTTTTGTTTTTGAAAAAGTAACAAAATTGATTTGTGATAATTTAAAAAATGGAGAAAATGTTCTTGATATGTACGCGGGTTGCGGTTCAATTTCTGTTTTTCTGAGTGATATTTTTAAAAACGTAGTTTTAGTTGAACATAATCGAGATGCATTAGTTTTTGCAGAACAAAATCTTCAAGGAAAAAATCATCAAAGTTTTGGTTTAAGTGGTGAAAATTGGGTAAAAAATTGTGCAAAATCTTGTGGAAAATTTGATGCTTGCGTTGTAGATCCTCCGCGACTTGGAATGGAAAAAGTTGTAAGAGATTATCTTTGTCACTCAGAAATTCCTACAATTTGTTCCCTTTCGTGCGATCCAGCAACTCACGCAAGGGATTGTAGTTTTTTAATAAAAGCAGGTTATAAAATAAAAGATGTTTATCTTTTAGATTTTTATCCGAACACAAGTCACATAGAAAGTTTGATAATTTTTTGCAAATATCCATAAGTTCAACATTTTCTTATTGCATGGCACAGGATGAATGTTATGAAAATTTTACAAAAAGTATTTTTTAATTTAATTATTTTTACGTTTTTTCCAATTTTCTTATTTTCGCAAGAACTTTTAACAAATCAAAACACAACTTGGACATTCGTTTTGCCAGGAAAAGTTATTTCAGAACCGGCAGTTACATCTTACGGATTTTCGCTCGTCACAGATGCAAAACAAATTTCTACATATTCAAATTCCGGAAAACTTCTTTGGGAAAAAACTCTAAAAAATTATCGTGATTCCAAAATTTTTGTTTTTCCTGGCGATTTTATTTTTTTAATTTCAGAAAACAACAAAAAAATTACGCTTTTAAATCCTAGCGGATACGAACTTTGGTCAAAAAATTTGGATTTTTCTGTAATTTCAAATCCTCATTGCGGATTTGACGGAAGATTTTTTCTAAAAGGCGAAAATCAGATTGAATGTTTTGGAATTTCGGGGCTTTCAAAATGGAAACTAAAAACAGAAAATCTTTCTAACATAAATTTACAAGAACTTCCGGACGGTTCGCTCATTGCCTTTTTAGAAAAACTTGAAGATGGCAAAACAAAAGGAATTAGAATCTCACCATTTGGAAAAATTCTTGAAGAAATAACTTTTTCTGGTCAAATTATAAGTTCAACTTCGAGCGAAAATGGAATTTTTCTAATTTTTATAGATGGTTCTGCAGGATATTTTTCTTTAGAAGAAAATTTTTCAAAAAACAAATGGGTTTTGCAAACCGAAAAGCCTACAACATCATCACAAATAAAAAATGCCAAATTTGTAGTTTGCAAAGAAACGCAAAATACATTTTACATTCTTCCATACGAGAACGAAGTTGTATTTTTTAGAATTTCTAGCAATGACGGAAAAATTAAAAATTCTTTTATCATAAAAAACTTAAAAGGATTTGAAATTCAAAAAATAGTTTACAACGAAAGTGGAATTTTTATTTGTGATAATTCAAAAGGATTTTTTTATAACGAAAATGGAAATGAAATTTGGTCTGGACAATTTCAAAAAAAATCTAAAAAAAATAATTGGAATTACATCATTTTTACAAACGAAAATTATTTAACTTTTTGTTACACAAATTGGACTGTAAATTCTTACAGAATTTTTCAAAATTTAGCAAAATCTACACAAAATCAAAAACAAAAAAACTACAATTCTTATTACACAATAAACACAAGTGATTTTGAATATATTTTTAACACAAAAATCGAAGCGGATTTTGCAACTGAAGAACGCATAAAAAAATTACAAAACGGAAATTACGACACAAACGAAATCGAGTATGTTTCGGAACTTATGTCCGCTTGCGAAGTTTTAAAATCACAATTAAATTTTTCGCCAACGACAAATAAAAACGGAAAATCAATTTTTGAACTTGATATGATTGGAACAGCGTTTTTATTAAAAGAACTTTCTTTATTTTCAACAGATACATTTTCTAGTTATATTTCTCACTTTTTGCTGAAAATTCAAAATAAATCTGCTTTGAGCGAAATTTTACGTGGAATTGAAACTTTCGGTTACGATTCCGACGGAAAAATTTTAACTTCACTGGAACAACTTGCAAAAAAAACATCATCAAAAGACGAAATTATTATAAATGATATTTGTAATGCTGTTTTTTCTATTTGCAGATTTATGGGACGACCTGCATTCAATTCAAAAGGCAAAGAAATTTTGCAGAATTTTCTTTTTCCAAATTACAGTGTAAACACAAGAAATTATGCTCGTGAAACTCTAAAAAAAATCACAGAATTAGAACTGTAAAAATAAATTAAATACTTTTAGTTTAAAATAAAGTGTGATAAAATTATATATCGTTTTATAAAGGTGGATTTATGAAAAAAAGCGTTTTTTTTGCTGCAACAATACTTTTGCTTTCTGCAGCGGTTTTTGGACTGGAAGTTGATGAAGACGAAATAAAAAGCACATCAACAACTATTGAGTTTATCAACTATACAGGTCCACACAAAATTATTGATTCTATTGATGCTATAAAAAGCATTGGTTCAAAAATGGGAACAATTGTTGCAAATAGTACAACTACACAAATCACAACAGGAAATCAAAATAAATATTATGTAGTTCACGCTGTTGATGATACAAAAGGCAAATTGGATGCAGACATCATTTTTATTGGTGCAGATGCAACCGTAGATCATATAACTAATTTAAGAAGAATTATAAGTGCTTATCTTTCTTCCGCATATTCTTATTCACAACAAGATGCTGATACTTTGGCAGTTTTTATTACAGTTTATAATGCCGTTTATCGTGGAAATCTTTCTTATTTTCAATCTAAATACAAAGACAACGTTACAAAAAATCTTTCAACTACAAATTGTGGACTTTCTGTAAACTACAAAGATTGGCCGGGAAAATCAGAAATTGTAATTCCTTTGTTTGATGTAAAAAATGGCGGACTTTCTACCGTTGATACGTCTGTAATTTCGGATTCTAATGTAGTTGATTCTATGCAAGAAGATGATGATAAAAATGTTGATACTCGAAAAGATATGGTTGATTTAAAAGAAAGAGAAGCTGATGATGCTTCTAAAAAAGCACAAGATTCTCAAAAAAAGGCAACTGAAGAACAGAAAAAATTAAACGAAGAAAAACAAAAAACTCAAGAAGCAAAAAAAGAAGCTGAAGAAGCTCAAAAAAAGGCAGACGAAAATCCTAACGACGAAGAAGCTCAAAAAGAAGCTGAAGAAAAACAACAAGCCGCAGAAGAACAACAAAAAAAAGAAGACGAGCAAGCTCAAAAAACTCAAGAAGCAAAAGATACTGCAACTGAACAACAACAAATTGCAGATAAAAAACAATCAGAAGCTCAGAAAGAACGAAAAGAAATTGCAAAAGACCAACAGTCTGTTCAAGAAAAAGAATCTATGCCTTCAGACTACGGAATTATTCTTTCAAACGAAGAAGATTTACTTTCTCGCTTAGTTAAATTTAATATCGAAACTGGTGAGACAATTAAAAATTCACCTGTAACAGTAATTAGAAGTCGAACAATTTACAAAGGAACAGAAAACTTTATTGCGATTGCCGGTGAAGAAGGTGAAAATTCTACAATAAAGTTAGTTTCAATCGATCCGGATTCTATGGAAATAAATGGAGAAAGTAACGAAACTGTTGCATCAGATTCAATTTTGGTTTGTAATGGCGAAGATTATTATTGTATTATCAACTCAAATGAAAAATGGATTTTAGGAAAATTTGATGAAAATCTTAACTTAAAACTTTCTTCTCCAGTTGAAGTAATTTCTAGTACACCAATTACAATTACAGATGCAGGAATTGTTGTTACTGGAAAATCCGGAAAATTAAAACTTTTAAGTTTGGAAGATTTAACAGCAATTGAAACTCCAATTTCTGCTTATGATGCAAAATAATTAAAAAATCATACAAACAAAAAAAAAGATGGCTATCTAATAAGTTTTTATATCCAGTGATAATTTTGAAAATTCATCACCGACAATAATCTTGTTAGATAGCCTATTTTTGTATTTTAGACAATTTTGAGGTAAATTTTATGCAAAAAACAGAACTTTGTGGCAAATGGAACTTAACTAACGAAAAAATTACAACAACCGCACAAATACCTGGCGATTTTCATTCAGCATTAATTAAAAATAAAATAATTCCGGAACCTTACTATGGATTTAACGAAAAAGATGTTTTGTGGGTTGGAAAAACTGATTGGACAATTAGCCGCGAGTTTAAATTTACAAAAATTCAAAATGCACATTCAATTTTAGAAATAACTCAAGCAGATACATTTTTTACAGTTTTTATAAATGATAAAAAAGTTGGAAATGGACAAAATCAATTTGCTCGTTATAGATTTGATGTTACAAATTTTGTAAAAAACGGCACAAATTCTATAAAAATCTTATTTGAATCGGCAGAAAAAAAATCCGCCGAAATAGAAAAAAAACTTCCCTATCCTATTCCTTATATGAAATACGATGTTTATTCTCCAAACCGAAATCTTGCCAGAAAATGCCAATGTCATGGAGGTTGGGATTGGGGGCCTTGCCTTATGGTAAGTGGAATTTATGGTGATATTTGCATAAATCAAATTGCAGATGGTTTATTTAATTATGCAAAAATAAATTATGATGTAGATAAAAATAATAATTGGAAATCAAAAATTACATTTAATTACGAAAGCTTTGCCGAACAAGAAAAAAAATTTATCATTTCTATTTTTGGTGATGATATAGAAACTCAAACTCAAGAAAAAAAATTCAACTTAAAAAAAGGTGAAAATATTTTATCACTCACTTTGAATGTAAAAAATCCATCTGTATGGAAAACAAGTGGTGAATTAAAAGAAAAAAACTTAAAAGAAAATACAATTTACAATTTAAAGATACAAACCGAAGATTCTAGCACAAAAGAAACTTCTATCACAAAAAAAATCTGTTTTAATACTTTAAAAGCGGTTTCTAAAAAAGACAAAGATGAAGGAAAAGACGGAAGAAGTTTATATTTTGAAAATAATGGAAAAAAGATTTTTGCAAAAGGTTCAAACTGGATTCCAGCAGACTCTCTTCCTTCGAGAATGACTTACGAACGATACGAAGATTTATTAAAATCAGCGGTTGAATCAAATCAAAATTGTCTACGCGTTTGGGGCGGAGGCATTTACGAAAACGAAGATTTTTATGATTTGTGCGACAAGTTTGGAATCATTGTTTGGCAAGATTGTATGTTTGCTTGTTCTCTTTATCCAACAACAAAAGAATTTCTTATCGAAGTTGAGAATGAATTAAACTATCAAGTTCCGCGACTTCAATCGCACGCCTGTATTGGACTTTGGTGTGGAAATAACGAAAATTACGGAGCATTAGGATGGTTTTCTGAATCAATAAAAAATCGTGATAGATATTTAATTGATTATGATAGACTTTATAACGGAACTGTTGGAAAAAAAATAAAAGAACTCGATTCTAATCGCTTATTTTGGACAAGTTCACCATGTTCCGGTCCAGACGAATACGAAGATAATTGGCACACAGACAACAAAGGCGATATGCATTATTGGAGCGTTTGGCACGAACGAAAAGACAAAGAAGCGTATATGTCAATTCGACCAAGATTTGTTTCTGAATTTGGATACGAATCATTTCCGTCTATGGAATGCATAAAATCATTTTCTCCAAAAGAACAATGGAATTTTACAAGTCCGCTTATGGAATATCATCAACGCTCGCCAAGTGGAAACTCCATTATTTTGGAAAATTTCTCTCGATACTTTAGATTTCCTTCAAACTTTGAAAATATGATTTATTTAAGTCAAGTTCAACAAGCAGTTGCAATAAGATGTGCTGTTGATTGGTGGCGAAGTTTAGAACCTCACTGTATGGGAACTCTTTTTTGGCAATTAAATGATATTTGGCCTTGTCCTTCTTGGAGTTCGCTTGAATACGATGGAAAATGGAAACTTTTAAACTATCAGGCAAAAAGATTTTTTGAAAATATTTATATGCCTTTGTTTGTAAAAGACGAAAATATTAATGCTGTTTTCATAAACGATACGCAAGAAGATTTACAAGTTTGTCTAAAACTACAGTTTTTAGATTTTGAAGGAAACGAATTTGCTAAAACTGTAGAAAAAACTGTACAAGTTGATAAAAATTCTATCACAAATCTTTATAAACAAACTTTTGATAATAAAGATACAAACAAGTATTTTGTATATGCAACTTATTCTTATCAAACAAAAGACGGAAAAATAGAAACAAAACACACAGAAACGTTTTTAACGTCTTACAAACATTGCGATATTTTAGAACCAAACGTTTTGTTTAAAGTTATAGAAAAAGAAAATATTTTTGAAATAAAATTATCTTCATCAAAACCAGCATTTTTTGTTTCGTTAGATACAGACGGAATTGCAGGTATTTTCAGTGACAATATGATTACATTAAATGGAAAAGATGAAGTTTCGATTACATTTTCTCCAAAGAAAAATGTAAAATTCGAAGAATTCTTAAAATCGCTAAAAGTAAAAAACTTACGAGATAGTTATTAAGATTTTATTCATCAACTTTGTTTTCAAATTTAGAAAACGCAGGAATAAACATTATTGGAAGATCTCCGGTTGCACCATTTCGTTGTTTTGCTAAAATAATTTTTGCTTCTTGTGCCGGAGTTTCATCTTTTAATCTATCTCTGTGCAAAAACATTACAACATCGGCATCCTGTTCAACAGAACCTGAACCTCGAATCTGAGCTAGATTTGGTTCTTGACCTTCAGCATCACGAGCAACTTGAGAAAGTGCTACAATTGGAATATGAAGTTCTCGAGCCATTGATTTTAGAGATTTTGAAATTTCACTAACTTGTTCATAAACAGGCGCAGAAGAATCTTCTGTTGCAACAAGTCCGATATAATCTATAAAAATAATTTTTACATTTTGATTTACAACCAATCTTCTAGCCATTGCTCTAAGTTCCAAAAGCCTCATATTTGGAGTATCAACAATATACAAAGGAGCGTCATACCATCTTCCTGCAGCATCTTGAACTTTTTTTACATCATCAAGTTTTAAAGTTCCTGCTCGAATTCTATTCATAGGAACTCTTGCTTCTTGAGAAAGAAGTCTCATTCCAATTGACTCATAAGGCATTTCAAGAGAAAAAAATCCGCAAGAAATTTTCTTTTCTACAGCAATATAACGCATCATAGAAAGAGCAAGTGCAGTTTTTCCGATAGAAGGGCGTGCTCCAATTATTATCAATTCAGAATTTTGAAAACCAGATGTATAAGTATCTAATTTTGCAAAACCAGTTGGAATTCCTGTAAATTCATTTTTGCTATTGTAGCGAGATTCAATTATTTCAATCTCTTTTACCATTATGTCTTTTGCAGCATGAACTTCTGTAGTTTCATTTCTTTCGGCTAATGCAAAAATCTTTTGCTCTGCACTATCCAAAAGAGATGAAGAATCTCTTCCAAGTTCAAAAGAAGAGGCTTTCATTTCGGAAGAAATTTTTATAAGTTCGCGACGAGTTGAACGGTCAATAACGATATTTGCATAATAAGAAATATTTGCTGCGGAAGGGACTTTATCTGTTAATGATGCAATATAAGCCGCTCCACCAGCACTTTCGAGTTTATTTTCTACAGTTAATTCATTTATAAGAGAAAGTACATCACCGGTTACATTTTTTGTATAAAGTTTTTGAAGAGCTTCGTAAATTGCCTGATGTTGAAGTGAATAAAATCTATCTGGCCGCAAAATAGAAACAACATCCGCCATTGCATCCCAATTTAACAAAAGAGCACCTAAAACAGCTTGTTCAGCATCTATGCTATGCGGCGGAACTTTATCATTTAAAACTTCATCCATAATTTTCCTCTAAAAAAAAAGCCGGATTTACTAAAAGTATTTCCAGCTTTTTAATAAATAATTAAAAATTCAAAAAGATTTTACTCAGATTTTTCTTCTTTTGAATTTTCCGGTTTAACTTCTTTTTCTGCAGGTTTTTGAGAGTCTGCATCTATAATTTTTCCATCAGAAGTTTGAGCTTTTACGCTAACATGCAATTCTGCAGTTTGAGCTTCGTAAAGTTTTACAGTAACTTTGTAATTTCCAACTGATTTTATTGCATTTCCGGTAACATCAATACGTTTTCTTTCAACATCAAAACCAAGTTTAGCAAGAGATTCCGCAATAACGTTTGCTGTAACAGCTCCGTAAAGTTTTCCATTTGTTGAAGCTGGCATTGTAATTTCGATTGGATTTGCTTCGAGTTTTTCTTTCAAACTTGCAGAATCCTTTCGTTTTTGTTCTTTTCTTGCTTCAATTTCTGCTTTACGAGATTCAAAAATTAAAACTGTTGCTTCATTGTAAGGAACAGCTAAATTTCTAGGAAGAAGATAGTTGCGTGCATATCCATTAGCAACTGTTTTTACATCGCCTTCTTCACCAAGTGATTTTACATCAACATTAAGAATTACTTTCATTTTTCAAGCTCCTATTATTTTTAGTCCAACTCGGAGTATGAGAAGGACTTTTTTATTTTTAGTCAGCAACAAATGGCAAAAGACTGATTGAACGTGCTCGTTTGATAGCTTTTGCAACTTCTCGCTGATGTTTTGCACAAGTTCCGGTAATGCGACGTGGTAAAATTTTTCCACGTTCAGTCATATATCTACGAAGAGAATCTGCATCTTTATAATCAATTTTTATTTTATTTGCACAGAATCTGCAAAACTTCTTTCTAAAAAAAGTTTTTGATTTTGCACGAGCATCTTTTTCGTCTTCGCGACCTTCAGAAACAGTTGCAACTTGATTAATTACATCATTCTGTTCTTGTTTAAATTCATTTTCTTGTGTATTTTCTTCAGCCATAGAATTCTCCTATTATTTAATTAAAATGGAATATCTTCGGGGAAATCAGAACCTGTATCACCATAAGAATCTTGTGAATAATTATTGTTCTGATAATTATTTGATGGAGCAACCGTTTGCTGGAATGTTGATGAACCATTATTAGAAGATAATGTATCACCTCTTCCGCCCAAAAGTTGAACAGAATTTGCAACAACGCTCACTTTGCTCATTTTTTGACCATCTTTTTCCCAACGATCTTGCTTTAAATATCCATCTACAGCAATCATTTTACCTTTTGTCAAATAAGGTTTTAAGTTTTCTGCTGTTTTTCCCCAAATTGTAATATCAAAATAGTTTACTTCGTCTATCCATTGTTCACCATTTTTTCGGCTTCTATTAACAGCAATGCTCACATTTGCTCTAGCTTGACCATTTCCTACATAGCCAAAACTTCGTTCATCAGCACCAAGATCTCTTGTAAGACGTCCAATAAGAACAACATGATTTAAATCTGTCATATAAACTCCTTATAAAATGATGATTTTGGTAAAATCAACTATTCATCAATTTTTACAATCTGATATTTTAATAAATTTACATTAAGTTTAAATTCGTTTTGAATTTCAATAATTTTTGCTGGATTTGCTTTTACATTGTAAAGAATAAAGCGACCTTTCTTTTGTTTTTTGATTTCGTAAGTTAAATCACGATCGCCAATTTGTTTTTCTTCTTCGATTTCTGCACCGAATTTTGAAAGAGTGCTTTTTAAATCTTCAGCACTTTTTTTTGACTTTTCATCCTCAAGCGGATAAATTGCCACAAGTTCATACTTCTTCATAAGTATCTCCTGAAATTTTTATATTTTGCATATTGCAAAAAATTTCGGAGGACAACATCACAAATCAAAAATCAACGACTTTTAATCTGCAACAAAAATCACAAAAATATGATTTTTATTCCTCCTTATGGACAAGGAAAATCTTCACGAGATTTCCAAGGGGTAACTGAAACTATACTCAAAATAAAAAAAATCGTCAATTAGAAAATTTGGAAAATAGAAAAGATGAAATTTCCGCAAATATGCACAGAAATTTAAAACCACAGATTTTTAGGATTAGTAGGATTAAACTCGTCATTGCGAACCGAATGCAATGAAGCAAAAACCATCTCGCATACAGTCAGTTTGCTAGGAACTCAACTATTTTTCGCCAATCTTTCATACATCTTAAACAATTCCGCCACAATCTCCGCTTCTGTCATCTTAGCATCAAATCCGTAGGCAACAATTACTGCGCGGTTCTGCTTTCTAAGAACCTATTTATTTCGCTCAGTATGTAGTTTTTCCCCTGCGTATGTAGGACTTCTGCATTTTCATCAAGATAAGAAAGAACGTCTTTTTCATCAAACATTTTTGAGATTTCGCTAGAAGATTTGTTTTTTTCTGCGGCGTATTCTTCAATGCACCAGGAAAGCCAGAATGCCTTGTCTTCGTCAGTCATTTTGTTTTTCGCCCTCGCTTTTGTACAAATCATAAAGAGCAACCCAGCCGTCATGCCAAAGTTTTGATGATTCATCTTCAAGCAATTTTGCAGTATTTGACTGATAAAATTTTGCGACAGCTTTTGCAATCGGAAGCTTTTCATCTTTCGCAATCTGCACACTGATTCTTGAAACTTTGTACGGAATAAAAATCCGCACGTTCTTCTGCGTGATTTTCGGAATCATACTAAAATCTCCTTTTCAAAAGAAAGCAAGTCTAATGCCCGCTGAGTATGAAAAGAAACTTGATTCACATAAAGCCAAGTTTTTAGTTCTTTAAGCAAGGTGTTCTTGTCCATAAAGCCGTTTTCAAAAGCATTCAGGCTTGCATAAACTCTGTCGTTTGCCACCGCACCTTTGATTATATCATAATTGTGAGTGAAATTTATATCGGAACGGTTTGCGATTATAAAATCCAGCCAGGTTTCATCTGCTTTCTTAAAATTCAGAATCTTAAAATCTTGACTTTCCAAAAAATCATCACCAATCGTAAAAACGTTTACAACAGCATTTTCTGATTTTTCAATCCGCTTTTTGTTTAAAGCCCATTTTTTTGCCTGCTCAAAATCAGTCGTTGTATAAAATCCTTTTCCAAAATCCAACGTTCTTGACGGAGTTAAGATTTTTGGCTCGTGAACAGAAAGTGTGCTTCCATGATACAATTCAATCAATTCCGTGCTCCTTTCGCCAGTTTCTCATACAATCTGAACAATTCCGCCACAATCTCCGCTTCTGTCATCTTCGCGTCGAATCCGTAGGCCTGCATAACAGCCTTGTCGTTTGCTTCGTGGGCTTTTACAAGATCGCCGAACATAAACATATTCTCCCCGTACATATCGGCTAGGCTTGCGTTTGGAAATTTCGCCCTTGCGTCGATAATGCCTTGTGCGGTTTTCTCAATTTTTAGTTTCTGCTCGTCTGTTGGGGAACACCACACAAAGTTGTTGTAAACAATCTGCGCGGAATAGCGGTAACGCATTTCAAGTCTTCCGCAAACTGCGCGCATCCATGCCATGTGAACAGAGGACGTGAGAATGCCGAAGTCATAAAGGCTCGCGTTTGGAACCATAAGATTTGCATTGCTTGCAATCACTTCGCAGCCGAAAAATCCCATGGGGATATATTTTCTCTTTTCTGATGACGTACTTGGAATCAGAATATAACTTCCGCTTTCGCCCTGTCGGATTTCCCCGAAAAGCCAAGGTGACTCAGCAAGTTTTTTAGTGGCGGCTCGCTTGCTTGAAAGCCTCATTTCCCTTACTTTCTTAACGCGCTCCATTACAAGCGGCAGTTTTACGAGTTCCGCGGGGTTTGTGTTTTTTAGCCACAGGCAGTATCTTTTTTTGCTGTTGATGTATTCGTCGGCTCCCAGAAACTGCCTTATGAACTTTTTCGCATTTGGCTCTTTTTTGATAAAACTGTCAAGCTCGTTCTCTTCAATAATAAGATTTCCTCCGTCGTTCGGCATATTTCCAAACACAATCTCCGGCACGTCGCACAAAGGCTTTCCTCTGCTTTCGATAAACACGTTAGGCGCGTCGAGAAGATAGCCGTTGATATTTTTCGCAAAATGTCTTTCGCTGTTCTCAGACACAATGAATCTTTGAGAAAATCCGCCAGCATCCTGACAACTAAATCCCACAATCACGCAATGGACATGCGCTTTTTCCGTGCTTTCACTGTCCCATCTAAAAGTTCTGTATGCGAAATCGATTTTGATTCCTTCTTCAAAAAGCGGCTTCCACATAATTGCGACCTGCTCGCCTTGCGTAATCGAGTTTGTGGAGACGAACGCGCATTTTGTGCCTGCGCCTTTGATTAAGTCAGTTGCCTTCTTGTACCAGCAAGAAACATAGTCAACGTTCCCAATATTCTTCACATCGCCCCAGACAGACAGAACATCGTCCTTCTGTTTTTCCGTCATAAGGCGCGCCCCAACAAACGGCGGATTTCCCATGATGTAGTCGTAGTGATTTTGGTGATTGAGCTTATGGTTAGTGAGCAAAGTATCGAAATTACCTTTTCCATTTCTGGTGGTTGCTTGCGCGCCCTTTGGGACGAGAGCTTCAACTACCGTATCTTTTTGCTCACCGCCAAACAGCATTGGCTGTTCCATCCTGCTTCCGTCAAGGTTCTTAAACGTTGCCCAGTCCATCTTAAGCGCGTTACCTTCCACAATGTTTGCCTGCGTTTTGAGAGGCAGAAAGTCAATCTGCTGCGAGATAATCTTCTCCGTCTCGTTTATCATCTGGCTTTCCGCAATCCATAATGCTGTTTTTGCGACCGTAACAGCGAAATCGTTTATTTCAATTCCGTAGAACTGGCTGATTTTTACTTTGATGAACTCGTCGAAGCCTAGGACTTTTTCACCCTTGTTCAGCGCGGAAATTACTTTGTTTTCAAGTCGACGCAAAGAAAGATAAGTTTCTGTTAGAAAATTGCCCGAACCGCACGCTGGGTCT
Source organism: uncultured Treponema sp. (assembly GCA_964541735.1). GTDB lineage: Bacteria > Spirochaetota > Spirochaetia > Treponematales > Treponemataceae > Treponema_D. The sequence goes on from CAZIQK010000007.1 coordinate 62,075, forward strand.
AAGAATGTGAGAGAACCGAGTTTTTCTTGAAAATCTAGAAGAGAGGTGGAACGCTGCTTTGCGGAAAGATTCTTTATCTCGTCAAACTCTGCGTTAAGTTTGTCCATAAACAGCGGGTCAATCACTTTGTGGATATTTTGGACTGAAGTGTAGTGCATTCCGCCTTTACGACGCGTTTCCGGATTCAAAGTGCTTTCAAAAACTGCGCCGAAGATTGTGGGGCTAATTTCGTGCCAGTCGAATGGAGCACAATCGTTTACAAGAACGTCTACAATTTCTTGCGTAAAGTTTGGAATTTCAATGTTTTCATCGTGGAAAAGTCCGCCGTTCACATACGGAAATGGTTTTAGTTTTAAGTCGTATTTATCGCGGTTTTCAAGTTTCGTGTCCAACGCTTTGAACAATGCAATCAAACCACCACGCACATTTTCAACCGCAAAAGATTTTATGTAATCTTCAAAACTTGTTCTTGTTTCAAAAAGACCTGCGTCCTCAGCATAAAAACAAAAAACCAAACGAACGCACAAAATATTAAGTGAACGATAACTTTCTGCAGTTGGATTTATGTATTCTTTTATCAAAGCGTCGTAAAGTTTTCCAACAAGAATGCCAGCAGCAAGAGAAATTTCTTCTTCTCTGCGGATGTTTTCGTTTTTTCGGTCAACTAAGAATTCCAGTCTGTAAAAGTCGTGCTCCAAGTCTTTTAAGAAGATGATTTCTGGCGGCTCGTTTGGTTTGTTCATATCGTGGACGTGGATTTCTGCAAAATTTGAAACGACAATCCATCTAGGGCGCAAATCATACGGCATTTCGTTGGCGTAACGTTTTGCTTGCTGATATGGCGTTAAAACTGTTCCGTCTGACTGCTCGTAGGCTTTGTTCAAATCAATTTTGATTCCTTTCTGTTCTATAAGGACTTTCGTTTCGGGAATGTACGCATCGATGAAGTTAGTTGTTGAGTCATGCTGAACTTGTTTCAGCATCTTTTTTGTAGATTCCGAATCAAGTTCGGAATGACTGACATTTCTTTTTACTTTCTTTTCAAATTCAATGTAGTTCTGAGGGCTTCCGATTCCAAGCACATCGCCCAAAATTCCAATCCAGTATCGCTGTGTTTCCTGTTTTTCGTCGCCTTTGTTGCACCAGTTTTCTGCAAATATTGTTGCGTTTTTTTGCTGTTCTGATTGTGTCATAACTTTATTGTAACATAAATATAATTAGATTTCGACAGGTGGTTGTTGAGTTTATCAAAACATTCATGCTCGCTATGTTCTAAACTTAACAGAATTGAAACGCGACGCACTTGCTTGCGTTTCTTTATGCACAACTGGAAGATTTAATTGCTTCGCACTTAAATCTTTTATTTAACACAGAATTGAAACGCGACGCTCTTGCTTGCGTTTCTTAATGCACACAGATTACTTGTCGGTTTTTACTTATTACATTATACTTTTTTTATGTTTAAAAATCGAAACAAGAGAGTTTTTTTTACAACAGTTTTTATATTTTTTATTTTATTTTCTTCATTTTCTAAAGATAAAGTTTTTATAAAATATGTTCATCCTCGAATTTATGAATTTGATTTGTGTGATGCAGAAAAAACTGTTTTTTTAGGATTAAACGAAACAAGAGTTATATTTGATGCAAATGTTGATTTTACTCGATTTGTAAAAAAAGATATGCCAAAAGCCGGTGATAAAGTAATTTTTCATTATCGTGGATATGCATTAAGAGATGCAGGTTTTATCACCGCTCAAATTTATGATAGAACTACAGGAAAAAAACTTTCTCACGAAACAAAACTTTTTGGTAACAATGTAAAAAAGAAAGTCGAATTAGAAGGCACAGTTTCTTTTATTTTGGATGAAGATTCAACATCAAACTTTACGTTAGTACTTACAAGCAACAAAAGAAACAAAGCATTTCAACTTGATCAAGTTTATTTTAAATTTTACAGAGTTGTAGAAACTACAGATACAGAAGCAGAATCAGCAAACGAAAAAATAGCAAAAAAAGAAAATATAGAAATTATCGAAGTAAAAACTGATGTAAAAAGCGACGAAGAAGAAGCTCGAGAAAAACTTGAAAAAGAACGATTAGAAAAAGAAGAGAAAGCAAGACTTGAAAAAGAAAGATTAGAAAAAGAAGAACAAGTGAGACTTGAAAAAGAAAGATTAGAGAAAGAAATATTAGAAAAAGAAAGACTTGAAGCCGAAGAAAAACAAAGACAATTAGACGAAATCAATGCAGCATTGGAAAATGCAAAAAAAGAAGCTCCATCACGATACCAAAAAGAATATCTAGAAGATTATATGATTGATTCCTATGAACTTCCAGATAAAAAAATTGCAAATCAAAAAACTTCTATAATAGAAAATCCAGATGAAACTGATGCTGCCGGAATAACTTTATTAATGAAAGCGGCAAAACTCGGAAACGATTGGCAAATAAAACGTTTATTAGCCTCAGGTGCAAACGTAAATCTAAAAGACAATGATGGTTGGACTGCGTTAATGTATGCAGTTCGTTATCAAGAAAATCTTGAAACCGTAAATCTTCTCTTAACTAAAGAAAATAACGTAAAAGCAAAAAATAATTTTGAAATTTCTGCCCTACTTCTTGCAACTTGCTATAATACAAATCCAGAAATATTAAAAAGAATTTTGGAATATTATTCAATTTCAGAAAAAGAAGTTCTAAAATCATTCACCCAACTTTTATCAACTACAATGTCAGAATATGTTCAAATAGAAAAAATAAATGTCTTTTTAGATAAATCAATTCAACTAAATACATTCTACGAAGGAAAAACGCCTTTGATGTATGCAGCTCAATATGGAAATTCTACAAATGTTTTAAAACTCCTCCTAGATAATGGAAGTTCAACAACATTGCGTTCTACAGAAAGAAAAACAGCTTTTGATTATGCTTCTAAAAATTCAAAACTCAAACATGATGATAATTATTGGGCATTAAACAAAAAATAGTGAGCAAAAAATGAGAATTACAGGCGGAAAATTAAAAGGAAGAATTATAAAATGTCCGGAAGGAATTATTAGACCTGCGATGGACAGAATGAGAGAATCAGTTTTTTCAATTTTAGGTGATTTAAGCGGAAAATCTTGGCTAGATTTATTTAGTGGTTCTGGAACAATTGCAATAGAAGCAGTAAGTCGCGGAGCAAATCACGTTGAACTTTGCGAAAAAGATAAAATAAAAATCCCAACAGTTTTAGAAAACGTAAAAATTACAGAAAAAGAATGTGGCGTAAAAATTCAATGTCATTTTATGCCTGTAGAATATTTTATAAAACGTTGCAAATCATCTTTTGATTACATTTTTTTTGACCCACCCTTTCCTTATAAATTCCACGAACAACTTATCAAACAAGCTGACGAAAATAAAATACTAAATCAAAATGGAACAATTTTAGTTCATCGTCCAGAAGAACATTTTATGCCAGAAAAAATTGGAAATCTTACAAGAACCGACCAAAGAATTTACGGTCGCTCTATTGTAGATTTTTATACATATAAAATTTATGAATAATATGTTTTTCTTATTATATTGTGCGATTTTGCCCACATACTACGCAACAAAAAGCATAGTTTTATAAAAGTTGTTGTAATGCAAAATCCTTAGTAGAAACAGAAAATCTACTATAATTTTTTTTAAATATATGATAGTATTTTAGTATAGTTGAAGATGAGTAATCGAGAAGATTTAGAAAAAAAATTACAAGAAAATATTTCTCAAAAAACAACTCCCGACGGATTTATAAAGGTTACCGACAATCCTGTAAAAGGACTTACTTCCGACCAAAAAGTCATTTTAAATAGAAAAGCAAATGCAATGTTTAACAATGGAAATGTTGAAGACGCAAGAAGAATTTTTATCACAACCGGATATTCTGATGGTCTTACAAGAGTTGGAAATTATTATATGAACAAAAATGAAAGCTTAAAAGCTTTAAAAGCATATTTTTTGGCTCACAACAAAAGAGATGCTGAACCAATTTACGAAAATATTGCAAAAGTGATTTCGACTTTAATTTCTGAAAAATAAAATTTATAAAAAAGGAAATTTAAAAAATGGAAAATTTCAACCAAAACGACAACTACTTGCCAGAAACTTATGATGTTCCTCAAATGGAAAATTCTGGTTCAAGCGAAAATTTTGAAAAAATCACAGAAATTTCAAAACGTGCATATCAACTCATAAAAGAAAATGATTTTGAAAATGCACAAAAAGCGTTTGAAGAAATTTTAAAAATAGAAGATAACAACAATTACGCTTTGGTTGGACTTGGTGACACTGAACGAAAACAAAATCATTTTGAAAAAGCCGCTGAATATTATAAAAAATGTTTGGATTTTTATGCTTCAAATAATTATGCACTTTTTGGACTTGCTGATTGTTATAAATCTCAAAATCAGTTTGAAAAAGCAATCGATATTTGGCAACAATATCTTACACAAGACGACAAAAATATCACAGTTATAACAAGAGTTGCTGACGCTTATAGAAAAATTCACGATTTCAAAAAATCAAAAAATCTTTATTTAAAAGTTTTAGAAATGGAAAAAGATAATCCTTATGCTCTGATTGGATTAGGTCATTTAAACTTCGATTTCAAAGAATATAAAGATGCTCTTTTTTATTGGACACGCGTTTACGAAATAAATAAAGATGATGTTGATATCAGAGTTCTTACTTCAATTGGAAACTGTCATCGAAAGTTAAAAACGTTCGATAAAGGAATAAAATTTTTTGAAAAAGCTTTAGAACGCGAACCGCAAAATTTTTATGCACTTTTTGGACTTGCTGATTGTTATCGAGGATTAAATCGACACGATATTTCTATTACATATTGGAATAAAATTTTGGAAATTGATCCAAACAACAAAGTCATTCTTACACGTGCAGGCGATGCTTACAGAACTTTAGGCGATTATAAGAAAGCAAAATCTTATTATGAAAAAGCTTTGGAAATCGATTTTGACATTTATGCGGCAATCGGACTTGCTCTACTTTGTAAAACCGAAGGAAATTATGAAGAAGCAATTAAAAGGTTTGAAAAACTTATAAAAGACAATCCAACAAATGGAAGATTGTACTTAAACATTGCAGATTGTTACGTTTTAGCCGACAAAAAGAATGAAGCAATCAAACTTTTAGAAAATTATTTAAAATCTGATGGTAAAAATAATATTATTCGAAATACACTTGAAAAATTAAACCGACAATAGTTTTTATTTTTATTATGGAAAAAATCGTACTTTCTAATTTATTAAGTGATGAAATTACTGAAAAATTAAATCTTTCTCAAAATTTTAGAGGCAAACAAATTTTTAAATGGATTGGCTCCGGTGCAAAAAATTTTGATGAAATGACAAATCTTAGTTTAGACTTAAGAAATCAACTAAAACAAAAAGCCGTTCTTAGAAGTTCAAAAATTTCAAATATCTTAAAAGATGATGACGGAACAATAAAACTTCAAATTACACTAGAAGATGGAAACGCAGTTGAAACCGTACTTTTAACTGATAAAGAAAATCGAAAAACTGCTTGTGTAAGCTGTCAAGCCGGATGTGCGATGAAATGTGCATTTTGTATGACAGGAACATTAGGCCTTTCTAGGAATCTTACAGCTGGCGAAATTGTAGAACAGTTTTTATTTTTGGAAGAAATTTGCGGAAAATTAGACAACATTGTTTTTATGGGAATGGGAGAACCAATGCAAAATCTTGGCGAAATACGAAAAGCCATAAGAATTTTGTGCAATGCTGATGGAAGAGGATTGTCTTCAAAAAGAATTACACTTTCTACATGCGGAATTGTAAAAGGCATTTATGATTTGGCAGAAAATGGTCCGCATATTCGACTGGCAGTTTCTCTTACAACCGCAAATGAAGATTTACGAAAAGAACTTATGCCTATTGCTTGTTCCGAAGAAAATTCCTTAAAAAATTTAAGAGATGCTATTGATTTTTATGCAAAAAAATCTGGAAAAAGAGTTACTCTAGAAGCCGCTCTTTTACATCAAAAAAATACAGATAAAGAAAGTGCTGAAAATCTAATAAAATTTGCTTCAAATCTTGATGTAAACGTAAATCTTATTCCTTGGAATTCAGTAAAAATTTTACCATTTGAAGAACCTAGCAAAAACGAAGTTCATAATTTTGTAAAAATATTAGAAGATGCAAAAATAAATGTTACACTAAGAACAAAACGCGGACAAAAAATTGGCGGTGCATGCGGACAACTAGGTGCATTGAAAATTAAGAATTAGAAATTTCACGCAGATAAAAGACTTATAGAATTAAATCTAAAAAAAAATACTTGACACCAAAATAATCTGTGTTATTATTATTTTTAGTGATAGTAACACTATCACAATAATTCACTTTCTATCGTTTTAAGAGATGCTTTATGATTATTTTTAGTGCTCAAAAAGATTACGTTGCAAAAGAAAACACAATCGCCGGAAAAATTAACATAAGTGATTTTGTTTTATCAAAAAATAGAAACGCAAAATCTGCTTGGATAAATCTTGGAGGTTGGCAATCTTGGAATCCAGGATTTGAAGTTGAACCAAATAAAAAACAGCCTGCATTAAAAAATCTCGCAATAAAAGATTGGAATTCTTGGCTTACATTTCCTGGAACAAAACAAAAACTTTCAAAAAATATCGTTTTGGGACAATTTATTTGTTATTTGCGTTGGGAAAATTTTTATTTAGTTTTTGCATCAATAGGAAATTTAAATGCAGAAAAAAATCTTCCACCAGTTCAATTTATCATAAATAGAAACGAAAATTCTGTAAGTGTAGAAATTGCCGACAAACAAAAAAAGTGGAAAACCGGAGATGAAATTGCAAAAATTGAAGTTTTTACAGCAGAATCATACTTTGAATGCAGAGAAAAACTTGAAAAAATTTTTGGAAGTAAAAATCACTTATCAGAAAATTACACAAAAAGATTTAATCAAATTCAGTTTTTAGGAAAAAAAGTTTTAGGATGGGAAAGTTGGTACAATCACTACGAAAAAATTGATGAAAAACTAATTTTAGATGACTTAGCTTCACTTTCGAAAACTGAGAATCTTATTAAAAATGCAAAAAAATCTGATGAATTTTCCATTCCGGTTTTTCAAATTGATGATGGTTATCAAAATGCACTTGGAGATTGGGAATGGAATAAAAAACTATTTCCAAGTGGCCCTGAAAAAATCACAGAAAAAATTGCACAAGAAGGTTTTGTTCCAGGACTTTGGATTGCTCCTCTGATTGTTGATTTACGAAGTAAGTTTGCAACAGATCATCAAGAATGGCTTTTACGAAATAAAGATGGAAATCTTGTAAAAGCAGGTTGGAATCCGCGTTGGGGAGTAAATGGTATTTATTACACATTGGATTTAAGTATTCCGGAAGTAATTTCTTATTTAGATTCATTGATTGATAAAGCAATAAATGTTTGGGGATTTAGATACCTAAAATTAGATTTTTTATATGCGGGAATGTTAGAAGGTGTTTATAAAAACCCAAGTGTTGCTTACGAAAATTTCTCTAAAGCAATAAAAACTTTAACTTCCAGAAAAACTAACAAAAAAGGTGAAAACGTAACTTATTTAGGATGCGGAAATCCTTTGGAACTCACTTTTAATGATTTTCCACTTTCTAGAATCGGTTGTGATACTTATGAACATTGGGAAAACAAACTGATGAAATTTGTTCATTGGAATGGAAGAGCTTCTGCTTATTTAAATATGAAAGATACGATTGGCAGAGCGATGTGGAATAATATTGTTTTTGCAAATGACCCAGATGTGATTTTTATACGCAATGAAAACTGTTCGCTAACTTATGATGAAAAAATCTTAATTGCGACAATTTCAATTTTATTTGGAAGTCAAATTATGTACGCAGATGAGCCTGCAAAATGCATATCAGAACAAGAATTGGAACTTACAAAAAAAATCACAAAAATGATTGAAGTTTTTAAAAATGAGGAATTTGGCATAAAACAAATAAAAAAAGATGTTTTTTCTGTTTGGTCAAAATCTGGAACTTATAAAGGCGAACTTAGCATTGCAAAAAATAATCATTATTTAAAATTATTAGATTGAGGAAAATATACATTTTCTTATAAAAGAGGGTTCTTAGGGCATTGCCCTAAGTCGTGCAGAAAAAGGGAGTGGTTTGGAGAGGAAAAAACACGCCTCAAAAGTAGCGTTTTTTCCCTCTTCAAAAAAAAGCCCATTAAGCATGCAATGCTTAAAAATTATAAAAAAGTGCTCAAGCGACGCAACGCTTGAAAAAAGGAGACTATATGAAGATTTTTAACAATGAAATTGAAAAAAAAGCTACAAAAAAAGCAGAAAAAAGCCAAAAAAAATTCATTAGAAAATTTGGAGACGATAGGAATAAAATATATCATCTTGCTTTAGAAGACAATCCAGTTCTCACAAAACCTTTTGATTGCAAAACAATTATAATCAATGAAAAACTCGAAAAAACTGAATTTTCGCAAAATCTTCCAAAAAATCCAATCATAATTGGAAACATCAGAATGGGATTTGGACATTATAGAATTTCTATGGCAATGGCTTCGGCTGCAAAATCTATGGGTTACACTCCCCTTTGGCTAGATTTAAATTCTTTTCCGCAAACAACTTGTACAAAAATAATTTCTTATCAAAATGATTTATATTCAAAAGCATCTAGAATTTCGCAAAAATCACAACTTTTTAATAAAATTGTTTGGGAACCACTAAATTATGAAGGTTTTAGAAAATTAAGTTATAATGCCGGCGACCAAAAAAACGCCGAATTAATGACATCAGTTTTTACAGAAATTCCAAAAAATATTCCACTAATTGGAACTCATGTTTGGCCAAGTCAAGCTGCAATTCACGCAGGAATGAAAAATGTTGTAAATGCAATTCCGGACAACTGGCCAATGGCACTACATTTGGCAGAAGGTTCTCTCCATACAATTCAAACAAAAAATGCATATTGGGGATACAGAACTTTACATGGGTTTGAAGGTAAAAAAATCTTAAATCCGATGAGCGAAAAAGATATTGTTTACACAGGACATTATATTGACCACGAAATTGTAAATAATATTGAAAAAGATTGTAAAAATCGCATTGAAAGAGCAAAAAATGGAAAACCTATCAGATTTTTATTTACAATCGGAGGAGCTGGTGCTCAAGGTGATTTTATTGCTCAAATCATAAAAACTTTAATTCCTTATGTAGAAAAAAATCAAGCATGCATTTACATAAATTGTGGCGATTATGAAAATGTTTGGGAATTTTTACAAAAAAAATTGCCTGAAATAAAAGCTCAAACTCATTTTGATAATTGGCAAGAAGAACTTGATTTTGCAAATAAGGCAATTTTGGGAAACGATGAACAAAGCGGAAAAGGAATTCACGTTTTTTGCAATAAAGATATTTTTGCGGCAGTTTACATCACAAATCTTTTAATGCGAGCAACAGATGTTCTTGCAACAAAACCAAGTGAACTTGCATTTTATCCGGTTCCAAAACTTTTTATACGAAGAATTGGTGGACACGAAATGTGGGGAGCAATTCACTCATCAGAACTTGGGGACGGAACTATTGAGTGCGAAACAAGTGATTATGCTTGTTCAGTTGCAAAACTTTTGATTGAAAATCCAAATATTATAGAAAAAATGTGTGATTCAATTATGGAATTAAACAATCAAAAAATTTACAACGGAGCATACAAAGCTGTTGAACTTGCAGAAAATCTTGCTAAAAGGAATTACAAATGACACCAAAAGAAAAGTACAACGAAGAAAAAGATGAATTAAAAAATTCAAGAATGAATCGAATTCTCGAAACTGCATTCAATCTGTTTTCTGTAAATGGAATTGATAATGTTGCAATGACTGATATTGCAAAAAAAGCAGAAATTGGAGTTGCTTCACTTTACCGTTATTACGAAACAAAAGATGAAATAGCAATTAGAACTGTAATTTGGGCATGGGAAAAACAAAAAGAAAAAATAATGCCTAATTTAAGTTCAAAAACTTATGAAAATCTATGCGGACTTGAACAAATAAGAGTTATTTTGAATGAATTCACAAGTATGTTTGAAAATGAGCAAGACTTTTTAAGATTCATTTACTTTTTTGATTCTTACGCAGTTAGAACAAATATTCCAAAAGAACGACTTTCTGACTATGAAAATCAAATTAGTTTTGTTCAATCTGTAGTAAATTCTGCAATTTCAAAAGGATTGCAAGATAATACAATCGATAAATCATATAAAGAATACAAAAATTCTTTGTATTTTTCGATTATGCATTCATTTTTTAGCACATGTCAAAAACTTAGTTTAAGCGGAAACATGTTAAAAATAGACGAAACCGTTGGAGGAAAAGTTCAACTCGAACTTTTATCAAAAATAATTATTTCTGGACTGAGGTCGTTACAATGAAAGAAATGAAAACATTAACAAAATCTAAAATGTGGGTTTATGCCATCGGACAATTAGGATGGTCAATTATTTCAGGATTAATTGGTTCTTGGTTGGTTTATTTTTATCAGCCAAGTCAAGATGCGATTGCAAACGAAGGAATGAAAATTCTCATTCCACAAGGACGTGTTGTATTTGGAGTTTTAACAATTATTGGTTTAATTACTGCGGCAGGACGCGTTTTTGATGCAATTACAGATCCGCTTGTTGGAAGTTGGTCAGACAAATGTAAATCAAAATTGGGAAGACGAATTCCATTTTTAAGATTTTCCGCTCTTCCACTGGGAATTATTTTTGTTCTTGTATTTTGTTCACCAATTCCTCACGAAAGTAAAATAAATTCGGTTTGGCTTTTTGTATTTGTAATGGCTTATTATTTTGCAATTACATGTTACTGTACACCTTACACATCACTTTTGGCAGAACTTGCTCACAATCAAGAAGAAAAACTAAAACTTTCAATGTGTATTTCTCTAACATTTATTGTAGGAACTGCAGTTGGTTATGCTGCTCCTGTAATTTGGGGAGTAATGATTGATGGCGGAATGGAAAGAATTCCAGCAATGCGTTTAACATTTGCCATTCTTGCAGTGATTGCGACAATCTGCATGCTCGTTCCTGCATTCGGAATTAACGAAAAAGATTATTGCGATGCAAAACCTTCAGAAACTTCTATGTTTAACTCTTTAGTAAAAACTTTCAAAAACCGTGATTTTAGATTTTTTGTACTACAAGATATTGTTTATTGGTTTGGTCTTACAATGTTCCAAACAGGACTTCCATTCTTTGTAACAGTTTTACTAAAACTTGGTGAACAATATTCAACAATAATGTTTATTGGATTAACTGCTCTTTCTCTTTGTTTTTATCCTTTTGTTACAAAAATGGCACGAAAATGGGGAAAGAAAAAATTACTTATTGCTGCATTTATTGGTTTTGTTTTAACTTTTGCACTTACTTCAATTTCCGGACCAAATCTTCCAATTCCAGTTCCTGCACAAGCAGTTTTAATCGTCATTTTAGGTTCATTTCCGCAAGCAATTTTTGGAATTGTTCCACAAACTATTGTTGCAGATATTGCTCAAAGTGATGAAATTCAAACAAAAGAAAATCGAAGTGGAATGTTTTATGCCGCTAGAACTTTTGCAATGAAACTTGGACAAAGTCTTGCAATGTTGATTTTTACATCTCTTGCAACAATTGGAGCGTCTAAAGTTGCAGATGCAACTTCGCAAACAGGAGGAACTCCAACCGGATACAGAATTGTTGCTTTAGTTGCTGCAATTTGTTGTGTACTTGGCGGAATTATAATGAGTTTCTTCAATGAAAAACACGTTATGAGCATTATTGAAAGAGTAAATCCAAATGAAGAAAATGCAGAATAAAAAATTTATGAATATAATAACAAGCATTCATAAATTTAAACATCATTTTATTTGAAAAAACACAAAATGTATTGTATACTTAACTAGTAATAGCATATCAATAATGTAGAAAAAATGATGAGGTAACTGCAATGCAGAAAAAAATTTATGTAGTCGGTATGTTTGATGATGGTACAGCATCCAAAGTTCAAGAAGCAGTAAAAGGTGTAGCAGGTGTTACAAATGTTGTAGCAAATTGCGAAAAATCACAAGTACTTGTTGACTATAACGACGCAAGTTCTGAAGAGCCTATTAATGCAGCAATTACTTCTTGTGGTGTTGATGTAATCGGCTAATAAAACATATTTATAAGACTTCTAGCAAAAAAAGCCTTTCCGTTTAGTGAAAGGCTTTTTTTATAATGATAAAATAAACAACAGATTTTTAGGATTAAAAGAATTTAGAAAACTTTACAACTTTATCACAAAATTTTTATTACCACGCAAAATCGAATCCGTGTGGCTATCTTTTTCTGCAAAAATCAGGGAAATACGTCGCCTACTCCAAGAATTTCAAAAATATATTTCAAACGATTTTTTACTGTGCCA
>CAZIQK010000008.1:0-73765 GCA_964541735.1 uncultured Treponema sp.
AGAACACAATAAAAGTACAAAAATAAATATTGATAAAGTAATTTTTTTCATTTTTTACTCCTGTTTTAAATGTTTGAAAAATGTAATTTTCTTGCAAAAGTGCTTTTTATTCGCAACAAGCAAAACTTAGCAAAAAAAAATTGACAAAACAACCCAAAAATCGCAAAAAGTGACCAAGGTCATCCTAAAAAAAAGCGAAAAATGACCAAGGTCACTTTTTAAATGAGTTATTTTCAAAAAATAAAACACTAGACATCTTATGAAATATCATTAATATCTATTTTGTTCGTTTGAACGAACTATGGTTTTATTTTAAAGAGATGCATTATGAATTTTATATCTGTAAAAGACGCAGCAAATAAATTTAATATTTCAGAAAGAAGAATTCAAAAACTGTGTGAAGAAAATAGAATACCTGGTTGCATTAGGGTAAGCGGAATTTGGCTTATTCCCGACAATGCTCAAAAACCAATAGATGAAAGACGGTCTGTATTGTCTCAAAACGAAGATGTTTTAAGCCTTTCTGAGTTGTGTAAAACTTTGTCAATTTCTGTTGCAACTGGAAGAAATTGGATTAAACTTGGAAAACTCACGCCAAAAAACAACGATGGTAAAAGTCCTTATTTCGATAAATCTTATGTTGATTCTATTTCTGCAGATTTAAAATCCGGAACTAATAATTCTCTAAAAAGCCGAAGAAATAAAAAATTTGTATCGGGAAATAGTTTGTACAATTCTTATGTTTCTGAAAAATGTAAAAATCTTTTGTTAGTACAAAGTTTGCTAGAAGAAATTAAATCACAAAAAATTGATATAACACAAAAAATTATCGTTTACTTTTTAGCGGATTGTGCATTACATCTTATTGTTTCAAAAACTGAGGAAAAATCTAGTAGTAATTTGCTGATTGAATATTTAAAAGACAAAATCACTCTTAGAGAAAATAAACTTCTTGATGATTTAATTGAAGATAAAGAATCTGCATTAAATTTTGTTACAAAATATCCGTCACTGTTTAAGTTTGATTATTTATATGAAGGCAACGAAGATGTTTTAGGACTGCTTTATATTTCTTGCAAAAACATCGGAAGTAGAAAAGCAACTGGTTCTTATTATACGCCAACAAAAATTGTAAAACGCTTAATTTCATCATTATCATTTGCTGAAAATGCAAAGATTTTAGATCCGTGCTGCGGAACAGGAAATTTTTTGCTCCAATTACCAGAAAATATTTCTTTTGATAACATTTACGGAATTGATATTGATTTAATGAGCGTAAAAATCACAAGACTAAATATGGCGTTACGCTTTCCAGAAATTCCTGTAAATATTATTTCTTCACATATTTTTGAAACTGACTATTTGTTTGATTTTAAAATGTCAGATTTTTCAATCATTTTAGGAAATCCGCCCTGGGGATATAATTTTTTAGATTCTCAAAAAAAAGTGCTAAGAGAAAATTACAAGTCAACAACAAATTCTAATATTGAATCTTATGATGTTTTTATTGAAAAATCACTTCGCATTTTAAAAGAACACGGACAAATTTCTTTTGTATTGCCAGAAGCCTTGCTCAATGTAAAAGCTCATTCTGATATTAGAAAAATAATTTTAAATGAAGCTAATATCAAAGAAATAAAATATTTAGGAAATGCTTTTGATGGAGTTCAATGTCCAAGCATTATTTTTAGATTAGAAAAAACGCAAAATCATTCTACAGTTGGAATGTTTGTTGATGACGGCAAAAATCAATTTGAAATAAAAAACGAAAGAATCGTAAATTCCGAATATTTTAGTTTTCTTACAGATGATGATGAATATAAAATCTTGCAAAAAATCAAAAATACAAAAAATTGCACATCACTTTTAGGAAATGCAGATTTTGCACTTGGAATTGTTACCGGAAATAATAAAGACTACATTTCGTCAGAAAAAACTGAAAACAATGAACTTGTTTTAAAAGGTGCAGACATTTATAAATATAGAATAAAACCTTCGAATAATTTTATTGATTTTCAGCCAGAAAAATTTCAGCAAGTTGCACCAGAAAAAATGTACAGGGCAAAAGAAAAACTTTTTTACAGATTTATAAGCAATCAACTTATTTTTGCTTATGATGATAAACAAATTTTATCTCTTAACAGTTGCAATATTGTGATTCCAAAAATTTCTAGTTTAAATATCAAATATATAATGAGCATATTAAATTCAAGAGTTGCACAATTTATATTTCAAAAAGAATTTAATTCTATAAAAGTATTACGCTCGCATATCGAAAATATTCCAATTCCAATTGTTTCTTCTGAAAAGCAAAATGATATTATTCAAATAGCGGATTTTCTAATCGATGGAAATACAACTTATTCTTCTGAAGAATTATATAATGATATTGATAAAAAAATCTGCGATTTATTTGATTTATCTGTTGAAGAACAAAATCTTATAAAAAATACTGTTGATAACAAAAACAAGTCGTACAGTTTCTTATTCAACAATAACGCCATTTTTTAGTTTTAATTCTCAGTTTTATCATTCAGAGAAAGTGAATAGATAAGTTTATTGTATGCGTATAATCAAATATTTATTATTTTGTATTATTGCGCTTAATCAAAAACAGTTTTACAATATGCGTATAATCAAAAGATAAAATATTTAAAGTTGTGCGCATAATCAAAAAGAGGCTATATGGTTTTTCGGCGTAAAATTTATGATAAATTATTGAATTGGAAAAATGAAACAAAGGGTTCAAAAGCAATTTTAATCGAAGGTGCAAGACGAATCGGAAAATCTACAATCTGTGAAGAATTTGCTAAAAACGAGTACGAAAGTTACATTCTTATCGATTTTGCAAAAAAGGACAAAACTGTTGAAAGTTATTTTACTCAGTATCTGACTGATTTGGACACTTTTTTTATGATGCTTTCAACATATTTTAAGACAAAACTTGTAAACAGAAAATCTCTGATTATTTTTGACGAAGTACAAATGTTTCCTCAAGCAAGAGCTGCGATAAAATATTTAGTTGCAGATGGACGTTATGATTATATAGAAACTGGTTCGCTAATTTCAGTTAAAGAAAATATAAAAGATATTGTAATTCCTTCTGAAGAACGCAGCATAAAAATGTATCCGCTTGATTTTGAAGAATTTGCTTGGGCATTAGGTGAAGATTTACTTTTGGAATACATAAAAAAATGCTTTGAAAACCGAGAGCCACTTGAAC
Organism: uncultured Treponema sp.; assembly: GCA_964541735.1. GTDB lineage: Bacteria > Spirochaetota > Spirochaetia > Treponematales > Treponemataceae > Treponema_D. The sequence continues at coordinate 3,224 of CAZIQK010000008.1, forward strand.
GCAATATGCATAATAAGGCGATGCTTTTATTCAAACAGTATCTTCTTGTTGGTGGAATGCCAAAACCTATCGTTTTATTCATTGAAAACAATAAGGATTTTTCTAAGGCTGATGAAGAAAAGCGTGATATTTTAAGGCTTTACCGTAATGATATTATGAAAATAAAAGCACAGTACAGAGCAAAGGTCCTTGCTATTTTTGATTCTATTCCAGGACTTCTTTCTCAGCATGAAAAACGGGTTGTGTTCAAAGATATTCAGGAAGGAAGTTTTGCCGACCAGTACACCGAAACTTTTTTCTGGCTTTCAGATTCAATGATTTCAAATGAATGTTTTTTAACAAGCGACCCGAATGTTGGGCTTTCAATAAATGAAGTTCGTACTTATGTAAAATGTTATCTTGGAGATACAGGTTTACTAGTAAGTCATGCTTTTGATGAAAATGAGCTTTTGGAAAATGAAGTTTATTCCCAGATTTTAAATGATAAACTGAACCTTAATGAAGGCATGCTTTATGAAAATGTTATTGCCCAAATGCTGACTGCAAAAGGACACAAGTTATATTTTTATACTCATTATTCAGAAGAAAAACACAGAAATGATATTGAGATTGATTTTTTACTTTCAAATAACAGTAAACTTAAATACAAACTTTATCCGATTGAAGTAAAATCCGGAAAAAATTATAAAACCTCATCGCTATTAAGATTTAAAGAAAAGTACAAGAACAGAATTGGCGAATGTTATATTATTCATCCACTGAATTTATCGCTAAAGGATGATGTTCTTTGTATTCCGCCTTATATGACAATGTGTTTGTAGGTTTTAAATGAAAAATCCAGCAAAATCTTATAAAAAATACTGTTGATAACAAAAACAAGTCGTACAGTTTCTTATTCAACAATAACGCCATTTTTTAGTTTTAATTCTCGATCGCACAAAGCTTTTTTGCATCTTATGTCGTGAGTGATTGTGATTATTGTATTTTTTTGCTCGCAATGAATTTCGTTTATAAGCGACATCATTTTTTGCAAAGTGTGATAATCTTGCCCGACTGTTGGTTCATCTAGCAAGAGTAATTTTGTTTTATTTAGCAATTTAAAAATTGGAATAAAAGTCAACGTGATTAAAATTTCAAAGTCATTAATTGCGTAAAACATCGCACAAGTGATGACGGAGGCATTGAAACTTTCTTTTTTAAGTTCTTTTGAAATGTTTATTCCTAAAAATGCACCTAAAGCACAAAACGCAAATCTTCCTATAACAAAATCTAAAGAAAAAATTTGAAATCCGCCTTTCAAAAAAAAATTCATAAGTTCCTTTAGAAGAAACATAACCGGAATCATAAAAACAATGTCTTTTACCAGAGTCATAGGGGTCTGTCCCCTAATAAAAAATTTTTAATGACTAAAATAATAAAATTCTGTAAAATTACTACAAATTTTTAGTATATTTTCACAGAGGTGATTCTTATGAATATTTTCAAGGGTGCTTTTACGGCTTTAATTACTCCAATGAATAGTGATGGTTCAGTAGATTTTGAAGGATTCCGTAAAAATGTCAAATATCAACTTGAACAAGGCATTGATGGTTTAGTTCCTTTAGGAACAACTGCTGAAACTCCAACTTTGGACGAACGTCCTGGTCAAGAAGAAGACAAACTTATTGATATTGTCTTTGAAGAAGTTCGTGCTTTTGAAAGTTCCTCTGGCAAAAAAATCCCTATTATTTTGGGTTCCGGTTCTAACAACACAAAAGATGCTGTTTTATATTGTGAAAGAGCAAAAAAAGTGGGAGCAGATGCAGCGTTAGTTGTTACTCCATATTATAATAAACCTTCAAAAGAAGGAATTTATCAACATTTTGCAGCATGTTCAAAAGTTGGAATTCCAATCATCGTTTACAATATTCAAGGTAGAACTGGTTTAAATATTCCAACAGATTTACTTGCAAGAATTGCTGAACTTCCAAATATTGTTGGTGTAAAAGAAGCAAGTGGTTCAGTTGTGCAAATGATGGAAGTAATCGGACAGATTAAAAATAAAAAACCTGATTTTTCAGTTATGTCTGGTGATGACGGTTTAACATTGCCTTTAATTGCGTCTGGTGGAGATGGCGTTATTTCTGTAGCGTCAAATCTTATTCCTTCGCTTATGCATGACTTAGCACAATCTGCCTTAAATGGAGATTTTAAAACTGCGAGAGAAATAAACTATCGACTTGCACCATTTTTCAAAGCAGAATTTTGCGATGGAAATCCATCTTCTATAAAATATGCAATGAATTATAAAAAAATGCCTTCGGGACCTTGTAGACTTCCTCTTGTAGAAGTTACAGATTCTGCAAAAGCAATAATTGAAAAAGCAATAAAAGATTGTAACTTGTAATGGAGTTTTATCTTGATAGATTTGCATTGCCATTTAGATGGTTGTATTACTGTAGAAATTGCAAAAAAGTTGGCAGAAATTCAAAATATTATTCTTCCGGCAAAAAATGATGATGAACTTTTAGAAAAACTTTCGGTTTCTCCAAATTGCAGAAATCTTAATGATTTTCTTAAATGTTTTGATTTACCATGCAGTCTCTTACAAACAAAAAAATCCATCTCTTTGGCAGTAAAACTCGTTCAAGAAAATTTAAAAAATCAAGGTTTAATTTATTTAGAACTTCGCTTTGCACCTCAAAAACATTGCGAAAAAGGACTTTCCCAAGAAGAAGTAATTTTAGCAGCTTTGGAAGGATTAAAACAAAATGATTTACATACAAATCTTATTTTGTGTTTAATGCGTGGTTCTGATAATAAAAAAGAAAATCTTGAAACAATTGAACTTGCAGAAAAATATCTTGTAGAAGATGAAGGAATTGTCGCTTTAGATTTAGCTGGAGCAGAATCGATTTTTGAAACATCAAATTTTGAACAAGAATTTTTACTTGCTAAAAAATGGAATATTCCATTTACAATTCATGCTGGAGAAGCAAGCGGTGCAGAAAGCGTAAAAAAAGCACTTGATTTTGGAGCAAAAAGAATTGGACATGGAATTAGAAGTTTTGAAAATATTGAAGTGATGAATTATATAATCAAAAATGAAATTCCTTTAGAAATTTGTCCTACAAGTAATTATCAAACTAAAGTTATAGAAGATATGAAAAATTATCCTTTAGTTGATTTCATAAAAAAAGGTGTAAAAGTTACAATCAACACTGATGATATGGCAATTTGCAGAACAAATTTAAAAAATGAGTTTAAATATATTGAAAAAATGTATAAACTTACAAAAGATGATGAAAAAAAATTGTTATTCAATGCGGCAGATGCCGCTTTTTGTAGCAAAAATTATAAAAACAAGATGAAAACAATTATCGAAAGAAATTGATATTTGTAAAAACACAGTAATAAAAACGCTCCGACACGGCTCGCGTTTTCTTATTGCTAAGAGTGGAAGTTTGACTTTCTAACTTTCGTCAAACTTTTTATAAAACACAGTAATGAAAACGCTCCGACACGGCTCGCGTTTTCTTATTGCTAAGAGTGGAAGTTTGACTTTCTAACTTTCGTCAAACTTTTTATAAAACACAGTAATGAAAACGCTCCGACACGGCTCGCGTTTTCTTATTGCTAAGAGTGGAAGTTTGACTTTCTAACTTTCGTCAAACTTTTTATAAAACACAGTAATGAAAACGCTCCGACACGGCTCGCGTTTTCTTATTGCACAGGAGGTTATTTATGGCAGAAAAAATTAAAGTTGGAGTTTTAGGTGCTACAGGAATGGTTGGTCAACGTTACATAAAACTTTTGGAAAATCATCCTTGGTTTGAAGTTACTTATGTTGCGGCAAGTCCTCGTTCTGCTGGACAACTTTATAAAGATGCTGTTAAAAATAGATGGTTAATTGGAGCAGAAATTCCTTCTGGAGTTGCAAATTTACTCGTTGAAGATGCAAACATCGCACAAAAAGCAATTGGAAAATGTCAGTTTGTTTTTTCTGCGTTGGAAATGCCTAAAAAAGATGATATAAAAGCTCTTGAAGCAGCATATGCAAGCGAAGGAATTCCTGTAGTTTCGAATGCATCGGCAAATCGTTGGACAGAAGATGTTCCAATGTTAGTTCCAGAAATCAATTATTCTCATCTTTCCGTAATTGAAGAACAAAAAAAACATCACGGTTGGGAAAAAGGTTTTATTGCTGTAAAACCTAATTGTTCGCTTCAAACTTATATGATGCCAATTCACGCTTTAATTCAAGCCGGTTATCCAATAAAAAGAATGATTGTTACAACTCTTCAAGCAACAAGTGGAGCGGGTTATCCTGGAGTTCCTTCTTTTGATATGATTGATAATATTGTACCTTTTATTGGTGGTGAAGAAGAAAAAACAGAAAAAGAATGCCTTAAAATTTTAGGAAAAGTTGAAAATGGAAAAATTGTAAACGCAGAATATCCAATTGTTTCTTCAACTTGTACAAGAGTTCCTGTCATTGATGGTCATACAGCTTGCGTTTCTTTGGAATTCGATTTACCGGATGATAAAAAACCTTCTTTAGAAGAAATAGAGAAAATCTGGACTTCTTATACTTCAGTTCCTCAAGAATTAAATCTTCCTTCTGCTCCGGAACATCCAATTGTAGTTCGCCACGAAGAAAATCGTCCACAACCAAGACGAGATCGTGAAACAGAAAAAGGTATGGCTTGTGTAATTGGAAGACTTAGAAAATGTAATGTATTTGATGTAAAATTTGTAGCATTAAGTCATAACACAAAAAGAGGTGCTGCTCTTGGTGGAATTCTAAATGCTGAACTTTTAAAAGCAAAAGGTTTTTTATCGTAAATCTGTAAAAAAATTGAAAAAACTTGAAAAATTTTTCTAGATTTTCTTACGAATAATAACTTATAAAATTTTCCATACTGAGTCTAAATTATTAACATAACTTTTGTTATAATTTAGACTCAATTTTGTAGTTACTTTACTGCGACAATCACCATTGTTCTTGCATTTTCATTGTATGGAGAAAAATCAAAATCGCCATAAACATTTACATTTCTAAAACCAATTTTTAAAAGTTGATTGCGTAAATCTGCTGCAGAATATAATCTTTGCACAAATTCGTGAGAAATAATTGGTTTGGAATTATCAACTTTTCCACATTCGTATAAATCCCAACGAGAAAGTAAACCTTCCCAAGCACCGACAACTTCAAAATGCGTTTTTACTGTAAAATTTGCTCTATCAAAAATTTCACCTTTTGTAAAATACATAATTGCAGTTTCGCGACTTGTACATTCCAATATAAAAGTTCCATCAGATTTTAAAGAATCATAAATATTTTTTAAAATCATCATATCTTCTTCTATTGTTTCGCAATATCCGAATGAAGTATATAAATTGATAGCACAATCAAATTTTTGTTCAGTTTTAAAATTTCTTAAATCTGCATTGAGTAGAGTTAATTCAACACCTTCATCACAAGCACTTTCTTTTGCAGCATCTAATTCTGCTTGAATTATATCAACTCCAGTAACTTGAAATCCTAAAACTGCTAATTCAACAGAAATTCTTCCTACGCCACAACCGGCATCCAATACAGATGCATTTTCTTTTAAATTAGCAATTTTCTTTACATAGTCAGCAACATCCGGAGCTTCTTGCCAACGAGCATCATCAAACATAATTGGAGAATAATTTATCCAAAAATCTTCTTTTTCAAACCATTGCATAATTTATTTTTTAGTTCCAATTTTTACATAAGTTTTTCCAGTTCCGCCATCATCAGCATTTGCAAAACCAAAATCACAAACAATAGGACAATGCGAAAGATAATTTATAACTTCTTGTTGTAAAACACCTTCACCTTTTCCATGAATAATACTAAAACTTTGTAAATTATGTAAAACGCACAAGTCTATTTGTTTTTCTAATGCTTTGATTGCTTCTGAAGAACGCATTCCCAAAAGTCTGAGTTCAAAAACTGGAGACGACTCTTTTTCAATTACAGAATTATGATTTTGAGAAATTAATTCTATAGAAACAGACGGTTTTAAATTCTGTTGATTTTTTTGAGTTAAAATTAAATCTTTTTCGCGAACTTGCATTTTTACGCTACCAAATTGAACTTGCCAAAAATCTTTTTTTACTTTTGAAATAACAGTTCCTTCAATTCCAGTTGATTTTGCAAGAACGATTGAACCTTCACAAATTTTTTGTATATTTTCAGAACGATTCAAATCTGATTTTTGTTCAACATTTGTTTTTATTATTGGAATTGCATTTTTTAAAGCTTCAGAATTACTCATCTTTTTTTTAGTTTTTTTGTTGCTTGGCGGATGATTTTGTTTTTTTAAAGTTTGATTGAATTTTTCCTCTGCTTGAATGAGTTTTTCTTCTTCAAGTTCATATTTTTCTTGAAATTTATCAGTATTTTTTTCCAAATCAGAAATGTATTTTTTTACAGCTAAAGTTTTTTCTCGTGTTACTTCGCCTTCTTTTAAAGTTCTAACTAAATTTTCCAATTGACGACGACTATGAATTAAAAAATCATTCAATTCTTGTTGTTTTCCGGCTTTTAATTCATGTTCTTTTTTTCTTAAAAAAATTTCTTTTTCTTTTATTTTGAGTGATTTTTCTTCAAGATTTTTTGCTTCAATTTCTGCTTTTTTTTGAATCTGATTAAGTTCAACATGTTTACGATTTAATCCGCGAATTAAAGATGATACATCAGTTTGTTCAGTTGCAATATAAGTTTCTGCTTGTTTTATAATTTCTAAAGGAAAACCATTTTTCTTTGCAATATCCAACGCATGACTTTCTCCAGGCACACCCATCAACAAACGATAAGATGGTGATAAAGTGTTTGCGTCAAATTCTACACTTGCATTTACACAAGATGAATTTGTATATCCGTAATTTTTTAAAACACCTTGATGAGTTGTTACTAAAACAAAACTTTTCTTTTTTATAAGTTCGTCTAAAACTGCCATTGCAATTGCACTTCCTTCTTGGGGATCAGTTCCACTTCCAAGTTCATCAAGTAAAACTAAAGAAGTTGAATTTGCAGATTTTACAGCAAGTGCCAAATTTTTCATATGTCCACTAAAAGTTGAAAGATTTTGGTCTAAAGATTGGTCATCTCCAATATCTACGTACAAATCCGAAAATACAGGAAGACGGGTTCCTTCTCCGGCAGGAATTGGAAATCCAGATTGATTTAACATTGAAAGTAAAGCAAAAGTTTTTAGAGAAACAGTTTTTCCGCCGGTATTTGGACCTGTGATGATTAAAACTTTTTTTTCAAACATAAAACGAATATCAATTGGAACTGCTTTTTTTCCCAGAAGTGGATGTCTTGCTTTTAACAACAAAGGAGGTTCTTCATTAGAAAAAATTGCATAAGTACAATCATTTTCAATTCCCCATTTTGCACTTGCTAAAGTTGAATCTAAAAGTTGCATAATTGGTAATGCTTTCTTAAAATCTGGAAGAAAAACTTGCAAAGATTCTGTTAACTCAGTCAAAATTCGTTTTATTACTTGTTGTAATTCATTTTGTTTTTGAACAAGTTCATTTGAACATCGCACCGCTTCTTCAGGTTCAATATAAACAGTTTGTGCAGTTTGACTTACTTCGTGAATAATTCCTTCAATCCGATTTTGTAGACTCGCTTTTACAGCTAAAACTTGCCTTCCATTTCGCAAAACCGGAACAGACGATTCCAACACCGAAGAAAATTTTTGGTCTGATGTAAAACTTTGCATTATATTTTTTATTTTGGAGTTAAGATTTGCAATTTGTTTTCTGATTGCATTTATTTCCGGTAAATCTCTAAGTTGTCCATCAGATGTGATAATTCTAAAAATCTTTTTTTCTGCTTCTTCTAAATTTGGAAGTTTTGATATTTCTTCCACCAAAAATTTTAAATTTAATTCAACTTGATGATTTTTTACACTTTCTTGAATTTTTTTTAAACTTTGTAAAAATTGTCCGAGTGAATAAACTTGTTCTAAAGAAAGAGTAGTTCCTTTAGTTTTTATAATTGCAAAAAGAAAACCAATTGGCTCCCAAGATGAAATTGGAAAAGAATAGCCACCTGATAAATATTTACTCCATTCTCTACTAAGATTTTTTAATCTTTCAATTTCAGTATTTTTGTCGAAAGGTTCTCTTTCCAACAAAAAATTTTTTCCCTCTTCAGAAACACAACAATCCGCTATTTCATCACGAATTCTAAAATAATCAATTTCAATTAACGCCTTTTTATTCATAGTAAAATTAATCTTCCCAAGAACCTGTTCTTATTTCGTTTGAAATTCTCATCCAACTGTCATAACGTTCTTGTGTAATTTTACCATTTTCTACAGCTTCGCGAATTGCACAATTTGGTTCTGTAAGATGTTTGCAATTTAAACCAAATTTACATTTTCCAACAAATTGTTCAAATTCTCTAAAATACATTGCTAAATCATCGGCTTGAATATCATCTAAAACAAAACGACGAATTCCGGGAGTGTCGATTATATTTGCTTTTCGACCTTTTATACCATCTGTAAGAGTTTCATTCAACGTAAGATGAATTAAAGTTCCTTTTGTAGTTGTATGATTTCCTCTTCCATATTTTTTAGAAAGGCTTCCCGTTTTTAAAACACAAGAATCATCCATAACGTTTATCAAACTAGATTTTCCAACTCCACTTTGACCAACAAAAGCTGAAAGATGATTTTCTAATATTTCTGCAAATTCTATCATTCCTTCTCCGGTTTTTGCAGAAATTCTTAAAACTTTATACCCTAAATCTTCCCATATATTTAAACGCTTTTCAATATTCTCAAATTCTTCAATTCTACCGTCAGTTTGCATAGATTCTGTTAAATCCCACTTATTGCAAACAATTATCGGTTCAATTCCTTGATGTTCTGCCTGACAAAGAGCTCTATCGGTAAAACGAGGGCGAAATGGTGGTTCTTGTGGTGTTGTAACTAAAATAAGATAATCAAGATTTGATGCTAATAACTGTGGACATCTTCCTTTTACATTCCATCTTAAAAAAGTGTTTTTTCTTTTTTCTAAAGAAAGAATTTGTCCTTTTTCATCATTTATAGAATCAATTTCAATTTCTACAACATCGCCGGGAGCTAAAGGATTATATAACTGTTTATCAGATTTTAAAATTTTTCCTTTAATTGTACAATTTCGAGTGATTTCATCTTCACATTCAACAGTAAATAAATTATTAGTTCCCGCGATTATTAAACCTTTCATTTTAAGCCCACAAAATCCAAAGAACAATTGCAGCTACAGTTGTTGTCAAAATTGTAAATGGAAGAGCAACTTTTAACCAACCTGAAAATTTCATTGGATAACCTTCTTTTTTTACAATTCCCATGCTTACAACATTTGCACTTGCTCCAAACGGAGTAAGATTTCCACCAAGACAACTTCCAATTAAAAGTCCAAACATCAAAAGTTCTTTATTTATCTGCATATTTGTTGCTAAACTTCCGGCAACAGGTAACATCGCAATAATATAAGGAACATTATCAACAAAACCAGAAATTAAAACAGAAACAGCTACAATTATGATAAATGCAACAAATTCAGAACCGCCACAAATTTTTTCCAAGAAATGAGCGAAATCTTCTAGTAAACCAACTTCCTGAATTGCACCAATTACAATAAAAATTCCTAACAAAAAGAAAATTGTTTCCCAATCCAAACCTTTTATAAGTTCGACAACTTCTTTTCCAGATTTTTTCTGACTGAAAACATACCACAAAACAACAATCAAACCTAAAACAAAAACATAAAGCCCACTTAAATATGCAAAATCTGTTTTGATAAATGAAATTCCTGCCAAACCAAATATCATAGCAAGAAGAATGAAAAAAGGAATCCAAGAAATAACTTCTGTTTTTTCAACTTCTATTTTTGTTTTTCCAATTTTTGCAAAAAAGAAATAAAAATAAATACAACCGGCTAAAAGTCCAGCTTGAATTATAAAAAATACAGATAAAGTTCCTTGATGCACAAAAAAATCATTAAAATTATATCCCGCATAAGCGGCAAAAATCATACTTGGTGGGTCTCCTACCAAAGTTGCTGTTCCTTCCAAATTTGAAACAACAGCAAGTCCAATCATAAAATTTGTAGGATTCATTTTTAATTTTTTACACAAAGAAAGAGCAATTGGAGCCATAACTAAAACTGTTGCAACATTTTCAACAAAAATAGAAATAATTCCAGTCATCACAAGAATTAAAATTATTGCGATTGAAGTATTTTTACTACTATTGATGATTGCATCTGCAATTCTAGCAGGAACTTTTGAATACAAAAATAACGCGGCAATCGTCATACTTCCAAGATAAATTAAAATTACATTCCAATTTATTATTTCTAAAAATGAATGTTTTATCGCGTAAAAATGAGAAGCAAATCCGGAAATTATATTTCCTTCCGGTAAAATAAAAATTTTATTTGGAAAAATAATTCCCAAAACAATTACAATTAACGCAGCTAAAGATGTAAACAAAACTTTTTTATTTTGGAAAGCAATTACAAATGCATACATTAAAACTGCAATTCCCAAAATTACATATTTAAGATGATTGTCCATAAAAACAAAAACTCCTATTTTATCAATCTTGTATCAAATATAACATAAAAAAATCTATCCTAATGTAAAATATTTGTAAAATTATAATTGATGATTTTTCTACATTTTTTCAAGATATGGCACAATCAAAAGATGCATTGCATTTTTCAAAACATTTAAGGTACATTCTGCCAAATACAGTCTTGCTCCAGCCAATTTTGGTTCTTCAGCATTTATAATAGAACAATTTTGATAGAATTTACTGAATGATTTTGCTGTTTCGTAAGCATAATTTGCAACTCCACTTGGATCCAAATTGATTGCCGCTTTTTCTACAACACTAGGAAAATCTCCAAGTTGTTTTATTAAAGTCCATTCATCATCTGAAGAAAGAAGCGCAACTGCTTCCTGAGAAGAATCACTTAAAATTCCAGAATTTTTTGCTTTTGCCAAAATAGAATTTATTCTTGCACCCATATATTGTAAATAAGGTCCGGTATTTCCATTAAAACTCAAACTTTCTTCCGGATTAAAAAGCATATCTTTTATTGGAGTTGCTTGAAGAAGATAATAATCTAACGCACCAAGAGCAATTTTTTCTGCAACATCATCAGCATTTCCAACATCTTCATTTCTACCGCGTTCATTAATTGCTTTTAACGCTTCATTATGAAGAGAATCTAACAAATCATCTGCATCAACAATTGTACCTTCACGACTTTTCATTCGTCCAGAAGGAAGATTTACAAGTCCGTAACTCAAATGATACAGAGAATCAGCCCAAGTAAATCCTAGTTTTTTTAGAATATAAAATAAAATCTTAAAATGATAATTTTGTTCACTCGCAACAACGTAAACAAGTTGATTAAAATTCCAATCAGAATGACGACTGATTGCAGTTCCAATATCTTGTGTCATATAAACAGAAGTTCCATCTTTTCGTAATAAAACTTTTTCGTGCGAATCTTCATCTTTTCCTTTTCCAACGACATCTGTTACATCAATACGAACAGAACCATCTTCTGCCTTAAAAAACACTCCTTTTTCAAGACCTTTTAATATTTCATCTTTTCCTTTTAGATAAGTATCACTTTCCAGATAAAGTTTATCAAAAGAAACTTCGGTTCTTTCATACGTTTCTTTTAATCCTTCTAAAGTCCACTCATTCATTTTTTTCCACAAAGCTAAAACTTCAGGATTTCCATTTTCCCATTCAACGAGCATTTTTTCTGCTTGTTCACTAGCTTCCGGATGAGCAGTTTCCGGTTTATCTTTTTCACCTTTTAAATATCTATCAAATTCTACGTAACATTGTCCAACAAAATGGTCGCCTTTTATTCCAAGACTTTCCGGAGTTTCTCCTTTTTCTTCGTGAAACCATTTATAAGCGAGCATAGATTTACAAATATGAACTCCGCGATTGTTGATAAGATTTACTTTAAAAACATCTGCACCTGCAAGTTTTAAAATTCGACTTACAGATTCACCAAGAGCATCATTTCTCAAATGACCTAAATGAAGAGGCTTATTTGTATTTGGAGCAGAATATTCTATCATTACACGACGATTTTCTAAAGGATGCTTTCCTTCTTGATTGAAAGAACCGTAATTCTCCCCTTGAGTTTTTATTGCTTCCAAAATAGGAAATGCACTTTCTGCTTTGTTAAGTTTTATATTTACATAAGGTCCAACTGCAATAATTTTACCAATTTTACAATCACCGGCAAATTCTGCAACAAAGGCCGCTATTTGAGGAGGAGCCATTCTCAAAGTTTTTGCAAAAACAAACATTGGAGAACCTAAATCACCCATTTCTGGATTAGGAGCATTTTGAACAACAACAGAATCTTCTTCTATTTGATTTGCTTCAATTCCATTATTTTTTATAAATTCATTAACTGCTTCTGCAATAATTTTTTTAAATTCTAATTTTGCATCCATCGAAAACCTCATTTTAAAGTGTATTTTTGAAGTATACCGATTTTTTATACTTTTCACAATGAAATATAATCATCGATTTTTTGTGAAGAAAAACTTAAAATTTTATCGTTTAACTTATTTTTACCTTGACAGATTTGAAAAGTGGAAATAATATTTAAGTTATGGACTTAAAAACAGTATTAACTACAGACACCGTTGAACTTCATTTGAAGGGAACAACAAAAGAAGAAATCGTTGACGAAATGATTGACGTATTGTATAGAGCAGGAAAAGTTTCTGATAAAGCTGCCGCTCGAGAATGTGTTTTAGACCGAGAGAAAAAAATGTCTACTGGTATGAAGCACGGAATTGCAATTCCTCATGGAAAAACTGACACAGTAACAGATTTAGTTGCTTGTATTGGCGTTTCTGATAATCCAGTTGATTTTGATTCGCTAGATCAAGAACCTTGTAGAATTTTTATTATGACATTATCACCGGTAAATAAAACAGGACCTCACCTTCAATTTTTAGCAGAAGTGAGTTTGTTATTTAAGAGTCCTGAAAAACGAGTGGAGATTTTAGATACACAAGATAAAGCAGAAGTTATAAAAATTTTAACTGAATAAATTATTTAAAATTTTAAGATAACGGCAGTGATTTTTACTGCCGTTTTTTTTTTAACAAAATCTTAAAACAAAGATTGATTAAAATATTGTAAACTTGTATAGTCATTGCAAGTTTAGACACAAATCATTTTTTAGGAAAAATTATGAAACTTGAGCAAATCTTTTACGTAGAAAATAATAAATTATATAAAATCGCAGATAATTCTTTGGTTGAAACTGAAAATCTAAAAAAAATTGAAATTTCTTGGACAACTATAGAAATGCAAGACGAAGTTTATAACGAAGAATTTCTTGCAAATCTTCGCGAAGAATTAAAAAGTTTTGATTTACAAAATGTTTATGTAATCATCATTCCTAAAGTTGATAAAGAATTAAAAACTTCTGAGCAAGAACAAGCATTTATAAATGCATTTAATCACACTGCAAGAAGAATAAAAGATTGCGTTTGCGTTGCCGGTTTTGCATTGCCTCAAGAAATTATAAAAAACGGCTTTGACGAAGATTCTTTTGCAAAAAATTTCATAGAAACTCTTAATATAAAACATTCTCAATATGTTTATTTTGTTTCAAAAGATGATGTTCAAAAACATAATCTTTCTGAAAAAATTCAAAATCTTTCAATAGCATTGTATTAAAACGTATTATTTGCAAAATACCGCAAAGTTTTCAAAAAAATACAAATAAATAACACGATTTTTATAAAATTTCTTAATTTTTCACTTGCACTTTTTTTTTGTTTGTGCCATTATTCAGTCATATTTTAATAAGGGTGCAATAATAGGCAATTAAATGATTAAAAACAATGAAACAAATAATATGTTGCCAACTTTTTGTTTTACTTGTATTTTGACCTGCTTTCTAGTTGTAGCAACTCTTCTTGTATATTTTTTAGTTCCTTCAAACTCAGATGTAATAAAGCCAGAACAAATAGCAACGCTTGATGATTCAACTGAAGAAGCCGAATCTGAAATTTCTTCTGCCTTTCAAGATTATTTTTCTGAAATAAAGTTAGATGGTAATACGGACGAAGGATTAGTTTTATATAGACAACCATCATCTAGAGCCGCAGTAGAATGGTTTTATTATAATATCACACAAGACGCAAATGTTACTCAAGCAATTCTTACTGAAGCAGATAAAAATAACATTCCACTTTCGTTAGCATTTTCTTTAGCTCATACAGAGAGTAATTATAAAATAGATGCAATCAATAGCAATAAAAACTCTAGTATAGATAGAGGATTATTTCAGTTAAATGATAAATCGTTTCCAAAATTGACGGAAGATGAGTTTTTTGATCCATACGTAAGTGCAAAATATGGAATCTCTCATTTAAAGTTTTGTTTGGATACAGCGGGAAATGAAGTTTCTGCTTTAGCAATGTACAATGCAGGAACAAATAGAGTTCGTTCTAACAAAACACCTCAAACAACATTAAATTATGTAGGAAAAATTGTTGCTTACCAAAAGATATTGGATCAATTTTTTTCAGAACAGGTTGTTGCATATTATGACAACCAATTTAATAACAGTATTTCGATTGCACTTATAAATACGAAATACTAATAAAATAGCCTCCTAATTTTTTTGCAGGGTTCCTTTTTTTAGTTTTTTTGGAACCCTGCATTTTTGTTTAAATCTCTAAATATAATTTATCTTTGAACACGACCAGAACCGTCCCCACCTGCTAAAGTTTGAACTTCAGAAACAGAAACCATATTAAAATCACCTTCAATAGAATGTTTTAAGCAACTTGCCGCAACAGCAAATTCTATAGTTTTTTGTGGTTCATAATCATTCAAGCAAGCATAAATTAATCCACCGCCAAAACTATCGCCACCACCGACTCTATCAACAATTTTCATATTATATTCTTTTGAAAAATATGCTTTTCCATCTTCATATAACATTCCACTCCAATTGTTTTCGCTGGCAGAAATTGAAGTTCTGAGTGTAATTGCAACTTTTTTAAAACCAAAACGGTCTGTAAGTTTTTTTGCAACTTCTTTATAACCATCTTTGTTAAGTTTGCCACTTGTAACATCTGTTGATTCTGATTTTATTCCAAAAACGTCGTTAGCATCTTCTTCGTTAGAAATGCAAACATCAACATAATGACACAATTTATCCATCACTTGACTAGCTTTTTCTTTAGTCCAAAGTTTTTTACGATAATTTAAATCGCAAGAAACTGTAATTCCTTTTTCTTTTGCTTTTTTACAAGCTTCAAGACAGATTTCTGCAACATTATCACCAAGAGCCGGAGTAATTCCTGTAAAATGAAACCAAGAAACATCTTCAAAAATTTTGTCCCAATCAAAATCATCTTTTGCAGCAAGCATAATAGAAGAACCCGCTCGGTCGTAAATAACTTTTGAAGGACGTTGAGAAGCACCTTTTTCCAAATAATAAATGCCAACTCGAGGTCCGCCACGAACAATAAAACTTGTATCAACTCCATATTTTCTTAAAGAATTTACTGCTGCTTGACCAATTTCGTGCGTTGGAAGTTTTGTAACGAATGCAGTATCTATTCCATAATTTGCAAGAGAAACCGAAACATTTGCTTCTCCACCGCCAAAAGTTGCTCCAAAACTATCCGCTTGAACAAAACGATAATAACCTTCTGGAGCAAGTCGTAACATAATTTCACCAAATGTAATTACTTTCATTTATTTCCTCTAACTTCTTTTACGATTTGAGCTGCCTGTGCAGTCAATTTTTCTATTTCATCAAATTTCTTTTCAGAAATTAAATTTCCTTTTACCATCCAACTTCCGCCACACGCAAGAATTTTTTCAAAAGCTAAATAATCTTTTACGTTTGATTCGTTAATTCCACCTGTTGGCATAAATTTTAAATTTGTATAAGGTGCAGAAAGAGCTTTTATCATTTTTAAGCCGCCTGCCGGTTCTGCCGGAAAGAATTTTACTACATCTAAACCAAAACCTAATGCAATTTCAATTTCGCTTGGAGTCATAATTCCAGGACAAACTGGATAATCATTTTTTAAACAATGTTCTACAACTTTGGGATTTAATCCCGGGCTTACAATGAATTTTGCACCGGCATTAATTGCTCTGTCAGCTTGCTCGCAAGAGAGAACTGTCCCCGCCCCAACAAACATATTTGGATATTTTTTTACCATTTTTTTTATACTTTCCTCTGCTGCGTCTGTACGAAATGTAACTTCTGCACAAGGAAGACCACCTTTTATAAGCGACTGTGCCAACGATTCTGCATCGTTAGAGTCGTTTAGAACAACAACTGGGACAATTCCTATTGAACCTAGAGTTTTTAAAGCATCATTCATAATTATTTATTCCTTATAAAAAAAGTTTCAGCATTATTATAACTGATATTTTCTACCATTTTTCCAAGAAGATTTTCATCGTTAGGAAATTCTCCATTTTCTACCAAATTTCCAATAAAATTACACAAAATTCGGCGAAAATATTCGTGTCGTGGATAAGATAAAAAGCTTCTTGAATCTGTGAGCATTCCAACATAAGTTCCCAACACAGAAGTTCTTGCAAAAACTCTAATTTGTTCTTCAATTCCATCTTTATGGTCGTTAAACCACCAAGCAGGACCAAAAACACAATTTCTAAAATTTGCAGACATTGTCGCAAGAGATTCGTTATCGCGAGGATTTAAATTATACAAAATCGTTTTTGCATTTGGTTCTGAAGAATAAATTTGATTTAAAATTGCACCAAGTTGAGAAGCAAAATTAAAATCTTGAAGACTATCTTCACCAATATTTTTTCCACAAGAAGAAAGTAATCCTCCGTGATTATCACGCAACGCTCCAATGTGAATTTGCATTACAAATCCTTTTTGTGCGTAAAGTTTTCCAAGTTCAGTTAAAACATAACCTTTATATTGAGCGATTTCAGTGTGAGAAAGTTGTTTTCCTATCCAAGCTTTTTCAAAAATATATTCAACATCTTTTTTTTCTACAGGAAGATAAAAATCATCTTCCAAAGAATGATCGCTTACAACAGCTCCAACAGATTTAAAAAAATCTAATCGTTTAGAAACTGCAAAAATCATATCATCAATAGAAGTGATTTTTGTTTGTGTGATTTCTTGCAATTTTGAAATATATTCTGGATATAAAGAATTTTCTGCATTTATGATTAAATCCGGGCGAAACGAAGGAAGAACTTTTATATCTTTCCATTCATTTGCAAGTTTTTTGTGGAAATTCAAATCATCTAAAGGGTCATCGGTTGTGCATAAAGTTTTTACGTTCATTTTTTGTAAAAGTTCACGTGGATAAAAATCTTTTTTTTCTAAAAGCGAATTGCATTTTTCCCAAACAGATTTTGCATTTTTTTCGGTAATTGGTTCTGAAATTCCAAAATATCGCAAAAGTTCAAGATGACTCCAATGATAAAGTGGATTTCCAACGCAACCTTGAAGAGTTTTTACAAAAGCAAGATAACGTTCATAATCTTGTTTTTCAACATTCTCTTTTCCACCACGTTCTTCATCAGTTTTTACAGAACCATCGATATTTATATGCCCCGTAATAAGATTTTCTGGAACTCCAAATGCACGCATCGCTCTCCATTTATAGTGATCGTGATCGAGCCAAGCATTTGCAAGATTTCCTAAAGGTTTATTTTCATAAATTTCTTTTGGAGAAAGATGATTATGAAAGTCAAAAATTGGCATTTTTTTTGCATAATTGTGATACAAATTTTGAGCAGTTTTTGTCTGCAAAATAAAATTTTCATCTAAAAAAGTTTTCATACTTTTATTATATCATAAATTTAATGTGATAGAGAATGAGAAGTTTTGCTTAATAAAATCAGATAACATGAACTGTCATTTCCCAGTTATTCTAAAAAAATAAAAATTGCTAAAATTTTATCACAACAAAATTTTTTATAGAAGATGATAACTTTTACGATTATACACCTTTACTTTTAATTTTTGTAAAAACTGAACTTCATCTTACAATATTTTATAATAGGAATTATTAGTAGATTTTTTCCGGAACTTCGATAATTTTTGAAATAGACAATTTAACGCTTTTGTTACAAACAGTAATTCATTTTACAATAAATCCTATTGTAATGTTCATAGCAGGCTTTTTATGCTATTGATTTCCACATATTTTTTAAGCATTGCCATTTGGTTTGTAATTTTTTTTTGACATTTACTTAATCTTTTGGTTTGTATTTTATTTATACACAAAGGAATCGGTAAAAAAAAATTAACGAAAACCTATAAGGAACGTATTAGGTGGGCTATTGATGTTAAAAATTGAAAATTACATTTTTAGTCCACGTAGGGGACAGACCCCTAATTATACAAAAAAATCTCGCAAATCATTAAGATTTACGAGATTTAAAAGAATTATTTTTCTTCGTATACTGTCGAATTTATTATTCTATAAAAAACTTTTACTGGAGAATCCGGAAAATTTTCTTCATCAGATTTTCCTACAGAGAAAAATGCCATCGCTCCATAAGTCGTATTTTCCATAGGCTGAATGGTAGAAGCAACTTTTGTGCCATTTATATAGCAAGAATATAGACCTTCATCATCTATTTCAATTTTTAACTTATTTGAACTTCCATATCCTTTTACAATTGAAGTATTTTCTGATAAATAAGCAGTATTTTTTGCATCATCATTAATCAAATCTGTATAATTTGAGCCATCCCAAGTATAAACAGCATATTCGCCTAAAGTATTAATTTCTAAACGTTCATAATTAGAAAGAACTCCATCTTCTGTTTTAGAATAACCAAAAATCAGACCAAAACAGCTGCTTTCATAGCCACTGTCTTTTTTAAATTCAACTTCCAATGATGAAAAATTTCCTAACTCATCAGTTGTATAAAAATATCCAAAATTTTGAGTATCATTTCCTTGCGAAAACTCTATCCATTCAGGTTCTGTTGTTTCTATTTTGCTAGAACCACAGGAAACAAATAAAGACAATAAAGAAAAAGAAATTAATAACAATAATGTTTTTTTCATAAAAAAGTCCTATAAATTCCAATATTTTAAAATCTTCAAAAATAAATTTTTTAACGATTTTAATTATCTATTTATAATATATAATTTT
Source organism: uncultured Treponema sp. (assembly GCA_964541735.1). Lineage (GTDB taxonomy): Bacteria > Spirochaetota > Spirochaetia > Treponematales > Treponemataceae > Treponema_D. The sequence continues at coordinate 22,440 of CAZIQK010000008.1, forward strand.
AAAACAATAAATAGATTTTTATTAGGTTTTAAATTTTCGATTTTCCTAATTTTTAAAAGTAATAAATCTTTTTAAAAGATATATAATCTGTGGTTTATTTTTAATTTTCCGTTTATACTAAAATTATGGCTATAAAAAATAACGACTTTTCTGTAATTTACGAAGATGATGATATAATTGTTCTAAATAAACGAAGTGGAATTTTAATTGCTGCGGACAGATACAATCAAAATGCACCTAGACTTGATTTACTTGCAGAAGAAAAATTCGGAAAAATTTATGCAGTTCACAGAATTGATAAAGATACATCAGGAATAATTGTTTATGCACGAAATCCAGAAGCACATAAATTACTTTCTGTTCAATTTGAAAAACGTCAAGTTCACAAAACTTATCATGCTTTAGTTTACGGTCATCCTCTTTGGGAAAATCTACATGTTGATTTAGCTTTACAACCAGACGGCGATGCAAGACACAGAACTATTGTTAGTAAACGATTTGGAAAACCTTCCATAACTGATTTTAGACTGATTGGAAATTGTGGCCCATATTCTTGGATAGAAGCAAAACCCTTAACCGGAAGAACTCATCAAATTCGAGTTCATCTTCAGGCAAACGGATTAAGTATTGTTTGTGATCCTTTATATAGTGGAAATCAAAAACCGGTTCGTTTAAGTGAAATCAAAAAAAAGTGGAATGGTGATGAAGAAGAAGAACGACCTCTTTTGAGCAGACTTGCTTTACACGCATACAAAATTGAATTTGCACATCCAAAAACAGGAGAAATTGTTAGTTTTATAGCAGATTATCCAAAAGACATGGAAGCAACAAGAAAACAACTTGCAAAAATTTTTGGAGTTAATCCGTTAGAAAATAATTAGAAATGAAAACTGTAGAATTAAAAAAAATTTTTTTTCAAACAAAAATTTTTCCAATAATGATTTTTATAATTATTTCTTCTGTTCCCGTTATATCTGCTTCAGAAAAATTTAATTTTTCATTAACTCCGAAAATCGGACTTTTAAATGGACATATTTATGAATACGTTTTTGAAGATGTTTGTACGAACACAAATCATTTAGAAAGCAAACTTGATTGGGAAGTTCAAAATATTCCTTTTGTAGAAATTTCTACAAATTTTGATTTTTTTAAATATATAAATCTTTGTGTAGACGGAAAAATTGGTATTCCCACAACGAGTGGCTATATGCAAGATTATGATTGGTTGAATTATTTATATTGGCCAGATGATAATCCTACAGAACTTACAAATTATTCAATTTCAACTAACAAACTTAACACATTTTATTCACTAAATGCATCTTTAGGAATTAATTTTTTCATAAACAAAAATAATAAAATCACAATTTTTGCCGCTTATGATTATTTTTATATCGGTTTTGATGCTTATGATGGATATTATTCTTATAAAAATTATAATTGGAAAAAAATATCTCTTTCAGGAAAAGTTATATCTTATTTTCAAGAATACAATTCTTTTTTAGTTGGAATAAAAACAAATCACAAAATTTCTAAATGGAATTTAGATTTTTTACTTTCTTTTAGTCCAAATCTTTGTACGAATAACGCTTTAGATTTTCACTATTTAACATCAACTTTGTATTGGGATAATATCAAAAATATTTTTCAATTAAATACAAAATTTTCATCATCATTTAAAATAGGAAAACATTCAAAAATTGGAGCGTCTTTTGCTTGTAAATACATTCCTCTTTCAAAAGGAAATAATTACTCTACAGATATTTCTTCCGAAGGCGAAATTATAGGAAAAAATTGGGATAAACCCGAGCCTGAAGTATTTGGCGGAACTTCAAATTTTCTTTATTCATTTTCAATTTTCTATAATATAGGATTTTAAATCTTATAGAAAAATCTTACTTAAAAATATAATTTTTCTACTTAATTAGAAGTTTGTCCCAAATTAATTCTTACAGTTACGATTCTTCTTGCAGAAACATCTTCTGCGGTAAAAACTACTCTTCCATAAACTAGAGAATTTCCTGTCGAAGGCAAATATCCAAACTGTTCAAGTAACCAACCACCAAGCGTATTAAAATCTTCGGAGTAAAGATTTAAATTTAAGTTGCTATTTACATCTTCAAGTTTTAATTCTCCTGGAACTAAAAAAGTATTATAAGAAACAAGTTTTATTTTATCTTCCGGCGGAATATTATCATAAGAATTTTCATCTATCATTCGGTCAAAAACAACTTTCATAACATCTTTCATTGTAACAATTCCCGCAGTTTGACCTTGTTCATTCAAAACAACCGCAAATTTATTTTCTTCATTGTGAAACTTTTTTAGCAAATCTAAAACAGAAAAAGTTGCCGGCACAAAAAGAACATTTTCCATATTTCTAAGTGCAAAATTTTCACCTTTATTTTCATCACTTCCATAAAGAATTTTTTTATAATTTAAAATTCCTACAACTTCATCTTTTGAATTTTTATAAACTGTGATTGTTGAAAATCCTGATTGATTAAATTTTTCTATAACTTCTTTTTGAGTTGCATTTTCATTCACCATACAAACTAAAGAACGATGCTTCATAATATCTGAAACTTGCAAATTGTTGAATTTTATGATTTTGTTCATCATTTTGCTTTCAGATTTTTCTATTGTTCCTTCTTTTTCACCAACATCAATCAACGCTTTTATTTCTTCTTCTGTTATTTCTGATGATGATGGTTTTAAAATCTTTTCTACAATTTTTACAACAAATCCAGAAAGTTTTTCAAAAAGCCAAATGATTGGAAAAAATATTTTTTCTAAAACAAAAAGTGGAAGTGAAGAAAAACTTGCAAAAAATTGTGGATAAATTCCTGCTGCGGTTTTTGGAACAATCTGTCCAAAAACTGAAATAAAAAATGCAGTTAAAAAAGGAACAAAATCAGAAAGAGGTGTATTCGCCAAAAATTTTATTGCTAACGCAGTTACCAAAGCCGAAGTCAAAGATGTAAGAAGATTTATCCCAACTAAAAGAGTTGATAAAAGTCTGTCCATATTTGACTTTAATTTTGAAACTAATTTTGCATTCGCTTTTTTTTCTTCCAACATTGCACGAATTTTTAATTTTGAAAGAGAAAGATAAGCGGTTTCAGAAGCCGAAAAAAATCCCACTAAAATTATGAGAAAAATTATTAAAATAAAAGTTCCTATATTTTCAATCATCTTGTTTTTCCACTTTTTTAATTTTGATACGCTCAATTCTGTGAGATTGAACTTTTTCTACTATAAAAGTGTAACCTTCGTAAGTAAAACGGTCGCCATTTTCTGCCATTCGCCCAATTTTTTCTGTAAACCAGCCACCAATGGTTTCGTTTATATTTGATTCAAGCGGAATTTTCAAATCTTCTTTTAAATCTCGTAAAAGAACAGAACCATTAATTTCAAAATCATCTTTATTTTCAATTTCATCAAAATCAAAAACTTTTCCACGTAGAGAACTGTCCCCAGGCATTGCAAAAATTTCTTTAGAAATATCTGTTTCTGTAACAATTCCATCTGTCCCCGAATATTCATCAACAACTATCGCCATAGTTTGTCTGTTTTCAAAAAACATTTGCTGAATTGAAGACATTTTTTTTGTGCCAAGAATAAAAAGTGGCGGACGCATAATTTTTTGAATATCAAAATCATTAGGATTTTCTTTGAACGGCAAAACATCTTTCAAATAAACAATGCCCACAATATCATCAATAGAATTTTTGTAGATTGGAAAACGCTTAACCCCAACTCGCTGAGAAGATTCAACAATGTCCGTATAATTTGAATTTAATGGAAGTGCCTTTATTTTTGTGCGCGGAACCATAATATCTTGAGCTTCCAAATCAGAAAATTTAAAAACTTGAGAAAGCATACGATTTTCATCTTTTTGGATTGCTCCACTTTCGGAACTCAAATCAAAAAAAGTTTTAATTTCTTCTTCGGAGTAAGATTGATTTTTATTTTTTAATTTTATTCCAAAAATACGAAGAACAATTTTTGAAATAAACGTAACAACTTTTACGATTGGATAAAGCAAAATGTAAACAAATTTTACAAATCCACTTAGCCCATACGCAATTTTATCTGGACAACGAGTCGAAATTGTTTTTGGTGTAATTTCTCCAAAAATTAAGAGAAGAACTGTTGCCACCAAAGTTGCAATTCCAACTCCTTTATCGCCAAAAAGTTCCAACGCAAGAGAAGCAATAATTGATGATACAAAGATATTTACAATATCATTAGAAACTAACAAAGTATTGATAAGTTGTTCTTTATGTTCTAAAAGTCTACTGACGCGGATTGCTTTTTTGTCTTTATTTTTTTTCTTTATTCTGAGTTTTAATTTATTCATTCCAAGAATTGCACTTTCCGAAATGGAAAACAACATAGAAAGACAAATTAAAACTACAAGAATAATTATTATAAAAATTTTATATTTCGAGGGATATTCGTCCATCTTTTTTCCTACTTGCTAAAATAAGCTACACCGGCAGCAAAAATATTTTCGCAAGTTGTTTCATTTTGATTTGTAAGAGGATTTCCACCAACATTTTTAAACAAATCAAAACTTGCACCATTTTGTTCAAGACCAATTCCTCGTTCAGAATGTCCCATCTTTCCAAGAACACGTCCATCCGGAGAAGTTATTCCTTCAATAGCAAAAGCTGAACCATTTGGATTATCCGGTTCCGAAATTGCAGGTTTTCCAAATTCATCAACATATTGCGTAAAAATTTGTCCATTTTTGAACATTTTTTCTGCAAGAACAGGCTCAACAACAAATCTTCCTTCTCCATGAGAAATTGCAATTAAGTGATTTCTTTCATCAACTACAGAAGGATGCATTGCCCAAGGTGATGTCGCAGAAACAATTCTTGTACGAACAATTCTTGAAATGTGACGACCGATTCTATTGTATGTAAGAGTTGGCATTTCCGGTTCCATATCACAAATTTCACCATAAACAGCAAGTCCGGTTTTTACAAGTGCTTGGAATCCGTTACAAATTCCCAAAACAAGACCATCTCGTTTTTTGAGAAGATTCATCACTTCATCGCTAATATTTCCAGCTTTTAGAACATTTGCAATAAATTTTGCAGAACCGTCAGGTTCATCACCACTAGAAAATCCACCAGAAAGTGCCAAAATTTGAGTATCTTTTAATTCTTTTTCAAATTCTTTTAAGCTTTCTTCCAACATCTGTGGATTTTTATTTCTCAAAACGATGATTTTTGTATTTCCGCCGGCAATATTAAATGCTCTTGCCATATCATATTCGCAGTTTGTGCCCGGGAAAACAGGAAGTAAAACTTTTGGTTGAGATTTAGGCTGAACAAAAGCAGGTGCTTTACGAATATCACTAAGTGATTTGTGAACAGAATTTGCCCATTCAGGAAGTTCATCTTGCAAAGGATAACCGCTTACTTGTGGGAAAACATCTTTTAATTTATCTTCCCAAGATTTTACACATTCTTCAAGAGAAATTTCTACACAAGAATTTGTTACATTTCCAAGTTGAACATCATGGATTTTGATGCATTTTTCAGAAATAGTTTTTCCAAGTTTTGTAACAGTTCCTTCTTTAAATCCAAATTTTGATAAATCTTCACTTGTTTCTATAATAATATTTCCATAAGTTGGAACAAATAAATCTTTTACATTTTGAGATTTTATTTCTGCACCAATCATATTTCCCATTGCCATTTTAGAAATTGCTTCTGCAATTCCACCAGCACAAACAGGATACATCGCAGAAATTTTTCCAGATTTATTCAAATCATAAATTACATCAGAATTTTCAAGGAAAGTTTTATAATCTGGTTCCAAAAGATTAGAATATGGAACAGAAATCATAAAAATATTATTTTCTGCTTTTTTGAAAGAACCACTCACAACATTTTTTGATTCATCATGAGTTACTGCAAAAGAAACTAAAGTGTGAGGAACATTGATATTTTCAAAAGTTCCGGACATAGAATCTTTTCCACCAATAGAAGCACAACCGGATTCAATTTGAGCATCTACAGAACCAAGTAACGCTGCTGTTGGATAACCCCAAGTTTTTTCATTAACTGCACGACCAAAGAATTCTTGAAAACTCAATCTAGAAGTTCTGGCTTTTCCACCAATACAAGTAATTTTTGCAAGAGAAGAAAGAACTGCTGTTTTTGCTCCATGCCAACTAGACCATTCACCAACGCGAGGGTCAAAACCGTAAGCCATCATAGAAACAGTTGAAGTTTCGCGAGGAGTTACAACTGGAATTTTTGCCGACATTGCCGCTTCTGGAGTATTTTGATATTTTCCACCATAAGGGAATAAAACTGTAGAAGAACCGATTGAACCATCAAAACGTTCTCCAAGTCCACGTTGAGAACAACAAGCTAAATCATTTAGATTTTTAAGCCAAGCACTTGTAAAATGATTTTTTACACAATTTTCACATTTTACTTCTTTATTAAGTTCTTCTGCGACAGAATTAAGAGGATTTACCAAAGGTGATTTTTCAGGTTCTGACGGGCTTTCAATTTTTGCAATTGCTTCGTGATGAGCTCCTGCAGCATCCAAAAATTCTCTTCCAATATCAACAATTGTTTTTCCTCGCCATTTCATCACAAGACGATTTGTATCTGTTACAACTGCAACAACTACAGCGTTAAGATTTTCTTGTTGTGCTGCTTTAATAAATTTTTCAACATCAGATTTTCTAACTACAACTGCCATTCTTTCTTGACTTTCAGAAATTGCAAGTTCCGTTCCGTTTAAACCTTCATATTTTTTTGGAACTTTATCCAAATCAATTTCAAGACCGGGAGCAAGTTCTCCAATTGCAACAGAAACACCGCCGGCACCAAAATCGTTACAACGACGAATCATCAAACTAACTTCTTTATTTCTGAACAATCTTTGAATTTTTCTTTCTTCAACAGCATTTCCTTTTTGAACTTCCGCAGCAGCAGTTGTTACAGAACTTACTGTATGAACTTTTGAAGAACCGGTTGCTCCTCCAATTCCGTCGCGACCAGTTCCACCACCAAGTAAAATAATTATATCACCGGGTTCTGGGCGTTCACGAATTACTGTATCAACAGGAGCAGCAGCAATTACAGCTCCAAGCTCCATTCTTTTTGCCGCATAACCAGGATGATAGATTTCTTCAACTTGTCCGGTTGTAAGTCCAATTTGATTTCCGTAAGAAGAAAAACCTTGAGCCGCTTCACGACATATTTTTACTTGAGGGAGTTTTCCTTTCATTGTTTGAGAAAGAGGAACTGTTGGATCTGCAGCTCCCGTAATTCTCATCGACTGATAAACCCAAGAACGACCAGAAAGAGGATCGCGAATTGCTCCTCCAAGACAAGTTGCAGCACCACCGAAAGGTTCAATTTCTGTAGGATGATTATGAGTTTCATTTTTAAACATCATAAGCCATCTTTCAGTAGCTTTTGGCTCATCAGGTTCTAAAGGATTTCCGTTTTCATCAGTTGTGTAATGAACATCAATATAAACAGAACAAGCGTTATTTTCTTCAGAAACTTCCATATCTTCTAACATTCCATGTTTTTTAAGATATTTCATTCCGATAACAGCCATATCCATTAAACAAACTGGTTTATCTTTTCTGCCTGCATACAAATCTGTACGCATATTTTTATAATTTTCTAAAGATTTTTTAAAAAGTTCTGAGTATGGACCTTCTTCAATTTGAATGTCTTTTAATTCTGTTAAGAAAGTTGTATGCCGACAATGATCTGACCAATATGTATCTAAAACACGAATTTCTGTTTCTACAGGGTCGCGACCTTCGCCTTTAAAATAATCTTGCAAAAATTTTATATCAGCAAAATCCATTGCAAGACCCATTTTATTTCTGTAAGATTCCAAATCTTTATCATCCATTGTGATAAAACCTTCTACAACAGGAATATCACTTGGAGTTTCCACGTTCATTTTTAATGTTTCAGGTTTTTGTGCATTTGTAAGACGAGAATCAACAGGATTTACAAGATAATCTTCAATTTTTTTAATTTCTTCGTTAGAAACATTTCCTGATAAAACAACAATTTTTGCACATCGAACAATTGGTTCTTCAGAACTAGTTTTTACACCTTTTAATCCCGCACGAAGTAAAGAAATACATTGTTCAGCACTATCTGCACGTTGGTCGTATTGACCTGGAAGATATTCCCAAATTATTTGATTTCCTTCAACTTCCGGAAGATTTTCTGTAAAAACATAATCACTTTGAGGTTCTGAAAAAATACGAGTAGCAGCAATTTTTGCAACTTCGTCTGTTACATTTTCAATATCATAGCGATTAAAATAACGAACTCCAGTTACACTGGAAATTCCCAAAAAACCATTAATCTGTGATAAATAACTTTTTGCCTCGTTTTCAAAACCCGGCTTTCTTTCTACGTAGAGTCTGTACATATAAGATAGTATAATGATTTTTTTTAAATATTGATAGTGTGCATAAAAAAAAGCGAGTTGTGTCGGATTTTGGCCCATCCTTCCACCAACTCGCCTTTCGTGGTTCGGTAACCCTCAGCCTCCTCATTGTGCTTTGTAAAAACCATTTTATACTAATTTTATGAAATAAAATCAGAGTGATTGTTGATGCATTTTAGTTTTGAATTACATATTCACTTTGCACAACTGCGGTGGCCAAGCCACTCAACGCTCGGGGCTGCTGCATTTTGAAAAAATAGATTGCCCGAGCAAATCGGGCATCTATTTTTAGAACTTATAAGTTCCTGTAGTAATTGTTCCACCATTTGTATAAACATCAAAGTTTACAGATTTTTGAGCATTCGCCAACTCTGCATAGAATTCTTTTAAGTTTTTAACAGTTTTTCCATTTACAGCAGTAATTACATCACCATTTTGTAAACGTAAACTTGCAGCCGGAGATTTTGCTTCTACATTAGAAACTACAACACCTTTTACTTTTTTATCATCAATTTGTACTTGTTTACGTACATCATCAGTAAGAGGAACTGCAATAAATCCTGGCCACATCTTACTATTTTGAATTTCGTTATCGTTTGCACGAGCTTCAACTTTTATCGTGATTGATGGAATAAGTTTTCCGCCTCGAATAACGGCGAATGTCGCTGTAGAACCAACTTTTAAATTTCCTACATCGCGAACAAGTTGATTTACGCTCTTAACTTTTTTTCCATTCAACTCAACAATAAAATCACCAGGTTTAATTCCACCTTTATATGATGGAGAATTTGTGAATACTTCTGCAGCAAAAGCACCTTCTGTATCTTCTACGCCTAATTCTTTTTTGAAGTCGTTGTTTACATCAAGCAAAGAAACTCCAACCCAACCGTAAGTCATTTTTCCATCTTTTATAAATGAATCAATAGAATCTTTTATATTATTAATTGGAATTGCAAATCCTAAGCCAACTGAACCGCCAGATTGAGAAGCAATCCAAGTGTTAATTCCAATTACTTCACCATAAATATTTACAAGAGGACCGCCGGAATTTCCTTGGTTGATTGCCGCGTCAGTTTGAATATAATCACTAATTGCAGACATATGACTTTCGCTTCGTCCAACTGCACTTACAATTCCTTGAGTTACAGATTGACTGTATCCAAGTGGAGCACCAAAAGCAAGACAAATATCACCTGGTTGAACTTTATCTGAATTGCCAAGAGTAGCAACTGGAATAGAAGAATCTGAACTTTCAAAAGAAACTAAAGCGACATCCATTCGTTCATCTCTTCCAACAAGCTTTCCTTCAAATTCACGTCCATCATTTAATTTTACAGAAATCTTTGTAGCTGAACCCGCCACATGATTATTTGTAAGTACATAAAGTGTATTTCCGGTTCTTCTTACAATAACTCCGGAACCAAGTCCTTGAACTTCTCGTTCTGTAGTTCCATTTTTTGATTTTCCATCATCACTTTGTCCGTTTCCAAAAAAATCGCCAAAAGGCCAACCAAAATTATTAAATGGATTTACAACTGTTTGTGTTTCAATAACATCAACTTCTACAACAGAAGGAAGAAGTTGATCACTTATCGAACGAAATGTATTTTGAAAAGCTTCAACAACCGCAAGTGAAGATGAATCTACTTTTTTAGGAGATTGAGCAAACACCAACGTTGAAGAAAATAACAAAAATGAAAGACCACAAATAAATTTAAAACCTTTTTTCATATTTATATTACCTCTCTTAAACTACAAAGAATAAAATCTTTCTTGTTTTTTTAAAGATAATAACATTTATGAAAAAAGGTTACTAAAAAAAACGACGGATAACACTATTTTCTTAGGGATACTATTCTTTCAAAACTGATTTTCCACAATAATCCAAATCGGTTAAAACTTCTGTGTGGTCATCAAAAATTGCAACAGTATGTTCTTCGTGGCAACTAACTTTTCCATCACAAGTAACAACAGTCCAACCATCATCCAAAGTTTCTACATCTGCAGTTCCAAGATTTATCATTGGTTCAATAGCTAAAACCATTCCGGGTTTAATTCGTGGATTTGGCCCTCTAAAAGGACAATTAGGAACACTTGGATCTTCGTGAACTTCAAGTCCAACTCCATGCCCACAATAATCGTAAACAACTCCATAACCATGAGCAGAAGCAATTCCATAAACAGCATCTGCAATATCTTTAATTCTATTTCCGACTTTGCACGCTTCAATTCCGGCTTTTAAACATTCTACAGTAACTTGTTTGAGTTTTTTTACTTCAGGTTTAACATTTCCAATTAAAATAGAATGAGTTGTGTCGCTAATATAACCATTTAAATCAATTCCAACGTCAAGACTTACTAAATCACCTTCTTTTATAATCTTCTTTTTTGAAGGAAGCCCATGTATGACTTCTTCATTTACACTGATGCAAACTGCTCCCGGATAATCTTCATGATACCAAGCAGGCGTTCCCCCGTGAGCAAAAATATAATCTTTAAAAAGTTTATCAATCTCCCAGGTACTCATTCCGGCATGAATTTTTGGGATAATTTCATTAAACATATCAGCAGTAATATGACAAGATTTTCTAATACCATCAATTTCATCTTTTGTTTTTAAACGTATCATCTGATTCACTTCCTTAGGTTAGAAAATACTAACACTTTAAGAAAAATTATGCTATACAAATTAAAAAAGACGCTAGTGAAGAATTTAAATTTTCACCGACGTCTTTTTCATAAGAAATACTTATTATGCCAAATGTAAAATGCATTTTATTTACTTTTACATAAATTAAAACTTTTCCCCAGACATAACCTAAGAACCGCATTTATGCCCGTCAAAAACACGGATTAGAAGTTATTTAACAGTATAAGTCTGCTATAAACAACCTTACACTTTTCGCGTTCAACGCTCCGCAAAATTCGAACTTTAGCCTATATCTATAGATATTCACAAATTTTGCGTTAATAAAATCAAATCCGCATGACATATTTTTCTTTACATATAAAAATTTAAATTTTTATTTCTTAAAAATTTCCTCGAACTTCTTTAATAGCACATCAGTTTCTATAGAAGCGTCTAAATCTGTGATTTTTCCTTTTTCCATATAAAACTGAATTAATGGTTCTGTTTGTTCACGATAAACATCCATTCTGTGCAAAATAGATTCTTGTTTATCATCATCGCGCTGATAAAGTTCTCCACCACATTTATCACAAACACCTTCAACTTTTGGTTTTAAGGTAAGAACATTGTAATTTGCACCACAAGATTTACAAACTCGACGAGTAGAAAGTCTTCTAATTACAACATCATCTTTAATAACAAAATTTACAACTTTTATATCAGAAACAAGACTTTCCAACATTTCTGCCTGAGGAATCGTGCGTGGAAAACCGTCTAAAATATAACCGTTTTTACAATCCTCTTGAGAAAGTCTGTCTTTTACAAGTTCAAAAGTAAGTTCATCACTAACAAGAGAACCGGAATCAATAATAGCTTTTACTTTTACTCCAAGTGGAGTTTGAGCTTTTATATTTGCACGGAAAATATCACCAGTAGAAATGTGCGGAATTTTGTATTCTTCTGCAACTTTTACAGCCAAAGAACCTTTTCCAGCACCTGGAGGTCCTAAAAAAATAAAATTATTCATAAAATTACCTCAAAAATATATAAATCTGATTTCTATTCTATATTGAAAAATAAGTTTCTTCAACTTTAGTTTTTTGGAAGGAAAAATGCATTTATTTGCAACAACAAAGATTCATTTATCACAAGTAAAAATATTCTTAATTCATATTTCTCATATCACGAGGGGACAGACCCCCTATTATGTTTGCTCATATCACGAGGGGACAGACCCCTATTATATTTGAATGCCTTTTGAAATTTTTAATGCATTATCGCTCGGTGATTTCAATTGGAGACTAAACTATCACAATTCCTCATTTTTATTCTTCATTTATAATTTTTAATTGACTAAAATAAATCATAATTAGTAAATTTATTAAAACTTATTTTAAAAAAATATTTTTAAGGATTGTTTATGAAAAAATCATCAAAAGCTTTTATTATAATTGCAATTATTTTAGTTTGTATTTTGGGTTGCTATTCTTGTTTTAAAGGAACTTACAATAATTTTGTAACTCAAGAAGAAAACGTAGAATCTGCTTGGTCAGATGTTCAAAATCAATATCAAAGACGATTAGATTTGATTCCAAATCTAGTTTCTACTGTAAAAGGTGCAGCAAAACACGAACAAGAAACATTTGAAGCAGTAACAAAAGCTCGTTCCGCAGCAGCAGCTCAAATCAACATAAGTTCAGAAGTTCTTGATAATCCTGAATCTTTTGCTAAATTTCAGCAAGCTCAAGATGCACTTTCTTCAAGTTTGCAAAGGCTTATGGCAGTTTCAGAAGCATATCCGGAATTAAAAGCAAATGAAAATTTTCTTTCACTTCAAGACCAACTCGAAGGAACAGAAAACAGAATTACAGTTGCAAGAACTCGTTATAACGAAGCGGCAAAATTATACAACACTTCTATCAGAAAATTTCCGGCAAGTATTATTGCAAATATGAGCGGATTTGATAAAAAACAATATTTTTCTGCGTCAAGTGAAGCTCAAAATGCTCCAACTGTAAGTTTTGAGTAAAAAATCATAAAAAAAAGGAAATCTATGAAATATAAAACTTTATTAAAAAAAATAAATTTAAAAGATGAAGATTTTTCAAAAATAAAAGATGCTGTAAAAAAAGCAGAATCTAAAACATCTGGCGAAATTGCAATTGCCATCACACCTGAAAGTGCCCACTACTCTTTTTGGGAATTGCTTTGTGCAGATTGTTTTGCATTTTTAATTTTAATCATTTTGTTGCCACTTTCTCCAAAAATTTTAAACATTTACAGAATGATTTATTGGCAACATGAACCTTCTCATATTTTGCCATATTTTTACATCATCACAAGTTTTGCTTCAGTTTTGATTGCATTTTATTTAGCAAACATTCCTTCTATCGACAGATTAATTATTCCATCATCAGTAAAAAAACAATGTGTCACAAATAGAGCAATGCGATATTTTACCGAAAGCGGAATTTATCAAACAAAAACGAATTCTGGAATTCTAATTTTTATTTCATATATGGAAAGACAAGTTAGAATTATTGCAGACTCTGGAATTTCGTCTAAAATCAGTCAAGATTTATGGAATCTTATTGCAGATGAACTTGCAGAAGAAATCAAAAATAAAAACACAACAGAAGCGTTTATAAATGCAATCGAAAAATGCGGAAAACTTTTGGAAGAAAATTTTCCTTGCGAAGACGAAAATCCTAACGAACTTCCGGACGGATTAGTGATTTTAGGAGCATAATATGAAACTAAAAAAAATTACATCAATCTTTTTTTCACTTTTCATAACAAATATATTTTTATTTTCACTGGAAATTCCTTCATTAACAGGATACGTAAATGATAATGCAAAAATTATCAACGAAAAAGATAGAGTCGAAATAGAAAATTATTTAAAATCACTAGAAAATTCAACAGAAATTCAAATGGCAGTTTTAACGATAGACTCTCTTGAAGGTGAAAGTATCGAAAATTTTAGCATAAAAACTGCTGAAAAATGGAAACTCGGTTCAGAAAAAGACGATAACGGTGCAATTCTTGTAGTTGCACTTGATGAACGCTTTGTACGAATTGAAGTTGGAGATGGACTTGAATCATCACTAACCGACGCAAAATGCGGACTCATAATACGAAATGTTATTATTCCTGAATTTAAAAATGGAAATTATAGTGAAGGAATTTTAAAAGGCATTCAAAATATGGGAGGAATTGCAAGTAATAATGCCGAACTTGTTTCAGAAGATGTTTTAAATGAAGACTCTTCCGATGAAAATGTATATTTTATAGTTTTTCTAATAATATGGTTTGCATTTGTGATTTTCGTTTTCATTTTGGCTATAAAAAATAAAGGAAAAACAGTTTATGTAAATGGAGTTCCTCATACAAATCAAAATCATCACACTTTTACAAGTGGAAACAGTTTTTCCGGCGGCGGAGGCCATTTTAGTGGCGGTGGAGCAAGTGGTCATTGGTAATCAGATAAAAGATAAAAAAAATCTTGCCGTTATGATTTTTTATTATTATATTTAAAATATGAATCTTAGAATTCATTAAAATATCAATTTATTTAGAAGGTGTAAATATGAAAATTAAACCATTAGCAGACAGAGTTCTTGTAAAAAATGAAAAACCAGAAACAAAAACAGCAAGTGGAATTATTATTCCGGAAGCAGCTCAAGAAAAAACTCAAACTGCAACTGTTGTAGAAGTTGGTCCAGGTACAGAAGATGAAAAAGTTACTGTAAAAAAAGGTGACAAAATTATGTACGATAAATATGCAGGAACACAAATTAAAATAGATGGCGAAGAACATTTAATTCTAAAAATGTCAGATATTATCGCAATTATTGAATAAAAAATAATGTAAATAAAAATGGTGATTTTATTTCTAAAAATCACCATTTTTATTGTCTTAATTCATCTTTCAAAAAAGAAGCCTTTACATTTTCAGGGTTTATCGAAATTGCATATTCAGCCGAACGCAATGCATCTTGAATATTTCCAGATTCCTTATAAATTTTTGCAATTCTTAAATAAATATTAGAACGAATTTTATTATTGATTTCTCGCCCCGCTAATTTTCCATAAAGTTCCAAAGCTCTTTCTCGTCGGCCATAAGAAAAATATAAATCAGCAAGATTCATACAAGACGCAGAAGATGCAAAAACAGAAATTTCATTTACATTTGTACTACTTTCGTAAACAATATATTCATACATTCTAATTGATTCATCTAATCTTTGTTTTTTTATCGCAAAATACGCCCCAAGTTCAGCCATAGGCAAATCTATAGAAGAAACATTAAGAGTCACTTGTTCCAAAAAATTTTTATTTTTATCATAATCAATATGTTCAATTATATATTTTGAAAAAAGATTATACGCTTCATCTTCTTGTTTTATATTTAAAAGATAAGTGATTGCATATTGCATTAAAAGTGATTTATATTTTTCATCTTCAGAATAACTATCTTCAAGAATTTTCCATAATTCTCGCAATTTATCTTTTTCAGAAAGAGATTTATCTGTTTTATAATGCAAATCTATTTTTTTTATATAAAGATACGGATTTTTTGTTGTTTTTAAACTTTCATCAATTCTGTAAAGAGCATCACTAAGAGGTATCTTCCTTTGATTGTCATATTTTTCCATTTCCAAAGATTGAATTCCGGCTTTTCGTAAAGCTTTTATTTCTGAATCTTCTTCTCTCTCTAGGTTCGACTCGTAAGCAAAGTCAGCATATAAAATTAACGCAGGAACAAAATCTTTCCAATGATTTACTGCATAAAAAAGCAAATCCGCACAGTTTTCGTTATTTCCTTGATTTTTTGCATAAATTGCACTGTTTACATAAATATATGGTAAAAAATTGTCATCATCTTTTTGAAGTTTTAAATTATCAATGTTTATGATTATTTTTTGACGCTCACGTTCAGCATTTTCTACATCAGAAAGTGCAATGTACGAGTCAGATTGCAATGAATAAATTTTTACATCTGAAACTTTTAGAAGATTTTTATTTTGATAATCATTTAAATATTTTTCAGAAATTTTAGATGCTTCAATCGCATCGTAAAAAAATCCGGCATCATATAAAACTAAAGCCCAAAAATAAGCATCATCGGCATTCGTGTAAAAATGAGGATTTAAAGCAGCCGCGTTAGAAAATAATCCATTTGTAAGATTTATGATTGCACAATTTTTTATCCAAAGAGGATTTTTACTTTCTTGATATGCTTCTAAATAAACATTGTAAAATTCTTTTTTTGTAAAAAAATCATAATTTTGCAATTCTTTTTGATTTGAAATTTCTTGAAAAGTTTTTTTTAGAACAACTTCCGAATTTAACGAACCGAATTTTGTTCCAATTAATTTTTCAGAATATTTTTGAGCATCATCAATTCTATTTTGATGGATTAAAAAATTCACAAAAACTGCATTTAACTCAAGATTTTCGCTATTTTTTTTCAATGCTTTTTTTAAGATTTTTTCACAACTTTCTGTTTCACCAAGATTTTTATATCTTTTGTAAATTCCGATGTACGACCAAGAATCGAAAACTTTTTTTTCTGTTTTTCGTAAAAGTTTTAATGCATCAGCGGTTTGATTTTGCTGAATTAGCGCATCAATTGAATCAAACTGTGAAGTTAAAGATTTTTGTTCTGCCTTAATACTACAAGCACTAAAACAGAACAAAATTACAAAAAGAAAAATACTTATTTTAAAAAATAATTTATGCGTTTGCACCGTTTTCTTTTCCAATTTTATCCAAAACAGCATTTATAAACTTAAATAAATCTTCTGCTCCGTATTGTTTTGCAATATTTATTGCCTCATCAATTACAATTTTTGGATTAGAACCTTCTTGGAATTTGATTTCGTAAATACTAGTTCTTAAAATAGCAAGTGCAACTTTATTTATTCTATCTTTTGACCATTTTCCATTCAAATGAGAAACAATCAATTCATCTATTTTTTCGATATTATTGATTGTTCCAGTTACAATTAAACTTGCAAATAATTTTTCATCATTTGAATCGTCTTTTTCCGGTGATTCCTTTTCAGAATTTTTTTTTGCCCAAGTAAATTTCAAAAGTTCATCTAAAGGAACTTTATTAACATCCCAAGAATAAACTGCTTGAAATGCAATGATTCTTTCTTCCCTGCGAGACACTTAATTGCTCCAACCTAAAAGTTTTAAAAGATCATCGCCAGATTTTTTCCATTCAACATTTTCTGGTGTATCATAAGAATCTGCCAACTCTTGAGCGGCATTTTGTAAAAACGCCATTTGTTTTTGATATGACAAATTCTGATTTATATATTGATAAACTGTAACAGTTGATTCTGGCTGAACAGAATCACTTAAAGAAAGCATTTTTGCTGAATATTTCTTTAGAACAACAACAAAACGATAATCTGTTGTTGTTTCCTGAACATCAGAAATATAACCTTCGTTTCGGTCAAAAAGATTTAAAAGTCCAGAATATGAAAATCCATATGCTTGAGCACCAACTTCTGTTTTTGGAATTAAAATTTCTCCCGCTTGATAACCAGAATTTGCGGCTTGAGCTTGAACTGTAAGTTGTTCACCTGTAAGTTTTTTATCTACGTATTTATTTCTAAGTTCGTTTGCCTTATTTTTTGCAACATCTGTATCACTTGCTTTTGGAACAATACACATAAAAAGTTTCATCGTATCATTCATAACAAAAGAAGCTTTATTACTTTCATAATACATTCTAATTTCTTCATCAGTTGCAGCAACTTTTTGAACTTCTGCTTGCTTTTGTTGAACAACATATTGCTGAATTATAAGTTGATTTTTTAAATATGCTTTATAGTCTGCAACATTCATTCCAACTTGAGAAACAAGGAATTCGTCCATAGAAACGCCTTGAGTCTTTTTTATAAGATCACCAAGTTCTTTTTCTGAAAGATTCTGTCCAACTTGTTGACTCATCCATTGTACAAAATATTGATCTACGCTACTATCCGGAATACTAATTCCTACTTTTGAGGCCGCTTGAAGCATCAATTTTTCATCGACAAGAGTGTCTAAAATCTTTTTTCTGTCGTCACCAGAAAGTGTACGTCCCATCTGCTTTTCGTAAATTGAAACACGCGATTTTATTTGTTTTACAGTGATAGATTCATTTTTATTTAATTTTACGACTACCACTGGTTGTAAATCTGCTTGTGCAAACATAACTCCAAATGAAGAAAGAAGTACGAAACAAGAAAGTATCAGTTTTTTCATATTATTTATCCTTTTTTTATCTTTAAAGTAATTCCCTACAAATTATAACATTTTTTTACCTAAAAAGGTTACTTATTACAATTAAAAAGTAGAATTTTATTTTTCCAACGGCAGACCATCAGAAATTACAGCTTTTATTCGACGAACGCCTGCCGAAGAAGATTGCTCTTTTACAATTTTAAAATCGCCAATTTGTGCTGTATGTTGAACATGAGGACCACCACAAACTTCTTTTGAATACCAATCTTTTTTTGAATCACGCCCGATTGTGTAAACTTTTACTTGTTCACCGTATTTATTTACAAACAACGCACGAGCACCTTCTTTTTTAGCTTCATCAAGAGTCATAACTTCCATTGTAACCGGTAAATCTTCTTTTATTTTTTCGTTTACAATATCTTGAACTTTTTGAATTTCTTCTTTTGTCATAGCCCGTTCAAAAGTAAAATCAAAACGCATTCTTTCAGAATTGATATTTGAACCTTTTTGAGCAACTTGTTCTCCCAAAACATCAACTAATGCTTGTTGTAAAAGATGTGTCGCAGTGTGATATTTTGTTGCAATTTCAGATTGTTCAGCAATTCCACCTTTAGCTTTGCCGGCTTCTGCCGTTTTTGAAGCTTCTTGATGTTTTCTTTCAGCTTCTTTAAAACCGTCTATATCAACTGTAAAACCATTTTCTTTTCCAAGTTCTTGAGTAAGTTCCAAAGGATAACCATATGTTTCATAAAGATTATATGCAACTTTTCCTGAAATAATTTTTTTAGGATTTTTATTAAGATTTGGCAACATTTTTTGGAATTCCGCTTCACCTTTTTTAAGTGTAACGCGGAATTTTGCTTCTTCTTTTGCAAGTTCTGAAGTGATTTTTTCTTTATTTTGTTCAAGTTCCGGATATGCATTTTTGAAATTTTCAACAACAACTTCTGCAACTTCAGACATAAAATCTTTTTCAATTCCAAGTTTCATTCCATGGCGAACTGCACGACGAATTAAACGGCGCAAAACATAACCGGCACCAACTCTATCCGGAGTAACGCCTTTTTGGTCCCCTAAAATAAAAGTTGCCGAACGAGAATGATCTGCAATAATTCTAACAGAACAATCTTTTTCTTCGTTTGTTCCATATTTATAACCGGAAAGATTTTCTATTATTTTGATGATTGGTTCAAAAACTTCTGTAAGATAAACTGATGTTTTTCCTTGTAAAATACAATTTGTTCTTTCAAGTCCCATTCCGGTATCAACATTCTTTTTTGGAAGAGGTTCTAGAGTTTTTTCATCAATTCTATTAAATTGCATAAAAACATTATTCCAAATTTCCATCCAATTTGCACTGTCAGTACCTTTATTTGAACCAACAGGAGGAAATCCTTCTCCAACCCAGTAAAAAATTTCGGTGTCGGGACCACAAGGACCGGTTGGACCTGCTGCCCACCAGTTATCGCTTGCAGGAAGATATGCAATTTTATCTTCCTGCATTCCGTTATCTTTCCAAGCTTGAGCCGCTTCTTCATCACGAGGGGCATTTTCATCACCGGCAAAAACTGTTACAGAAATTTTTCGAGAATCTAAACCAAGCCATTTTGGACTAGTTAAAAATTCATAAGAAAAAGCGATTGATTCTTTCTTAAAATAATCACCAAGCGACCAGTTGCCAAGCATTTCAAAACAAGTAAGATGACTTGGATCGCCAACTTCATCAATATCACCAGTTCTAATACATTTTTGATAATCTGTAAGACGTGTTCCGGCAGGATGAGGTTCTCCCAAAAGATAAGGAACGAGAGGATGCATTCCCGCAGTTGTGAACAAAACAGAAGGATCATTTTCAGGAATTAAAGATTGACCTGAAATTTCAACATGATTTTTTGACTTAAAAAACTCAATATATTTTGAGCGAAGTTCATTAGCGTTCATAGCAGATTAGTATAACATTTTTTTTTAAGATGTGGAATACTTCACATTTTAAAGAATTAGGAAATAGAGATGCGGAATTTTATGAGGGGACAGACCTACATGCGAACTACACAATATATTCTTTTACAAGAATGCATTTTTACTCACGTAGGGACAGTCCCTAAAAATAAATTTAAAGTGTTGAAGCAATCTCCCTCATTGTAAAAAGACAGTTTCGTTTTCGCTCGTAACTGAGTAAGAATTTTCTTTACACTCTGTTTCTCAACTAGTCCAATAATCATCTATATCAAGTTGAGTAGGATTTTTGATTGCTCTGAAGTTAAATCTTCTTTATTTTTATTTTGAACTTTTACAAAAAAAATTCGTTGAATTCTGTATCTTCACTTTTTTGGTGTCAATCAAAAAAAATTATATTTTTACTCTACAACTCTTACAAAAGTAAAAGTGAATCCTTCAGATGGAAAAACTTCTGTTGGAGTAATTCTTACTGGAGTAAAAATAATTGTATCATAATCTGTAATAACTTTTTCGACTGTTTTTCGTTTTACAGTTTCGGTGATTGTTTTTTTACCAAATTCCAATGTATATAGATTTAAAAGCAAAGATTCACTTGAGTTAGAACGAAATTGAATTACAGTTGAATTTCCAACTGAAAGTAACGAATAAATTCCTGTTTCAACAGAATCTGAAGTTTGAACTTTATAAGTATAATCATCAAACGAAAGTGAATTTTGAGCATCTGCAGTTGTCCAACTAGGACCTTTTTTTAATGCTTTAGAAAATGTTTGCAAATCAGAAACTTCTGTTGTCGTAAAAAATGCCTTTTGAGAACTTAACTTTTTGTATTGCCCATCCCAGAATGAAGTTTCTTTTATAACCAAGTTAATATCATCACGCACAGTAATACGAATTTCATCAATATTTACAAGAGACACATCAAACCGACGATGCAAATTTGTAATATCAGTATTTACAGTTGTAAGATAAATTCCATTATGACGAACTTTGTTATCTTCCCATTCGTAAACTTCTTGAATATCGCTTCTAAACAAAATGATTTCTTTTTCATCATAATCAAAGAAAATATAACGAACATCACCATCTGTGTTTGAAGTTTTATACCAAAGTCCATTCAAAAAATTGGCAAAAGTTTCGACAGTTCCATCTTGAATCTGAGAAAGTGCTTTTGACGCAACTTTTCCTGCCGTAACTCTTATTTGTTGAAAAAGTTCATAATGATTTGTAGATTTATTCCATCTATATTCTTGTTGAATTTGATTATTTGCAGTTTTATTTTTTTGATTTTCATCTTCTAAAATTTCAGATTTATAAACCCAAATTGAAAAACTTTCTCCATTAGAAACGCCAAGTGAATAAGATTCGGAACGTTCTGTTTGCTGAATAAAAATTGTTCCATCGGAAGAAAAATCTGCAATGTTTACGAATTCATTTTTACCTTCATTCGATTCAAAATTATACGCTTTTAAAACGTAATTTCCATCATTATCAATTCCTTGATAAACAAAAGAATTTTTATGTTCACCAATTAAATCTATTCCAATATATGAAAATGCCTTTGTTCTGGAAAATCGAGTTTGGATTGGTTCAAGACGTTCATAATTTCCAGATTCAGAATTGTAAAGGCCAGGAACAATTACAAAAAACTGCGAATGAGAATTTTTTACAACAATAACTTCATCATCATAACCATCGTTATTAAAATCAAATGTCAACGTACTAATTAAAGTTTCGCCAGTAAGAAGAGGTACAAATGTTTCGTATTTTTCAAAAGAAAGTGATGTACCTTGCATTTCGGCTTCAGATTCTTTTACTTCTGATGATTTTGGAGTTATGATTTTTGCCCTTGTAAGAGAATTATCTTTTTTTTCAACAAATTTTCGAGTTATAAAAAAGCTTCCTACTAAAACAAAAGCAATAACAATAAAAATAATAGGAATTGTCCGACTTTTCATATTTCAAACTATAATGATGTGCATTAAGAAACACAAGCAAGTGCGTAGTGTTTCATTCCTGTGTTAAATAAAAATAAAAAATGTGAAACATTTTTTCCTACTATGCATTAAGAAACACAAGCAGAAAAAGCATTTTATGCTAATTTTACAAAGTAAAATTAGTGTGCAGGTTGGAGGTTTTAACATTTTGATTAGTTTTTTTTACCTGCACAGTGTTTATGCAGGTTAAAAATAGATTCTAAAGTTTTAGTTTTTTCAACATTGCTCAACAACCACCGTTTTTATTCTTTTTGGGCAACCCCTAATTAAAAAATCGTTTTCTTGCGTTTTTTGTAGTATCCTTTTATACTTTAAAAAGTTTTATAATTTAAAACATCGCATTTTCAGAGTTACCTCTAAAAGTGACAACATAGTTGTTCTAGTTTTTTAGAGGTTTTCTAAAGAGGTTCATAATGAGAAAAAAACATTTATTTTTTGGAATTTTATTTTTATTTGTATTTAATTTTGTTTTTGCACGAAATCCTACTCTTAAATTTAACACAAAAAAAGCAGTAAAAGATTCTGGCTCAAAAACTTTTAACGGAGTTTCTGCTCTTCAAACAGTAAAAGATATGAAAACTGGTTGGAATTTGGGAAATACTTTAGATGCAACAGGTTCAAAATCATTATCATCAGAAACAAGTTGGCACCAACCAATGACAACAAAAGCGATGATAGAAGCAATTTCAAAATCCGGCATTAAAACACTTAGAATTCCAACATCTTGGGCAAATCACATAATCGATAAAAATTATACGATTGATCCAAAATGGATGAGTCGTGTAAAAACAATTGTCGATTGGGCAATTGAAAATGATATGTATGTTATTTTAAATTCACATCACGACTGTTACGGAAAACCAACTGCAATGCCTCAATGTAGCGGATATTATCCAAATTCAACAAATTATGAAGAATCTGCAAGATTTTTACTAAATGTTTGGACTCAAATTGGAACTGCTTTTAATAATGGTTATGATGAACATCTTATTTTTGAAACTATGAATGAACCTCGTTTGTGTGGAACAAATAACGAATGGTGGAATGATGTTTATTCTAGCACTTATAAAGATGCTTCTGAAACTTTGAATAAATTAAATCAAATTGCTTTAGACGCAATTCGTGCAACCGGGGGAAATAACAAAAAACGATATGTGATGATTCCCGGTCTTAGAGCCGCTGTAGATTCTGCACTTGCAAAAGAATTTCGACTTCCAAAAGATGATGAAGATGGAAAACTCATAATTTCTGTTCATATGTATGACCCTTACGATTTTGCTATGCAAGGCGGAGGTTCTTCTAATTTTACAACAAGACATCAGAATACTTTGGCTTCTACTTTTAATAATTTAAATGCATCTTTTATTTCAAAAGGAATTCCTGTAATTATTGGTGAATATGGAGCAACAAATAAGGATAATTTAGACGAACGAGTAAAATGGTTTAATTTTTTCCTTTCACATTCTAGAAAATATGGAATCACAAGTATTCTTTGGGATAACGGTAGTTTTGCACCAAGTAAAACAGAAAGTGAAAGATTCGGATTTTTTGACAGAAATACATTAAAATGGAAATTTCCGGAAATTATTGACACTATAAACGAATCAACTAAATAATTTTTTTTGAAAAGGCTAAAACCGAATAAAAAGTTTTGGCCTTTTTTTTCTAAACAAACTCTTACAAAAAATCACAAAAAAAGTAGAAAATCCGAACAAAAAAATTACAGAAAAAATTCACAGAATGCAAGTTTTTAGCAAAATTGTTTTTATTCCATATAAAATATCTTTTTTTGTAAAAATTTCATTCCCGAATTAATTTTCAAAATTTGGCAATTTAGAACCAATCTTTTTTCATATTTTTCCTATTACTTTGACAGATTTATTTTTGAATGCCCAAGAAGCCCACGATTCTGTCAAAGAAAACTATTATAACTTTCTTTCATTAACCGGTACAACAAACAGAAATTATCTAAATTACAGAACATTGAGTAATAGTTCTTGGAATTTTCAGACTGAAGAAATATCAGATTTTGATGAAGAAATTTTATTTGATGTTTGTGCAGATAAATTCTGCAAATAAGAATTGGTTCACAAAAGGAATAAACACTTCAGTTTCCTATAAAATCTATGGTCCACAATGGTATTCAAATTACAATACAAAAGCACCTTTTGGCATAAATAATGGTGCTCTTTGGCAAGGAAAAGAATATAACACTGCTTTTACAACAGGAGCAAGAATTGAAGATTTTGAATTAACTTTGAAGCCTCAAGTTAGTTTTAGTCAAAATTTGAGTTTTGATTATCAAAAAGCAGAAAGTATGACATCAACTCTCTACAAAGGAAAAGCAAGTGAATATGGATATTGGTGGACTGTTGTAGACTCTGCTCAAAGATTTTGCATTTTGGAATTATGACTATGGAGACGCAGAAGATGGAATTGGTACAATTTTACAGTTGGTTTTGGAACAGATGCAATTTGGGTAGGAAAACTTTCTGAGTCAGATTATTTTGATAACAACAACTCAAATAATCATAATCAAATTTCCGGTTTTACAATTACGTACGCGCCACCGTTTTAAAAGGATTTTCTTGTTAATGAATTTACTTTGCATGAATACGAACGCTATCCTTTCCATGCATTATCGTACACTGTAGGAATGAAAAAGTCAGTTGAAGTTTCAAAAAAGAAAAATCCACGTACTCTCATAGAATTTGAATGGAATAGTTCTGAAGTTTCTAGAGGTTATGAACTTTGGTATAAAAGTGCTTATAATTACGGAACTCATGGTCAAATTACACAAGGTTATACAAACAAAGGTCAATGACTTGGAAGTGGGTATGGTTATGGTAAAAATAATCAAATTCTTTCCTTTACTTTGTATAGTCACCATGGTTACGATTTTTTTTTATTCAAAGAAACAATCCCGATAATAACTATATTTGGTCAAAAGCAATTGAAGCCAATAAACAAACAACTCAATATTATGAAAACAGATATTACATAGCATTTAGAGCAAATTTTAACATAGGGGATTGAAGAAATGTGGTATATTTTACCTTATCTATCTCTAAACGCAAGTTTTATTTACAATAAAATAATAAATCCACAATATAATCCTATTTTAAATGATGAAGGAAAATATCGAACTTATAATTATATAAACAATTTTTCGATAAATTGCACTATAAAATGTCAATTTCAGAGATAAAATGTCTTTCAAAATGGACTGCCTAATAAGTTTAGAATATGGCTGACACTGACTTTCTATCTATCTGCCAATAGGAAAGGAACTAACCAGTACATTTCATTTTTTTTGAAACAATCCCTTTTATTATTTGTTAGATTTTTCCATAAATAAAAATTCCCAAAGCAATAACTAAAATTCCAAAAATTCGCAAAATATTAATCTTTCTTTTTTCTGTTTGAATCAAACCAAATGTATCAATAAAAAGTCCACAAGAAAGTTGTCCAATCATACTACATGAAACTAAAATTGTTGTTTCCAAAAATTGAACAACGTATAAATTTAAAAATATTCCCAAAACGCCGTATAATCCGCCAATAAGCATCCATGGTTTTACACCGACACTTTTTATAGGTTTTAATTTACCCTTATTTATGATTAAAACTATTAAAAATAAAGTTAAAGTCCCTATTAAAAATGAAATAAATGTACTTTCCCAGTTTCCTACAAGTTTTGCAAGAGAACCATTTGTTGGAGATTGCATTGCTCCTAAAATTCCTGCAATAAGAGAAAGCACAATCATAAAAAGAGTTTTTATATTATTTTTGGATTTTTCTATTTTATTTTGAAAATCTTGCTTTTCATTTTTACAAGAAGTTTTTTTTACACTTCCAAAGTAAATTAAAATAATTCCGACTATAAAAATTAAAATTCCACAAAATTTATAAATAGTAAAATTTGTTTTTTGAATATCAAAAAATCCGAAACTATCTATCAAACATCCTGCTAAAATTTGACCAAACATTATGATTGTCAAAGTTAATGCGGCTCCTAAAACAGGAATAGCAGCAACAGTTACACAAACATTTACTACACCGTAAATGCCTCCAAGAATTTGCCAAAATTTTACATTTTTCAGCAGAGAAAAACTACCTTTTGCAAAAATAAGAACAATTAGCAATGAAATTAACGTTCCACCAAAAAAAGAAATTAATGATGCTTGAAAAACGTCAGTTTTTTTTCCTAAAGCCGAATTTACCGGACCTTGAACTGCAAAAGAAACTCCACCTAAAATTCCTAAAATCAACATAAAAAAGTACATAAGTTAATAATACATTAAAGAAGATTCTTTTGAAATAAAAAAGATAAAATGCAAAATACCACAAAAATGAATAGACATTAACGTAAACGTTTAAGTTTGAAATCAAAATTCAGGAATTACTTTTTGTAAAATTATGGTAGTTTCGACAACCATCTGCCGACAAGTAGGCAAAGTAAGACTGAACGGAAACAATTTTCATAGGGGTCTGTCCCCTAATGAAAATTGTTTTACTGAAACACGATCTTTAAAATAGAAAATACGTTAAAAAAATACAAATATTATGCAACAACTTTTTTGCACTCACTTATTTTGAAAGTAGAGTCCAAAAATTCCTAATCCGTATTACATATTTTTCATTTATATGCAGTTTGGATTTTTTTTCTAAAATCATCTTCGCCAAGTCGTTGCAATGTACAACAAAAAAAGTCCGCCGAACGAAACTATAAAACCGCTTTCGCCTTTTACTCCAACATCATTTTCTTTTCCTTTGAATCAATTATTTCTGACATTCTTTTTCCAAAATGCATTTCTAGTTCATACTTCTCCCCTTGACGTTTTTTATTTTCATCGTTATATTTGCAGTAATTTGCGAATGAGTCGCAATTTTACAAAAATGACTTACAAAACTGAACAACGAAATCTTTTATTAAATTTTTTAAAAAATTCCCCAGATGTTTGTTTTACTGCAAAACAGATATCTGATGCACTTAAAAACGAAAATATCAGCAAAAGTGCAGTTTACAGAAATCTCTCGGAACTTGAAAAAGAAGAAAAAATAAAAAGAATAACTAAGCAAAATTCTAAAGAATCTTTTTTTCAATTTTTAGACACTGAAAATTGCAGAAATCATATTCATCTTTCGTGTTTAAATTGTGGAAAAATTTTTCACTTGGAAAATTCTACAGCACAAAGACTAATTTTAAATCTTGAAGATGCACAAGGTTTTGAAATTGATAAAGAAAAATCAACTTTGTATGGAATTTGCAAAGATTGTGCAACTCGTAATTAAAACTCGATTTTTTTATAGGAGAATTAAATTGAAAAAAATCTTATTTTTAATAGCAATTTTATCATCTTCACTTTTTTTAAGTTGTAAAGCAAAAAAAATGGACACTTCCGACCGTGTAAATATCGTTTGCACAATTTTTCCGGAATATGATTGGGTTAGAAACATAATTGACACAGAAGGTGACACAAAAACAACTGTAACTCTTTTAGTAAAAAATGGTGTAGATTTGCACAGTTATCAACCTTCTGCAACAGATATGATTACTTTGAAAAATTGTGACGTTTTAATGTTCGTTGGAGGAGAAAGCGACAAATGGATTTACGATGCAATAGAAAATCCTACTAACCAAAATATGATTAAAATCAATCTTATGGAAGTTTTAAAAAATCACATAAAAGAAGAAGAAATTGTGGAAGGAATGCAAATTGAAAACAAAGATTCTAATTCCAAAAACGAAAAAGAACTTGAATATGATGAACACGTTTGGCTTTCTATAAAAAATGCAAAAATAATCTGCGAATATTTTACAAAAACTCTAATTTCGCTTATTCCGGAAAATGCTGGCGAATATCAAACTAGATATGAAGAATATTTAAAAAAACTTGATGCTATGGATTTAAGCTTTAATGCCATCACAAGAGAAGTACAAAATAAAACTCTAGTTTTTTGCGACAGATTTCCATTCCGTTATCTTTTAGATGATTATGATTTGAAATATTTCGCCGCATTTGCAGGTTGCTCTGCCGAAACGGAAGCGAGTTTTGAAACTATTGCTTTTTTGGCTAAAAAACTAAACGAACTTGATTTGAATGCTGTAATTGTTTTGGAAAATAGTGATAAAAAAATTGCAAAAACAGTAATTGGAAATGCAAAACGCCCTAAATGCAACATTTTAACAATGAATTCAATGCAATCAGTAACACTTAGGCAAGCTTTTGCAGGAGTTTCATACATTAGCGAAATGCAAAAAAATCTTGAAACGATTCAAACTGCTTTAAAAGTTGTTGATGAAACAAGCACAAAATAAATTCCATATCTAAAACTGAAATTTTTAAAAGTAAAAAGAGGATTTTATGGCTCAACTTAAATGCACAAATTTAACTTTAGGATACAATTCAAAAGTTATTTTAGAAAATATTAATTTTGAAGTAACAAAAGGTGATTATTTATGCATTCTCGGCGAAAATGGCTCTGGAAAAACAACTTTAATGAAAACACTTTTGCATCTTTTAAAGCCAATTTCCGGAACAATTCAAACCGGAGATGGACTTTTAAAAGATGAAATTGGTTATCTTCCGCAACAAACTGATGTTCAAAAAGATTTTCCTGCAAGCGTAAAAGAAATTGTACTTTCAGGTTGTCAATCTCGCTGCGGAAAAAGATTTTGGTACAACAAAGAAGAAAAAAAAATCGCTAATAATATTATGGAAAAACTTGAAATTTCAAATCTTTCTAAAAAATGTTATCGCGAACTTTCCGGCGGACAGCAACAAAGAGTTCTTCTTGCAAGAGCATTATGTGCAACTCAAAAAATGCTTTTGCTTGATGAACCAATTACGGGACTTGACCCTCAAGCTACGGAAGAAATGTATTCGCTTATAAAAAAATTAAACGAAAACGGAATCACAATCATTATGATTTCGCACGATGTTGAAGCTGCCTTAAAATATGCAAAACACGTTCTTCATATTGGAAAAACAATTTTTTTTGGAGATGTAAAAGATTATGATAGACAAATTAATTCTATACTTTAGTTTTTCGTTCGTTCGATATGCCTTTATAGTTGGAGTTTTGATTTCTTTATGTTCTTCACTTTTAGGAGTAACTTTGGTTCTAAAAAGATTTTCTTTTATTGGTGATGGACTTTCTCACGTTGCGTTTGGAGGAATTTGCATTGCATCGGTTTTAAATCTTTCAAATAATATGTTTTTAGTTTTACCAATCACGATAATTTGTGCAATTTTGCTTTTAAAGACTGGAAAAAATACAAAAATTCAAGGTGATGCCGCCATTGCTATGATTTCTGTTGGTTCTCTTGCAATTGGTTATTTAATTATGAATATATTTTCTGTTTCTTCAAATTTAAGTGGTGATGTCTGCAGCACGCTTTTTGGGTCAACATCAATCTTAACTTTGAAAAAAACCGAAGTTTGGCTTTGCTCAGCACTTTCTGTTTTGGTGATTGCTGCATTTATAATTTTTTATAATAAAATTTTTGCCGTAACTTTTGATGAAAATTTTGCACAAGCAGTTGGAACTCATGCTTCAATTTATAATTTAGTTATTGCAATTATAATCGCAATAATTATTGTTTTGGCAATGAATTTAGTTGGTTCACTTTTAATTTCCGCCCTCGTGATTTTTCCGGCAATTTCTGCGATGAGAGTTTTCAAAAGTTTTAAGTCCGTTACAATTTGTTCTGCAATTTTTTCTGTATTTTGCTCGATGATAGGTTTAATCATTTCAATTTTGTGTGGAACTCCAGTTGGAAGCACAATTGTTGCAGTTGATATTTTTATGTTTTTAGTTTTTTCTATCGTTGGAAAAATTGCATAAAAATATGGTGATTGAACTTATTGAAATTACAAAAAAAAAGGCTTCTGCAAAACACAGAAGCCTTTTTGAGCTACACTGGATTCGAACCAGTGACCCACGCCTTAAAAGGGCGTTGCTCTACCTACTGAGCTAGTAGCCCATCCATTCTTGCGAATGTTTCACTAATATATAACTTTTAAAAAAAAGTGTCAATATTAAAATTATTAAAATTCATTTTTTTTTGTAATTTTTTCTATTTTAGTGTGTTTTATAGATTTATTTTTCTATTGCATAAAAAAAATGTTTTTGATAAAGTACCTTTTATAACTTAAAAAGTTCTAGAGAGAGTCTAAAAATTTTATGAGAGGTTTTTATATGAAAAAACTTTTTGCAGTTTTATCAGTTCTCTTTGTAATGGGAACAACTAGTGTATTTGCTACAGGTATTGGTGCACAATTTGGTGGAAATGTTTCAAATGGAGGATTTGGAACAGGTGCTGCTGTAACTTTCAAATTAAATTCTGTACCTTGTGTATTTGCAGCTGATTTAGGATTCGGTACTGGTTATTTTAATGTTGGTGTTACTGCTGACTGGTGGATGGCTAATCCTAAAATCGAAGGAACTTGGGGATATTATTATGGAATTGGTGTTGGTGGTTCTGTTTTAATAGTTGACGGTAGTTACGGACATTTTGCTGTTGGACCTCGTGCTGTTATCGGAACAAATATTTTCCTTTTAAAACGTTCTTTTGAACTTTACTTACAAGCTGCATATCAACCTTTAGTAGTAATAGCTAATGGTGGTGTTGATTTCTCTTGGTTAAATTTCCCAGTTGCTCTTGGTTTCCGCTTCTGGTTCTAATTTAGAATTAGTTTTTTAAGATTGTTGGATTTATCCAACAATAACACTAGAAAAGACTTTCTGATATTTTCAGAAAGTCTTTTTTTATTAAAAATAATGAAGTAAAAATTCCAAACAACTAAATAAATATTGTTGCTGGAAGTTTTGCTTTTAAATCAACTTTTTTTAATTGAACAACTTTTGATATTTTTAAGTGTATATTAGTTTGTAAGTTTTTGAGCATAAATTTTATCTGTATTCATTTTCTTCTCAGAATATAGAATTTTAAAATTTTTAACTGATTTTATAAAATGAAATAAGGTAAAAGAACAACTATCTTAGAAAGATATTGATTTTATGATTTTTTAAGAAATGTTCCTACTGAAAAATTCTTTTTTTTGATGGTATTTCGAGAGTATCAATCACCTCACAAGAATAAACTACTCAAAAGTAAAAGTTTTTACATAAAAAAGTCTCTATTCTTCAAAATCAAAAATTGGCGCTTCGTCTGGAAGAAAAATTAAAAATTTAGAATATTTTTCAAGCCATTCTCCGTTTTCTGCCCAAATTGGTTTTGTAAGAAGAACATAAAGCCACTGCCCTTTTTGATTTTTATAAACATCTTTTTTTAGAACTTCAAGCACACGAACATTCATTCCGCCTTCATGATTTATTGTATAATATTTTACTGGCGAAGAAATGTCTTTTTCTGTTCGTAAATCAAAAGTTCCCATAACGCGAAAATCTGAAAGTTCTTTTATTTTAGAATGATTTATAGAATTGGAAGAATTTGCAAAAAGATAAGTTTGAAAAAATAAGATTAAAATAAAAAACGCTTTTTTCATAAAAAATATTTTAACAACTTTATTTTTCTTAGTAAATGCAGTTTTTGAAATAAAAAAATGCCATTATTGTGCAAAAAAAAGCGTCATTATCTGGCTTAAAAACAACTGTCATTGTCGGGCTCGGTTCAGTTATTGCACTTCGACGTGGCTCAGTATCCGCCTGTTGAAACATGAGCTGATAATCTAAAACAAAAGATTCCCGTGTCGGGTTTCGACATTGTTCAACCAACGCACAGGAATGACAAAGTACAACAAAAATTAATCAATGTTGATTTTAGCCTAGATAAAACCGTAAAATCATAAAAAATTTGTTATTATCTTTTATTCTTCGTATTTTAAAATATCTCCTGGCTGACAATTTAAAACTCGGCATAAAGATTCTAAAGTTGAAAATCTAACTGCAGTAACTTTATTATTTTTGAACTTAGAAAGATTTACGTTATTGATTCCAACTTTTTCTGAAAGTTCGTTGAGTGAAATTTTTTGTTCAACCATAATTCTGTCAAGATGTAAAACTATTTTTCCCATTTTTAAATCCTTTTGATTTTATAAAATTTTTACACAAGTCCTTCAACTTCTTCTTCAAGTTTTACACCATACGAAAAAATCTGAGAAAAACAAATCATTGCAAGTCCCATTACAATTCCAACAACTTGCACACTAGTTTCGCAAAGTTCAACGCCAAGCACAAGCCGAGCAATTAAACTCATCAAAAATCCAATTATAGGAATCATAATGCTGAAAATTCCAATTTCCCGAACCATTCTGACAACATCTTTTTGAAAAGGAGTTTTTCCCGTGCTAAACCAGGTTTTTCCTTCACAAGTTTTGATGATAAGATAAATATTTCTGAAAATCATTGTCATACAAAGCATTGTAAAAATTCCAGCAAAACAAAAAATTCTAACTGCTCCGGGAATAAGATTTCCATTTGAATCTTGAATCATAATTTCAAAACCGTTTGTGGCAATCGTTCCGTTTCCAACTTGTTCAAGAAGAAAATTTCCGAATTTTTGAGTTTTTGCAAAAGATAAAACAGTTGCAACTATCATTGTGATTGAACTTAAAAAGAATAAAATTTCAAAAATCTTTGAAACCCATTTTGTGATTTTGTTAAGTTTTTCATTTTTCATAAAATACTCCAAAAAAATATAAAGTCTTATGAAAATGATATTACTTAAATAATTATCGTTTGTCAATATTTTTTTATCGAAAAACGATAATTATTTATTCTTTTATGATAAATTATCTATAAATCTTTTTTACAGTTTCAACTTTTATCATATTTGTATTACCAGTCTTAGAACCAATTTTTCCACCAGTTAATACAATATTATCACCTATTTTTAAATTGAGTAATTTTACGGCTTTTTGAACTGTATAATAAAAAAGAACTTCTAAAGACTCGTATTGTTCACACATAATTGGAATTACGCCCCAAGAAAGTGATAATTTTCTATAAACTTTTTCTGAAGTTGTAGAACCGATAATTTGCACTGGAGCACGAAATCTACTAACCATTCTTGCTGTCAATCCACTTAGAGAATTTACAACAATACATTTTGCACCAACTTCAATTGCCATTTGACAAGTTGAATGAGAAATTGCATCCAAAATATTACGATTGATAAATTCTGTATCATGAAAACGTTTTTCATAATTTATATGCTCTTCTGTATACAAAGCAACTTCTGACATAGTTTTTACCGTTTCTACAGGATATTTTCCAGCAGCAGACTCTCCAGAAAGCATAATAGCAGAAGCTCCATCATAAACTGCATTTGCAACATCAGAAATTTCTGCACGCGTAGGACGAATATTTGTAATCATAGATTCAAGCATTTCGGTCGCAATAATAACTCGTTTTCCAAGCATACGACATTTTTGTTCAATTTCTTTTTGTACGACAGGAACTTCCATAAAAGGAATTTCTACTCCTAAATCTCCACGAGCAACCATAATTCCTTCTACAACAGAACAAATTTCTTCTATATTTTCTACACCAACTTGATTTTCAATTTTTGCAATAATATCAATTTCTTTTCCACCGTTTGCATTTAGAAATTCACGCATATCTTCAGCATCTTTTTTAGTAGAAACAAATGATGCGGCAACAAAATCAACATCATTTTCTATTCCAAAAAGTAAATCTTTTTTATCTTGTTCGCTTAAAAATGCCTGACTTAAAACCTTTCCCGGAAAATTCATACTTTTTTTGTCAGAAAGTACATCACCCATTTTTACAACAGTTATGACATCATTTCCTTTTATTTCTTTTACTTCAAAAAGTACAAGTCCATTACAAACTAAAACTTTATCACCCGGCTTTAAATGTTTTGCAAAACCTTTGTAACTTACAGAAACTCGAGATTCATCACCTTCAATATCATCAGTTGTAAAAGTAAAAATTTGACCTTCTTCAACATTGATTTTATGATTTTTAAAAGTTTCAATTCTAAATTCAAAAAAGTCGTCATCGGACAAAAAAAACTGACATTGTCAAACTCTTGCATGTTCTATCTATCCGATAGACAGAGTCAAATTGATTATCCCGACAGATACTATGAATAAAAAGTCCGGAAAAAAATGGTATTCTGATTTGACGGAATCAGAATAGTCATAAATATCAAACATAATCTGTCGTTATAACTTCTTCTTTCATCGGCGACAGTGAGTCCTATATGTATTTAGAACGAAAAGCCCCTTTTCTATTTAAAAAAAATCTCCTATAATAAAAGGAATAGACTTGTGCTAAAATAGCAGATTCAGAACAAGTCAAATATCGAGGATAAAAATGGCTCTTGAATGTGGTATTGTTGGATTGCCAAATGTCGGCAAATCTACTATTTTTTCAGCTTTAACAGCTGCTCCTGCTAGTGCAGAAAATTTTCCATTTTGTACAATCGATCCAAACATCGGAATTGTTGATTTACCAGACGAACGTTTGGACTTTCTGGCTAGCAAAAATAATCCTAAAAAGAAAACTCCTGCTGCAGTAAAATTTGTTGATATTGCTGGCTTAATAAAAGGAGCATCTCAAGGTGAAGGTTTAGGAAATAAATTTCTTGCAAATATCCGTGAATGTTCTGTTATTGCTCACGTTGTTCGCTGCTTCGACAACCCTGATATTATGCACGTTCGCGAAAACGCAAATGAATCTGCACCTATTGATCCGGAGTCTGATATTTTGACAATAAATTGGGAACTTTGCCAAGCAGATTTAAACACTATCGAAGCAAGACAAGATAAAGTTACAAGAGCAATTCGTTCTTTAGGTCACGAAGAAGAAAAAAAATATGCACCTTGGATAAGTGCCGTTGCAAAAATCAAACCGCTTTTACAAGATGGAAAATGTGCTCGCATTGCAGATTTAACTGATGACGAAAAAGCTGCAGTTTACGATATGTTTCTTCTTACATTAAAACCGACTTTATATGTTGCAAATGTTGATGAAGATTCAATTTCTTCAGGAACTAACAAATATGTAGAAATTGTAAAAAAATATGCTGCCGAAGAAAAATCTGAAGTTGTTGTAATTTGCGGAAAATTCGAAGCAGATTTAGCAGAAATCGAAGACCCTAATGATAAAAAAGAATTTATGGAAAGTATCGGCTTAAAAGAAAGTGGGCTTGCAGTTTTAGCACACAAAGCGTATCACCTTATGGGACTTAGAACGTTCTTTACAGGCGGACCAGATGAATGCCGAGCATGGACAATTCACGCTGGTGATAAAGCACCAAAAGCAGCTGGCGTAATTCACACAGATTTTGAAAAAGGTTTTATTCGAGCAGAAGCGTATTCTATTGATGATTTGAGAAAATATGGCGATGAAACAGCTATCAAAGCAGCAGGAAAATATCGACAAGAAGGTAAAGATTACGTTGTTCAAGACGGAGATGTTTTATTCTTTAAATTTAATGTATAACGTAGGAATTTTATGGCAATTGTAGGTTTAGAACTTTGCAAAAATTATGATTTTGATAAAGTTTACGCAAAAATTTTAGAACTCTTTAAACTTGTTCCTCCACCCGACTTTAAAAATAAAACTGTTTTATTAAAGCCGAATATTTTATATCCAAAAAAGCCCGAACTTGCAGTTTGTACTCATCCAGTTGTTGTTGGTGCAGTTGTAAAAGCGTTTGTTGAAGGTGGAGCTAAAAAAGTAATTGTTGGAGAATCTCCAGCAATGGCAAATTCAACTTTGGCAGCAAAATCGGTTGGAATGTATGAACAAGTCATAAAGAATGGTGGTGAATGGGTTGATTTTAGCGAACCTCAAATCATCGAGTTTCCGAGTGGAAAAGTTGTAAAACAATTCAGTTTTGCAAAACCTTTTTTTCAAGCAGACATCGTTGTTTCTTTGGCAAAATTAAAAACTCATCAATTTATGGCTTACACCGGAGCTATGAAAAATCTTTTTGGACTAATAATCGGTTTGGAAAAAGCACAAACTCATTATCGCTTTCCAAACAAAACTGATTTTGCAGATTTCATTACAGATTTAAATCTTTGTGCAAATCCAACTTATGCGATTATGGATGCAATTGTTGGAATGGAAGGCGAAGGTGGACCTGGAAGTGGAACTCCAAAAGAAATTGGTTTTTTGGCAGCTTCTCAAAATATTCTTGCACTTGATTGGACTTGTGCTTCATTAGTTGGCTACAATCCTCATACAGTTCCAATTTTAGAGCAAGCATTGCAACGAAAAACTTATCTAAAATCAGAAAATGAAATTCAAACAGTTGGAGCTTCAAAAGAAGAATGTAAATGTCCAACTTTTAAAATTGTAAAAGAAACAACACCTACATTGCAAAAAATGCTTCCTAATTGGGTAGATGTTCTTGCAAAAAGCATTTTTGTAAAAACTCCGCACTTCAATCCAAATAAATGCGTAAAATGTAAGCGTTGTGAACAAATCTGTCCTGTTCATATAATTTCTATGAGTGGAAAAAACGGAACCGCAAAACTTACAGACAAAAAAAAATGCTTACACTGTTTTTGTTGCCATGAGATTTGTATTGCTTCTGCGATAAAATTAAGACATTTTTAGTAAAAATCCTACAACAAATAAAAAATTCCACAAGAAAAAATTCTTTTGTGGAATTTTTTTTACAACCTACTTGCATTATGACATTTTTTGTGTTATTGTCATTTAAAACCAAAAAAAGAGGTATTCTATGAAAAAAATGACTATTAATGAGAATTTACCAGCAAATCTTCCTTTATTATTAAAATCAAAAGTTGAAACTAACGGAAAAATTTTTCTACAAGCAGATAAAAATGAAAACGGCAAATACGAATATTTTACTTACGAAGAAGTTTATGAAAATATTTTAGCTTTTTCTTTAGCATTAAAAAATATCGGAATGCAGAGAAATGATAATATTGCTATGATTTCTGATAATCGAAAAGAATGGCTCGTAAGTGACATGGCAATTCAATCTTTAGGAGGAGCTGATGTTCCTCGCGGAACAGATTCTACAGGAAATGAAATTAGATTTATCATTTCTTTTGCAGATTGTAAAATTGGTATTTTTGAGAACGAAAAACAAATCTTAAAAATTTTAGAAAAAGTTGATGATGTTCCTCTTCTAAAAAAAGTTATTCTTTTTGAAAGCATTTCTGATGAAACACTAGAAAAAATCAAACAAGCAAACATAGAATTTTTTGATTTTGATAAACTTTTAAACATTGGAAAACATATTTTAAATGAAAATCATGCAAAAAATAAAGCAATAATAGAAACAGAAATGTATAAAACACAGAGAGATGATATTGCAACAATCATTTTTACATCCGGAACGACAGGAACACCAAAAGGAGTTATGCTTACTCACAATAATTATCTTTCTCAACTTTCTGCAGTTCATAATTTTATGCCGGGAGCAGTTGGCGAATGGTGGATGTCTATTTTACCAATTTGGCACAGTTTTGAAAGACTTGCACAATATGTAGCAATTTCTCTTCATTGTGGACTTGCATATTCAAAACCAAATGCAAAAGTTTTACTTAAAGATATGGCAGAAATAAAACCACGCTGGATGTGCGGAGTTCCTCGACTTTGGGACGCTTTATCATCTGGAATAAATAGAAAAATGGCAAAATCTAACAAAATAACATATTCTCTTTATAAATTTTTTATGAAAATTGGAAGAAAATACGCAAATGTAAAAGATTGTGTGATTGGAAATGTTGTTCACGAAAAAAAAGATACAAAGTTGGCAGATTTTATTAAAGGATTTTTTCCATTCGTAGCATTATTTCCACTTCATTTACTTGGTGAAATTTTAGTTTATAAAAAAATAAAAGCTGTTTTTGGTGGAAAATTTGTTTTTGCAATTTCCGGTGGAGGAGCTTTGCAAGAATCAACTGATGATTTTTTCAGAGCAATCAATCTTACAATGCTAGAAGGTTATGGAATGACAGAAACTGCTCCTGCAATTGCTTTTAGAGATTATAGACATCCACAAAAAGGTTGTGTTGGAATTCCATTTCCTACAATTGAAGTTGCTATTGCAAAAGAAAATCATGGAATTATTGAAGATGGAGTATTTTTACCTGCCGGCGAAAAAGGCATGATTATGGTGAAAGGTTCTCACGTTATGAAAGGTTATTATAAACGCCAAGATTTAACATCACAAATTATAAATTCTGAAGGTTGGTTAAACACTGGCGATTTAGGAATGATTACTGCAACCGGAGAAATAAAAATCACAGGACGTGCAAAAGATACAATTGTTTTACTTGATGGAGAAAATATTGAACCTGTTTTGATTGAAAAAGCGTTGTGTTCAAGTGAGTTTATTGAAAGTGCTGTTGTTATTGGACAAGATAAAAAATATCTTTCATCGTTAATTGTTCCTTCAAAATCTGCAATAATTCAATATGCAAAAGATAACAAAATTGATTATGAATCTTATGAAAGACTAATTCAAAATGAAAAAATTACAAAATTTATTTCTAGTTTGGTGTCAAAACTTATTTCTGTAGAGCATGGATTTAGAGCTTGCGAAAAGATTTTCAAAATCTCTTTACTTTCAAAAAGTTTTGAAGTGGGAAAAGAACTTTCTGCAAAACAAGAAGTAATGAGATATAAAATTACAGAAACATATCAATCTGAAATTGAAAAAATGTACGCATAAGTAAAAATATTTTTATAATCAAAAAAAAACTAAAATTGGTGATTGTATTATGTCGAATGTTTTGTTCTTCCGACAAGTGCAATCACCTTTTTTATTCAGTTTACATTTATTCTTAAGATGGATGTTTTTAAAATACCTCTAACTGTTTATTTTTTAACGAAAGTTCTTAAGGATTTTTCACACGAGGGGACAGACCCCTAGATTTTTTTTAGATATTTGGAAAATTTCTTCCAAGAAAAAATGCCTTTTTGTTCATTTCTAAAAATTGAGGTTTAACAAGTTTTTCTAACGCAGAAATCCATTCTTCTTCCGGAAAATCCATATATTTTGAAAGACGTCCCATTAAAACAATGTTTACAGCTTTTGAAGTTCCTGCTTTATTTGCCAGTTCCAAACAATCTAAAGCATCAACTAAAAATCCGCCTTCTTTCATTTTTTCAACTAAATCTTCTGGATAAATTGCATTTCCTGTTATCACTGGCATTGGATCGATTTTTTGTGTATTTGTAACAATATATCCACCTTTTTTTAAATATTGTGTATAACGAGCAGCTTCTAAAAGTTCAAAACTTACTATAAAATCAGCTTCGCCTTTATCAATAATTGGGGAATAAACTTTTTTTCCATAACGAACATATGTTACAACAGAACCACCACGCTGGCTCATACCGTGAACTTCGCTGACTTTTACATCATATCCAGAATCTAAGAGAACCTGTCCCAAAGTTTTAGATGCGAGCAAAGCACCTTGTCCACCAACTCCAACAATCATTATATTTTTTACATCATTTTCCATACATAAGTCCTACTTTTTAATAGATTCAAAAGCGTCAAATTTACACATTTGAGTACAAACTCCACAACCAACGCATAAAGTTTCATCAATTTTTGCTTTTTTTGTAAAACTAATTGCTAGACATCCAATTTTCATACATTGCTTACAAGATTTACATTTATCTTCATCAACTTTTAAAGGCGGTTCATGTTTTACTTCTTTTAACAATGCACATGGGCGACGACTGATTATCAAACTTGGTTCTTCAATTTCAAGTTCTTCTTTTAAAACATCTTCACATTCCTTTAAATTATAAGGGTCGACAACTTTTACACGCGAAATTCCCATTGCTTTTGCAAGAGCTTCCAAATCAATTTTTCCGGCAGGTTCACCATATAAATTTTTTCCTGTTGTAGGATTTTGCTGATGTCCTGTCATTCCTGTAATTGAATTATCCAAAACAATTACTGTAGAATTTGATTGATTATATGCAATTGTAGCAAGACCTGTCATTCCGGAATGAACAAAAGTTGAATCACCAATTACACAAACAGATTTTTTTGCATTTTCTGGAATTGCTTTTACCCAACCGTGAAGAGAACTCACAGAAGCTCCCATACAAAGATTCATATCCATTGCACAAAGAGGAGCCGCAGCACCAAGTGTATAACAACCAATATCACCCATAACATTCAACTTTAATTTTGAAAGTTCATAAAAAATTCCACGATGAGGACAACCTGCACACATTATTGGTGGACGGATTGGTAAATTTTGAATTTCTTCTTGATAATTTGGAATTGATAATTTTTCTGATAGATTTTTTGGAACCAAATCTTTTAAACATTTTCTGATAAGATTTTGAGAAAATTCTCCGCAAATTGGAAAAACATCTTTTCCATGAATTTCATTTTTCAAACCTAAAGTTCTACAAAAATTTTCTATAATTGGGTCAAGTTCTTCAATGATGATTAATATTTTTACTTTAGAAGCAAAATCTAAAATCATTTCTCTTGGAAGTGGATTTACAAGTCCCAATTTTAAAATATTTACAGAATCACCAAAAATCTCTTTTGTATATTGATAGCAAGTTGATGATGTTATAATTCCGACATCAGACTCTGAACTCAATTCAA
Source organism: uncultured Treponema sp. (assembly GCA_964541735.1). GTDB lineage: Bacteria > Spirochaetota > Spirochaetia > Treponematales > Treponemataceae > Treponema_D. The sequence continues at coordinate 63,298 of CAZIQK010000008.1, forward strand.
TTTTATTTAATTTTGATGTAACAACCCATTTTGCAATTTCCTGATTTCGTTTTTCCACAATTGGATGCTTTCTAATAGCATTCGCAGGAGTCATTACATTTTTTTGAATATTTTTTTCATAAGTTTTTAAAGGCATTTCTACTCTTTCACCAAGTTCAACAATACTTTGAGAATGAGCAATTCGTGTACACATTTTAAACAAAACCGGTGTATCAAATTTTTCTGACATTTCATAAGCAATTTTCATAAATTGAACAGATTCTTCACTGTCAGAAGGTTCTATCATCGGAATTTTTGATGCGATTGCATGATAGCGAGAATCTTGTTCATTTTGACTTGAATGCATTCCAGGATCATCAGCGACACCAATAACAAGTCCCGCATTTACACCGGAATAACTTGCTGTATAAAGAGGGTCAGCCGCAACATTTAAGCCGACATGTTTCATTCCACAAAAACTTCTTTTTCCGGCAAGACTAGCTCCAAACGCTGTTTCTAAAGCAACTTTTTCATTTGGAGCCCATTCACAATAAATTTCTTTAAATTTTGCTGCTTCTTCTGTAATTTCTGTACTCGGAGTTCCTGGATAACTTGAAATAATATCGCATCCACTTTCAAAAAGCCCACGAGCAACAGCAGCATTTCCAAGTAAAAGTTTTTTCATCATTGTTCCTTAAATTTTATTTTAGTATCTTACTTCATATTTTGGAAGAGATTTTTTAATTACATTTTTAGTTAACGTAGAAAGAAATCATTAAGAATTTCTCTGAAAATACATTTATTACAAGAAAAAAATAATCCTCATTTATAATTCCTTCTTTATTCATAATTCCTAATTTTTCCACAACATCTCATCACATAAAGTAATTGAATCGCTAGATTTTCCTTCACTTTCAAAAATGATGATTTCGTTTTTTCCGTTATGTAAAAGTGGGCCCGGAATATACAACGATTTTTGCGGACCAATTTCCCAAAATCTTCCGATATTAAAACCATTCACCAAAACAAAACCTTTTCCCCAACCGGAAAAATCCAAATAAGTATCCGTAAATTCATCTTTTGGCAATTCAATTTCAAATTCAAACTTGTAAAATGATGGATTTTTTGATGATTCTTCTTTCCAAGAAACTTTTTCAAGATTTTTCATCTGTTTTTCATCAAAAGGTAACGTAAAAATTTCCCAATCAAAATGAGAATGCGTATTTATTAAAACATTGTCAGAAATTCCTTTTTTTTGAGATTCCAAATCTTGCCCAAAATTTACTCGTCCCATATTTTCTACAAGAAAACCTAAATTTGCACCTTTAGAAGTATTAATTTTCCAAGTTTTTCCGCTTCTAAAAAATAATCCTTTTTTATCTGATGTTATTTCTTTATCAAAAGCGGTAAAAAGTTTTTTATCATCTTCAAAAACTTGAACTCTATCAGCACACTTTTTAAAAATTATTTCTGTAGCATTTTCATCATCTTTTAATTTTGTGCGATAAAAAATATATCCCGTAGATTGCCCAACATCTTCCATAGAAAGTGGATAAACTGATTTTTTTGATTCTCCAAACAATTCAATATTTTCTAACAAATCGCAAGTTTTATTCCAAGTAATTTTTCCATAATTTTTTTGCGTAATTTTTGTAGAAAATTTGATATTTGGAATTTTTTCTTCACCAAGATTTTTTTTCAAAATCTCACGAAAAGCAAAATATTTTGGTGTAAATTGTCCACTTTCAGAAAGAGGTGCATCATAATCATAAGAAGTTGTATCTGGAGTAAGTTTTCCATAATAATTTGAACCATTCATAAATCCAAAATTAGTTCCACCATGAAACATATAAATATTTATATTGTGATTATTTTTTATCACATAATCGTAGTCGAGTTCATTTACTTTTAAAATAGAATGTTTCTTTTTTTTGTTTCCCCAAGCATCAAACCAACCTGCCCAAAATTCCATATTCATAAGCGGAAGATTTTTCGGCATCATTTTTTTCATCTGAGAAAATTGCCATTCACAAGCTGAACCAAAATTTCCGGTTGGCAAAACGCCTTCTAATTGTCCAGATGTAAAAACATCTTTGCTCCAAGGTCCATCAGAAGTTACAAAAGGAACTGTTACACCAAGAGATTTCATCAAATCTGCAAGATATTTTAAATATGATTTATCATTTCCATAATAACCATATTCATTTTCAATTTGCATTAAAATAATTTTTCCACCATTATCAATTTGATAAGGCACAAGTTTTGGAATTAAAACTTCATAATAATCTTTTATATGATTTAAATACGTTTCACAAGAACAACGAAGTTTGATTTTAGAATCTGCCAAAAGCCAAGATGGAAGTCCACCAAATTCCCATTCTGCACAAATATATGGAGAAGGTCGAATGATGATATAAAGTCCCAAATTTTGAGCAATTTCTATAAATTTACAAATATCATGAATTCCTTCCCAATGAAATTCATTTTTTTTAGGTTCGTGAAAATTCCAGGGAATATAAGTTTCAACAGTATTGCAACCCATATTTTTTAGTTTTTCCAATCTATCTTGCCAATATTCCGGAACGACTCTGAAATAATGAATTGCACCAGAAATAATTTGACATGCTTTTCCTTCAATGTAAAATTGCTCTTTAATTTCAACTTTAGACATAATTCTTCCTTGTTTTTTGATAGTAGTACTATCATTATGCAGATTATTGTCTATTTTTTCAAGATTTAGAGAGGGGACAGCCCCCCTCTATAATGATTTTTCGTAGAGAGAGGGGACAGACCCCTTTATGATGATTTTTCGTAACAAAAGCTTTTCAAGATTAGCAGAATTTTGCGTTTTTTATAAAACATAATTTTTTTTATCTCTTCAATTTGTAGTTAATTTTCTCTGTAATCTGCGTTGGTCAACAGAGTATAAGAACATAGTTGGTATATCCCCAGTCAGATAGTAATGATATATGTAGTTAAGAATCTCTTTTCTTTTTGCATAGCAAGGAAGATTTAAATCTCGCTGTTCTTCAAATCTTTTATTTTACACAGTACTGAAACGCTCCGACACGGCTCGCGTTTCTTTTTGCACAGACTGTAAATTCCCTTGACTAAAAATCTATGTTTCTGTAAATTCTTTTTATTGGGTCAGATGCCCTTCAAGTGTCTTCCGCAAAACTCCGCCAGAGGAGGAATCCAGCAACGGTATGCGGTTAGAGCTGTGCTTGGGATTATCTGACCCTTTTCTATTTTTAAAGGTTTTTTCCTATTCCCAAAAAAATATTATTTGCTTATATTAAAAATATGATGACTTTATTTAACGATGATTGGCAATTTGCAGAAATGTCAATTTCTTATGATTCAATTCATGACAAAGATGGAAAACCTGTTCTTTTTTCTCCAGAACAATTTTACGAAAAATCATTAAATTTGGAATATAAAACAGTACAAATTCCTCACGATTGGATGATTTGTCATGTAAAAGATTTATATAAAAATAGTGTTGGTTGTTACAAAAAACAATTTTCACTTTCTTCTGAACAAGTAGAAAATCGGCGAAATGTTATTCGTTTTGAAGGCGTTTATATGAATTGTGCAATTTGGGTAAACGGTAAAAAAGCGGGTGAATGGAAATATGGATATGCAACTTTTGAAATAGATTTAACACCTTTTGTAAAAGTCGGCGAAAATGAAATAAAAGTTCTTGCAGTTTATGAACATTGTAATACACGTTGGTATTCTGGAGCAGGAATTTTCAGAGATGTAAATCTCATCAACACGCAAAAAACTTTTTTACCAATCGACGGGCTTTACATTGCGAATAAACCAAAATCACAAAATTTGTCGGATAATTGGAATACAAAAATTTCTGTAGAAGTTGCGGGAGAAATTGATTCTCACAAAGTGTCAGTAACAATTTCTGATTTAAATGGAAATATTTTTGCAAAAACAGAAAATCCTCTAATTCCAAGTGAATTGAATGATGATGAACAAACAAAACTTCAGCGAGCGGTTCCAATTTTAAAAAATACAAAAATCTACAAAGTTTTTTATGAAATTGAAGTAAAATCTCCACATTTGTGGGATATTGATGACCCATTTTTTTATATTGCGAAAGTTGAACTTTTAGATAAAAATGGAACAGTTATCGACTCAATCACTCAACATTGTGGTTATAAAGTTGCAATTTTTGATGAAAATAAAGGATTTTTCTTAAACGGAAGGCATTTAAAAATTTATGGAGCATGCCATCATCATGATCACGGAGCGTTGGGAGCAGCGTTTAGCAAAAATGCACTTCGCCGTCAGTTTACAAAATTAAAAGAAATGGGTGTAAATTCTGTAAGATGTTCTCATAATCCTCCTCCAAAAGCATGGATGGATTTATGTGATGAAATGGGTCTTTTGGTTGATGATGAAGCATTTGATATGTGGGAAAAACCAAAAACAGAATTTGATTATGGAAATTATTTCAATGATTGGTGTGAAAAAGATACAGCTTCTTGGGTTAGAAAAGATAGAAATCACCCTAGTTTGATAATGTGGTCAATTGGGAATGAAATTTATGATACTCACATGGGAAATGGCTACGAAATTACACAAAAATTATATTCTTATGTTGTAAAACACGATTCTGAAAGAGTTGCTCCAATAACGATTGCTTCAAATTATATGATGACAGATGGAGCGCAAAATTGTGCAACAAAAATTGATACAGTTGGATACAATTATCTTGAAAGACTTTACGATGAACATCATAAAAAATATCCTACTTGGAAAATTTATGGTTCAGAAACCGGTTCTACATTGCAAAGTCGAGGAATTTATCATTTTCCAGAAAGTTTAAAACTTGTTACTTTTAGTGATGGTCAATGTTCAACTTTGGGAAATTGTACAACAACTTGGGGATGTGCAAACACTCAAACAGTAATTGCAAACGACAGAGATTGTCCTTTTAGTGCTGGTCAATATATTTGGACAGGTTGGGATTATATTGGTGAACCAACTCCTTATCATTCAAAGAATTCTTTTTTTGGACAAATTGATACCGCTGGTTTTCCAAAAGATACATTTTATCTTTATAAATCTGAATGGGCTGGCAAAAATGCAAAACCTTTTGTACATCTCCTACCCTACTGGGATTGGAATGAAGGACAAATTATTGATGTAAAAGCATATTCTAATGCTGATGAAGTTGAATTATTTGTAAATGATAAATCTTTCGGAAAGCAAAAAATCAATCATAAAAATGGAAAAGAACCTTTTGGAAAATGGCAAGTTGCATATCAAAAAGGAAAAATAAAAGTTGTTGCGTATGATGAAATCGGAAAAGAAATTGCTTTTGAAGAAAAATCTTCATTTGAAGATCCTGCAAAAATCATTTTGGAACCAGAATTAGAAGATTACGGCGATTTATTTTTTATAGATTTGATGACTGCTGATAAAAATGGAATTTTGGTAGAAAATGCACGAAATTATATCACTGTAAATGTTTCCGGCGATGCTGAACTTGTCGGAATGGATAATGGAGATTCTACCGACTATGATGAATATAAAAGTACTGATGGCAAAACTCTCAGCCGAAAATTATTCTCAAATCGTTTGGTTGCAATCATAAAAGCAAAAAATGCAAAATCATCTTTTGTTGTAACTGCCGCTAGTAAAAATCTTCCAAATGTTTCCATTAAATATGATGGAAATTCAGAAAATCAAAAATGGAAAGAAATTTTTGCGGATAATTCAATTCACGCTGAAAAAGATTTTATTCCAACACGAAAAATTGAAATAAACGCAAAAAAATCTACAAATTTAACAAAAGAAAATAATGAAATTGAAGTTGTTGCAAAAATTCTTCCAGAAAATGCATCAATCAAGCAAATTATTTGGCGACCAGTTTTAAAAGAATGTGTAGATTCTGATTATATTGAAGTTTTAAATAAATCCGGAGAAGGAACCGGAATTGAATCTGCAACTATAAAAGCAATTTGTGATGGAGAATGTATTTTACGTTGTACCGCAAAAAATGGTTCAGATTTGGACGAAGTTTTAAGCGATTTGAATTTTAATGTTTCCGGAATTGGAAATCCAAAATTAAATCCTTACAAATTGGTTGAAGCATGTCGTTTTAATGATTGGGATAATTCTAAAGAAAAACCAGTTGTCAGTTTGGAAAGTGGAATTTCAAATAGAAATATTGGTCCAATGTGGATAAGTTTTGATAAAGTTGATTTCGGAAAAGAAGGAGCAGATTCTATTCATATTCCAATTTTCAGTTTTGATACAGAACTTCCAGTTGAAATTTGGGATGGAAAACCAGGAAATGGAACTACAATCAATGGAGGAATTTCTTCTGAAACTGGAGAATGTCTTGGAAAATTTACATATAAACATTCTTCAATTTATAATACTTATTCAGAAAATGTATTTACTTTAAATAAAAGACTTTTTGGAGTTCATACAATTTCAATTTTGATTCCTTACGAATTAGTTTTACATGGTTTTTATTTTGATAAAACTTTTAAAGCACTTTCTAAATTGCGTGCGTTAGATGCAGATGATATTGTTGGTGATACTTTTACAAAAACACAAATTGCAGTAGAAGGTATTGGAAATAATGTAAACTTAGATTTTGCAAATATGAATTTTGCAGAAAATAGTGCAACAAAAATTACAATTTGTGGAAAATCAAACACAGATAATAATACAATCAACCTTAAATTCTTTGATTCAGATGGAAATTCTCGAACAGATGTTATAGAATTTTCTCATACAGATGATTATGAAGAAAAAACTTTTGAAATTCCTGCAATTTCCGGAGAACAAAGAGTTAGTTTTGTATTCTTGCCTGGTTGTAATTTTGATTTTAAATGGTTTAAATTTGAGTAGAATGTTGAACGTTTTTATGATTTACTAAAAAAGAAACAAGGAATAATATAGCGAACACAAATTTAGGTAAAGTAAAATCAACAAAAAATGATGAATTTTACACACAATACGCAGATATTCAAAAAGAAGTGAATATATATTGATTATGCTAAAGATGTGTTTCGCGGAAAAAACAATTCTTTGTCCGTGTGATGCTCCTGAATGGTCAAATTTTACAAAATTTTTTGCATACAAAAAAAAGGCGATTCAACCGATATTTCAAACTGCCAAATGCTCTGTAAAACGCACAATCGAGCAAAAGGCAACCGATAGGATTTATTTTTTTAATAATGCTGCAAAAGGATTATAAGTTTCACTATCATCATTTGTTGTAGAAAGATAAGTTTTTGCAGATTCTTCTTGTTCAGCCGATTCTGCTGTTTTTAAAGAAATTCTTTTTTGCTCAGCATCAATTTTTTCAACAACAACGTTGATTTCTTGTCCAATTTGATAAATTTTTCGTAAATTTGTGTTTGCATTAACATTTTCTAATTCACTAATATGAAGAAGACCATCTATTCCTTTTGCGATATTGATAAATAATCCAAAATCTGTAATTCTTACAATTTTCCCTGTGATTTTTTCACCAATAGAAACTAAATTCTCTACATTTTCCCAAGGATTTTTTTCTAAAGCTTTTAAACTTACAGAAACTTTTTCATTTTTCCAGTCGGCATTTAAAACTTTAACTTTTATTTTTTCACCAACCTTTACGATTTTGCTTGCATCATCAACTTTATCAAAACTTAATTCGCTAATTGGAAGTAAGGCTCTGAAACCTTGAATATTTACAAACGCTCCAAATTTTTCAATACTTTCAACAGTTGCTTCTACAATTGAACCTTCTGATATTTGTTTTGAAAGACGAATAATTTCTTGATTATATTCACTTTCGCCAACTTTTCTGTTTGAAACTAAAATATTTCGTCCATCATTTTTAAATTCTGTTATGATAAATGTAAAATTTTTTCCAACATAATAAGATGATTCTTCTTTTTTTCTAAAGCCCATTTGAGAATAAGGACAAAATGCTCTTGTAGTTCCAATTTTTATTTCATAACCACCTTTTATTTCTGATTCAACATGACCTTCAACAGGAATTCCATTTTTATAAGCATTTTCAATAAGATTTTTATCTGCTTTTTCGCCGGAAATTTTAGTTGTAAAATGCATTTCTCCTTGAAATTCACCAATAAAATAAACTTTAATAGAATCGCCTTCTTTTACAGAAACATTTCCATTTTCATCGTTTAATTCAGTTCTTTCAAGAACGCCTTCACTTTTTGCATTTAAATCTAAAAAAACTGTAGTATCTGTGATTGCTACAATTTTTGTTTCAAAAGGTTCACCAATTTCAAATCTATTCTTCATAAAAAATCCTTCAAATATTTTATAAGAATGATTATAACGGTTTTATTTTTCTTTGAGAACAGAATCCACCAAGGATTTAAAATCTTTATCTATAGAAACCGTATCATACTTTAAGTTTTGTGATATTTGGAAAATTCCATTTTGACTTTTTACGATTGTTTGATTATCTAGATGTTTTCGTAAAGAAATTTCGTTAAAAGCAGACGCAAGTGCCAAAAGTCCAGATTTTTTCGTGTTTGATTTTGATGATTTTTGCAAATTTTCAATTATTTTTGTAGTTTCAGGATTTTCTGAAATCATACTTGGCAAATTAAATACAGAAATTTTTGGATTTTTCAATTCTTTTTGAGTAGAAATATATTCGGTTCCAAAATTTATTTCTTCAGCAAAAAGATTTTCAGTTGTTGGAAAACAATCATCATTCCGAATAAATGAATCAGGAGAATCATTAGAATTTAGTGTACTTAAAAAATTTGCAGAATCATACGTAACATCCGTACATAAAGATTCTGGTTGCAAAACTTCGAGAGATTCAATTTCTTCAAAAGTATTATTGTTTTTTTGAGAGGGGACAGACCCCTCATTTTTTATATTTTCAGATTCTACGCTTTCTAAAACTTCAAGATTTTCAAAATTTTCAACACATTCCATTTGTTCGACTTTTTTACCTTCTGTTATATTTTCTATCTTTTTTGTCGCATTTGCAACATTTATATTTAGATTATTTTCCTTTAACACGTCTTCAAACATCTTTTTTAGATTTTCCATTGTGGTTTCTGAAAGTTCTGTTGATTTTTTTTCAGTAGAAAATTTTTTTTGTTCAAAAATATCAAAAATTTCGGTCCAACTTTTTTCTAAAAGTACATCAATTGATTTTTTTTGCTTTTTAGAACGAACTCCTAAGCTTGTATAAATATCTTCTTTTAAATCATTTTTACGATTTCTAAGTTGATTTATAACATCATTCCATTGAATTTCATTTTTTTTATCTAAATATTCCTTTATAATTTTAAGTTGGATTGCTTTTAACTTCTTTTTTAAAACGATTTCTGGACTTTGTTTCAAACTAAAAAGAAGAAAAACTATCAAAAAAATTGAGATTCCACAACAAGCAAAAAGCACATAAATTAAATTTTTAGAAATCTCAAATATTTCACTTTTATAAACACCCGCAACAGTTAAATATTCGCAAAAATTTGAAGAAAGCAAAACCCAATAATTTTTATTTTTCGCTTGCAAAATTTCTTCTGGTTTTTTATAAGATTTTGCTTTTTTCCATTTTTCTAAAATTGGCTTTTCAAATTCTTTAGATGAAACATTTGGAATTCCGCTTACAATTCCACCAGAAAGATTTTCTGAAACAAGATTTAAGTTTTCGCCTTCGGAAATTGCATTGTTTTTTATAAGTGCGTTTTTTATATCATAAAAATTAAAATAGCAAACTAAACTTGCAGAATAAATATCTTGCGATAAATAAAAAGGGATTGAAATTATTATGCGATTTTTTTTGCTATCAACAAAAATTTTTGATTTTTGCTCAATTTCATTAACTTTTATTTGATTAAAATCAATTTCATTAGCATTTTTTACAATTTCTATATAATTTTTGTAAGTTTTTAAATTTCCATTTGTATTTAAAACATCATCGGAAAAAGAACTGTAATGTAGAAACTTTCCATTTTTATCGATTAGACGGAAGCCTTTTAGTGCGGGATTATCTTCAAAAAGTTGTGCAGTTAAATTTCTTCGTTCAACAATTAATGACTCTGAAGGATTTTTTTCAAGATAACTTCTGATGCATTCTTGCTTTATGAAAGCATTTTTTTCATTTTCCATTTGAAAGAGAAATTTTTTTATATAAGAATCTATGTTTTTTGCAATAACATTAAGATTTTCGTTTTTTTCATCGATTATATTTTGCGAATAATATTTTTCGTTCAAAATTTTTAGAAGATTTATTGAACGAGCTGAAAGTGCAAATATAACAGATAAAACGAGCGTAATTAATAAACTAAAAGCAACTTTTTGTTCAGAAGTCATTTTTTTTTTATAAAAATACCTATAAAAATTTAAAATTATCTTTATCAATTTAATATCGGCAAATTGTTTATAAAAAAATAGAGATTTTTTGAGAGATGCATAGGGGGACAGACCCCTAAAAAAAATAAAATTTTTTCCAAAATTTTTGTCGAAA
>CAZIQK010000009.1:0-72818 GCA_964541735.1 uncultured Treponema sp.
TAACACAGTAATGAAACGCTACGCACCTGCTTGCGTTTCTTATTGCACATCTTATAGCACATATTCCTAAAATTTGCTAAAATAATATTATGGTAATTTCTTCTATAGATTTAAAAGATGGACATGTTGTTCAATTAAAAAACGGTAAAGATTTGATGCTTCAAAGAGATGACGCTGATAATCTCATTAAAGATTTTAATATGTATGGTGAAGTTGCAGTTATTGATTTAGACGCTGCACTTGGAAATATTGACGCAAAAGGAAATACTCAAAATTCTAATTTACTAAAAAATTTGCTTCATAAAGGAAATGTTAGAACCGGTGGTGGAATAAGAACTGTAAAAAAAGCAAAACATTTAATCAGTCTTGGAGCAGAAAAAGTTATTATTGGTTCTGCAGCTTGGAAAACAAATCCAAAACAAGGAGAATCTGTTCTTAACGAAGAATTTTTAACGGAATTAGTAGACGCAATTGGAAAGGACAGAATCATCATAAGTGTAGATTCATTAAATGGAAAAATTGCTATAAAAGGTTGGACAGAAACTGTTGATATTTCTTTAGTTGATGGAGCAAAACAAGCGGAAAAATTTTGTTCTGAACTTTTGTTTACTTGTGTAGAAAAAGAAGGTTGTATGCAAGGAACAAATATGGAATATGTTAAGCAACTTAGAGAAGCTGTAAAATGTAGAGTTGTTGTTGCCGGTGGAGTTTCCAGCGTAGAAGAAATTGCTGAACTTGAAAAACTTCATTGTGATGTTCAACTTGGAATGGCTTTATATACTCAAAACGTAAATTTAAAAGATGCATTTGTAAATTGTCTTGATTTTGAAAAATCTCCTTTAATTCCTGTAATTGCTCAAAGCGTAAACGGAGAAGTTTTAATGCAAGGATTTGCAAACAAAGAAGCCATTTTAAAATCTTTTGATTGTGGAAAATTAACTTTCTGGAGCCGCTCACGCAATGAACTTTGGACAAAAGGCGAAACTAGTGGCAATTTCTTAGAATTAGTAAAAATGCGTGCTGATTGTGATCGTGATAGCATTCTTGCGACAGTTTTTCCTACAGGTCCGGCTTGTCATACAGGTTCTTGGTCATGTTTTTCTACAGCACCGGGAGAACCTTCTTCAATGGGAAGGCTTTATTCTATTATTGCTAATAGATTCGCAAATCCAAAACCAGGTTCTTACACAGCAACTCTTGATGCAAAACGTGTTCGCGAAAAAATTGAAGAAGAAGCAGAAGAACTTTGCGAAGCAAATTCAAAAGATGATGTTATTTGGGAAGCAAGCGATTTAATTTATTTTGTAAACGTTTTACTTTATAAAGAAGGTGTTACTTGGAAAGATGTTTATGATGAACTAGATCGACGTCATAAAGAAAAATAAAACGTTTTTACACTTATTGCACAGGAGAAAATATGATAAAAATATCAAAATATGAAGAACTTGAAGATGATTTTTTTAATGCACGTTCTTTTGGTAGTAAAACTGACGAAACAGTAAAATCTGTTTTAGAAGAAGTTCAATCAAAAGGCGATGCTGCATTACGCATTTACGGTTCAAAATTTGATGTTTCAGTTCCACAAAATTTTGAAGTTCCTCAAGAAGAATTAAAAAATGCAGCTGAAAATTTAAAAATCAAAAATCGTGATGAATATGATGCAATAGTGTATTCTCACAATTTAGCATTGCGTTTTGCAAAATTACAAAGAAAATCATTTAAAGATTTTGAAGAAGAATTGGAACCAGGACTTTTCACCGGACAAAAAACAATTCCGGTAGAATCAGCAGGTTGTTATGTTCCGGCAGGACGATTTCCTTTAGTTTCTACAGTTATAATGACAGTTACACCGGCAATTGCTGCTGGGGTAAAAAATGTAATTATGTGTACACCTCCAAGAGTTCACCCTGATGATGCAGAACAAGCAAGTACAAAAGGAAAAGGAATTCAAGGAAACGCTTTTATTGGTGGAAAACCTTATGCGGATGAAGGAATTATGGCTGCAGCGTATATTTGTGGAGTTCATCATCTTTATGCAGTTGGCGGTTCTCAAGCAATAGGAGCAATGGCTTATGGTACTGAAAGTATTCCAAGAGTTGATGTAATTGTTGGACCAGGAAATAAATTTGTAGCCGGTGCAAAAAAAGAGGTTTTCGGTTCAGTTGGAATTGATATGATTGCAGGACCTACAGAAGTTTTAATCATTGCTGACGAAAGTGCAAATCCTTCTTGGATTGCTGCAGATTTACTTGCACAAGCAGAACATGATGTAGTTGCTCAACCAATTTTAGTTACAACAAGTCAAACTCTTGCACAAAATGTAAGCAAAGAAATAGAAAATCAATTAGAAACTTTAACTACAAAAGAAACTGCGAGAAAAAGTATAGATAATTATGGAAGAATTATTGTTGTAGATTCTCTAGAACAAGCTTGCAACATCGCAAATAAAAAAGCTCCAGAACATCTTGAAATTGCAATGAATGAAGGAAAAGAGCGTAATTTTGTAGAACAATCCGTTTTTAATTATGGTTCTTTATTTTTAGGTCATTATTCCGCTGAAGTTTTAGGCGATTACGCAGCAGGAATAAATCACACATTACCAACATCATCTTCTGCAAGATTTACAGGTGGTTTAAGTGTAAGAATGTTTTTAAAAACTGTAACAACTTTGCGTGCCGAAAAGAATAAACCAGGAACTTTAAGAAGTTCGATTGCAGCAGGATTTTTAGGCGATGCAGAAGGCCTTGCAGGACATGCAAGAGCCGCTAGAATCAGATTAGAACAATAAAAGAGGAAAAAATGTTATTAGAAATAGAAAAACTTGGTTCACCGGTTTTAAGAGAAGTTGCAAAACCAATTTCAGAAGTAAATGATGAAATTAAAAAATTAGCAGAAGATATGTTTGAAACAATGATAGAAGCTAATGGCGTTGGACTTGCTGCTCCTCAAATTGGAAAAAGCATTAGAATGTTTGTTTTAATTGCTGATGATGATGTTCGTAGAGTTTTTATCAATCCACAAATTATAAAAACATCTGAAGAAATCGGTCCTTACGATGAAGGTTGTCTTAGCGTTCCTCAAGTTTATGAAACGATTGAACGTCCTTTAAAAGTTACAGTTCAAGCTTTAAATGAAAATGGAAAAATATTCACTCTTGATGCAGATGGCCTTTTAGCACGAATTATTCAACACGAAAACGACCATTTAAATGGCATAATTTTTATAGACCGTGGAGATAAAAAATTTGCTGAAAAAACAGAAGAACAATTTAAAAAACGTGTAGAACGTGCTGAACAAAAAGCAAAAGAAAAAGCTGCAAAACAAGCTAGAATTGCGGCAAAAATAGCAGCCAAAGAAGCTAAAAAAAAAGTTAGAGAAGTTTGAAACTCTACGCTTATCAAACTTTTTTATAAAACACAGTATTGAAAACGCTCCGACACGGCTCGCGTTTTCTTATTGCACAGGAGAGAAGTTTGAAACGCTACGCTTATCAAACTTTTTTATAAAACACAGCATTGAAAACGCTCCGACACGGCTCGCGCTTTCTTATTGCACAGGAGAGAAGTTTGAAACGATACGCTTATCAAACTTTTTTTATAAAACACAGTATTGAAAACGCTCCGACACGGCTCGCGTTTTCTCATTGCACAGGAGAAAAGATTGAATATCAAAATTCTTTATGCAGGTAGTCCTTCTGCTTCGGCAAAAACATTAGAATCTCTTTACAATTCTCAATCAAAATTCGGATTTCAAATTGTAGGAGTTTTAACAAATCCGCCTACAGCAAAAGGCAGACATAAAGAATTAACTCCAACTCCAGTCGGAAATTTTGCCAGACAAAATAATTTGCCGGTTTTTGAACCAGAACATTTAGATTCATCACTTAGAGAACAAATTTCTATTTTACAACCGGACTTATTAGTTTGTTTTGCTTATGGACATATTTTTGGACCAAAATTCTTAAATCTTTTTAAGTTCGGCGGAATAAATCTTCACCCTTCCCTATTACCAAAATATCGCGGTTGTACACCAATTCCAAATGCAATCTTAAATAAAGATGCACAAACAGCTATCACAATTCAAACTTTATCACTAAAAATGGACGAAGGCGACATTCTTACACAAGAAACCGTAGAATTAAACGGAACAGAAACTACAGAATCACTTTTAAATTATGCAGCAGAACAAGGTGCCGAACTTTTAAGTATCGTACTTTCGCAATGTGCAGAAACTGGAAGTTTGCCAAAAGGAATTCCTCAAACTGGAACTCCAACTTACACACATGAAATCACAAAAAATGATGCAAATATAAATTGGCACGAAAACACAGAAATTATTGAAGCAAAAATCAGAGCGTACTATCCGGAACCTTGTTGTTGGACGAGCGAAAACAATCTTCCGCTAAAAATCCTTGGAGCAAAACTTCTTCCAAAAGAAATAGAACTACAAGAGTGTGAAAAATATAAATCACAAGAACCGGGAACAGTTGTAGATTTTTCAAAATCAAACGGAATTTACATAAAAACAGGAAATGGAATTCTTTGCGTAACAAAATTGCAAAAGCAAGGAAAAAATGCTATGAATTATAAAGACTTTATAAATGGTGCTAGAAATTTTATTGGCACAATTTTGCAATAATATTGAAATACTTTTAATGAGGAAAATATGTCTGAATGCGAAAAAAAAGATAAAAAAATAAAAAAAATCGGGATAAATATCTCAAAAGGTTACGATAAACTTCAATCAAACATTCCAGCACTAGTGTGGACTTGTGTTTTTGCATTTTTAATAATGATGATTGTTGCTTTTGCCGTTTTTTTTGCAAATGTAAAAGGTCCAGAAAAAGTTCTTGTTCCAAATGTTATTGGCAAAAAATTGGAAGATGGACTTTTAGAACTTCAAGAAAAAGAGCTTTATCCAAAAATTAGTTTACGATATTCAGAAACTCCCGGCGATGAAGGAACAATCTTGGAACAATCTCCAAGTGCAGGTGCAATTTCCAAAGGTTATAGCCGAATTTCGCTCGTTGTAAGTCGCGGAGTTATTGTAGATTCAATTGGCGACTACGTTGGAAAAAAATTCGACGAAGTTTCTATGAATATTCAAACTTTATTTGCTGGACAAACAAAACCTCTTATCATTCTTGCTTCACCGGAATACATTCCAGACACTTCGGATGCAGGAACAATTTTGGAACAAGATCCTCCAGCAGGAACAAATATTTCCGAACCAGTAACAGTTCAACTTATTGTAAGTCGCGGACCAAATTACGAAAACACAAAACCTCCTTATGTCATAGGACAAAGCATAAATGATTTATTACAAACTATGAGTTGGAGTAAAGTTGTTTTTGATATTTCAACTCACACAGCAACAAACGATGAGACACCGGGAACTGTAACAAATATGGAAATGCCAGACACAGAATACGTTCCAAATTACACAAGAATAAAAATTGATATGGCTATGCCGGAAAAAGATGTGGGTGATAATGTTTATGGCATTTTCTCTCAACAAGTTGCAAATATGCCTTACCCTACTCCAATGCGTCTTGAAGCAATTCCTGAAGAAGGAAATTCTTACACTGTAGTAAGTTTTGTTCATCCAGGTGGAAATCTTACAATTCCATACTCTGTAAAACACGGAACGACACTTGTGCTTTACGTTGCAGATAAAGAAAGAGCAAAAAAGGTAATAAATTAAAAAATGACTAGACCGTTAATTTGTATGACGCTTGCAGGAAAAACACTCGAAGAAGATTACAATCTTGTAAAAAAATATGAAAAACAAATTGATATTGTTGAACTTCGAGTAGATTTTTTAGTTGAGGAAGAACAATTATATGTAAAACGATTTCCTGCGTTAATTTATAAACCTTGTATTTTATCAATTCGGCGTGATATTGATGGCGGACAATTCAGCGGTGGAGAATTTTCAAGAATAAATCTTTTTGGAAGAGCGTTAGCATTTGCAAACCCAAATAAATCAAAGAATTTTGCTTATGTTGATTTTGAAGATGATTTTCAAATTCCAAGTATTCAAGATGCAGCAATGGCTTTTGGAGTAAAAATTATACGAAGCCTTCATAATATGAATGAAAATATCATCAACATAAAAGAAAAATGCGATTCTATGCGAAAAACCGGTTATGAAATTCCAAAAATCGATTTTTTTCCAAACAATCTTAGTGATGTAGCAGCAATTTTTTCTGAATGTGAACAACTTCCAAAATATAATCACATTGTAAGTGCTTTAGGAGTTCAAGGTTTTCCTTCTCGAATTCTTACGGAACTTACAGGTTCATATCTTACTTATGTTTCGCCAGAAGAAACATTAAAACAAACTCAAGAACTTGGTTACATTTCTCCACAAAAAATGATTGAACTTTACAATTTCAAAAATATTTCTCAAAATACAAAACTTTTTGGAGTTGCACAGTGGCCTTCAAAAAACGAACATTCAATCAACATTTTAAACAGAGAATTTCAATCTCAAAATATAGACGCAATTTCAATTCCTTTAATTTCGCCTTTAATTTCAGATTGCCTTTATTTTGCAGAAAAATTAAATTTTGTCGGATTAGTAATTCAAGAACCTTTTTTAGAAACTATAAATTATTATCTTCTAGAACAATCACCGGAAATTGTACAAATTGGTTCTTGCAATACAATTTTACGAAAAAATAATAAATGGGAAGGATTTAACACTCACGTCCAAGGTTTTAGACAAGCACTAGAAGAATTTTTAGGCGGAACAAGACTTTGGCATAGAAAAATCGCAGTAATTGGAGCGGGAGGACTTGCAAGAGCAGTTGCTTACGTTCTTCATCAAAAAGGTGCGAAAGTTTGCATTTTTAATCAAAATATCGAAAAAGCACAAGTAATTGCAGAAAAATATGGATTTTCTTACAGTGTATTAGAACCTTCTTGTGCAGAACTTTTAGACGAATATTCAAGCATAATAATTCAAACAACTATGATTGGTTCTGATGATAATGATTTAAACAAAAAATCAACCGACCCAATTCCATTTTATAAATTTCGCGGCGATGAAACTTTAATGGATTTAGTTTTTTCGCCAGAATTAACCCCTTTACGCCGAAGAGCCGTTCAATCAGGCTGTAAAACAACAAATGGAAAATCTACGTTTGAATATTCAACAAAACAACAGTTAAATCTTTTTTTAGGAAATATAAAATCATAAACATAAATAGGAGAATAAAATGACTCAATCAGAACAAAAAATCTTAGTTGCAAATACCGCAATTGACACTTTAATCAAAGAAAAAAAGATTTTTAGTGGAATGAAAATCGGTCTTGGAACAGGTTCAACTGCACTACCGGCGGTAAAGCGTCTTGCAGAATATATTCAAAATGGAACAATCAAAGATATAAAAGCAGTTGTTACAAGTTTTCAAACTCAAAATGCATGTCAAGATTATGGAATTCCTGTTTTTTCTATGAATGATAAAATCATTGGTGGAAAATTAGATTTAGCGATTGACGGAGCGGATGAAGTTACTCCTGAATGTTTTTGCATAAAAGGTGGCGGAGCAGCACATGTTAGAGAAAAACTTGTAGAATATAATTCAGAAATTTTTGTAGTTGTTGCAGATTCTTCAAAAGCCGTTGAAAATATTGGTACAAAATTTCCTGTTCCTGTAGAAATCATTGGAGAAGCAAGAATTCCTGTAACAAATGCATTGTGCAAACTTGGTGCAAATTGTGTTTTAAGAGAAGGCGTTAGAAAATGTGGACCGGTTATAACAGATAACGGAAATCAAATTCTTGATTGTACTTGGAAAAATCCGATTAACGTTGCAGAAATGGAAGATAAAATTAATTCTATTGTTGGTGTTGTTGAAAACGGACTTTTTAGTAAAAATAAGCCAATTGTATTTGTTGTAAATCAAGATGATAAAGTAGAAATTAGAAATTGGCATTAATTTATGTTTCCTCCGTTCAATCAAAATGAAGCAAATTTTTATTGTAAAGAATTAATTTCTCAAATAGAAAATAAAAACATCATTTTAAAACAAGTTACAACACTCAGTAAAGAACGCGAAAATAACGGACTTATGATTGGTTCTCTTGTTTGTAAAGAAAAAAATTCTAACAAAAAAAAAGTTTTATTTTGCGTGAGCGGAATTAGTCGCCAAATTGAAATAAAAAAATCATCTTTTACTTTTGATTATGAAATTGTTCCTCCAATAGTTTCTAACGAAAAAATAAATTCTGCTTTACAAAAAAATGATGAAGAAATTCACATTCTCACAGAAAAAATAAACGCTGGCAAAAAAGAATTAATTTCAAAAAGAACAAAATTAACAGATGAATCTTTAAAAAATGTTTTTTCGCTTTATAGTTTTACTCGTTTTGACGGAAAATCTATCAGTTTAAATCAAATTATAGAAAATCATAACGGAAAACTTCCACCAACAGGAACTGGAGATTGTTGTGCTCCGAAATTATTATCTTATGCATTCTCAAAAAATTTACAACCTTTAAGTATGGACGAAGTTTTTTACGGAAAAAACACAAAAAATAAAGAAAGTCTAAAATCTTATCCGCCGTGTGATGAACGCTGCGGTTTTATTCTTCCTTCAATTTTGGGAATAGAAATTTTATATTTTGATGATGATATTGTTGTTGTAAATAAGCCTTCAGGATTACTTTCTGTTCCAGGTCGAACTGAAGATAAAAAAGATTGTGTTGTTTCTAGAATAAAAAATCTTTTTCCAAATTGTATAGAACAACCTTCTGTCCATCGATTAGATATGGAAACTTCAGGATTAATGGTTTTAGCTTTAAAAAAAGAATCTCACGCAAATTTATGCAAACAATTTGAAAATCATACAGTTTATAAAGAATATATTGCTTTGCTAGATGGTGTTTTAAAAAAATCGGATGGAAAACTTTCTCCAAAAAATAATGAATCTGAAGGTCAAATCGAATTAAAATTCCGTTTAGATGTAGAAAATCGTCCTCATCAAATTTATGATGAAATAAACGGAAAACTCGGAATTACAAAATGGAAACTTTTAAATATCGAAAATTATACAAATCCTCTCACAAAAAAAACAAAACCTGCAACAAGAATACTTTTTACGCCTTTAACAGGAAGAACTCATCAATTAAGACTCGTTTCTAGCGATATTCATGGATTTCATCTTCCAATCGTCGGCGACACTTTATATGGAAAATGCGAAAACGGCGAAAATTTGATGTTACATTGTAGATTTTTAAGTTTTACGCATCCCACAACAAAAAAAAATATGACATTTGAATCAAAAGTACCGTTTTAAATTTCTTGCAAACTTATACAAGGGGACAGACCCCCAAAATTTATTACAATAGTAATACTGATTTTGCAATAAAAATAAGTTTAACCACAGCGTCTACTACAGGAGTCGCGCTCACTGCCTATACTACAGGATTTACAGGAATGGTAAAAAGTTGGATTTCTTCTCTTACAAATCTTATTCCATCTTGGCTTACAATTACAGGTAACGGTTTTTCCATAAACTTGGCATTATAATTTAATATGAAAAAATTTTTTATATTTATAACATTACTTTTCTCTTCATTAGGATTATTTGCAGTTGAAAATAAAAATAGAATAGCAGCTGGTTTTTCAATTTATTGCGAAGGACATTCTCAAAATGAAAATTCTTTTATAAAATATGCTCCTTGTTTTTCGTATGAAAGGCAAATTCCATCTTTTTTTGAATGTGATGAAGGAATTGAAGCATCATTTTTTTTCCTACCATCTAAATATATTTATTCATTTTCGCTAAACGTAAAATTTTATATTGATAATTTTTCTGGTTTACTTGTAGGATTTTCGCCATTAAGTAATATTAATTTTGGAAATTTATTTTTAGAAAATCCTTACTTAAATTATGGAATTGGAACTTTTGTAGGATACAAAATGAATCTTAATAAAACAAGTTTTGAATCAAAAGTTATTTTGACTTTTCCAATTTATGACAAAGAAATTTCTCTAAAAATTAATTTAGATGTTACACTAGGTCTTATTTGGTAATTTTTATTTGTAAACTTAGGAATAAATTTCCCGCAGATTACGCAAATTACGCAGAAAATTAAGAATGTTTTTACTTGTAACAAATGCATCTTTAGCAAAAACAAAGGTTCGCATTTTTGTTCTCGTTTTATAAAACATTCATATTCTGCTAGTTTTTGGTACCAAAACTAGTGTGCAGGTTAAAAAATCAAAACTAGAAAAAAATATTACAACCTGCACAAGTTCTTTGTTGTAGCAAAAAAAGTGTATTTACAATGATGCAATCTCGCACATTGTAAGAAGATTTCTTCGGACTAAAGTTCTCGAAATGAAAATCATAGTGGACAATTCTTAAAAAATAAAAAATCATTATATTACATAGACATTTTTTTTCAAAATGTCTATAATATATTGTAATAAAATATACAAAAATGGAGATTTAGAAAATGAAAAAACAAACTCTTTTCTATCAAATCACTGCCTTAGGTATATTAAGTTCTTTTGTTTATGTTTCTTGTATGCAAAATGCTATTTCTTCTGTTGAATTGCAAAAGAATATTTCATCATCAAATCAAATTATTGTAAATAAAATAACAGAATTTAAACAAAAAGGTTTATTGGATTATATATATAATGATTCAAGTCGGTCAGTTATTGATGATAATTCTGATGTTGATTACAAAAATTTAAAATATTTTGTAGACAATACAGAAGAATGTATTGTTGAAATATTACAAGAAGAAAATGGAGAAAAATCGCTTGCTGTTTTAAATACAATCTATGCTGAAAAAACAGTTGGAGAAGTTTATGATGCTATGGAAGCGTTATCACCTGAACTTGCTACTGAATATGAAAATGCTTTAGTGAATATTTATAATGAGGAAATAAATGATAATGCTCGTTCTATAAATAATATATCAAATTTACGAGATATAAAAATAAATTTCACACCTTTTGAAAGTACTTCAAGAGCAGTTGATTTATCTAAATCTTTTAATTGGGGAACTGTTAGTGGTTATCTTGCAGCTTCAGCTGGTGCAATCGCAGGATTTCTTCTATGGAAATATGGTGGCTTTTGGACCAGAATTGGAGGCATTGTTGCTGCAGGAGTTGGAGTTTCTACAATGTCTGTCATAATGGTTGTTTGGCAAAAATCTTCTGATTGGAAAATATTCCAAAATTTTTGTACTAGTATTTATGAGTCTGTATCAGAATGTGTAGATATTTACAAAAATCTTTCGGATTCTGAAAAAGCTCAAAAATTTTTAGAGATTTTGTATGAGAAATTAAAAAACTATATTGAAGAAAATCCTGATGCTGCAACTCAAGTAGATGAATTATTATCTTATATTGACAAAAATTATACAAAATTTGCTAATTTAGCAGAGGCAACAAAATCTTGTATTTCCTATTATAGTTCAAATACTTATCTAATTCCTAAGATTTTATCAGTCACTGCAGCGACAGTTGCAGTCGGTGCTGTAGCATATGCAACAGGATTTACAGGAATGATAAAAGGATGGATTTCTTCTCTTACAAATTTAATTCCTAAATGGTTAGTTATATCTGGTAACGGTTTTTCTATAAACTTAGCATTTTAATTCATTATGAAAAAAACTTTTATATTTATCACATTATTTTTATTCTCTTTTTTGGCTTTTAGTAAGGAAAATTCTGTTTCTTGCGGTTTTGTAAATTATGGAGAGTTTCATTATGATGCAACTGACTCATTTTTTAGTGTGGCTCCTTTTTTTTCGTATGAACGGCTTTTAAAGACTTTTAATAATTCGTCTAGTTTGGGTGGAGAAGTTACTTTTTTAGTTGATCTTAAAAAAAATGATTATTCACTTTCTGTAAATTTTAAATCTTATACAAAACAGTTTGAAGGTTTGTATTTTGGATTTTCTCCTTTTAGCGAAATTAATTTTGCGAATTTATTTTCTCAAAATCATTATTTAAATTGGGGAACTGGAATTATGGCTGGTTTTAAGATGATATTTTCAGAAAGAGTTAATTTGGACGCAAAAGTAACTCTTGTTTCGTCTGTATACGATAAAAGTATGGATTTTAAAATCCTTGCTTCGTTTTTATTTGGATTTTTATTTTAATATGAAAAAGTATTTTTTGTTATTTGCATTATTTTTTTTATCTTTTAATTTATTTTCGCTCGATTATAGAAATTCTTTTTCGGCAGGTTTCGCTGCTTACGGAGATTTAAAAGATGATAAGCTAAAACTTATAGATTCTTATGCTCCTATTTTTTCGTACGAAAGATTATTTCTTCTTGGTTCAGATTCTTTAAGTTTAGCAGCCGAAGCAGATCTTTTAGTTGCACCTTACAACAATGATTATTCACTTTCTGTAAATGCAATTTGTTATCTTGGAGAATTTGAAGGCTTATTTTTAGGAATTTCGCCTTTAAGTAATATCAATTTTGGAAATTTGTTTTTGGAATCTCCGTATTTGAACTATGCCATTGGTATGAATGTTGGTTTTAGAAAAAATATAAAACGTATAAGCCTAAAATCACAATTAAGTTTTAGCGTTTCGTTTTATGACAAACAAACTCCTTTTAAGATGCTTTATACATTGTGTTTAGGTTATCTTTGGTAATTTCGTCGGCAAATCAGGCAGAAAATTAGGAATCCTAAAAAAATCTACATAAAAGCACTCAAGCAGTGCAACGCTTGAATTGAATTCTCACAAATTATCATTTATAATTGTATTGGGTAGGAAAAATGGCATACGTAAAAAATCTGTTCGATCAAAATTTTATTCAATACGCAAGTTATGTTATTCGAGATAGAGCAATTCCGGAAATTACAGATGGATTAAAACCTGTTCAGCGAAGAATTATTCATACTTTAATAAAAAATGATGATGGTCGATTTACAAAAGTTGCTAACGTTGTCGGAAAAGTTATGGCATATCATCCGCACGGAGATGCTTCTATTTACACAGCGTTAGTAAATCTTGCAAACAAAAATCTTTTTATAGACAAACAAGGAAACTTTGGAAATCTTTACACCGGAGATGGTGCATCTGCTCCGCGTTATATTGAATGTAGATTAAATCCTATTACAAAAGAAATTTTAAATACAAATCCAGAAATCACTCAATATGTTGATACTTATGATAGTCGTGATGTAGAACCTGTTTCTTTTAAAGCAAAACTTCCTCTAATTTTAATAATGGGTGCTGAAGGAATTGCTGTTGGAATGAGTACTTATATTTTAAGTCATAATATTCACGAAGTTATAGAAGCAGAAAGAAAATGTTTACGCGGAGAAAAATTTCAACTTTTTCCAGATTTTACAACCGGTGGCTTAATTGATGTTTCTGACTATCAAGATGGACTTGGAAAAATCATCACCAGAGCAAAAATGGATACAAGTGATGAAAAGAAAATCATCATTACAGAACTTCCTTACGGTTCAACAACCGAAAGCCTTTGCGATTCTGTAGAAAAAGCAGCAAAAAACGGAAAAGTAAAAATTTCTTCTATACAAGATTACACTTCTGATACTGTAAATATAGAAATCAAACTGCCACGCGGAGTTTATTCTAAAGATGTAGTAGATGCACTTTACGCTTTTACAGAATGTGAACAAACAATTTATTGTAATCTTCTTGTTATAAAAGACAATATGCCTGTTCAAATGACGTGTACTCAAGTTATTGAATATCACTCAAAGCAATTAGTTGGAATTTTAAAAGAAGAACTTGAATATGAAAAACGTCAACTTACAGAAAAACTTCACTTGCGAACAATAGAACGCATTTTTGTAGAAGAACGCATTTATAAAAAAATAGAAACCCAAAAAACTGAAGAAGGCGTTAACAAAGCGGTAAAAGATGGATTTAAACCTTTCTTAGCAGAACTTATTCGTCCAATCACAGATGATGATGTTGAACATCTTTTGAAAATTCCAATCAGAAGAATTTCTCTTTATGATATAAGTAAAAATAAAAAAGAAGTTCAAGCAATCAACGCAAGAATAAAAGAAATTAATAAATTATTAAAACATCTTGTGGAATATGCAATTTCTTATCTTGATGGAATTGAAAAAAAACTTGATACCGAAAATTCAAAACGAAAAACTAAAATCACAAATATAAATGCAGTTGATGTAAAAGCAGTTGTAAAACGTGATATTCCTTTAAAATATGATGAAAAATCCGGAAATTTAGGAACAGAAGTTAGTGGCGGAATTGAATTATTAAAAGTTACACCTTACGACAAAGTTCTTTATGTTAGAAAAAGTGGAATCTACACAGTTTCAGAAAGTCCAAAGAAGATTTTTGTTGGTCCAAAGCTTGCATATTGTGGACTTGCCGATAAGGAAAGTCTTTCTAAAGTACTTTTTACAATCATTTATAGAGAACCGGAAACTCAATATGCTTACATAAAACGATGCAGAATTCCATCTTTTATTATGAATAGAGATTATTTTTTAGCACCGGATGGCATGGAAATTCTTCATATTGATACTCGAAAAGATTTTTCTTTCCAATTAGATTATGTAAAAAAGCCAAAAATAAAAATTCTTACAGAAAAATTTAAGGCATCTAAATTTGAAGAAAAATCTTTAAAAGCAAAAGGCGTACGACTTTCCACCAGAGAAGTTCAATCACTCACTGCTGAATAATTTATAAAAATTATGGAAATTTTAAAAGAATATTTGAGCATCGAAGAAAATATAAAAGGTTCTAGATTTTTATCAGAATTATTTCCTTGCGAAACTCAATCAAATGCAAGAGAAATTATAAAATCTCAAAAAGAAAAATATGCAGACGCAACTCATGTAGTTCACGCTTTTGTAATTGGAAAAAATGCTGAAATTATGGGAATGAGTGATGACGGAGAACCTTCCGGAACGGCCGGTCGTCCCGCATTAGACGTTTTAAAAGGTAGAAAATGCACAAATACATTATTAACAATTACAAGATGGTTTGGTGGAACTTTGTTAGGAACAGGCGGACTTGTAAAAGCATATTCTTCCGGTGCAAAAAAAATTCTTGAAAAAGCAGATTCTGAAAAAAAATTTGAAGAATTAATTGAAAAAAAAGATTTTTCATTTTGTACAAATTATTCACTTTATAAAATTATAAAAAACAATCTAAAATTATTTGATATTTATGATTTACAAGAAGATTTTCAAACAGAAATCACTTTAAAAGGAAAAATTCGCCAAAATCAATATGAATCTTTTGTAGGTAAAATGCTTGATTTATCAGATGGTAAAATTAAAATACAATAATTTTATCACAATCATAAGGACGAAAAAATGAAAAAAAGATTATTAACACTCACGACAATTATTTTTGCTTCAGTTTTATCATTATCTGCACAAAATCTTTCCAAACTTAGTCAAAAATATGGTTTTAAAATGGGAGCAGTAATTTCTTATTCAGATTTACAAAAACCAAAATATTTAAACTTAATCAAAGAAGATTTTGAAAGTATAACCGCTTCTAACGAATTTAAAGCTTATTCTCTTCTTTCTCAAAGCGAAACCAGAAGAAATCCTTCCAAAATGCCGGTTATGAATTATTCAAAAGCAGATGCAATTATGGATTTTGCAAAAAAAAATAATTTAAAAGTTCGCGGACACGTTTTAGTGTGGGATGCTTATATGCCTGATTGGTTTTTCCGTGATAATTATTTAAAAAGTGGAAATCTTGTAGATTCCGAAACTATGAAAAAACGTCTTGATTTTTATATAAATGATGTCATCACTCATTTTGAAACAAAATATCCCGGAATTATTTATTGTTGGGATGTTGTAAATGAAGCCGTTGCAGACGGAACTAATGAATGTGTCCCTTCAGATAAAAGACGAATTAGAACTTCTCGCGGAGGAACTACAAACTATTTTTATAAAGTTATTGGTGATGATTATGTAGAATTTTCTTTTAAATGTGCAAAAGATGCTGTAAAGAAAAACAATGCAAACATAACACTTTACTACAACGATTATAACACTTTTTATAATGATAAAACAAATGCCATCATAAACCTTGTAAAAAGTATAAATAAAGATGAAAAACTTTGTGATGGAGTTGGAATGCAAGGTTACATCGGTGGATACGGAAAACAAGATGGTTGTATGAGAAATAGTGATATTAATCTTGTAAAAAATGCAATCGCAAAATTTGCAAATAATCTTGGTGTTGAAGTGCAACTTACAGAACTAGCTCTACGAAATTATAAAAATGATTATAACAATCAGATTGCTCATGCTGATTTTTATGCAAACTTTTTTAAAATGCTAAAATCAATAAATACAAGTGAAAATGCACCATTAAAAGTTGTTTCTATTTGGGGACTTGTAAATGATCCAAACGAATCTCCAAGTAGTTATGGCTATAAAATGAACGGACCTTATTGCGGACTTTATGAAAGTGATTTTACAAAAAAAATCGATTACAATAAGGTCGTTGAAGTTTTAGAAAATTAGAAATTTTCCAGAAAAAAACAAATTTATAGAATTATCTAGATTCGTAAAAACGTGGTGATTGAGGTTCTCGAAATCACCATGTTTTCACACAAACCAGGCAAAAACCTTACTATTTGTGCAAATTCAGCATTTAAAAACTTCAATATTTGTGCAAAAATCACTTATGGTTTTCAGAAGAAAAATTTATAATAAGTTTAAAGATTGGAAAGAAAATTGGGCAAATACGCGAGCTCTTCTTGTTCAAGGTACAAGACGAATTGGAAAATCTACTATTGTGGAAGAATTTGCTAAAAACGAATATTCATCTTATATTTTGATAAATTTCTAAACTGATTTAATTAAAGTAAAACCATTTTTTGAAGACATTTCAAATCTTAATGATTTTTTTAGAAATCTCTCTTTACTTTATGGAAAAAAACTTATTCCACACGAAAGTCTTATCATTTTTGATGAAGTTCAACTTTTTCCGCAAGCAAGACAATCAATCAAACAACTTGTTGCAGATGGTCGTTTTCATTATATAGAAACAGGTTCACTTATTACGTTACGACAAAATGTAGAAAATATCTTAATTCCAAGTGAAGAACGCTCTATAAATATGTTTCCTATGGATTTTGAAGAATTTTTGTGGGCAAAAGGAGATGAAGTTACAGCAGATTTTATCCGCGACGCTTTTTACAAAAAGAAACCTCTTGGTGCAATCTCTCATAGAAAAATTATGCAGGATTTTCGGCTTTATATGGCAATGTGTTTGTGATATTGTAGTAAAAGTGGAAAAAGAAAAACACTTCTTTAGTTTTTTCTAAAATTGTTTAATTCATTAAAGCTCTTTTTTATTTGGTTTGTGACATTTTCAACCAAATCATTCTGCACTATATCAAGATTTTTTTTCTCTTCTCTCTTTGTAGAAAACAAGTCCACACTGTCAATTCCAAGAGACTCCGCAATTTTTTCTATCATCTGAACAGAAGGAAACTGTTTTTCAGACTCGATTTTCGAGATGTAATTCGGAGAAGTGTTTATTCGTTCAGCCAAATCCGCTTGAGAAATCCCTAAGTCTTTTCGTCTTGCCTTCATGTTCTGGGCAAGCACAACTCTAATGTTCGTCATAAAAACAAATCTAATAAGTTGATAAAAATAATTTTTTTAAATTTTACCAATCGATTAAGTATTGATAAATAAACGATTAGAACTTATAATTTATCTAATTAGGTAAAATTCAACTTATTAGGTTGGTAGATTTTGAAACGAACAGCGACTGTGATTTGTGCGAAATGCGGCAAGACAAAAAAAATGTATGGAACCCGGACTGAAAAAATGAAAGGAAGCTGGTTTTTCACATGGGCTTTTCCGCTTGAGAAATCTGTCGCCGACAAAGAAAAATATTCTGAGACTGTGATAAACGAAACTCCTCTAAACGCGAAAAATTTCAACGGCTGCCCATACTGCAAATCTAAAAATATGATTTACTGTTCTGAGTGCGGAAAGCTCAACTGCTACAACGGCGAGGAAAGATTCACATGTGGCTGGTGCGGGCTGACTGGAACTGTAAGTCACGACGGCTGGGGAAGCCTTTCGGGAGGCGGATTTTAATGTCAAGGCTCAAAAAAGGCGATGTTATCAAGACACTTCTCGGCGAGAACATAAAAATCTTAGAAGAGCTTGGCGAAGGCGGGCAGGGAGTTGTCTACAAAGTTGACTATAAAGGCAAGAAATACGCACTCAAATGGTACAAGAAAGCAGAAAGCGATTTGTTCTACAAGAACTTGAAGCGGAACGTTGAGAAAGGCTCGCCCGCCGAGACTTTTTTGTGGCCACTCGCTGTGACGCAGAAAGATTCAAGTGGCTCGTTCGGCTACGTAATGGAGCTTCGTCCAAAAGAATATAAGGAATTCTCGCTTTTTATCCTGAACCGCGCGAAATTTTCAGGCTTTGCCGCTGTGATAAATTCCGCTCTTCTGATTGCGTCTAGCTTTAAGATTCTTCACAACAAAGGATTGAGCTACCAGGACTTGAACGACGGAAACTTTTTCATAAATCCGCAAAACGGAGATGTCTTGATTTGCGACAACGACAATGTTGCTCCTGACGGCGACAATCTCGGAATTCAGGGAAAGCCGAGATACATGGCTCCTGAAGTCGTGCAGCTGAATCACAAGCCTGACACATATTCAGACAGATTTTCGCTCGCGGTGATTCTGTTCCTTTTGCTTTTTAGAAACCATCCGCTTGCGGGACTCCGCGACAACGACGGCGACGAGCCGGACAAGAACGAGATGAATCTTTACTGTTTGAATCCAATTTTTATTTTTGACACGGATGACTCTTCAAACCGCCCGAAACCGAAAATCCACGTGAACGCTCCTCTCTTCTGGCCTGTTTTTCCGCAATATATCCGCGACATTTTTATCCGCACGTTCGGAAAGCCGCTTATGAGAAGCGACGGCAAGAACCGCGAGGACAGAGTAATGGAAAAAGAATGGCTTAAACTTCTCGTCCGTCTGCGTCAGGATTTGATAAAGTGCCCGCATTGTATGGAAGAAACTTTTTTTGATATGGCTGGCTCGGACGCAAAATGCATGTGTTGCGGAAAGAAAATCAAAAAGCCAGTCACTTTCGAAATTGGAAGGAACCAGATTCCGATTCAGCCGGGAACAAAAATCTATAAATACGAAATAGACGACATGGCGGATTATACAATTGAAAACATCAAGAATGAAATCGGCGAGGTCGTTGAGAACAAAAAGCATCCGGGAGTCTGGGGCTTGAAAAATCTTTCAACGCTCACCTGGTACCGACATTCGCCCGGCGGAAAAGAAGAAATCCGCAGAAACGGCGAAGTTGTGCCGGTTATCCGCGAGAACAAAATAAAATTCGGAACACTTGCAGAAGGGATTTTTAAATAGACGAAATTGGTCAAAAGAGTTTGCCGAAATGACCTTAAAAAGTGGTTTCGACAAGCTCAACCACCGCATATTTTGGAGGATTATATGGGATTGCTTGACGAAGCGGTTGAGATTCCGCGCAAAACAATGGTAATGTTTTTCTTAGTTGATACGTCGGGTAGCATGAGTGGCTCTAGCATTGGGCAGGTAAACGACGCGATGCGCGAAGTTCTGCCGGACTTGAAAGATATTTCCGACAACAACGCGGACGCGAAAATCAAAATCGCGGTCCTGAGTTTTTCAAGCGGAACTGAATGGCTAACTCCGCAGCCTGAAGAGCTTGAAAACTACAAGTGGATAAATCTTGAGGCGGGCGGAGTCACAGACTTGGGCGAAGCGTGCAAGGAGCTTGACTCAAAACTAAACCGTCAGGCGTTTTTGCAGGACGCGGTCGGAAACTATGCGCCAGTTGTGATTTTGATAAGCGACGGTGCACCGACAGACGATTTTGAAAGTGGAATAAGCCAGCTTAAAAACAACAAGTGGTTCAAGGCAGCAATAAAAGTTGCACTTGGAGTTGAAGGTGCGGATATGGACGTTTTAAAAGAGTTCACTGGAAATTCCGAGACTGCGATTTTCTTAAAAGATAAAAATATGCTCAAAAAGCTCATCCGCTTTGTTTCCGTCACTTCGTCAAAAATCGGAAGCAAGAAGGCCGGCACAACAACTGACTCGGCTCAAGAAAGACAGGAAGCGGTGGCGGACGCAATCAAGGAAGAGATGAAAGACCTTGACCCTGAAGCAAGCGTTGACGAAGGCTGGTAAGTCAAGTGAAGACACATTTTGCATTTTCTGTGCAGGGCGAAAGCCACAAGCGCAGGGAAAATGAAAAAGAAAATCTCGCAATTAGAAAAAAGTTTCCGTGTCAGGACAAGTCATGTGCCGAGGAGCTTTTTTCAGAAGGCAATATAAAATTTGATTTTCTCTGCGTTTCTGATGGGCACGGCGGCGACGCGTATTTTAGAAGCACAAAAGGCGCGGAATTTGCAATTCAGGTTTTTAAAGACATCTTAATCCGAAATATGAAAAGAATCTCCGAGCTTGCGTTTCAAAACGAAGGCGAGAAAATCAGAAATCAGCTCGCATTGTCAGTTTCAAAACGCTGGCGCGAGAAAATCCAAAGCGACCTTGTGCAAAATCCAGTCACGGAACAAGAAATTTCGTATCTTGAAAAAGTGAATCCAAAAGCCGCTGAGAGTTACAAGAACGGAAAAGATTTAATCCAGATTTACGGCTGCACTTTGGTTGGATATTTTGCAACTGAAAAATTTTGGTTTGCCTTGCAAATTGGCGACGGAGATTTTGGAGTTTCATATGACGGAATAAAATTTGACTTTCCGGTTCCGGAAGATGAAAGCTGTTTTTTGAACCAGACGACTTCACTTTGCGACACGGAATCACCAAAAGAATTCAGGTTTTATCTTGGAGAAAAAACGCCGCTTGCAGTCTTCTGCTCGAGCGACGGCGTGGCAAATTCATTCAAGACGAAAAATCAGTTTGAAAATTTCTATTCTTCAGTTTCTGAGTTATTCAGATGGTCTGAATTTCAGAAATGTCAAAAATTACAATGTGAAAATCCACAAATTTGTAATCCTCATTGCAAAGAGAAGCTTGCATTAGAAGAAATCAAAAACTATCTTCCGATTCTTTCAAAAAAAGGAAGTGGAGATGATGTAAGTCTTGCGGGATTTGTTTATATAAACGAGAAAATTTTGCAATCCATAAAAGATTATAATCGTGGTTTTATGCTTTTCAAAAATAAATCAAATGGTCAAGAATCAAAGGGTAAGCGACTTTTAATGGAATCCGCAAAAAACGGAAATTCAAAAGCATGGTTTCGTTTGGGAGAAATATTTTTTGCAGAATCTGAAAAAGAAAATAAAATTAGTGAGAAAATTATAAAACTTCAAAAAGCAGAAAAATGTTTTGAACAATCAAAAAAATTAGGCCTTCTAGAATCTGAAAATAAAATTCAAGAAATAAAAAATTTTTTAGCAAAAATTGATGTAGAAAATCAAAATATTGAAACAAAAATCTCTAATCAAATAAAAGACTTACTAAAACCTATTCAAGTTAATTTTGATGAAAAACTGAAAAATCTCGATAATAAAATTTCTTCGACGTTGCAAAATCAAAACAAATCAGGAGAAGAATAAAAATGAAAATCACAAGACGGTCGCCTAGAATTAAAATTGGAAATACAACATATACATTTGGAAAAAATGGAGTAAGCCGTTCAACAAAAATTGCAAAAGGTGTACGAGTAAGAACAAACGCAAATGGAAAACAATCCATTGGAGGAAGTTTTTTATGTTGGAGATGGAGCCAAGATCTAGATGAAGTTGGTAAAAACAAAACATCAGAAGAAATAAAGCAAATTCGTGAACAACGAAAAAATGAACTCAGTTTAAGCTTACTTTTGACACATCCAATTGTGTTCTTCGACCATCTTTTTAGAAAAAGCGAATCCCAAAGCCAGACGAAGAAACTGAACCAGAAAAATCAAAATAAGATTCCAGATACAGACTCAAAAACTTTTCCGCAGAATCAGAATTATCAAAATGAAAAAGATTCAAGCTTCCAAGTTGAGATTTTCAAGGATTACGGTGGAAACATAAAAAAAGTAACGGACGGAAAACTTACGCTTAAAAACGATAGAATCTTGATTTTAGCAAATGTTGAGAAAGAGATTTTCTACCGCGACATAAGCGATGTTTTCTGCGACAAAGGCAAGATTTTCATTTCATCAAAAGGACGAAATATTCCACTGATTGTTGAAAGTACACAAACGCAAGAAATAATATCAGAAATTGTGAAGAGAATAAAGAAATAAAAGGTAGAAAGAGAAATGCAAATAGCTTTAAGTAAAAACGGCGACATCGAGTTTTATGAAAACAACCGACTTGTTACCGAACCAAGTGAAATAACTAGACTAAAACGAAATTACGAATGGAAAAGCATTGTCCATAGTTTGTCTCTAAATCTTATGAATGAGATAAATTCGAATATTGAAAAAGCACTGTCTTACCACAAAAAGAATTCTCCACTTATTACAGAAGATGAAGTTAAAGATAAAATCAACTCTCTGCAGCTCAGAACTTATTCTGTTGAAACCTATAAAGAGAAGTCTGATAAAGAACTAAAAAACGATGCGGAACAAGCTGCTGTCTCCTATGCAAATCTAAATGCGAACAAGAAAATTTATCCAGAAGGAAAATTAAGCCGAGAAGAACTTATCGCAAAGAAAATCTCTGAATTTATTGAATATTATAAGACTATAGATGAAGATAAGAAGATAAAATTTGATGAAAATCAGCAACAACTAAAACGCATTAATGACAGAGAATATAAAGACGAATATGGCATTCAGCTTCATAATACAAATAAATTTAACTCCTATGAAACAAAAATACTAAATAATAAAGAAGTTGGTATTACATCAATAGAAAATGACTATAGCTATTTTATCCAATGCAATATAAGTAATAATGAAATTTCATTTTTAAAATTTGAGAACGCAAATGGATACGAATCATTTATAAACTGTACTTTTAATAACAACAAAGATTTGATATTTAATGATTATAAAAAAGATTTGCAGAAAATAGTTTCCAAAGATAAAGAAAACAAAAAAGTCTTTTCCTCTGCTTTTGAATTGCAAACTGAAATACAAAATAAAATAGACTCAATCCATCAAACCTCTAAAAATATTTCAAATGTTAATATATTATTCGATGCAGAATCAATAAATATTATATATGACTGTATCTCAAAAATAATAAAGCAAATCGGATTATCTATTTTTAATTTTGAAAATGAAAATCGGCTACTTAGCCTTTGCAAAGATTTTTATCCAGGAAATGAAAATGAAATTAATTTTATAAAAGAACTTTGTGAAAAAAAAATCTTAGAAATGATTGCAACAAAACAAATGTCAGATGATTTTGACGAACGTTTACATTATGTCTGTAAGAAATATATGGACGAAAAAGATGTAAATGTGTTTGAAGATAGAATAAAACAGATTTTTGAATAGAAAAATAAAAGGATTTTTAAAATGAAAAATCAACAAAAAGCAACCTTAATTTCAATAATTTTAGCTATAATTTTCATTACTATTTCTATTGCGATATTTTCTAAGGGAATATTTAATTTCTCAAATCTAAAAAATACAATCTATAGTGTATTTTTCATTATTTTTTATGTTGTTGCATTTATTATTCCATTTTTTATTTTGTATTTTGCAAATTCTATTCAAAAACAAGCACAAACTCTTAATTTTGAAATTGATGCTGAAAATAAAAACAATGTCTTTTCAAAAATCTATCTAAATTATAAAAAAACATTTTTACCAGCAGAAGATAATATCTTAGGATTTTATAACAAAACAAGAACAAACGCTGACTTATATTTTAATACAGATGAGCTTTGCGAAACTCGATTTTCTATTCCAATTTTTCCAATAATGAAAATTATAACAGGCACATTTGTTGGACTCGGAATTTTAGGAACTTTCATTGGATTTTCTGCGGCGATTCCAAATAAAAACATTATGGATGTTGATGAATTGGATCCTCTTTTTAAAGGGTTAAACACTGCGTTCAATACATCAATAGTTGGCGTGTTTTCTTCAATTTTTTACAATTTTTTGATTGTACAGCCACTTTTAAAATTGCTTAATCAAAATTCAAAAGAACTGAGCGACAAACTTGATAAAATGTATTTTGTTACAGATGTCGAAGCAATGGAAAGTCTTGCTCATATCGTAGAAGGAACTTTAGATACTGTCCAAAGTAATACAAAAGACCTTGCAGAAAAATTTAAAGATTCTTCTACAGAAATATTCACCGAAGCAATAGCAGAAGGAAAAGACGCTTTAAATCGAGAAATGAATTCTACAGCAATGAAACTAAGTGAAATTGCAGAAATTTTACAAAATACTCCAAATGCAATTTCAACATTAAATGATGAACTTAATGCAAGCATATTGGAATCTTCAAAACAGACAAAAATTCAATTAGAAACCACTGTTCAAATAATTAACACAAACCTAAACGAGAAATTTCAAAATTTTGCAGATAAATTAAAACCATCTTCGGAAAATCTAAAATTTTATGCGGAAAAAATTGAAAACGCATCAAAACAAATTGAAACTCTACCTGAAAAAATCAATGAAATTCACACTTCCTTTTCAAAATCAGAAGAAGAACTTAGTGCAAAAATTCAAGACATTGCTGGAAGTTTACGAGATGCTATTTCTGCAATGGGAAGTTCTTACGATACAATTCTTGAAGCAATCAGAAATACTTTAACTAAAATTGATAAAACAAAAAATGAAATTGATTCAATTCTTGAAGTGTCAAAAGAAAATAACAATGAAATCTCAAATAATCTTAAATCTGCAATTGAACAGTATGGACTTATAAAAGATGAAACGAAAAATATGCTTTCTGGATATTTACAAGTTGATAAATCACTTGCTTCAATTTTTGACCAAATAAAAAATCAATTTGAAAATTATACAAATGGCGTAGGTGCAGCACTTACAAAGTATATGGACGGATTTGCAGAGGGAACAAAAAATTACACGACCGGATTTACAGCATCTGTAGAAGAAATAAAAACTGCTTTTGAAGATATGGAATCTATGATTGAAAATTTACAGAAATCTGAAGAAAAACTCGCCTTACTCCCAAACAAAATAGATGAAATCTTGTCTAAAAAAATCAATCAGATAGATCAAACAAAACAAACAGAGAGTAGAAATTAAAAATGAGAACAAAACGCATAAAATCAGAAACTCAAAGTGCATCTTATGACCTTTCAATTAGTGATTTGATGGCAGCATTATCTTCCATTTTTTTATTATTTCTTACAGTAACAATTATTCGTTTAAACCAGCAAAAAGCTGAATACACAGCAAAAAATAATGTCGCTGAAAACTATCGAAATATGCAAGCGTCATTGTATGAAGATTTGTATAAGGAATTTAATAAAGATTTTGAGAAATGGAATTTGACACTTACGCCAGATTTGACATTTCATTTCCAAGACAAAGATACACTTTTTACTCCAGATAAAAGTGAACTACAACCACGTTTCCAAGTCGTTTTAGATGAATTTTTCCCACGACTTATAAATGTTATCTCTAAAAATAAATATGTAAATGAAATTTCTGAAATTAGAATTGAAGGGCATACAGCAAAAAATCATAAGCAAACTCTCGAAGAAGATTATAGAACAGGAATGGAACTTTCTCAGGAACGAACAAGAGAAGTTTTGTTTTATTGTTTGCAAAATACGAAACTTTTAGAAAATAAAATTAAAAATGAAAATTCTATTGAATGGGTACGAAAACATATTGCAGCAATTGGATATTCTAATTCAATTCCTGTTACAGATGAAAAAGGTGAAATTGATTGGAACAAATCGCGACGTGTAGAATTTAAAATTAAGACAAATGCGGAATCGATAATTACTGAAATTCAAAATATTTCTAGGAAGTAAAATGACTGAAGTATTAAAAAGTTCACTCTCTGTAAAAAATACAGTAGATGCAATTTCAAAAATAGTTTCACAGTTCGAATGGCCTCCAAAAGATAAAAAAGTATTTTGGACAAAAACTTATGAAGAACTTATTTCAAAAAATAAATCAAATGATGAAATTACAATTCCAGAATCTGAATACAAACGATTACATTCGCTTTTAGAAAGATATTTTGCAACAAAAGATTTTTCTATAATCAGTCGATTTTCAAGAACATTAAAAATGATTTGTTCGGCACTTGATAGTCACCTTTTATATGAACCGCCACTTACAGACCAACTTAATTTACCAAAACTTAATTTTTTACTGAATGACATTTTAAAAAACTCGAATTTTTGTTCTACGGTTGCAATTCCTCTTTTAGAAGTAAATTTACGAAATAAAAACGGAATTGAAATCCTAAAAAAATATCTGCTACATATTTTTCAGACGCAAAAAAAATCTGAAAATCTTAATTTAAGAAAAATTGCGGAAAACATTAATTTGTATCTTGATAAAAAAATTCTTTTGCAAAATCTAAAAAATGCAAAAGGTGAAACTTTTAAAGACGCACTTGTAAAAATCGGAGTTCTTGAAAAATTCTGTATAACAAAGAATTTTTATTTTACTTCAGAATTTTCTCTTTGGATTGTCTACAGAATTATGTCACATCAAAGACTTTCGCTTAATTTTATAAATAAAAACCTTAAACAGATAAAACTATGCACTTCGGATGAGGAAAAAATAATTCAAGCGTTTTTTATAACAAAGTTATATGAGCAAAAATATCAAAACGCTTATGAAGAAATACAACTGCTTTTAGATTTGATGCAGATGAAAAATGCTGATTCTGAATTTTATTGGCAAGTGAACAACAAAAATCTTCAAGAAAAATTTAAGGATAAACTTGAAGATGCTTTTAAAATCGTTCGCACAATGATTACAACAGATTTTATTTCTTATGTATTCAATTATCTTGGAAGTAACGTAGAAAATGACGAACGAAGAATTAGATTTTGGCGAAAATATGCAGGAAGTATCATAGATTTTAAGATTTTTTATTCTCATTCACAAAAATCTCGATTTCAAAATTCAGTTCTTAGAAACAAAACTTCAAAAGCAAAAATTTATGCAGATATTATCAACGAACATTCACTACTTGATAATGAATATTCCAAGAATACTAGCGACATTGCACTAATTTTTAAATTTGAAAAACTAATTATTGTTGAGTTTCCAAAAACAGGAAAACCAATTCAGATTTATCAACCAACAAATACAATATCAAAACTTTTTGATTCAAAACGAACTTATGCAAATTTTGATGATATTCGACAGTATAAAGATATTGATGGAGAGCGTTTATCGGAATATGGAAAAACAGAAGGCTCTTTTGCACATCGTGGTTATTGGGAAATAACTTTACCACAGTATCTGCAACGTTATTGGATTTACACAGATAAAGGAGGACGAATTTAAATATGCAAATAAAACTGAACAATATTTGGGATTACAGAAAAACAAAGTTTTTTTGCTCTTTGCCTAGCAGAGATTGGAATTATCATTGGTGGAAAAATTTTGTTTCTCATTGTAAATATCAAAAAGATACAAACCATATACAAAAAATATGGATTTTTCAAATTGATTTTTTCAGGAGGTTTTGTTTTCTACGGAGGATTAATTTTTGCTATTTTATTTGTTTTTCTATTTTGTAAATTTTTCAAATTAAAATTTTACAACACAATTTCTTCATTAGCTATTGTTGCACCACTAATTCATTCAATTGGAAGAATCGGATGCCTTTTCTCTGGCTGTTGCTACGGCATTTTATATAATGGTTTATTTTCCATTAAAATTCGTGGTAATCAACGATTTCCTATTCAGGCAGTAGAAAGTTTTGGTAACCTTTTAATTTTTATAATCTTACTTTTTACATTGGTTAAAAATAAAAATCATAGAACAAACTTTCTTCTTGAATATCTCACTCTATATGCAATCTTGCGTTTTTTCTGTGAATTTTTAAGAGGTGATATTCAGCGCGGTTTTATTGGAATATTTTCTATTTCTCAATGGTTTAGCATTGGAATACTTCTTTTTTCATTCGTATTTATTGCAAAATGGATTGTAAAAAGTTCAAAATAAACATTTCCTCCCCGACTCCCTTGTCCATTCATCAAGACAAAACTTTCTATTCATCTTGATAAACATATTCATTTCATCAAGATAACCTTTTCTTTTTATTTTGATAAACGTTCTAATTTCATCAAGATAAAATCTTTTAAAATACTAGATAAATCTGTTAAAAACTGGCTAAATTCGGGATAAAATTGCTTTAAAAGTGGGATAAAAAAAAGGAGGTTGGCACGCCAAAAAAACTGCCAACCTCGCTATAAAGTTTTCACAACGGAATGTCCTTTCCAGCAAATCGCTGAGATTTTAATTAAGATTTTACAAATCCGTTATTGTTTGCAAAATCACATCGTAAGTTTTGTTTTACTCGCCACTAGCAGAACTTGGCTCTGAACTTTGACTTTCGCTTTCTGTATCATCACTTAGATACTTTGCATCAATTTTTACATATTCAGGCTTTTTAAGTTTTGCTCTTAGTTGAGCGTCTGGTGTGTACATAACTTTTATGCCCTCAATGTCGTCTACAGTAACTTCAGTCGCTTTTTCGTGACCTTTGCAATCCGTAATAAGACTGATTTTAAAGATTCCAAAACCATCTAAGCGAACTTTGTAACCAAGCATCATGTACTTTGGCACCGCTTCTAACAGACTTCTAATTACACCTATGATTTCTGTATCTGTAAGTGCAGTTCTAGAAGAAATATCTTCGGCAAGTTTATTTATGTCGATTTCTGAAATATATGCAGCCGCAGGATAATATTTTCCAGCTGCATCCAAATCTCGCGGATTTAACCGCATTCGTGAAACGTAAGGAACACTCATGGTTCACCTCCATTTAATCTATCGCTGTTTTGCATTACTTTAGAGCAGTCAGTGTAATCTATATTCCAACGGATATTCGACTTACACTGTTTTTGGCTGCAAAATTCAGCGTTTTTTTTGTAAAACTTAGCAATATATTCGATATTTTCACCCGTTTTACTAAGTTAAATATATAACAACTTTATTTTAAAGTCAAATTTTTATTCGATTTTTTCGATTATTTTTATTAGTTTTATTGAAAATTGCCGATAATATTTGTATACTCCACTTAAACAGGGAAAATTATGTTAGTTTCATTTAGTGTTTCAAATTTTTTATCATTCAATCAAAAAACAACTTTTACAATGGAAAGTGGTCGTGCAACAAAAAAAACTGAACATCTGATTTTAGATGATGTAAACAAAAAATCACTTCTTCGTTTTAGTGCGATATTTGGAAAAAACGGAGCGGGAAAATCAAACTTTGTTCGTGCAGTTTATGTTTTAAAAAACTTTGTAGTGATTGGAAAACTTCCTCAACGTTCCCCAATTATGTGGTGTCGCATTGATGATAAAAACGAAAATAAAGCCACAGAATTTGAAATTCAATTCATCACAAATAATCAACTTTATGAATATAAAATTTCGATTTTTCTTGCAACTGGTATTATTCAAAATGAAGAACTTGTAAAAATTGTGGGAAATCGTCATACAAAACTTTTTTATAAAGAAACATCAAAAAATGAATACATTTTTCATCATTCACTAAAAGGGCAAAAAACATCATCATCAGACATAGAAGTTCTTTCTCGCACATTTGGTCAAAATGGATGTCCGTTTTTATTTAGCATAAATCACAACACTCAAGGATTTTTTAATTCAAACGCACAAGCAAAACCTCTTAAAGATGTTTTTTTATGGTTTAAAGATACGCTTGAAGTGATTTTTCCAGATCAACCGTTGCAAGAAACTTCCCTTTTACGTTATGACCTTTGCATTGATGATTTTGAAGAACTTTTAAAAGAGTTTGATACTGGAATTGAAAAAATTCGCCTTGAACCTGTTTCTAAAGAGAAAGTTTTTGAAATATTAGATTTAAAAACTCAACAAAAATTAAATTTAGAAATGGCTTTAGTTTCTCCAATTGTACAATTAACAAATCTAACAAATCAACTTAATTCAGAAATCACAAAACAGCCTTCTAAAAATCAGACACAAATTCCTATTCAAAAAAATCTGTATTCCTCTGTAATACGAAGTCGTAGAAATATTTTTATAATTTCGCTTGAAAAAGATAATGAATTTCACTTTTATGCACTAAAATTCGTTCACAATATTGGAGGAAAAAAAGTTGAATTCACAATGGAAAGCGAAAGTGATGGAACGCATCGTTTGTTCCAGTTGATAGAAATCTTAGTTTATCCAAAAGAAAAAGTATTTGTAATGGATGAAATAAACCGAAGTTTGCATCCTTCTCTTACTGTAGAATTTGTAAAGAAATATTTTTCTAAAACGCAAGGTAAAAAAATTCAACTTATCACAACTACACACGAAACTCACATTATGAGCCACGCTCTTGTCCGCCGTGATGAAATTTGGATTGCCGACACAAATGATGATAAAAGTACAAAGTTTTTTAGTTTAGAAAATGAACAAGTTAGAATCGACAAAGTCTTAGAAGAAAACTATTTGACAGGCACTTGGGGCGGAGTTCCAAAATTTGAGGATTGACGTTTCAAAAAAACACAATGAGCTAGCAGTTGATAATATTATTATAGTGGTGGGAGATTTTGAAACGTAAAAATGAAACAAACTATAAAAAACTTGGTGATTTGAAAGTTTCCTATAGAGCAGAACTCTGTAAAAGAATTGCCACACGTTTAGGATTTTTCTAACGCAAAATCCTAAATCTTAAATTACGTCAGTGATTCAAATTCCGGCAATATCAATCTACAAACACATTTATTTTATTCCAAGTGCAAAATTCATAACTTCTTGAACTTTTGTAACTGGAATAAAAGTAATTCCTTTTTTTACATTTTCAGGAATTTCTTCCAAATCACGTTCATTTGCTTTTGGAATAATAATTGTTTTGATTTTATTTCTTTTTGCAGCAACAGTCTTTTCTCTAAGTCCACCAATTGGAAGAACTTGTCCTGTTAAAGAAAGTTCACCTGTCATTGCAAGGTTTTTCTTTATCACTTTACCTTTTAATAAAGATAAAAATGTTGTAGCCATTGTTATTCCTGCACTTGGACCATCTTTTGGAGTTGCACCTTCCGGAATATGAAGATGTACAATATTATCTTCAAACCATTCTGCTTTTTTTATTTTTTTCTCAATTGCAAATTTTCGAACCCAATCAAACGCTATTTGTGTAGATTCTTTCATTACATCGCCCATTTGACCTGTAAGCACTAATCCACCTTTTCCTTTAAAACTAGTTGCTTCAATTAAAAGTGTATCACCGCCCATACTAGTCCAAGCAAGACCAATTGCCGTTCCAGGAACATTTGCAACTTTTATTTGACTTTCATCAAAATCAGGCTTACCAAGATATTTATACAAATCTGGAGCATCTATTGTAATTTGAGATTTTGTATCTACATCAGTTTTTGAAAGTTCTGCATTTGTAATTAATTCTGCAACAATTTTTCGATGGATTTTATCTATCTGGCGTTCATAATTGCGAACTCCGGATTCACGAGCATATTCTTCAGCAATTTTTTGCAATGCAAGTTTTGTATAACGAACTTGATTCTTTTTTAATCCATTTTTTACAAGATTTTTAGGAATGAGATATTTTTTTGCAATTTCAAGTTTTTCTTGATCAATATAACCAGAAAGTTGAATAATTTCTGCTCTGTCTAAAAGAGGACTTGGAATTGTTTCTAAAGAATTTGCTGTAAGTATAAAAAGAACTTTTGAAACATCAAATGGTAAATCCAAATAATTATCGCGAAAATTTACATTTTGTTCAGGATCCAAAACTTCTAGTAACGCGGCAGAAGGATCTCCTTGAGCACTTGCATTCATTTTATCAACTTCATCAATCATAAAAACTGCTGAATTATTTTTTGCAATTTTTAATCCTTGTATGATTTTTCCAGGCATTGCACCAATATAAGTTCGTCTGTGCCCTTTTATTTCGCTTTCATCATGCATTCCGCCAACACTAAAACGATAAAAAGGTTTATTCAACGCTTTTGCAATGGATTTTCCAATGCTAGTTTTTCCAACTCCCGGAGGTCCAACTAAAATGATGATTGAACCTTTTTTATCATGTTTCATTTTTCTAACAGCAAGATATTCTATAATTCGTTTTTTTACATCATCGAGTCCATAATGATCTGCATCCAAAATAGATTTTGCTTTTAATAAATCAATTTCAGTGTCTTCACTATCATTCCAAGGAAGTTGCGTAACTAATTCCAAAAAATTTCTCGTTCCAATGTATTCTCCAGAATTTGGATCCATAAGATTAAATTTTGCAAGTTCGCTTTCTACAGTTTCTTTTATTTCTCCTTCAAATTTTAATTCATCTATTTTTTGTTTAAATTTTTGATAATCAGTTGCAAGTCCATCAGCATTCTCACCAAGTTCATTTTGAATTGATTTTAATTCCTCTCGTAAAAAATATTCTCGCTGATTTTTTTCAACTTTTTCGTTTATATCATTTTGGATTTTTTTCTGAACTCGTAAAAGTTCTTGTTCTCGTTTTATAAAAACCAAAACTTGTTCCATTCTTTGATGAACATTTGTCATTTCCAAAATTTTTTGTTGGTCATTTTTATCGATATTTAAAATAGAAGCAATAAAATCGGCAATTTTTCCGGGATTATCTATATTTACCATATTTAAACGCATTTCTTCCGAAAAAAGAGGATTATTTTCGCTGACTTCTTTCATCTCACTGATTAATGCTCTTGTTAACGCTTTTACTTCAAAAGTATCGTTTTCTTCTTCTTCAAGATAATTTACAAAAGCTACCATTGGATTTGAATTATTAATTGCTTTTGTGATTTTAAAACGTTTTACAGTTGAAATAAAAATATTTATTCCACCATCAGGAAGATTTACTTTTTTTATAATTCTTGCGACAGTTCCTACTTTAAAAACATCACTTAGAGTAGGATTTTCTACATCATTTTTTAAAAGACAAATTCCTACAAATCCATCTTTTTCATAAGATTCCTCCACTATTTTTACATCATCAACTGCATTTATCATAAGTGGTGTAAAAATTCCTGGAAAAATCGGACGGCCTTGTAAAGGAATAATTGTTAATTTTTCTGGCAACGCTTGCTCAGAAGGAATAATTGAATTGATAATATCGTTATTACTCATAGAATTAAATATAACAACGAAAAAAGGTAAAATCAAATAAAAACAACCACAGATTTTTATGATTAGCAGATTTTCTTTTTAAAAACTCAAAATGAAAACATTTTTTTTCGCTAAAAATGTATTTATGAAAAGAAAAAATTTCCTAATTCCTATTTCTTAATTATAAAAGTCTGCGGATTTTTTTCACTTTTTTTTCAAGGCAGCAGAAACAAAAAGTTGATCTTGATACCAATCTATCAATAAAGAAAAAATTTCGTCTTCGTAACCGTCGGCACTTGCTTTTATTTTCCAAACAGTTCCGCTCTCCAAAACGCCGCTTTCAATTTCATCAAAATCAACCCACTGATTTTGATAATTTATTTGAAATTTTGTATTTTCGGTTATATTTTGCATAGTTTCTGCATCATAAGAAAACGCCGTAATATTTAGGGGACGCTTCATATTTTTCAGAAAATCACAATTGTAATAAAAAGGTTCATCACCAACCGTAAAACTGTTCCACCAAACGTAAGGACCAACTACAACTTTTGCCCGATAATCGCCTTTTTTTAACCAAACTGGAAACATTGTATAAGTTTTATTTAACGCAGTTGGACGATTATGCTCTAAAACAACTCCTTTTGTATAAATTTTCTCGTAAAGTTTTGTGCCTTTTACATTAAAATTGCGTGATGAATTTCTTACTTCGGGAATATCGTTATTGTCATTTTCGTAAAATGTAATTTTCATTGGTAAATCCATTTTATTAAAAAGTGATTTTGGCATTACAATTTCAAACGAAACGGGCTTAAACCAAGGTCGAAGAAGATAATTATAAACGAGTCCGGTTTTCCAAATAAACGTACAGAAAATTGCGACAATTGCAAACCACAAAATAACTTTTTTTACTATTCGTTTAGACTTATCTTTTTGTTCAAATTTTATGAATTCATAAGTTTTTGTAGAAATTACAGATTTTGCGAGTTGAACGCGAATTTCATGAGTATCAT
This sequence comes from uncultured Treponema sp., assembly GCA_964541735.1. Lineage (GTDB taxonomy): Bacteria > Spirochaetota > Spirochaetia > Treponematales > Treponemataceae > Treponema_D. The sequence continues at coordinate 34,222 of CAZIQK010000009.1, forward strand.
AATGTTTTAAGTATTTTTTTACTTTTCGCAAAACTTGTTCAATAGATTGGAACCTATTTTTTGCTTTTGGGCGAATCATTTTGCAAATAAGTTTTTCTATTTCCCTTGGAATTGATTTTTCAATTTTTCTAGGTTTTATAAATTTTCCGGATTTTATTTTTTTTAGATTTTCAGTTGTAAATTCTCCAGAATAAGGCTTTGCTCCGGTAAGCATTTCGTAAAACATAATTCCCAAAGCATAAATATCTGCACGACAATCAACTTTAGAACTATTTTCAAATTGTTCAAGAGGCATATAGGCTGGAGTTCCTAAAGCAGTTCCGGTTTTTGTGATTTCATCATCTTGAGAATCAGAGGCAATTCCAAAATCAGCAAGTTTTATTTCTCCACGTTTTGAAATTAAAATATTTCCGGGTTTTATATCGCGATGAACAATATCTTTTGAATGTGCATATTTTAATGCATAACAACAGTCCTGCATTATAAGCATTGCAAGAGGAACCGGAAGAGAATATTGCCGCTTTATGAGTTTATCTAAAGCCATCCCGTCTACAAGTTCTTCAACCATATAACGAAATCCGCCTTCGGTAAAATAATCAAAAAGATGAACAATATACGGACTTTGTAAATCAAGAAGAATTTGTGCTTCTTTTTTAAAACGTTCTGCATTTCCACTTTTATTTTTTGCAGTCATTTTTTTTATTACAACATAGCGTTTTAATGATGGATGAATTGCTTTATAAACGGCTCCCATTCCGCCTTGAGCAATAAGATTTACAACTTTGTATTTTCCAATCATTTGTGGAATTTCATTATTCATCATTTTCCTCTTTATTTGTTTTTAAAATATTAGTTTCCGGATTAAATTCTCTATTTGGATAAACAAGACAAACATTTTGGTTAGAAGGATTATGAATTTGGATAAAAAGTCCATTTTGCCGTAAAGCATAATTTTCTTTTACAGTTCTATGCCCCGCAAGATAAACATAATCACTAACATTTGCAGATGGATTCAGCGATTTTATGATTTTTTTTACACTTCCCTTTTCAGCTTCACCATTTGCAGTCCAAGTAAAATCTGCAACAATCTGACCATCACTTCTAGCATTTATAATTTGTTCTTTTGTATACGCAATTCTTGGTTCTGCATGCGAAATCACACAATTTTTTGAAACAAAAACTAAAGGCATTGCATTTTCCACACAATGAAGAAGATATAAAATATCATCACCATAGAATTCGCAAATAAATTCGCGAGTCATATAACCTTCGTCAGCATATTTTCTAAAAGAAAAATCACCATTTTTTGTTTGATTCATAATATTTTCATGATTTCCTTTTAAAAAATGAAAATTTTCTGGAAAGAGTTCTTTTAACTTCATTAAAGCACAAATTGTATTCATTCCCAAAAGCATTTCTTTTGACATTGAAGGTCCAGTAAAAATACCGAATCTAAATTCTTCAAAAGCATTTTGCCATCTTTCTTTTGAAAATCTTTCCGTATGAAGAGCATCTCCAACACAAACTAGGCGAATTAATTTTTTTGAAAGAGCGTCAAAAATCGTATATTTTTTTTGATTTTCATAATTTACAAAATCCAAAGGCAAACTACATTCTAAAATGTTTTTTATAAAAAAAGGTCTTGCATGAATATCAGGAACAACAACAAGCGGAAGTTCATCGTTCAAAAAATCAAGCAAACTTCCGCGCTCGCCATTTTTATTCAAAGGTCTATATTTTGTAGATTCATTTTCTAAAATTTCACAAACTTTTGACGTCAAGTCAAAAACATAATCGTGATGAGGAAGTTCTGAATTTCGTAAAATATTTTCGATTTCTTCAAGTTTTTTTTTCATTATGAAATTACAAGATTTGCATTTCCAATGGTAATTTTATCGCCTGGTTGAAGTTTTACATATTTATCAACAGGAATTTTTGTGCCATTTAGCCAAGTACCATTTGTGCTTCCCAAATCTTTTAAAAAGTAAACATTTTTGATTTTTTGAATTAATGCGTGATGGCGACTTGCAAGTTTATTATCAACAACAATATTATTATCAGACTCTCGTCCAATTGTAATTTTTGCAACCAAATTAATTTTTTTGTTATTAAACATCAAATAAGAAGCAGGTTTTGACTCTCCTAATGCATCTAAATGTTGCCCAACAGGACTACTTGTAACGATTGTTTTGTCATCCATAGTTAAATTCCTCTCTTTTGAATTTATTTTTGATTGTTAAAAAACTTCAACATTGGTAAATCATCTTTTAGTGCTTGCCTTAAAACTCTTGTGCATTTATGAATTTGTGATTTTGTATCTTTGTCGTAAGATGTATATTTTTGCAACATCTTTGCTGATGATTTTATGAATTTTTTTTGTAATTCGGTATTTGTTTTACATTCCGACGCTTGAATTACATCAAAAAGTGATACGACAAAATGCTTTCTTAAATCTCTACCCATTCTTGAAGCCCAATCATTTATTGTTGTGTAAAAAAATTTGCTTTCTGATTGAAAATCTTTTTCGTGAACAAAATCGTTTCCCGAAATTTGCCAATTAAGAGGATCATGTTGATTAATTCCGATTGCATCACTTTTTACAATTTCAAATTTTTGAGGATGTAAAAAAATCATTCCGACAATAGAACATCCTGGATAAAACGAAAAAATTTTATTTTCAATTTTTTTGTATTCTTTTTTTTCGTAAAAATATTCGTGGAATCCCGGACCATCAAAATTATACACTGCATCAATTTTTTTTTGCTTGTGAGGAACACAATTTACCGCAGTATTGATTGCAACGTGTCCGCCTTTTGAATGTCCAACAAAAACAAAATGCCCTTTAAGTTTTTTAGAGGCTTTTTCAAAATAAATAAGTGCGTCTTGTTGCGAAGCAATATCATCTTTGTATGCAAGATTAAAATCTTCTTTCCAACCAACAATCGTATCATCTGTTCCGCGAATTGCAATTACGTTTTGCTTTCCGATTATAAAAGTCATTGCTGCAAATTGTTCTTCTTTTTCTTCATCAATAACAGATTTATAACCGCAAATTTTTACATTTTTAAAACGATTGGTAGAAGCAGCTGTTTCAAAAACCTTAAAAGTTTTTTTATTTATCATCGCTCCAATATCTTTTCGCTTATCATAATCATTTGCTTCGCGAAATTTTTGGGCAAGATTTTCCAGCGTCATCTGATTTGTAAAATCATCTGTAAGTAAGCCATCAAAATTGTTGTAACATAAATGTGCAAGAAAAATTGCATCAAGTTTATTAAATGGCACTTGAGAAAAACTTATATCGCCTCGCCAAGTTAGATAATCAAACAAATCAGACATAATTTCCGCCTAAAACTAAACTTTAAATCTATTTACATCATTTCCAATGTCGTTGATTGATTTTTGAAGTGCATCTGAAATAGTTTTTAGTTTATTTGTAGTATCGTTTACATAATCGGTTCCATTTGTGATTTCACCTACAGCAGTTTGAATATTGTTCATAGATACTTGAAGTTTTTGAACATCAGCCATAATTAATTGACCACCTTTGTTCATTTCGTTTCCTGCTCCACGAACTTCTGATGTACTGTTATTCATTGCTTGTAAAGCTTCCATAATCTGTTGAGAACCGGCTTGTTGTTCTTCCATTGCAGCACGAATTTGAGCGATTAATTCTCCAGTAGAAACGATTCTTCCAGAAACACTATGGAACGATTTTTCAGATTCAGCAGATGCTGATACGGCTTGAGAAATGCCATCTTGAATATTTGTAAGTTCATTTCCAATTTTTGTAGATTGTTCAGAAGATGTTTCGGCAAGTTTTCGAATTTCATCAGCAACTACAGAGAAGCCCTTTCCGGCTTCGCCCGCGTGAGCCGCTTCAATTGCTGCATTCATTGCCAAAAGATTCGTTTGTTCTGCAATATTTTGAATGATTGTGTTTGCATCTGCCATAGAAGTTGATTGTTCTGCAATTTTTTGAATTAAACTATTTACAGAATCATTCTTTTCAATTCCATTTTTTGTATCACTTTCAAGTGATTCAAATTCTTCTGCCATTTTCATAACAGATTTATCTACTGCACCAATATTTCCAATCATTTGTTCTACGGCAGCAGACGCTTGAGTTACACTAGACGCTTGAGATTGAATCATTTTATCTAGAGACTCTATATTTTTTGTGATTTCTTCAAGTGCACTAGCAGAATTATCAACTGTTACGGCTTGTTCTTGAACTTGTCCATTTACAAGACGAATATTATTTGACATTTGGTCTATTGTTGTTGTTGTATTTGTAATTTCTCTTGTAAGAACTCCACCGGCTTCTTCCAAATTAGATTCTGAATTCTTTATAGTAATCATTATAGAATGGAATTTATCAAGGAATTTGTTTACAGATTTTACTAAAAGTCCAATCTCATCACGATTTTTAACAGTTAATTGTTTTGTAAGATCTGCGTCGCCTTCAGACAAATCATCTATAATCTTATTTACACCATTTAATTGTTTCATAAGTCCTCTTAAACAAATAAAGAGAACTAAAATAATTAAAGTCATCATTAAAATAGAATAACTGATGATTGTTTTTCCAGATTGTATAGCAGCTGTCTGAACTTCGTTATCTGAAATAGCCATACACAAAAACCAATCTGTATTTTTAACAGGAACGAGCGTATAATGATAAAGTTCATTTTTATTTAGACTATTGAAACTTATTTCTGTTCTTGTGGTAACAGCTTTATAAATTTCTGTGTCTTTTTCTAACTGTTCTAAGAATCTTGAATTATCCGGATGCGAAATAATTCTTGCATTTTTATCAATTAAAAAAAAGTAACCAGTTTCGCCAATCTTAAAATTTGTAATTTTATCTGAAATAGTTTTGAATCCAACCATTCCAATGTAAAAACCAAAAGTTTTTCCATTTGCATCTTTTGCCGCTCTTCCAAAAGGAACTACATATTGATTAGAAGTTTTAGAAAGAACCATTTCTCCAATAAATAAATCCTTTTTTTGCAACATAAATGCTTTATAATAATCACGTTCTTGCAAAGCACCTTTTCCACCAACAAGACCAGTGTCGCGGTAAGATGTTCCTTCTCTATTGCAATAAAACATATAATCGTAGCCGGGATTTCGCAAATCTGCTCTTGTATGAAGCCACGAAATTACCTGATCATCATCGCCTGTTTTATTAATATCTGCCCCAGAATAAACTTTCAAATCAGTTTCATAAATTTCTGCCCAATTTGTAATTTCATCGGCACGACCTTTTACAATATTTTCTGCCATTTCATAAGAAGTTTTTGTAACTTGTTTTCGAACGTTTCCTGTAACTGTAAAAATCATTATTGTACACAACGCAATAACTACAACACACATTACAAGTCCAAACTTAACAGCAATTTTGTCTTTAAATTTTACAGAATTTTTTTTCATTAAAGTCTCCATTATTTCGTAAAAATTAACATTCCCATTATATACCTATTCTAGTTATTTGTAAAAACAAAGATTGAATTATTAGAGTTTTTTAATTATTATAATTATTACAAAATTGTAAAAGGAACAAATTTAAAATGACTCAAGAATCACAACAAGATTTTAGTAAAATTTTATCGAATGCAAATATTCGGCCGTCAGTTCAGAGAGTTGCAATTTATGAATATTTGTACACTCATCCGTGTCATCCTGACATAGAAAAGATTTATTCTGATTTATCTCCAAAATATACAACGCTTTCTAAAACGACGGTTTATAATACATTAAAACTTTTTGAAGAAAAAAAAATTGTTCAGTCTATTAAAATTGAAGATGATAAAGTTCGTTTCGATGCAAACACAACTCAACATCTTCATTTTAAATGCAAAAAATGCGGAAATATTTATGATATTCCGCAAGAAAAGAATTCGATTCCACAACTCCCAGAAAGTTATAAAATTTCAAAAATTCAAACTTATATCTGGGGATTGTGTCCGCATTGTAATTGAACTATTTAGTATCGGTTATTGCTTTTAAAAGACTTGCAATATCAAAGTGATTCCATCTAACTGCAATATCGTAAGCGGTATCGCCGGCAACATTTTTTACATTTTTATCAAAGCCGTAAGAAATTAAACGCTGTACAAATTCTACATCACTCAATCTTGCCGCATAATGAAGAAGTGTATTTCCTTGAACATCAGTCTTTTTTCCATTGTATTTTACAATATTTGAAAGCATTGCTTTATTTTTGTTTTTGAAAGCAATAGTTACGCCATTATTTCCTTTTTTATCAATCATTTTGAATGGATTTGCTCCATTTTCAAGAAGAATTGTTGCAGTTTCTACGTCATTTCTTTCGATTGCATAATTCAAAGGTGTATAACTATCACTATTTCTTGTATCAAAAGGATATTTTTTTTCAATCAAATATGATAAAAGATTATCAGAAGCATTTTCTTTTACAACAATATGAATTGGAGTATTTCCATCACTGTCGGTGATAGTTAAATTATCACCAAGAACTGCATCTATTATCGAATAATCAGATTTTAGAACAATTGAGAATGGAGTATTTCCGTTTTTATCGCGAGCAAGTGGACTACAACCTGCATTTCTAATTAAATTTATAATTTCGATATTTTTAGTTTGAGCAGCTATATGATATGCATTTTTTCCGTAAATATTTTGAATATTTGGATTTGCACCATTTTCTAAAAGAAGTTTTACGCCATTAGGATTTTGAATACGAACCGCTTCCATAATGATTGTAAAGCCATTTTTATCGTTAGAATTTGGATTTGCACCAAGAGTAAAAAGTTGATTTGAAATTCCGTATTTTTCCAAAACGATTGCTTCGCAAAGTGCCGATTTTCCTGCCGTATTTTGAGCATTAACATCAATTCCTAAAGAAGATAATTTTTCGATAGATTTATCAGCATCCCATCTTACTGCAAAATGAATTGCTGATGAGCCAAGATTATCTCTTGTTTGAAGTTCTCCACCAACATCAATTACAGTTTGAATTGTTTCTGGTAAATTTGATTTTGCTGCATTAAATAAAGGAGTTTCTCCGTTTGCATTTTTTGCGTTAATATCAGCACCTTTTACAGAAAGTGATTTTATTGCATCATTAAACATCCATTCTGCAGCATAATGCAAAACTGTGTTTCCTGTTCCGTCAGTTGCTTTTATTGTATTTGAAGTAATAAGCCAATCTTGTACAGATGCGTCCCTAAATGCAACTCGTAATGGAGAATCATTTTCTTGATTTAATGTAAAAATATCGGCATTTTTTGCTAAAAGAAGTTCGCCAACATCTTTCATATTATTTTTTGCTGCAATGTACAAACAAGAGTCACCATTCATATTACGAACATTTACATCTGTTGTAAGACTGATGATATAACTGATTTTTGAAAGAGGAGCATTATTTAAAAGAGCAATATGCAATGGAGTGTTTCCTTCGGAATCCTGTGAAATTGCATTTTTTTCGTTTAAAAGTGCCTCAAATAACTCAGTAGAACCAGCAAGAGCAATTGACAATGGAGAATTTCCGTTTGTATCCTTTGTATGAATATTTGCTCCTGAAGTTGTAAGGAATTCTGCAGATTTAATTTCGCCTTGTTGAACTGCAATCAAAAGTGAAGTTACGCCATCTTTATTTCGTGCATCAATATCAGCACCATTGTTTATAAGAATTGAAAGCTCATCAATACTTACTTTCATCATTGTTGCAGTATGCAAAACTGAATCACCATAAGTATCTTTTTTAGTTAAGTCAGCATTATAAGAAATTAAAAGAACATAAAGTTCGCGAACTTTTTCTTTTGGCATTATCATCATAATTGGAGTTTTTCCAAGATTATCAGTTGCATTTACGTTTGCACCTGCAGAAAGTAAAAGTTGTGCAATTTCTGTGTGTCCATAACGGATTGCTTCGTGTAAAGGAGTTGCTCCTGTACTGTCTTGTGTTTTTGTAGAAGCATCATTTTCTAAGAGAAATTTTGCTATTGAAGTATGATTGTTGATTGCTGCTAAATGCAAAGGCGTTTGTCCGTCACCAAAACGCAAACTGTAATTTCTAGAAACTACACAATCTTGAAAATAAGAAAATTCTGTATCAACTTCTTCTGCTCCACCTAAAATTAATGCGGCTGCAATTTGAACATAAATTTCATCTTCTTCAAGATTTTCGAATGCAATACTCAAAGGAGTTTTTTCATCATCATCAGCATCTGAAATTTGAATACCTTTTTTTATACAAATTTGAATGCCTTTCAAATTTTTAGAATTCACAAAATAGTGAACAATTCCTTGTCCTTTATCATCACGGAGTTTACTAGATTCTTCTGTAACAAAAATATCATAATATGAAGAATCTTTTTCAATACCTAAATCTAACGCGGTAACACCATTTGCATCTCTAGAAAATAAACTTCGGCAATCCATTTCAACAATTGCTTTTGCAGCATCAAAAGAATCATTTTTTATTGCCATATGTAAAGCTGTATCACTTTTGTAATTTTTCAGTTCTGTATCCGCACCTTTTATGATAAAAAAAGTACATAAATCTGCATCATTCATTTGTGCTGCAAGATGTAAAACTGTATTACCTTCTGAATCCACTGCATTAATATCACTTGGAAACATAAACTGTTTTTTTGCTTCATCAATTCTGTTTTCTTTTATTAATTCATGTGGGGTAAGTGCTTTTGTAGTTTTACAAGCAACTATCAAAAAACTTGACAAGAAAATTAAAAAAAATATTTTTTTATTCATAGTTTTTCCTCTCAAAAAAAATAACCTAAGATTTATATATTTCTTTATCGGAGAAAAAAAACGATAACTTTATTAAAAGTTTATTTTTCGGTATTTTTCAAAAGTTCTAACGCTTTTTTGAATGCACTTCCGGATTTTCGAAGTTCTCTGGAACCTCTTGTAATTTTACAAAGTGACATATTATATTGTTTTGCGATTTCTCGCTGAGTTACGCCTTCCTCAATTTTTTTTACTAAAATCCAGCGACTGGCAAATTCTTTTAATTCGGTTTTTGTAAAAAGACAACTAAAAAAATCATACAAAAATTGGTCATCATCTATTTTATTTATGAGATGGCACAATTCTTGTATGTTTTTGTCTACAAGTTCGGTAGATAAAGTTTTTGTTTTATTGTCTTTGTTATTGCTCATAGAAACAATTTTACAATTATTTCAATAAATTTTCCACAACTTTTGCAGCGTTGTTCAATTCTGGCATATCGATACTTTCTACGTCGCCAGAATCAACTGCACTACTAGTTGATTCTTGCATTGGAAGACGAGCAAGAACAGGAAGATTGAAATTTTTTGCAATTTCATCGATATTTGATTTTCCAAAAATGGTGATTTCTTTTCCACAATCTGGGCATTTTACATAACTCATATTTTCTACAATGCCTAAAATTGGAATATTCATCATATTTGCCATATTCACAGCTTTTTCAACAATCACACGAACTAACTGTTGAGGAGAAGAAACAACGATGATTCCATCAACCGGAAGAGATTGAAAAACTGTTAAAGGAACATCACCGGTTCCCGGTGGCATATCAACAAACATAAAATCAACATCATGCCAAATTACATCTGTCCAAAACTGTTTTACTGCTCCACTAATTACAGGACCTCGCCAAATTACAGGATCGTTTTCATTTTGTAAAAGAAAATTCATTGACATAAGTTGGATTCCGGAATCCGTCAAAACAGGTTTTAACGCATCTTCATTTTCGACAGCTTCTGCTCTAGACTCGCCGACTCCAAAACTTTCAGGAATGGAAGGACCTGTTATGTCAGCATCTAAAATTGCGGATTTATATCCATCTTTATTTACTTTGCTTGCTAAAAGTGATGTTACTAAAGATTTTCCGACTCCGCCTTTTCCACTAATAATTCCAATTACTTTTTTTACGCTAGAACCTGCGTGAAGTTGTGCTTTTAAATCTCTTTTTTCGCAAGATTTTCCACAATTTGAACAATTTCCGCCACAATCTGAACTCATAATATTCCCCCAAAATAAAATCTATTCTAAAGATACTACAATTCTTATAAAAATCAAAATAAATAACACAAATTTAGGAATTAGGAATAATACAGTAGGAATGATATATATTTTTCTTGCAATAAATACATTTCCACCGAAAAAACAAAAGTTCAATTTTTGTGCAACCAAGGACACCGAAATTTCCGTCAGATACACATTAAATAAGGTTCTTTGTTGTAGTAAAAAAAGTATTCTACAGCAAACAAAATAAAATACAAAATGTTAATTTTTCACAGATTTTACGTAGTAAAAATTTTAGAAAATAAATAAACACAATATTGATTTATGATTACGCCTTCTCTCTTTGTCTCTTCCGCAAGCGTTTATCCATAATAAGAGACAAGTTCTTCTGTCTCATCTATTCAAGAACAAGTTTTCTTTGCAGTTTCGAACATTCTTTTTTCATTTTCAGCATTTTCAATAGCAAACTTTATGTTTTCTTCACAAGTAAGACAACTAAAAAGTATTGAAAATGAAACAACAAAAACTTGTTCATCTGCGTTAGAAACAATTTCCAATCTGTGGTTTTTGTTTATCTGTGGGAAATTTAATTTATTTTTATCATCAAATCTGCTATAATAATTTTATGAATACAATCGATATAAAATGTGTCGCAAAAAATGGTGCGATTATTCCCGAATATAAAACTTCCGGTGCGTCCGGAGCAGACATTTGTGCTTTTTTAGAAAATCCAATCACAATTCAAAGCGGAAAAATTTGTATGATTCCAACTGGACTTTTTTTTGAAATTCCGGAAGGTTTTGAAATTCAAGTTCGACCTCGTTCAGGACTTGCTGCAAAAAATGGAGTTACAGTTTTAAATACACCAGGTACAATTGACAGCGATTATCGCGGAGAACTCAAAGTGATTTTAATAAATCTTGGAGAAAAAGATTTTACCATAAATAATGGAGAGAGAATTGCTCAAATAGTGATTGCTCCTGTAACGCAAGCAACTTTTACACTTGCTGAAAATCTTTCTCAAACCGAACGTGGTAGCGGTGGCTTTGGTTCTACCGGAGTATAAATGCAATTTTTTTCGACTATAAAATCAAATGCAAAAAAAATATATTCTCATATTGACACTTTTTTGGTGAAATATTTAAAAAAAGGTGAGTTAAAAAATCATCTTTTAGTAAAATATATTTTTAGAGATTTACTTACATATTTTGCAGTTGCATTTTTAGTTCTTTTTGTAATTTTTTTTGTAAATCAAATTCTTTTGGATATGGAAAAACTTCTTTCAAAATCGGCACCAATTGGCGATGTTGTAAAAATTATGTTTTATTCATTTCCAATGATTATTGCTCAAGCTGCACCTTACGCAACTTTAGTCGGATTCTTAATGAGTCTTGGAAGTATGATGAGCAATAATGAAATTTTGATTTTTAGGGCGGCTGGATTTTCGTTTTTTAGGATTTTACTTCCCGTAGTTTTAACCGGACTTGTAATTTCTGTACTTTCTTTTTTTGTAAATGATTATTTTATGCCTCTTGGAAGGATAAAATACAATCAACTTTTTCGCGAAATAATGCAATCTACGCCGACAGTCGAACTTGAATCAAACAGCGTAAAACAATTTGATAATGCAAATATTGTGATGGGAACTGTTAGCGAAAAAAAAGTTTCTGATGTCGTTCTTTTTAATTCTGATGATGAATCTGATACAATCATCATTGCAGGCGAGTCTGAATTAGAAGGTTCAACTCAAATAGGACTTTTAATGCAATTAGATATGAATGACACTTTAGTCGTTTCTATAAATAAATCAGAAAACGACTCTTTTGATGTAATTGAATCACAAAATTCAACATACAATGTTTTTGAATCTACAGTTTTGGGCACGAACAGACTTTCTGCAAGCGAAATGACAACTAGCGATTTAAGAAAAGAAATCAAAAATAAAAAAAATCAAGGCGAAACAAAACGAGAAGCATCTTTTTGGATAATGGAATTCTATAAAAAATTTTCTATTCCTTTTGCATCATTTTTCTTTTCATTTTTAGCTTTTTCTGTCGCTTTTTTATTTGGAAAACACAACGGACTTACAATTGGACTTTTTATTGGAATTATAATTTGCGTACTAAATTGGGCAATGCAAATTTTAGGACAAATGTTTGTTGTTAGACTAGGTTGGAATCCTTTTTGGTGTATTTGGGTTCCAAATATGGTGATTGGACTTTTTGGTTTTATATTTTATATGGTTCTTATTAGAAAATGAAACTTGTTCTTTATTTATTTAAAAAAATCATTCCTTTTTTTCTCGGTTCAATTTTATTTTTCTGTTTGATTTTAAATCTTGTAGATTTGTTTATGAATCTTACAAATTACTTGCAAAATGACGCTTCTTTTAAAGATGTTTTAAAAGTTCTTCTCTATTACACTCCAAAAACTTTGTGGTATGCAATTCCAGTTGGAATGCTTTTTTCTACATCTTATGTTCTAAGTGATATGTATGCTCATAATGAATTAGAAGCTCTTTTTGCTTCTGGAGTTTCTCTTTTTAGATTCACTCTTCCGGTTTTAATTCTTTCAATTATGATGTCTTTTGGACTTTATCATTTTGAAAATAGACTTGTTATTTGGACTTACGAAAAAAAAGTTGAACTTCAAAATAAACTTTTAAATAAAACTTTAAACGAAAATAATACAGATTTAATTGTAATTTCTCAAAATGGAAAAATTCTTTACAAAGCAAATAGATATACAGAAAGTTCAAAACGATTAACTGGAGTTTATTTAATTTTCCGTGATGATAATAAAAATCTTTTGGCAATTATAAAAGCAAAACAAGCAAACTGGAACGAGAATTCAAAATTATGGATTTTAAAAGATTCTATTCAATATGAAATGATTAATGGAGAATTAAAAATCACACCAGTTTCTGAAAAATATACAAAACAACTTAATGAATCTTATGAAATTTTCCGTAAAAATATTGTTGATGTTCAATCTGTTTCGGCAAAAGAAGCAAAAGTTTATATTGACCACTTAAAAAAAGCGGGACTTCCGTATCATGAGCAGTTATCTGAATATTATAAAAAATTTGCTTTTCCATTTATAGTTTTTTTAGTTGTTTTTTTATCTATTGGATTAACCGGAAAAACTAAAAAAAATGTTCTTATTGTTAGTTTAGCTTCCAGTATTGGTGTGGCAGTTTTATTTTATGTTATGATGATGATTACAATGGTTTTAGCAAAACACGGATATATAACTCCTTTTATGGGTGCTTGGTTTCCTGTTTTTTTCTTTACAATTTTGAGTGTTTTTTTACTAAAATATTCGCGAACTTAAAAATAATTACGAGGATAATATGAGTGATTTTAAATTTTTTGAAATAAAACATGAATCTTCCGACGGAAAATCTCGTACTGGAATTTTACATCTTCCACATGGAGATGTTCAAACTCCGGTTTTTATGCCTGTTGGAACTAATGCAACAGTAAAAGCAATGCCAAAAAATTTTCTTGAAGAAATTGGATTTGAAATTATTTTAGCAAATACTTATCATCTTTATTTGCGACCGGGTGCAGATTTAATTCAAAAAGCCGGCGGATTGCATGGATTTTCTAAATGGAATAAAAATTTTCTCACAGATTCGGGTGGCTTTCAAGTTTTTTCGCTTTCAAAATTGAGAAAAATTACAGATGAAGGTGTAAAATTTCAAAGCAACATTGATGGAAGTTATCATTTTTTTACTCCAGAAAATATTGTTCAAACTCAAGTAAAATTTAATTCAGATATTCAAATGCAACTTGATGTTTGCACTGGTTTTAATGAAGAACGGAAAACTGCGGAAAAAGCTTTAAAAGTTACTTCAAATTGGCTTTTACGAGCAAAGAAAGAATGGGAAATTCAAAAAGAAAATGGATACAAAGGAATTTTATTTCCAATAGTGCAAGGACATTTTTTTGAAGATTTACGAAAACAAAGTGCAGAATTTGTTTCTTCTCTTGATATGCCGGGAATTGCAATTGGTGGATTGAGTGTTGGCGAACCTCACGAAGAATTTGTACATTTTATGAATTTTACTTGTGATGCTCTTCCTCGCGAAAAACCAAAATATGTTATGGGAATTGGAACTCCAGAATATATTTTAGATGCGGTTCAATCCGGTGTTGATATGTTTGATTGTGTTCTTCCAACACGAAATGCAAGAAATGGTTCTTATTTTACACGAAGAGGTCCACTTTCTATAAAACAAGAACGTTGGGCAGAAGATTTTTCTCCAGTTGATTCTGAATGTGATTGTATGGTTTGTAGAACTTATTCAAAAGCATATTTAAGACATTTATTTAAATCACAAGAAATTTTAAGTTCAATTTTAGCTTCTTATCATAATTTATATTTTTTGAATAATTTAGTAAAAGAAATTCGTAACGCAATTAATGAAAATCGGTTTGAAGAATATAGAAAGAATTTCTTAGAAAAATATCAGGAATTAAAAAACAGTAAGTAAGAATGATAATTTTTTATGGATTTTGTGTAGCAAATTCGAATCTGAGTGGCAAGTTTTGAATAATTTTTTTATAAAAAACAGGAAATAATAGTGAAAAAGATTTTTTGTTTATTTTTTTTAGTAAATATTTTTATTTTTGGCGTTTTTTCTCAATCACAAAATTCTGATGATTTAATTGGAGAATCTTCTGTAGAAGCAAGTGAAACTCAAAGCGAAATTGTTGCTTCAAAAGGTGGATATGCAGAAATTCCACCGGCAAAAAGACCACTTCCAATTGATGAAGAAAAAGCAAAAAAAGCGGCAGAAAAAGACGAATCATCAGATTCTCAAGAAAATTTTCGTAAAACTATAAAATATGGAATTCCTTCAGAAATAAGTTCATTGTTAGATGATTTAATTGAAAATGAAGATCCTCGTTTTTCTGAAGAAATTTATGATGTTTTTTGGGAAACGAAAAATACAACTATACAAGAAAAGATTTTAAATTATTTTACAAAATTAAAAGACCCTTGTCTTGAAGATTTTTCTGTAGAATTGTTAAACGACCCTTATGATGCAAAAAATAGTCTTGTAAGTTCAGCTTTTAAATATGTTCAAACTTGTAAAACAAAAGCTGCAATTCCCGCAGTAATTTCTCTGATTGAAAGTGAAAATGAAAATTATTTTAATGATGCAATTACAACTTTGGGAGAAATTGGTGATGATAGTGAAGCATTATTTTTGGCAGAATATCTTGAACGCGAAGATTTAAGCAATGCTCAACGACAAAGTCTTATGCGTGCTTGCGGAAAACTTCATGCTTTAGTTACTTGGGATAAAATGGTCGAAATTCTAGAAAATGATGATGAAAATGCATTTGTACGAATGTATGCGGCAGAGAGTTTGGGCCTTATGAAAGTGGATAAATCTGTTCCTGTTTTAATAGAAAATTACAATGCAACCGACCCAAATTTAAGACAATATATCATCAAAGGTTTATCAAATTTTCCTGATGTTGTAGAAGCAAAATCTGCAATTTTACAAGGAATTCGCGACGAACATTGGAAAGTTAGACAAGAAGCAATAAAAACTGCAAAAGAAATTGGATTAAAAGAAGCAGTTCCTTATTTAATTTATCGTGTTGATAATGATTCTGAAAATTTAATTAAAAATGAAAGCATTAGTGCAATTGCTTTGTTAAACACAACTGAAGGAAACGATTTTCTTGTAAGTAAAATTACAAATAAAAAAACTGGCAACGAAATTAAGAAAAAATCTGTTCAGGAATTATTGAAAAATGGTTTTGCCGGAGAAAAAGAAATTTTAGATTTAGCAAAAGATTGTGTAAATGATGATAAACAAAAAGATTTACGTTATGCTGTTGGAAAAGAATTAGCAAAATATTATAAATCTTCTTATGATGAAGTTTGTGGAATGTTTTTACAATCAAAAGATACAACTACAGTTAGTTTAGGTCTTGATATGTATAAAAACGGAAAATCAAAATCTGTTGAAAATTATGTAAAAACTATTGCAGAAGATAAAAAAGCAAATTCTTCAAATAGAAATCGTGCAAAAAAACTTTTAGGCATAGAAGATAATGAAAACACATCAACGCAAAAATCTTCCAATACAGAAAATAAAATTTCAACAACGACAACTGAAAAATCACAAGATTCCATATCAACTTACGATGCAAAATAATTTTTCTCGCAAAATTTCACAAAAAAATGACAGTCTTGCCTTTTTTATCTTATCACTCTGAGTTCTAAAATTTTTGGAATATTTTTGCTACTCGGTTTTAGCGTTATTTTTAATTTTGAATCTTTTTTTTCTGCAAAAAGTTCATCAATCAATTTTTCATTAATTTCAATTTCGCGTTCAATAAGATTTTCTTTTTCAGTTTTTTTGGATTTATCATTTTTATCATCATTAACTGAAATTGTACTAACTTTTGTATCTTCTACCAAAACTTCAATTTTTCCAAAATCTTCACTACAAAAAGTTACGATAATTTTGTTTGATTTTGTTTTATCAAATTGCATCTTATAAGAAATTGAACTATTTTCTGACTCTAAAATTCTGCAATTTTTATCTAAATTTTGAATAAAACCAATAGAAGAACCATTATTTATAAAATTGTGTTCAATTTCGCTTTGTTGCCTTCCAATTTCTACAAAATCAACGGTCGATTTTTCAATTTTTGTTTTATCATCATCATTTTGGCTTTTTGAATAAAAATAAACTGCATATTTTGTGTGATGAATATCAAAAAAAGGTTTTAGAGTGTAAGAAATATTTTGAGAATTTGCTTCTGCTTTTGTTTTAAAAGTAAGATTTTTAATATTTAAAGGTTCAATCCAATTTTCAAAATCGTCAAGTTTTTTTGTTATTGGCGAAACATTTTCCGTTTGCTCATTCATATAAACAAGATGATTATCAACAATATCGCAAGGCATATTTTTATTTCCGATGTCGGCAGCAAGCACAATCGGTCCGTAAAGAATGCTGAAATTTCCAGTTTTATCGTGAGTTTTTCGGATTGTAAGTTTCATCGGAAGATTTTTTTCTATTTCAGTTTTTTCAGTTACGTTTTTATATTCAATGTAAGAAGTTTTTTTGTAAGCACTTTTATCATCATTTTTTGCCCAAAAAGGATTTCTTATTTTTATGTTTAGAGGATTTTTTCCTTTTTCCAAAACGATGATTTTTACCTTTTGCTCATAAGGAAATGATGTTTCTATTTGTATTTTCCAATCATCATCTGTGATTATTGTTGATGGAATAAAAAGATTTATATAAAGGTCGTTTTTATCTTTTATTGCAATAAAACGATTGTATCTTTCCGGATTTTCCATCCCGGTTCCTGTGCAACACCAAAATGCATTCTCCTGTGTGCCGTAAATTTTGAAAAATCCCGGAATCATCGCAACAAAATAAGTTTTTGCACCAGTTTTTGGATCTTGAGACGCTAAAATATGATTGTACAGTGCGGCTTCGTAAAAATCTGCAACTTCCGGATTTTTGCTCCATTGAAAAACGTGTTCAGCAAGCTCGAGCATATTGTAAGAGTTGCAAGTTTCTGCCGTATCTTTTCCAAGTTTTTCATCATATTCTGCACCAAAATGTTCGCCTATTGAATTTCCTCCAATTACGTAACTTCGTTTTTTTGTTACAGTTTCAAAGAAAAATTCTACAGCAGTTTTATAATCTTCTTTTTTGGTGAGTTCATACAGTTTTGCAAGTCCAATGACTTTTGGAATTTGAGTGTTTGCGTGATAACCTTGAAGTTTATCAATTTTTTTAATTAACGGATTAATAATTTCTTGGTGAATAAATCTTTCTGCCATTGTAAGATATTTTTTTTCGCCGGTGATTTCGTAAAGGTCAGCAAAAACTTTACACATTCCGCCGTGTTCACATTCAAGCATTTTTTGAAATTGTAAATCAGTCATATTTTTTGAGCCATTAATTGCCCAATTTGCCATTTTTTTTACAATATCAAGAGCGTCGTCGTTTTTAGCAAAAGTGTAAGCATCTAAAATTCCAGCATAAATTTTGTGAACTGAATACCAAGGGACCCACCAAGAAGCGAGAGAAAATCGTTCAACTTGAAAATCTCCATTGCTTGTAAAAACAGTATCAAACGGAGTTGAAGGAATTCCTCCAAAATAACCATCATTTCGTTGAATTTCTTTTATGCATTTTATTGTATAATCAATCTTTTTTTTCGCATCATCATTTTTTGTTTGATAGTAAAATCCAGAAAGTGCAGAAAGATAATGACCAAGCGAATGTCCTTGAATTTGACGGCTTTCCCAACCTCCATAAGTTGATGTTTTTGGATTCTTTCCAAGTGCAGTGTAACATGGAGAAAGTAATTTGTCTGGATTAAGATTAAGAACGTAGTTTAGCCCAATTTGTTGAGATTTTTCAAAAAGAGAGTTTGGAAAAAGAGTTGTTTTTTGTTGATACATTGAAATCCCTTAAAATATTAATAAGTTTTTAAATTTCGGTTTTAATTTTATTCTTTTCTAAAATAATATGCTAGATGTAAAATTTTTTACTAAAAATGTATAATTGCGAGATTGTTTGTCTCACAAAAGTGATTAAAAAATAGTTATTCCTACAGACACAATGACATCTCTTATATCTTACTGCCATTGTCAGTATACCAGAGAGAAGTGATTATATTAAAAACTTTGTTTATAAGGTTTTATATTTATGGGACAGTTTTTTTTTGATAATTCACAGTTGTAATTAACTGTAGAACTGGTTCTGTAAATGTGCCAGTTACAAAATCGCCAATTCGATAAGTCGCATAGAATGCAGAACAATCCTTTTCTGTGCATAGTAAATGTTATTGTTGCTTTTTTAAGTTGCCGAAGTCGAAATTATAAAATCAGAAGCGCCTGCTTTTACAATAAGATTTTGTACAGTTTTTGATTTGTGTACGAGTTGAATTTAAAAACAACATCAGTAACTGTTGTAGTAGTAGATTACAAGTCCGCTTGGAGAGTTGTAAAGCAAAACTAAAAAAATTGCGGCAAGAACATAAATATGGATTTTTTGCGAAAAAGAAAATCTACAAGTGCGAGTTTTACGAAATCAATCTCGGTAAGCAGAATGAAGTTCTGCTCTCTGAATTGCGGAATTTTGCAATATACAGATTTCGTTTGTCAAAAGAGATATTTAATACAAAACTTTTTAGAATTGATTATAAACAATAAAGAATTTCTTAATTTTTTTCGTAAAATACAAAAATTATAATTTAATAATAAAAAGAGGGGATGTCTAAGAAAGTGCCAAGTTCAGCATGACAGTTCTTTTTAGACATCCCCTTTAAAAATTTAAGAAAAATTTTATTTACCTTGTTGTTCTAGTGCATCTATGTAAGAAAGGTTTAATCTTCCTTGTTTATCAACTTCTATAAGTTTTACAGGAATTACTTGACCTTCTTTTAGCACGTCTGTAACTTTTTCTACGCGTTTTTTAGAAAGTTTTGAAATATGACAAAGACCTTCTTTTCCAGGTAGAATTTCTACAAATGCACCAAAATCCATAATGCGTTTTACAGTTCCTTGATAAATTGTTCCAACTTCCGGATCTTCTGTAATTCCTTTTACTGCTTTTTGAGCTTCTTTTGCAGAAATTCCATTTTTTCCATAAATTGTTACAGTTCCATCATCATCAGTATTGATTGTTACATCATATTGAGAACAAAGAGCTTTTACATTTTTTCCACCAGGACCAATTAAAGCACCGATTTTATCAACCGGAATCTTCATCGTAAGAATTTGAGGAGCACGTGAACAAAGAGGAGCTGGTTTATCAATACAACTTTTCATAATTGAAAGAATATGAAGTCTGCCTTTTCTTGCTTGTTCCAATGCATTTTTCATAATTTCAGTTGTAACACCGGCAATTTTTATATCCATTTGGAAACCTGTAATACCATCTTCAGTTCCTGCAACTTTGAAATCCATATCACCAAGGTGATCTTCTTCTCCAAGAATGTCAGAAAGAATCTTGTAGCGACCATAAGGATTATCTCCTTCCGGTTCAGTGATAAGTCCCATTGCAATTCCGGCAACCATTTTTTTCATAGGAACGCCGGCAGCGAGCATTGAAAGACAACCACCGCAGGTTGAAGCTTGTGATGATGAACCATTAGATTCCATAATTTCAGAAACTACACGAACTGTATAAGGAAATTCTTCGCGAGAAGGAACCATTGGAGCTAAAGAACGACGAGCCAAATTTCCATGTCCAATTTCGCGTCGGCCAGTTGTTAATTTTCCAGTTTCGCCAACTGAATATGGAGGGAAATTATAATGAAGAATAAAATGCTCACTTCTATCGCCATCAATATCATCATAAGTTTGTTCATCCATTGCAGTTCCGAGTGTACAAACTGCCAAAGATTGAGTTTCTCCACGTGTAAACAAAGCAGAACCATGAGGAGTTGGAAGAACATTTATTTCACAAGTGATTGGTCTAATTTCATCAGTTTTACGGCCATCAATACGAACGCCTTCATCCAAAATTGATTTTCTCAAAAGTTTATATTGAATATCATCCATAAGATTGCAGAAAAGTTTTGCTTGAATTGGATCTGAAAGTTGTTCTGCATATTTTTCTGCTAAAGTTTTTTGAACTTGAGCAATTGCTTTTCCACGATTTTGTTTTCCATCTTGAAAGCATGCAACTTTTAAAAGAGGAGTTGCTTCTGCTTCAATTGCTTCAGCATTTTCCAATGTTACATCAAGAGGATTAAGAGGAAGTTTTTCTTTTCCGGCTTTTTTCTGCAATTCTTCTTGCAAAAGACACATATCTGTAATAAAGCCTTGAGCTTTTTCCAAAGCACCAAGCATTAATTCTTCAGAAACTTCGTTTGCTCCACCTTCAACCATTGTAAAACCGTCTTTAGTTCCGGCAACAACAATTTCAAGTTCAGACTCTTCTATTTGCTTAAAAGTCGGATTGATAACATATTCACCGTTTACATAACCAATTCGACAAGCAGCAACTGGTCCATGAAACGGAATATCCGAAATTGTAGTCGCTGCAGAAGCCGCAATTACAGCCAAAATATCTTGAGTATGAATTCCATCTGCAGAAACGCAAGTTGGAACAATTTGCAATTCATGACCGAAAGATGGTTCAAAAAGAGGACGCATTGGGCGGTCAATAAGACGACTTACCAAAATTTCTTTATCCTTTGGACGTCCTTCACGTTTTACAAAACCTCCAGGAATTTTTCCTGCAGCATAAAACTTTTCGTTGTACTCAACAGTTACAGGCACAAAATCTTGACCTTCAGTAACTGCACTTGATGCACAAATTGTTGCAATAATAGCTGCTCCACCCCATTGAGCATAAACACAACCATTAGCCTGTTTTCCGATTTTTCCTGTTTCCAAGATGAGATCGGCATCTCCAAGTTTGTAAGTAACTCTTTCTACTGACATTTTTTTTCCTTTCCTTATGTCGTTTTCTTTCTTTTACATCGCGCAAATTTTTGGTTTTCTGCAGATTACAAAGATTTTTATAGATTAGGCAGGGGGGGAAGTCTCCCCCTCGCTGCAAAGCAAGAGGTTTCGCAAAACTCAACCATCTTGCTTTTCCGCTACCCTCTCGCCTAGGGGCTTCGCCCCTAAAACCCCAAATCTGCATAATTTGCAGGATTTTTTACAAATTTCCTTGCGATGCATCGTGAATTTTCAATAAAAAAGCCTGCACCACCACGATGAATGGCAACAGGCTTTTTAAAAAAACTTAAACTACTTTCTAAGTCCAAGTTCTTTAATGAATGCACGATAACCTTCAAGATCTGTGCGTTCAAAATACTTAAGCATCTTACGGCGCTGTCCTACAACTTTTAAAAGTGCTCGTTTTCCGCAAGCATCTTTTGGAAAAGTTCTTGTGTGTTCAGTTAATTGCTGAACTCTTTGCGTAAGCAAAGCAATTTGAACTTTTACATTACCAGTATCAGTGTCTTTTGCACCGTACTTTTGAACTGTAGCAACTGTCGTTTCTTTTGAAAGTGCCATAATGGAACCCCTTAAAAATAAATTTATTTCTGCATCCGCGAATAATTTTGCAGGTCAGTTTTCGGGTTTCAGAAAAAAAATCACAAAATAATTCGTAAACAGAATAAGTACAGTTTAATAAATGCAAATTAAAAAATCAACTCATTCGACTTTTTATCTAGCACAATTTCGTCATCTGTAATTTCTACGCGAATATCATCACCATTTTTATTTTTACAATGATATATATTTTTAGGCGGAATAACTTGCGTCAATAAAGATTTTTTTATTTTCAAACTATCAGATGGCAAAAGTAAATCATAAGGACGTTCTAAAAGTTCAAAAGCTGCCGTCAAAAAGCCTTTTTTTATCATATTGCGAATAATCGAAGAACTTACTCGTTCATTTTCGCCAACTGAATTTTCAAAAAAAACCGGCTCTACAAAAAAAGTTTTTATATTATGTTCTTTTCCAAAATATTTTATTGCTGAAAAATCAGTTGCGCCTTTATAACCACATCTAAAATCAACACCTTCAGCAAGCAACTTCATATTGCAAACATTTATAAGCAAATTAAAAAAATCCGTTCCTAACATAGAAGCAAAAGAATCATCAAAATCGACAACAATTACAAAATCAACATTAAAATCCGAAAGCAGCGACAATCTTTGAGATAAAGTAGAAATATCACCTGCATAATCGTTATGATGCTTTAACCCCGGAAGCGGACGTTTAAAAGTTACAACTCCACTAAGAAGATTTTCTTTTTTACATTCTGTAACAAGAGTTTTTATTAAAAGTCTGTGTCCTTTGTGAAGTCCGTCAAAACTTCCAATAGAAATCCCACATCCTTTATCAAAAAAAGGTTCCTCTTTTCCATTATTTAGCAAAGTTAAAATATCATTCCAAGAAAAAATCTTCATATATTGACATTATAGTTTATAAGATTAAAATTTGAAACTGTTAAACTTATTCTTTACGCTCTTGTTGATTAAGTTTATAATGAAACAATACTAAATTTTTTCACTAAAATTAAAGTTTTTCTGAAAATGGAGGTTATAAAAATGGGAAAAAAAGATATTGATTGGAGCAACCTACCTTTTGGTTATATGAAAACTTCAAAAAGTTACGTTTCTAACTATAAAGACGGAAAATGGGATGATGGAAAACTCACTAAAGACCACTCTATAACAATTAGTGAATGTGCTGGCGTTCTTCAATATGCACAAACTTGTTTTGAAGGATTAAAAGCATACACAACTGAGCATGGTGATATTGTAACTTTCCGTCCGGATTTAAACGCAGAACGAATGGAAAATTCTTGCCGTCGCCTTGAAATGCCTGTTTTTCCAAAAGAAAGATTTTTGGAAGCAGTTCTTCAAACAATAGAAGCAAATAAAGATTGGGTTCCTCCTTACGGTTCAGGAGCAACTCTTTATATCAGACCTTTTATGTTTGGTTCGGATGCAGTAATCGGAGTAAAACCGGCAGATGAATATCAGTTTAGAATTTTAGTAACTCCAGTAGGACCTTATTTTAAGGGTGGAGCAAAACCAATTAAAGTTAGAATTTCAGATTTAGACAGAGCCGCTCCTCATGGAACAGGTGATATAAAAGCTGGTTTAAACTATGCAATGTCTTTACACAATATTGTAGATGCACATAACGCAGGATATTCAGAAAATATTTATCTTGATCCGGCAAGTCATACTTATTTGGAAGAAACAGGTGGAGCAAATATCATCCTTATTACAAAAGATGGTAAACTTGTTACTCCAAAATCAGACTCAATTCTTCCTTCAATCACACGACGTTCTTTAATAGCAGTTGCAAAAGATTATCTAAAAATGGAAGTTGAAGAACGAAGAATTGCAAAATCTGAACTCGGTGATTTTGCAGAGTGTGGACTTTGCGGAACTGCTGCAGTAATTTCTCCAGTAGGACAAATTGATGACCATGGAAAATCTATTATTTTTAATGATGGAAAAGATGAAATGGGGCCAAAAACAAAAGAACTCTATGATACATTGACAGGAATTCAAATGGGTCGTCTTCCAGCTCCGGAAGGATGGGTTTATACAATATAATTGACATACAATTATAAAACATTTTAATCATAAAAAAAGCCTACCAGCGAATCACTCACTAGTAGGCTTTTTTTTAGTAAAAAATTATTTTAACTAATTTTTTGCTCTTTCCAAGAAAGAACCATCTCTTGTATCAATTACAATTTTATCACCTGTATTGATAAATAAAGGAACTCGAACTTCAATTTCTGTATCAAGTGTTGCAGGTTTCAAAGATTTTCCTGAAGTATCACCTTTTATTCCAGGTTCACAATATGTTACAGTTCGTGTAATTCTTACTGGAAGTTCAATTCCAACTGGTTTGCCTTCATAAAATGTAAGTTCAACTTCCAAATCATCATCAGGAGTAATGTAACCAGCATAATCGCCTAAATCTTCTTTAGAAAGCTCGAACTGTTCGTAAGTTTCTTGATCCATAAAAACGTAAGTATCACCATCAATGTAAGAAAGTTTTGTTGTGTGACTATCAAGATCAACTTCATCAAATTTTTCGCCAGCATCAATTCCTAAATCCATTGTTGAATTTGTAACAAGATTTTTTACACGGAAACTTGTTACCATTCCGGCTCTTCCAGAACGCTGTCCAAGCATTTTTTGAACAATAAGAGCATTACCTTCATACATGAAAGCTGTTCCAACTTTTAATTGTGATGTCATTAACATAATATAAAACCTCTAATAATTAGAATTTCAACAAAATTATTTGTTTATTATACAATTTTTTCTAACAAACGACAACAGATGTTCACAAAGGTTACCATTTTTTCTAAGTTCGAGTGCAAACGAATAAAAACCTTTTTCCAAATTATCAGCGTTTTCAAAAAAATCAAACAATGCCTTTTGAGCATCATTTTCGTTGATTTTTTCTTCGTTTACACATTTCCAAGCATTCGAAATTATCTCAAAGTCTTTTTCGCAAAAATAATTTTTCATTTGCTGTAAGAGAGCTTTTACTTTTACAGTTTGATATTCATCACTTTGCGGATATGCTTGCCAAATAAAAGGAATTCCATTCAAACAAGCTCGGCTCATAGAATCTTCACCACGAACAAAAAGCACAGAACAATTTTTTAGCATTTTATCCCAATCTTCTTGAGAAAGAAAATCCAAAACTTCAACTTCAAAATTTTTTGTAGGAAGATTTTTATATGCCTTCTCCAAAGATTTTAAACCTTTTCCTTGTGCCAAAAGAATTTTTTTATCTTTTTGATTTTTTGCCCACTTGTTGATTGCATTCATTAAAAAAATCCAATTTTTTTCGTAAGCAAAAAGTAAAACATCTCCGCTTTTATTGCGATTTTGTAATTCATCATCAATAATCAAACCGCCGGTTTTATTGGTGAATCCTGGCATAAAATTCACTTTTTGAACTTTTGCACTTCTCGTCAAAGATTTTAGACAATGAAAATCTTCGGCATATTTTTCTGCCGTAAGATAATCAATCATAATTATTTGAACAGTTCGATTTAATTTATCTTCAAATAAAATTTTTTCCAGCCAAGAAGGACGTCCGCATTGAAAACATTCCAAAATTATTTTAAGTTTTTCGCCATCTTTTTTAGAAAATTCTTCATAACAAAAATCATTATTATTACAATTATAAATATTTATTTCGTTTATAATTTGAAAATTTTTATTTTCTAAAATGATTGGACAAATTTTTTTAAAAGAAGACAAATCATCTACAATAAGATTTATTTTTAGATTTTTTTCGATTGTTTTTAATTTTTTGCAAAGTCGCCAAACCGTTCCAATGTCGCCAAAATTATCAACAACTTTGCATAAAACAGAAATTTCCATTTGATTTTAATTTACTTTGCTATACAAATCGCTAATTTCGCCACGCCAAGAAGAATTTGTATCTCTATCTTCCCATTCAATTATTTTTTTTATAGAAAAATGCCTTTGGTCGCGAATATCATCATAATGTAAAATTCCAAAACGGCCTTGCCCAATGTAAGCAATTTTTTCGTTTTCGCCAAGATTTTCATTTTTTTCAACTGCGTTAAAAGCACATTCAAAATGGATTGGAAGATTTGTTTTTTTATCGGAAAGACAACTCGCTAAATCTGTAATTAGTTTGTTACAAATTGGACATATATTTTCACGATTTTTTATTTCTTCAATTGCTTTTAGTCTTTCTTTGTCCGTTTCTGAATTTTCATAATTTGAAGGATTGAATTTGGGTTTTGAAAAATCTTCAAAATTAGTATTTTTATTATTTTGTTGGTTCTTCCAATTATTATGTTTTTTATTTCTTCGTCTGTCCATAAAAATTAACTCCTATTGCAGAAGTTAATCCTGCAATTTCAGTTCTTCTGGATTTTCTATAAGTTTTGTACTTATAACATGAGCAATTCTTTGAATTGCACTATCCAGATATTCTTTACTATGAATTTTTTTTCTTAACTCTAAAATGCGAGGAGACAGTTCTTGTTCTTCAGTTTTCTCTAAAACTAAAGTTACCGTTTCCTTTCTTGCAACACTAGAAATCATAAAGGCTCCCACTAAACTTAAATGACTAATTCATAAAAAGCATTTTCAATATGATAAACAGGAGGTAAATTCTGCATATCTAAAACAATCACATCAAATCTGATTAAACTGTTACTATATTGTCGATGATTTATCAAAAAACGTTTAGCAGTTTTTATAATTCTTTGTTGTTTTTCTTCGTTCAACACTTTTTCAAGCATATCGCTAGTTGCATTCGGAAGAGTT
Organism: uncultured Treponema sp.; assembly: GCA_964541735.1. Taxonomy (GTDB): domain Bacteria; phylum Spirochaetota; class Spirochaetia; order Treponematales; family Treponemataceae; genus Treponema_D. Next base: position 61,056 of record CAZIQK010000009.1, read on the forward strand.
TTTACTTCTACAAACACCAAAACTTGTGCTTTTGTTGCAATTATATCAATTTCTCCATCTTTTGTCCGCCAATTTCTTTCAATTATTTCATAACCATTTTTCGAAAGAAAATCACTTGCACGCTGTTCTCCGTCGTTGCCAATATTTTTATTATTCACTTTTTTCTCCGGAATTTTCTAAAATATAAGCAAAAAGAACCGCTAAAACTTTATAGGCACTTTCCGGTACAAAAGTTCCTTCATCTGAATTTTCTAAAAGATTGATTACATTAAAATTTTTTTCGATTGGGATATTTTCTTTTTTTGCGATTTCAATTATTTTTTCGGCTTTTACCCCTTCGCCTTTCGCAGTTATAAAAGGAGCCTCAAAATCTTTTGAATATTTTAATGCAATAGCAGATTTTTTCATTAAACATTTCCTTCAAATTTATAAATTTCTTCTAAACTTGCAGAAGTTCCTTCAATTTTGCTTTTTTCGCTCCACAAAACTTTTATATTCGGATTTATTTTACAAAAAAGTGATTTTAATTTTTCCAAAGATTTTTTTTCATCATCATTTGGGCTAACAAAAAAACGGACAGTTTTTACATTTTTATTTTCATATTCGACATTAAAAAGATATTCTTTATTTTGATATTTACAATTTAAGTTTAAGATTTTTAAGATTTCATTTGCAAAAAAGATTTTTATACATCCGCTTCCAAAAACTTCATTTTGATTTAATTTTACAATTTCAAAAGGAAAAAACTTCCAATCTCTATTTTTTTGATTTATTTTTTTTATAAGAGAAAATTTTTCATTTTGATTTTTTTGTTCTTTTTCAAAATCGCCTTCGAGTTCATAAAGCAGTTGTAAAAATTCTTCGTCATTTGCATTAATTTCATTTTTTAACAAAAGTAATAACATTTGCGAAGCAGATTTTTCTTTTCCCTTAAATTTTAGTGATATTTGATGAAACTTTTTTAAAACTTCCAAATTAAAACTCATATCAAGCTGTTTCATTTGTTTTAAAAGTTCTAAAGAAATTGAATCCTGAGGAAGCCCTAAATTTTCTAAAAATTCAAAAATTTTTTCATTCTGTAAGATTTCAAGTTCACCTTGATTTTGTTCTATGCTTATAAAATCTTGTTTTGGAATAATCTCAAGTTTTCCATTTTTTATATTTACAGTTGCAACAAAAGTAGAACCAACTTTTAGAGGATTTTTTGAATTCAGTGTGATTTTTATGCCGGCAACAGAACCTTCGTATTTTCCGTTTTTTTTATTAGAAATTATGCGAACAAAAACAGAATCGCCGGTTTTTAATAATTTTGCATTATTTTGGATTTTTGAAAAATAAGTTGAATGTACACTCTCAGTTTGATTCATAAAAATACAAGATAATATCAAAAAGGCTGCCTATATTTTTAGACAGCCTTTTATTTAATTATTTTTGTTCTGTTGATTCAACAGCAACTTCTTCTTTTGCTTTTGCAGCTTCTGCAGCGGCAGCATTTCTTGCTTGTAAAGCAGCAGTAACTTTAGCACCAACCAAAGTTTTAACTTTTGCATCTTTACCAATTTTATCTCGTAAGTAGTAAAGTTTTGAACGACGAACTTTTCCTGGTCGAACAACTTCTACTTTTTGAATACGTGGACTGTTATAAGGGAAAACACGTTCAACGCCAACTCCATAAGAAATTTTTCTTACTGTAAATGTTTGACGAGCACCGGCATTCTTTTTACAAAGAACAATACCTTCGTAAATCTGAACACGTTCTGTTTTTCCTTCTACAATTTTGAAGTAAACTTTTACTGTATCACCAACATTAAAATCCTGAGCACCAGGACGTTTTTGTGTTTCTTCAATAGTTTTAATAAGATCCATAATGATCTCCTATAATTCTAATTTTTGGAACGTTTCTTTTTTTTATTTTTTAAAGAAGTTCCTTCAACAATTTCCTCAATCATATTTTCGGCTTCAAGTGATAATTGATTATTCATTCTTGCAGTCCATATTAAATCCGGTCGATTTGCAAGAGTTTTTTCAATTCTCTTTTTTAGCCGCCACTTTCGAATTTCCTCGTGATTCCCACTCAATAAAACAGAAGGAACTTTCATTCCTTTCCATTCTTCTGGATGAGTATACTGCGGATACTCCAAAAGTCCATCACAATAACTTTCTTCTTCTAATGACTCATGAGAAATTACACCATCAACTAAGCGATAAACAGTATCAATAACTACTGTTGCGGCAACTTCTCCAGATGACATTACATAATCTCCAATAGAGATTTCTGCGTCAACATAAGAATCAATAATTCGTTGGTCAATGCCTTCATATCGACCACAAATAAAAACAAGTTCTTCTTTGCGACTAAGTTCTTGTGCAACTTTTTGTGTAAAAGGCTTTCCGCTTGGAGTTACGTAAATTACGTACTTTTTGCGAGCATTCACACTATCAAGTGCTTTAGAAAGAGGTTCTGGCATCATAAGTTGCCCTGCTCCTCCTCCATACGTTCCGTCATCACAACTGCGGTGTTTATCACAAGCAAAATCTCTGATATTCACCAAATCGTAAGCAATAATTTCCTTTTCTACAGCCTTAGCCATGATTGAGTTTTCAAAAAAAGCTTTGACAATATTAGGAAATAAGGTCAGCACAGTAAATTTCACAGGAATTACTCCAGAATCCAGAGGTGCATCAATTGCACAACATTGTTTTTAATATCAACCTTTCCAATAAATTCATTATTAAAAGGTACTAAAACAGTGCGTTTGCAACTATCGGAGAGAGAAACTTCAAGCAAGTAACCTGCTCCGCCTTCCAATACGTCTGTGATGGTTCCTATTTTTTTAGGTGCATCAAACGTTGCCGGATCGTCTTTCCCTTCGTAAACAAGGGAACAATTTCGTAAATCCTCTATATACCACTCGTCTTTTTTTAAAGGCTTGCAATACTTTCTTGGCACTAAAATTTCAAATCGGTTGTATTTTGAAACTTCCTCTTTTGAATCAATGCCACTAAATTTTATGTAAGCAATATTGTTACCAAGAGAAACCGATTCAACCTTTGATTCTCTTTCAACATCACCACATTTCAAAGTAACTTCTTTTAAATTCAAAAAATGTTCGTATTCGCCAGAAGTACTCTCTACTTTACATTCACCCGAAAAACCGTGAGAGCCTCGAATGAATCCAACAACTAATTGTGCTTTTTTCATCAACAAATCCTAATCAAGAATATCAAGACTGTAATGTTTTCCATTTTTTACAGCTGAAGCACTTAAAACGGTTCGCATTGCTTTTGCAATCCGCCCATATTTACCAATAACTTTTCCAATATCGTTATCAGCAACCTTCAGTTGAAGCACCATTCCACGTTCGCCTTCAGTTTCATTTACAGACACACTAGACGGATCATCGACCAATGATTTTGCGATGTATTCAATCAGGTCTTTTTCCATTTTTCGCTCCCGTAAATTACTTTGCCGAAGCGGCAGTTTGAACGTTAATCAACTTTTTTACGATGTCAGTAGGCTGAGCACCAACACCAATCCAGTACTTTGCACGGTCTAAATCGATAGAAACCTGTTGTTCTTTAGCAGCGATTGGCTGATAAATTCCGATTTCTTCGATACAAACACCGTCACGTGGCTTGCGAGAATCCTGTACAACTACACGGTAGCAAGGACGTTTTTGAGTACCAAATTTCTTAAGTCTGATTTTGACCATTTATTCCTCCATAGCACTGTTTCCAGCACCAAATTTACAATTTTAAGCATAAAAACACTAATTATGCATAATTGAACTAATATAATATAAAAATTAAACGATTTATTCAAGAACTATTTTAACAGACACATCAAGAAAAAAAATATCAAGCAGGGAAATTCGAAACATAACCAAATGTCGACATGCAAGAATTAATGAAATAGTTTTGTACAAGGAAAAGCCGATAGAATAAAAATCAAAAAGACAATTCTTATTGTCACAGATGAGGAATTTCAGATAAGTTTTATAATAAAATGGCATATACTACAAAAGTAGGCATAGAATTTGCTGATTAATCGCCATCATTTGAAATTTGTTTTCTGCTGAACTATGTTCTATAAAAAAACATTATAGCAATCAAGAAAGAAGCTTCCAGAAAAGACAGTGAAGAAGTTTTTCTATTAAAACTTGAAAGATTCATTTCTTCATTCTGATTAGAGTGCTCTTTATACATTGGAAAAATGGGATTATTCAAAGCACGAGCCGGAAATTACACAGCTGAGACAACGACTGCATGAAACATTTCTTCGGAACGCTGAAAGTTGAAATAGATTATGATAACTTATAAAAAAAGTACGGAGAATTCAGATGTAGGTTAGAACCTCCATACTTTTTGCAATTTATTATAGAAAATCAATAGGAACGTTTTGTACTCTGTAAATTGATAGTGAAAGTCCGTACTTTAGCCCAAGATGTGCACAGGCTTGGTTTACGCCGAGTTTATCAGACATTTTTATTGACTGTTCCTTAAATTCTTTACTGTACTTCATTATCGTACACTTATTTGATTTTCGGGTGTTTGCCGACTGTACTTTTATGTTAGCCTTTCAGTTTTTTAGTTAGGAAACTTTTTCTGAATCAATTTAAAACACAAAAGGCCTCGGCAGTTTTTGCCAAAGCCTTCGTGGTAAGTCTTATATCTCTAGTCATGGTTTATATCAAATGTTATTTAATTGCATTGAACAATTTACTAATGCAATTTTCAACATTTCTTGTATTTCCAAATTTTTTTAATCAACTGGTTTGTAAATAAAAAAAAGTAGCAAAAAATCTTTGGAACATTGTTGTATTTATTAAGTACAGAAATATATGGCTTTATCTTTTTAAATTTATTTCTTGATATTGAACCGGTATGTATTCTATAAAAAGCCAAGCATTCTTTTAGTCCCATTGCCTTTGAACCACTCTTAAGCACTTCAAGAAAAAGGGCATAATCATTGTTATTTTTTACATTAGGCCCATAAATTTTGCAATTTACATCTTGTTTATATACAACTGTAAGACAGCCAGTCCAGCAATGAAGGAAATAATTTTTATATCCAAATTTCTTAATTACTTTAGCTTTCTTATGCAATGATTTTCCATTCTCATCTATATGTTCATATTCAGTAAAACTAAAATCACAGTTATTTTCCTGCATAAATTTCAGTTGCCTCTCAAGTTTTTCAGGAGCCCACAAATCATCTGAATCAAGAAACGCCAAATACTCACCCTTTGACTCTTTTATGGCCTTATTACGTGAAATGGCCGCACCTGAATTCCTTTCGTTTCTAAAGACTTTTATCCTGACGTCTTTAGCTGCATATTCAAGAGCAATTTCATAGCTCCCGTCAGTTGAACAGTCATCGACAATAAGCATCTCCCAATTTTTGTATGTCTGGGAAAGAACAGAATTAATTGTCTGAGCAATAAAACAAGCACAGTTATAATTTGGTGTAATTATTGAAACAAGAGAAGACATATTAGTTTTTACCTTGAAAAAGAGAAAATATTGCGTTTCCCGGCACTACACTCTGAGAAACTATGTTCGAGACTCCACTTTTATTTCTTTTGTTGTGTGAATCGAACTCTCTCCTCTATCAACACTAACGCAATTAAAAAAATCTATGATTTTCATAGCTATAATTGAAATTAAAAACGAACCTGCAAAAGTAAGAAAAAATGCAAGTGGGAAACAATTTTTATAAAAATTAAAATGTGTCATCAACTGAATCAAGGGAAAGTGAAAAAGATAAAGTGGATAGGAAAAATCAGTTTTAATCTCTATAAAATTTAAAACCGAAAAACGGATTGCAAAAAATATTGAAATCAGACTAAGTACAATAGGCATCAAAAACTCAGTTTTTGTAACATAATGAAGCACAAAAATCAAAACACTTGGAATAATTAATAGATTCAATTTTTTTAAAATCCATTCCCAATTAAAAACCAAAAACATTCCAGAAACAAAACAACTTACAAAAGCAGGAAATTGATTTACTAATTGTTTTGGCAAATTCCAAGTATTATGATATTTTTGCAAAATAAATGTATAAAAAATTGAAAGTATATACAAAACTAAGAGAGTTATATTCACTTGAAAAAGTGACTTAAGTTTCTTCAAGAGTTTCATCAAAAACGGGAGCAACACATAAAATGTAATTTCAATTTTTATTGTCCAAAGCGCTCCATTCACTGCAACTAAATTGTCAGAAAAACAACCAGGTAAACTTGGATGCATAAAATTTAAAAAAATCGAATTCCAAAAAAGATATTTCCAAGTTTCTATATTCAAAAAAAATTCTTTAAAAGAAAGTTCACTTGCAAATGCGAATATTAATACCCCCCCCCCGATAGACAAATAATACAATGGTAAAATACGTTTAGCTCGTTTTATAAAATAGTTTTTTAAATCTGTAGAAAGATAACTTCTTGTAATCCAAAATCCACTCAAAATAAAAAATACACAGACACAAGAATGTCCATCAAAAAATTTCGCACATTCGGAGTAAACTCCTGAACGAGTAAAAATATGCATACAAATTACAATTGCACAACAACAAAGGCGCAGAAAATTAAAAGCATTTTACTTAGGAATTTGAAAAAGATTGAATGTCATTTTTCCTCAAAAAAAATAAAACAAAAAAATCTGTTTGTATTGTTTCTAAGTATTTTTCTTTACTCTTATAATATTAATCTCTAAAGAACAGCTCCCGTGTATAGACCTTCGGCTTGGCATCGTCCAGCTCGCTGTTATAACGATTTGTCACAATAACATCAGACTGCTCCTTGAATGATGCAAAATCAGTGCAAACCTCAAACTTCAATTTTTGAATGAAGAGTCGGCTCTAAGGAATTCTAATAGTTATATCAAGAGAGAATTGGCAACTGATGTGATGTTATTTTTAAGATTTATCTGTAAAGAGGTAAAATTTATAAAAAACAATGAATAAATTGTTATAAGAGAAAATTAGATGTTACTTTTCCAGAATGCTCTTCAAATCGCTAATACCGTAATAGCTTATAATATTTGCGATTTGTTTGTCATTTAGATTCTGCTCGACGTTTTCTGAAGCAAGAGTTGATTTTCCGTTTAACCCATACTCTTTGTAAATATCAACATAACGAAGATGATTGCAAGGTGATTTTACAACCTTAATTTTTGTACCGTTCATGACGGCAGACATAAAATAGAACCAAACGTCATCAGCTTTAGGAGCGAGTTTTGTAAACAGAGCCTCATTACAAATATCTTTATAAAAGTCGCCGAAATTCCATAGAACTCCGCCGCATCCTGTCGGAAACATGAGTCGGCTTGAATTTTCTGGCGAAACATTATGCGGCCACTTATTATATGAAAGCAACTTGCCGTCTGAATCGAAACTTACTTTGTGTGCAATATGTGCAACAATGCAATTAGGATAATTTTTCTTTTCATCAACAAGCTTTTTAAGCCAGTTTTTGTTATAAAAAATATCGTCGTCTGCTGTTACAATATTTCTGTTTGGATACTTGCACAAAGCCGGTATCAACTTTTTGTAAGAACGGAGTTCCTTACAAAAGGAAAATTCAACTCCATATTTTTCAAAAGTCTTTAGTTCGCTTGGAATCTTTTCACCATCTGCAATCCAAACAATTATTCTTTCAGCTCTTACGCTTTGTAAAACAAGAGAAAGCAAAGTATATTTCAAGTCAAAAAGACGCTCACCGTAACTTGTTAGGGAAATAATAACATCAGCATTCTGCCGATTTTTAGAAAATTTCAACTGACAGTTTTTTAACAGTGTAAGTTTTTTATCAAGGCTCTTTCTATTGATTTTTTTTCTTTTAATGAAAAAATAAAATTCATACAAAGCTTTATGCGAAAGAACAATTTTTTTTATGGACATTTTTTACTCCAAAAGATTTTTTTGAATTACAACTATTTATAACTTTTCAAAATTATTAAAACTCGATAAATTTCTTTTTTTGATTAATTTCGCAGGATTTCCAGCAATAACAGAATACGGAGGAACATCATGAGTTACCACGCTTCCAGCACCTATTACACTGCCTCTTCCTATTTTTGTACAGCCTTTTAAAATTGTAACTCTTGCTCCAATCCAAACATCATCTTCTATAATTAATGAGCTCTTCGGAAGACTTCCCTGTTCTATCATTGGTTTAGAAATATCGCCTATACAATGCCCCCCCCCCTATTATATACAGATACTTTCCAATCATCACATCTTTGCCAATAAATAAATTTGTCTGTTCAATTACTGAGTCAGCTCCTATTCCGCTTCTATAACCAATTCTAATATCATTCTTAAATCCAAAATAAACATTTCTTTGTATATTAGCAGAGTTATGAATATTTTTATTGCCAAAGATAGATTTACAAGACAACATTCTCAAAAATTTATTCAGTTTCCCTATAATTGGAATTCTATTACTTGGAAGCTTTGAAAAAAACAAATAATAAAGAATCGCATTAAAACAATGACTAATTTTCACTACAAACTCCTGTAAGTTTTTGACATAATTTTTTCAAAAGTTTTTTTATCAACACAGTCCATTTTTTTCGAACATTCAGAAAGTTTCTTAAGAAAAATTGGCAAATCTTCAACTTTGCCTTTTAAAAGCCACCTCATGTAAAGAAAATAAAAATGCTTCCAAAGAAAAAACAAAAATGTATTATCAAAAACTGATTTTATATCAACAAATCGATTCAAATAATAAACAAAATGCTTGTTTTCTGCTTTCACAGAATTTGAATCTATTGAAACAGAAACTTTATGATAAATTTTAGAATTTAAAATACAAAGCATTTTCTTTTTATTTTTTTTACAATACAAAGAAAGAGAAAAATCTTCTTCACCAAAGAAAAAACGTTCATCAATTCTGTAGTTTTCAAAAAACTCTTTTCTAAACATAGATGCACAATTAGTGAGAAAGGTTACTTTTAAGAAATCGGTGGCTGGAACAACACTTTCACTTTGTTTTGCAAAGTAATATTTTCTAAAACCAAAACTTGAAATTTTTCCTCCGCAGTTCCAAACTATATTACTTGGATTAAAATAATTTATTTGTGGAGTTACAACATCCGCTTTTTTTGATTTTAAGGTTTCTACAAGCGGAAAAATTGAATTTTTTGCAACAATAGTGTCATTGTTTAAGAGCCAAATATATTCACAGTCAGTTTGTTTTTTTGCAATGTCAATTCCAATATTGCATCCTTTTGCAAATCCTGAATTTTCATTATTTTCAACAAGCTGAATTTTTTCAAAAGAATTTGAAGAATCAATATATTTTTTTAGTTCCAAAACAGATTCATTTGAAGAAGCATTGTCAATCAGAATAACTTTATAATTTTGACATTCATTTTCACGCAGAGATTCAAGACACTCGATTGTGTCTTTATAGCCGTTCCAGTTTAAAATGATTATGTAGAGCATTCGGAAACCTCGTATTTAAAAAGTTTTGAGATTTTAATTAAAAAGTTCTTTCATTGCTAAATGACTAGAAGTTAAAAATTCTTTATTAGGAAAATTTTGACATAAATCCAAAATTTGATTGTAATCGTTTATAACATAATTTAACTTTGCAATAAGATGGGGGGAGTTTTTATCGATTTTTTCACAACAAATTTTTATTTTATTTTGTAAATTTTCGATTTGATTTTCAAACATTTCTTTTAATCTAAAAGGATCATCTCTAGAACAAAATGTATTAAAATAACCTTTTTCACAAAAAGCAGCAATTTCCCTAATCTGAATAAAAGGTCTAACAACAAGGTAACCATCAAAATCTTGTTTTATAATATTATTTGGTAGAGTATTTTTTCTTTTTTCTTTAATTTTATATTGCTTGTAGGCTTCTACAATTTTATTCTCAATTATTATTCTCGGATAAATGCACTCCTTTTCTTCTATTAGATAAGCTTTCAAAAATGCAGGTGAAATCAAAAGTCCTTCATCAAGAAAATGTTTGCCCTGCACAATCGAACCTCTACTAAGAAACCCATCATTCATCAAATCATAACGAATATTTTCCAAAATTTTAATTATAGCATCTATGGTAAAAAAGGAAATTTCATTTGCATAAACAATAAAAGTATCAGATAAAATATATATACTCACATTATTGAAATTTAAAAATTCACCATTTATAAAAACATTGTCAGCTATCATCTTTTTTAATTCATTTAAAGTATTACAACTTTCGTCTTTTAAAGCATTTTTAAAACCCAAAATATCTAAAATTCCAATTATTGAATTCTCATATTTTGCGTTTTTTATGATGTTTAATAATTTTATAGTAAGATTATTTTCTTTCATAATTTTCAGTATAAATCAAAAAGGAATATAACCATTAGAAAACATGGATATGAATTGAAGAAGTAAAAATAATAAAATGAAAATTTTTCCAAGCCATTTTTCTCTAAATATTCTTAAAAAAACGGGCATGAACAAAATATCAAAAACCTTAAATAATTGACTTAGTCTACTTCCTAGAGTCATAACATCAGAAAAAAATAAAAAGGCAAAAATTGTTAAAGAAAATGTTTTAAACAAAAAATAATCAGATGAAGTTTTTAATGCTATTTTTCTGTACTTAAAAATCAAAACCAAAATCAAACATCTAAACAGATTTTGAATATTAAAAGGATTTATACTCATTTCAGACATTTTAGAAAATTCATAATATGTCGACACTTTTGTACGCAAGTAAGGGATAGGAAGCATTAACAGGAGTTTTATAGATCCGAAGTGCAGAAAAGCACATATAAAACTGATTAAAACTAAAACGCACCAAAGCCAAATATGCTCTTGTTCTGATTTTTTTTTATAAATGAAAAATAGAAAAAATGAAAATATTCCAGACATATGGCTAAGCGTTGCTAGAATGCAAGAAATAAAAAATCCTAGTTTTTTATTATTTACTAAATAATAAAAAGCTAAAAGAATAAAACTTGCACAAAGCCCAGCTCTTATTTGTATAAATTCTTGAATTAATAAAATATAAGAAATATATGTTAATATAGATAAATTTACATTATCTGAGCATTTTTCAATTACGAATATTTTAATAAAAAACGAAAGAACAAAATAAATATAAAAAATCCATTCGATTCCTAAATGTAAACAATCCTTCAATATAAAACTAAGAAACTTATACGAAGGTTCTACTAGTACATTTTTATACTGATAAAAATATAAGACATATCCTGGATAATCAGGTGAAACAGAAAAATTTCTAGTAATTCCAATTACGAGAATAACAAATATAAGAAAGATTGTTATTACTTTTTTATTTAAATTATTTTTTTGTATAAAAAAAGCAAAAAAACATACGAGTAATTCTTGAAACAAAAGGGAGAAAAACATTGTATTTCTTAAACAATTGAATTTATAATTTAAATCAACTAAACCAAATATTATATTTTTGTAGATATATAATCGACAAACAGTTCTAAGCTACATGATTTGTTATTGCTATAAAATAATTTTTGTTCTGTTGCCGAAATGAGTGCTATCAAATTTTTTATAGAATTTATTTGTTCTTTAGTTAAGTTTATATCTCTTTTTAATTCTTCGATTTTTTTTTCATCTTCTAATTCTTTTGAATAATTTTTTTTCGAAATATCAGGAGACGTATAAGAATATTCTGTGTATTTAATGTAAGTAAGTGTAAATGTAGTAATACTATTTTTTCCAGAGTCAGATTTATAACTTAATCTAATCAAATCATTTTTATAGTTAAAATATAT
>CAZIQK010000010.1:0-6659 GCA_964541735.1 uncultured Treponema sp.
GTCTTACACTTATATTTAATATAAAAAGTGTTATCTTCATTAGTCTTTTCTTTTATCTAGCAAATTTTTGTGCAGCAAATTTTTATGTAGATTTTGATTTAGGGGAAAAGGGTCAAAGTCTGCAAAATTAATAAAAGTGTTTTTTTCTTTAGGAGGAAAAAAATGAAAAAAGTATTTTTAATACCAATGGTATTAATTTTTGCGTTGGTATCTTTTGTGGCATGCTCTTCTGATTCTAGTGGGGGGGGGAGCGAGCCTGAACCGGTTACACCAGAACTTGTTATTAAACTAAAAGAAGACTCTTACAAATATAATAATTCAAACCCAATATTAAAACTTTTAGCAGAATCCGATGTTTTTGACTATTACAAAGATGATCTTGTTATTGCTATAGATAATAAAACAACAGATAAAGAAGATATTCTGTTTACGATTAATTTAAACGAAAGACGAAAGCGTTGGGATGTTGAACTTTCAGGTGTGGAAGAAACAAAAACTTGCGAATACACGCTTTACTACGGAACAGACGAAAATACAATTTTTACTGATGGAACTCAATTACCATTTAAGGTTATTGTAGGTGATTCTGTAGAAGTGCTTCCTATTCCTGAAATTACAACAGAGCCGGAGAGTGGTTCATATAAAAAAGGAGAAACAGCAAAACCTTTGACTGTTTCTGCAACAATTGAATCTGGTTCTGTAACTTACCAATGGTATAAAAATGGTGAAAAAATTTATGGTGCAACAAGTGCTTCTTATACACCTACAGAAGACGGACAGTATTATGTAGTAGTTAGTAATAGTGCAGATGCCAACTATTCTGTAAAATCAGAAACTGTTTCTGTAACATTTGTAAATACTGAGCTTGCAGCTCCTGTTATCAAGCTTGATTCTGGCGATGCAAAATACACTGAAATTTCTATGGCAAAAGAACTTTCTGCAACTATATCTGGCGGAATCGGAACTTTGCATTATCAGTGGTATAAAAATGGTGCAAAATTCGGAGATGAAAAAACTTCTGCAAATCCAACGGAAAAAGCAACAGTAACTCCGGATACATTTACCACATATTATTTAGTTGCTTGGAATGAAGAAAATGGTCAAACATCTGCACTTGCAACTTCTGAAATTATTACAATTTCCGAAGAAGATATAGTAATTACAGTTACAACTTCTTGGTCAGAAAATAAAGCAAAAGTTGGTACAAAACTTTCTGTTTCTGCAACAACAAACGTGCCATGCGGTATTTCTTACCAGTGGTATAGTACTGATAAGAACTCTGAGGCAGATACTGCTATTGGCGAAACATCTAAAGACTATATACCAAATGCTGACGGAACATATTTCTGTAGGGTAACTGCAAAATCTAACGCAACACAAAAAGTAAAACTTGCAGATTCTGAAAAATGTTATGTATCATCGGGCAGCACTACAGAACATGGTAGCGGCAACGTTGGATTTGATTTTAATTCTAATAATTAAAAATCTGAATATCAGAACAAATTTGTTTTGATGATTGTAAACAGTTTTCCGCCCGGAATGTTTTGGGCGGAAAATATTGTGAATATTTTAAGAGAAAAAAATGAGATTAACAAAATTAACTAAGACAATCTTAAAGTTAACATCTGTTGCTGCTCTTTTTGGAATTTTTGCTTTTGCAAGTTGTACAAATGCTTTGGAAGATAAATCTGCTTCATTAAATAGTGTTTCCGGATATGGTTCGCTGAAATTTGTAAAAGAAAATCATTCTAAAGCGTTGGATATGGCTGATTTAACTAGCGCAACCGTAACTGTAAGTGGTTATGGAATGGACGATATTATAAAACCGGAAATTGGTATTTCTGGTGGAAAAGGTTCTGCGCAAATTGACGGAATTCCTGTTGGTAAAAACCGTATTGTAACTATAAAGTCTAATCTGGACGGAGCGGTTTTGCGCGCTTTGGTAGATATTAATGAAGGCGATGAAAATACTGTTTCTGTAAGTTGGAATACAACAGCACTTGCAAATGTTTATTTTTCTTTGCTGAAAAATCAGAAAATTGATATATCTTCTTATGGAACTACAGAAAAATCTGCAATTCAGGAAATGATTCCGGATGTTCATCCAAGTTTGGTGAATGCTTCTAAAATTGCATTGGATTATGCTTCTGAAAAAACAGGAACTGCTGATGATTATACTTTGAGTTATGGAACTGTTTCCGTAAAAACAAGCGGCGTAAATAAGTATACAATTCAAATTACAGACATTGCCTCTGAAAAAGTTGAGGTTTCTTCTGATTCTCAAACTTCTTCATTAAATGCGTATCCGGGAAGTTGGAAAGTATATGTTTTTGATGAAAGCGGAACAAAAGTTGACACTAAAAATATCAATGTAGTTTCTGGTAAAACAAGTACGGTAAATGTTTCTCTTGAATCTAGCGGAAGTGTTCCTGCTGATTCTATAACTTTATACGTTCCAAAAAACAATCCAAACGGATATACGCATGTTTGGGCTTGGAATCCTGATAATACAAGTCAAAACTATACGAACGAAGGGAAATGGCCTGGAGACAAAATGACAGAATCAGGTGATTATTTGGTTTATGCAATAAATGCGACGTCAAGCATGGTCATTTTGAACGAAAATGGAAATAAACAAACAGATAACTTTTATATTTCATCAGCTGGTGCATACAAATGGAATGGCTTTGATTTTGAACCGTATGAACCAGAAAATAACGGAAATGTTCTTAAAGTTTCTGTAACAAATCCGGAAAGCGGCGGAACTGGTGATGAAACTGGTGTGAAAGTTTATGTTTCCGCAGACAGCGCGCCTAGTATTTGGCTTTGGCAGGCTGATGATGGCTTGGAAACAACAAAACTTATGGGCTACACTTGGGATAACCAGCCTCAGATGGAAAAAGCAACGGATTTGAATGACAATTCAAATTGGTACGTGTTTACACCAACTTTGGATTCTTATATATCCGGCGGAAAATTTGTATTTATTTTGAATGGAAACAGCGGAAATATTAATTCTGGTAAATCTGCTACATTCTGGTACGATGCAAAAGGCGTTGTTGGCGATGCAAAGAAATTCTACGATTCTGATCCGACTACAAAACCAGAGCCAGTAAAACCTATTGTTACAATCAAACCGGCTTCTGGAAATGTAAAAACTACAGGACAAATCAGCATAACTTATACAGACGGAAACGATACCATTTCTTCTGCAAAAGTTACGATTAACGGCACAGAATATTTTATGGCTCCTGCGGCGGGAACATTTACAAAAACTCTTGCAGAATTGGGCATTACAGAAGGTGGACAGTCAATTACAGTTTCGGCAATAGTAACAAACGGACAGGGAACAACAGAAAAAAAAGTAACGCTTACTAGCAAATCTGTAGACGCGAAAGACACATTCACTTGGGACAATGCGAACGTTTATTTTGTTCTTACAGACCGATTCTATAACGGCAACACAAAAAATGACCATAGTTATTACCGACAAAATGCAGATAATAATGAAACATTAAAAAACGAATATAACAATGTTGCAACTTTCCATGGTGGCGACATTGCTGGTCTTACACAAAAACTTGATTATCTTGATAAGCTTGGCGTAAATGCAATTTGGATTACTGCACCTTATGAACAGGCTCACGGCTGGGTTGGAGGAAAGAACGGTGCATTTCCTCATTATGCATTCCACGGTTATTACACGCTTGACTGGACTTGTATGGATCAGAATATGGGAACTGTGGAAGAACTACGCACATTTGTAAATGCGTGCCACTCAAAAGGAATCCGCGTTGTAATGGACGTTGTTATGAATCACGTTGGTTATAACAATACGCAAGATATGATTACTTATAAGTACGGAAAAACCAGTCATATAAACGGCTGGCTTGAAAAAGTGGGCGGAAAATGGGATGCGAATGATACTGTAGTATGGGACAATTCTTTGTGGGATTCAACTTGGTTTGGTCCGTGGATTCGTTCGTTCGGTTATGAAAGCGGTTCTGAATATGGCGGAAACTGCGGCGGTTTGCCTGATGTAAAGACTGAATTGACAAGCAGCGTTGGAATGGCGCCTGTTCTTGTTACAAAATGGAATCAGGAAAAAGACAGCGACTCTCAAACAGTTTCTGCTGGCGGAAACACTACTGGAAATAAAATCGGTGATTATAAAAATCCTTCCGTAGCAAATGCAGACTGGAACGGATATTCAGGCGACTACAGAACAGACAAAGAAATTGCTCCGGCAGATTATCAGGTTGTTTGGCTTTCTGCATGGGTTCGCGAACTTGGAATTGACGGTTTTAGATGTGACACTGCAAAACACGTTGAACCATACAGATGGGGACAGCTTAAAGATGCCTGCGAAGCAGCTCTGGAAGCATGGCGAAACGATTCTTCCAAAAACAAGTCTTATAACGGAACTGATACAGGTGCTGCAGATTGGGATGAAAGTTTCTGGATGACAGGCGAATGTTTCGGCTGGACAAGCACAAGCGGTCAAGGCGATTATTACACAACTGGAAAATTCGACAGCATGATAAACTTTAGTTTTAACGGTTCTGCTGGAAGCGGAACTTCTTCAAATTATCCTAACGAAAGTACTTGGTCTAGTTATCTAAGCATAAACAACAATGCCGACTCAGACGGAAACGGAAACCGCAACAATGTTCTTACTTATGTTTCCAGCCACGATACAAGACTTTGCCGCGCAAGCAATCAAAAAGAAGTCGGAACAATGCTTCAGCTTACACCAGGCGGAGTTCAAGTTTATTACGGCGATGAAACAAGCCGTCCGCTTGCGTATACAAACTGCGGAGATACAGACATGATGACTCGTGGCGATTTCAACTGGGACGCTTCAACTGGCGACTGCGCAACTCACTGGGGAAAAGTCGGAACATTCCGTAAATACAATCCTGCGGTTGGTGCAGGAACAGGTTCGGCAACAAAGCGAACTTACAGCGATTCGGCTGGAGAAAGCAAAGTCGCAATCGGAATCAGCGGAACTTCTGTTGATGTAAGCGGTTTGTTCGCGGACGGAACAACAGTTTACAACTGGTACGACGGAAAGTCGGCAAGCGTAAGCGGCGGAAAAGCGACGTTTGCAAGTTCAGGCGGAACAAAGAGCCAGCCGATTTTGGTTTCAGACAAGAATCCTGCGGACTACGGAGTTTCGTTCTAGTTTCATTCCCTTGATTTCCGTTCTGCAAAGTTTTACATTATTTTTATGACTGATTCAAAATTTATGACTTTGCAGAAATATATCCGGCTTCAGGAACGCGAAATGGTCGCGCTTGAATCTTTGCTTACATCAAATCCTGCTCTGGCTCCTGAAAACGGCGGACAAGGCGAAATAAAAAAAGCGGAAGCATTAATCGCTTGGCTTAAAGAAAACGGATTTTCGGATTCAAGCATTGAACGTTTTGATTCTCCTGACAATCGTGTTGAAAGCAAAATCCGCCCGAACATTGTTGTGACAATTCCTGGCGAAAGCGATGAACATTCTGTCTGGTCAATGTGCCATCTTGATGTCGTTCCAGTCGGCGAGATTTCGCTTTGGCAGACTGATCCTTGGCATGTTGTTGAAAAAGACGGAAAAATCTACGGACGCGGAGTTGAAGATAATCAGCAATGTCTGGTTTCTTCAGTTTTCGCTTTGCTTTCTCTTTTGAAAAACGGAATAAAGCCAAGCCACACAGTAAAACTTCTTTTTATGGCGGACGAAGAAGTCGGTTCAAAATACGGAATTATCTGGCTTCTGGAAAACACTAATCTTTTTAGGAAAAACGACATAATTCTGATTCCTGATGGCGGAGACGCAAAAGGCGAAACAATCGAAGTCGCGGAGAAAAATATTTTGTGGCTCAAATTTCATGTGAAAGGAAAACAGTCGCACGGAAGCCGGCCTGACCAAGGAAACAATGCCTGCGTCGCGGCGAACGATTTGAGCATGAGGCTTTTTGCCTTGCAGAAATTTTTTGACAGGCGCGACAAACTTTTCGAGCCGGATTATTCAACTTTTCAGCCGACAATGCGTTACGCGAATGTTCAAGGCGTGAATATAATTCCTGGTGAAGAAGTTTTCTGCATCGATTCAAGAATTCTTCCGTGTTATTCAATAAATCAGGTTCTTGCAAAGATTGAAGAAACAATCAGCGAAGTTGAAAGCGAATATAAAGTTGAAATCTGCTACGAAATTTTGCAGAGTTCAGAAAGTCCTGCGACTTCTGTTGATTCGCCTGTTGTGAAAAAACTTTCCGAAGCGTTGAAAGCCGTCCACGGAATCAAGTCGCGCACAATCGGAATCGGCGGCGGAACTGTCGGCGCGGAACTTCGTCGAAAAGGATTTGATTGCGCTGTCTGGTCAACTTTGGACGAATGTGCTCATATGCCGAACGAATACTGCGTGATTGAAAATATGGAAAAAGACGCAGAGACTTTGGCGTATATGTTTATGAACGCGTGAAAATAATTGTTTTCTCTTTTGTAAGAAAATAGTTTGCAGATGAAAAAAACTGTGTTATAATATGGAATATGAGTGCGATTCCGCTGGAAAAAAAATCAAACTTCTTGACAAATAACTCGTTGTCTTTGCAAAATCAATCAATCAATCAATCAATCAATCAATCAATCAATCAATCAATCAATCAATCAAT
>CAZIQK010000010.1:6759-8142 GCA_964541735.1 uncultured Treponema sp.
AATCAATCAATCAATCAATCAATCAATCAATCAATCAATCAATCAATCAATCAATAACAAAACAAGCAATATTTTTAATAATTTGATAAAAGAAAGATGTTCTTTTTTAGTTTATCCAAAAAGAGCATCTTTTTTTATATATAAAAAATTTAATGGGAGGTTTTTATGAAAAAACTCTTAAAGGTTGTGGGTGCTGTTGCTCTTGCAACTTTGGCGTTCTTTATTGTGTCATGTAAATACAATATTACAAATCCAAGTGAAATTATAACTCTTGGAGCGCCTAATGTAAAAGGAAAAACTTATCCTGGTGTAAACTATGTTTATTGGGATAAAGTTGCAAATGATTCAAAAGGTTATGATTATTATGTTTATGAGGATGGTATTTTAAAAAATTCATCACCTATTCACACCTATGATAATTATATTGTGGATACAGACCTTCAGAACAAAGTAGAAAAACAGTACAAAGTTTGGGCAACTGGAGATAGAACTGCAAGAACTGCATTCTTTCAAGAAGGTGATTTTGGTTCTGTAAGTTTAACACCAATTCTTCCACCATATAATGCAACACCAACAGAACTTGCAGAATATGAACTTTCTGAAGAACAACAACAATATCAATTTGATTCATCAGCTATTACTGTAACACCTGACGATAGAAATACAGGAAAATTTACAGTTAGATTCCCTGCAAAAGCATATCTTTCATACACAATTTATGCCGACAAAGGAAATAAATCATCTATTTTTGATGAACACGAAATTACTGTAGCAACTTACCAAAATTTTGCAATTAATAATAAATATGTTGCAGTTTCTGGACAAATAACAAAAGCTGGCGAATACACAATCACTGTAAAAGCATCTTCTGTAAACCCAAATTATGTTAATTCAGAAGAAATTGAATCACGGACAAAATTAACATACGATGCTTATGAAATTTCCGGAACAAATACTGCAAAAAATGTTGAATCTAAATACACAAGTGAAACAACAGTTCGAGTTGCATGGAATCCAATAAAAGATGCAATGGGTACAACTGTGGCTCCATCTGATTACATAATTTATAGAAGCATTTTGGGTTCAACAAGTTACGAAAGAGTATCTAGAAAAATAATAATAAAAGAAGAAACAATTCCGGGTTCTTCGGAATCGACATATTACTTTGATGATACAGTAAGTGGAACTTCTAGTTATGTTTATACATTTGTAGTAACAGATGGAATAAAAATTTCTAAATATGCAACCACACATAGTATTTCTGCATATACAACAGAAAGTGCAACAGGAACAGCTTCTGTTTCTACTATCTACACAAGTAAAAATAAAGTTCGAGTATCTTGGACACCGGCAACACTTGAAACTGGAAAAGAAGTCTCTGAT
>CAZIQK010000010.1:8242-72380 GCA_964541735.1 uncultured Treponema sp.
CTATTGTAGACAATAAAGCTGTTTATAAAGTTTCAAGTACAGTAAGTGGAACTGAACCAACATATGCAACAGGAACCGCTTCTGTTTCTGCTAACTACACAAGTAAAAATGTAGTTCGAGTATCTTGGACACCGGCAACACTTGAAACTGGAAAAGAAGTCTCTGATTACACAGTTTACAGAAAAGTTTCTTCAGATAGCGATGATTCTTACACAAAAGTTTCTAGTAATATAAGTTCATCTTATGATACAAATGGAAATAAAGTTTATTATCTTGAAGATTCTATAACAGATAATACAGTTTCTTATACTTATGTTGTAATTTATAAACATGACTCAACAATTTATAAAAATACAAATACAATTTCTGCATATACAACAATAGTTGGAATACCTACTGTAGAGTTCTTTGCAAATGATAGTGATTGCATTGCAAATGACGCAAAAGTTTCTTTAACTATTGATGATAATCAAACAATTACATCTGTAAAATATTTAATTCTTGATAATGATGATACAACTTCTTACTATGCTTCTGATTATACAAATGAACTTGCCCTTGAAGATGCAACAGTAATAGGACAAACTTATGAATGGATTATTTCTGATGTAACTGCAGACTCTTACGTTGCTGTAGTAGCTATTGTAGACAATAAAGCTGTTTATAAAGTTTCAAGTACAGTAAGTGGAACTGAGCCAACTGAAGAAGCTAGTACTTCAAACTTTACAGTTTCTTTAACTCTTTATGATGCTGATAATGACAGTATTAAAAATGATGCAAAAATTGTAATTACACGTCCATCTTCAGATGCTACAATTTCAGCAAAATATGGTACTGGTTGGACAGAAGAAGAAGCGAAAGAAGCCGCTATTTCCGGAACAGAAATTACAATTGATGGAGATTACGCTATTTACTACATTATTGAAAAAGACGTAATTTCAAATGAAAATATAATTTCAGATGAATGGAAATATGTTTCAGTTGCTCTTACAATTAGCGAAATTGGAAAGAAAGATTCTGTTATTCATTCAACAAAACAATTTAGTCGTGATTATGTACACGAAGCTTGGTCTGTTAATTCACTAACATGGAAAGACTCTGATAGCGATGGAATTTATAACGACATTTACTTCAATATTGCAAGATATAGAGAAGATAGTGCTGATATTTCAAATCTTTCACTAACAGTAACTTATGCTACAGCAAATGATTTAGACACAGCAAAAGATTATCTTAATACATCAAATGCAAAAACACTTGCAACAGTTACAGGAAAGAATTTCTACGAATTTAATTCAACTGATTATTTTGTATTAAAAGATATTGGTGGAAAAGATGAACAAGGCGTATATTTTGCAATGCGAATTACCGCTTCTGACACAAACAGAAAAGATGTTATTCTAGACTATGTAACGAATTCATCTTCTTACAATGCAAATGCAACTGTAACAGATATTTCAGAAATTGGTTTAACTACATCTTTGATAGCTCTTTCTGATGACTCGCTAGAAAACGACATTTATGCAACATTCTCAACAAGTCTTACACAAACAATAGAATCTATAAGTTACGCCACTGCAGATGAAAACAATTACACACTTCTTAGAAACAGAGTTTATACAGAAGCTTATTCTACAGAAGTTGAACTTTCTAATGTAAAAGAACTTTATAGAACCAATTCTAGAATTTATTACGAAGTTTCTAGCGAAACAAATCTTGCTGTAGGAACTTACGTAGCACTCAAAGTTCAAGTTGCAGAAAAAGGACTTGACTCAGATTCTAAAATAAACATATTTGGACCTGTAACAGAAACACCTGTAATACTTTTTACAACTGTAGCTCCTACATTAAGTAAATACAATGTTTATTTCGAAGCATTAGATGACGATTCTAATTACAACGACATAAGTGATGATATAATTACAATTGGTATTGATATTGATCAAACAATTAAATCTATTACCGGTGCAACTGCTTCAACTTTGGATATTGCTAAAAAAATTGCCAGTGGTGAATATATTATAGGGGAAAATGAACCTGTACACTTTACAATTCCAACAGAATACACACTTGAAACTTCTGTTAGAAATAACAAAGCAAGACTTTCAAAGAACTATGAATTCTCTCCTTCTATCAAAGATGTTAAAGATGGCAAGTATGTAGCAATTGCAATTGTTATTAGTCAAACTGGATACGAAGACAATACTGTTTATATTACCTCAAAAGAAAATTCTATTGACTACACAACATATTTCGGTACTAACAATTTCATCACAACTGCTAATGCATCTCAACGTGCAGTAACAATTCCTACTTACCAAGTAAGCAATCTTGATTCTAGTAACAACGAAAATGAACTTGTTCACATAACAATTTATGATGACATGTATAATGACGATATTGAAAACTACACTTACAAACTAGAACGCACAACTGAAAAATCTTACAACGATAGTAATCCTATTTGGGAAACTGTAGAAGATAAAATTATTCTTGGCGTTTTTGATTCAAACGATAAGAGCTACAATAAAGACATCTACTACAGACATGATTCTGATCCTCTCCACCCAGCAAAAAATATTGACGCATATACAACTTATGTTTATCGTCTTACAAAAACTCGTCTTGAGTCTGTGTCTGTAACTGGAGAAAAAGAGACTGTTGTTCTAGATGCAAAAGTTACTCCAAAATATTATATTCCAGTACCAACAATCAACTTCAGTAATTACAAATCTGGTGCTCCATTGACAGTAATTTCTTCTACAGAAACTTATGATTCAAACTTTGACTATTTTGAAAAATATACTTACTCAGTTCAATATCGTATAAATTATGAAAATCAGACTTATACGACAGATTGGACAACGCTTCCAGATTCAAAAGTTGTTTGGACAAAAGGAACTGATTTAAGCGGAAATACTACTGCAACAATGCTTGCAACAATTGATGATGAAATAAGATCTACTTATGATGGTTATACTTATAGTTACGCAACTCTCGAAGTTCAACTTGTAAAGACAGTTGTTGCTGACACTTCTTATTCTAATACATCTAGCACAAGTTTAAATATAGCTTGGAATACTGTGGCAGAAATCAAATCTGATAACGGAGTTACCTTAAATACAAATAAGAATACATATAACTATGTTTTTTCTTTAATAAATAATACTGGAAATGGTATTAATTCTTATACTTGGTATGTTGATGGAATACTTAACTCTGCTTCCACAAATCAACTCTCTTTGACAAAATCTGATTTGAGAAAAGGAAGTCATGAAGTTCTTGTCATAGCAAAAACAAATTCTGGTCTTACTTATTCTGCATCAGCAACTTTTGTTATTGAATAATAAAACTTGTAAAAACGAGTTTTAAGAAGTTTTAGAATAAATAAGTTTTTAATCCAAATGCGATTGAAAAATATCGCATTTGATATTTCATTAAAATTAGGAAAAATAGCTTATGAAACTATTAAAATTTTTAAAAAAGATTCTTATATTGGGAACTGTCACTCTAGCCTTAACATCTTGTCAAAACAATATTTTTAATATAGAAGAAGATAAAAGTCCCCACCTTGTAATAAGTAGTTCTTCAAGAACTGCAAAACCTTTCTTTTCTATGCCAGATTTTGACACGATAATACTCACAGGAACTTATAACAGTGAAAATTATGAACTTGGTGAATGGACAACAGATGATTTACAATCTGCTTATGATAAGCTTTCTAAAGCGTACATTCCTCTTCCATACACTGGAGATTGGATTTTTACGTTAAATGCCATAAAAACTGGCAAAACAGAAACAGAAACAGACACAGAGGGAAATATAACTGTTATAGAAAACAGAACCTTATTTTCAGATTCTATGAACATTACTGTTACTGAAGGAGCAAATTCCATCAAGTTTGAATTAGATGTAGTTGAATATGATACAACAGGAACAGGTAATATATTTGTAACACTTAGTTTAAAAGAAGTTCCAAATGATGAAGTTGATATGTACACAGTAAAGGCAACACTTGCTCCGTTTAGTAATCTGTCAGATACAACAGAATATGAAGCTCAAATTTCTAATGATGGTGATAACATTTATGCATCGTTATCTGTAGACAATATTGATTCTGGAATTTATTTAGCAACATTCAATGTAAGCAAAGGTTCTTATTCAAATGTTGCAACAAAAACAACAATAATTACAATTACAAATGGAGTAACATCTAAGATAGACAGTGAATTTTTCCTTTCTAATAATGACATTTCAAGTGCAATAACAGCATCAGAATACACAATTACTTACAACACTAATGGTGGAACTTGGGAAAATGATGATTATGTAAGTGAATATAACGCTTATAATAAAGATGATACTGAACTTCCAACTTCAAAGGATATTACATACAACGGTTATACTTTTGAAGGTTGGTATAAGTCAAATGATTCTTCTAAAAAAATTATAACAAAAATTGAACAAGGAACTCATGGAAATTTAAGTCTTGAAGCAAAATGGCAAGATGAGAATCTTGGTAAATATGCTCCAGTTTCAAACATTACTTATTCTGCAGGTTCACTTAATTGGCCTTCTGTTGATGGTGCAACTTCTTACTATATTTACAGAATATCAGATTCAGAGGGAAGCAACTTAACACAAATTGCAGAAACACAAAATACATCTTACAATATTGTTCCGTACTTTTTGGAAGGTTATTATTACGGAGTAAGAGCAGATAGTGATACAGATGACGAAAATACTACAAACTTTTCTGATGCTATAAAACTTTCTCATATTGTTGCAACACCAATTAAGCAAGGAAATGACAGAGGAATTTATATTACCCTTACACTTGAACCAGACGAAATCCTTCCTAAATGGTCAAAAGTAACAGAAACTAAGTCCAATATAAGCCTTGCGATTGGTGATAGTTCATCTGATGTTTTTAATGAATTAAATAATAAGAAAGTTTTTGCATATACATATCCTTATACAAAAGAAGATGAAACTTACAACTTTAGCTTTTACTTAAATTACACTGAAAACGTATATGATTGTAGTGCAACAGCAACAACAGACAGTGGTGTATATATTGATACTTCAGCCTTATCAAACGCAACCTTAAATATTTCTTATGATTACTTAAATAAAACTGTAACCGAAACGCTTGACCTTACACAAACGGAATTTGAAAATGTTTTTTCGAGTTTTTCAGAATCTAGTGATTTTTCTTGGAGAAACGATAAATATTACTTTTATTATGGAAATACAAGTTGGAATCCTTGTTATAAAATTGCTTCTTATTCCGATCCAAAAAACCAGGAGTTTTCTAATTGGACAAATTCTGTTACATATACAGTTTCTCCAAAAGTAAATTTCTCTGATTATGGTAATCAGTATTTTGGCTGGCATGATTTCAATTGGAGTTTGACAAGTAATGAAAAATTAATTTGGTTTTTTAGAACAAATAGTGTTACCTTTGACTATATCAACTCTGATATTGCAACTGAAGTTGTAGGAACTTGGAAAGATAACTCCAGCATGTTTGACTTCTCTGATTCCGGAGTTTACTATGGTTATACACTTAATTCTGGTAAATATTCATATTCAAAAGGAACTTATTCAACTTCAAATGATTATATTGTAATTGCTGTCGAATATGAAGGAATTAATGAATATGATGAAGAACAGATATTAAGCGACATTTCTTGGAAAAAGTTGTCAGAAACAAAATACAAAGAATATTCTTATACGTATGATACTTCAACAGAACACTTAAGTCTAAAAAGTAGCGGTAGCGGCGTTATTTCTTGGGTAAATACAAGTAATGAAACTTATTACTTTGAACAATCAGGAACAACTTGGAAATCTAATAATCAAGGTAAAACCAATTCAACAGCAGAATCAACATGGACTCTTGAAGTGCCTATTGGAGTTGGTTCTGTAAGCTACAATTTTAATTATTCAGTTTCAAGCGAAAGTGGTTATGATAAACTCTCAATTAAACTAGACGGCGTTACTGTTTGCAACAATATCTCTGGAGAAAAAAGTGATTCATGTACAAAAACACTTTCAGAAGGAACTCATACTCTTACGGCAACATATTCAAAAGATGGCTCGCAGGACGCTAATAATGACTGCGGAACAATTACTTTGAATCCAGTACCTGTACCTACTATTATATCTCTTACTAAAATCTAATTAAGTAAAACTAGATTGATTTTTAAGGCTGCTTAATTTTTTAAGCAGCCTTTTTTATAAAAAAGTGTTAAAATATCAAATTTAGAATTTAAAAATAAAAAAGCCTAACTCTTATAAAAGAATTAGGCTTTTTTGCCACCGGTTGGAATCGAACCAACGACACACGGATTTTCAGTCCGTTGCTCTACCAACTGAGCTACAGCGGCGTGATGTGTTATAATATATCTTAAAAATAATTTTATGTCAATCACTCTATGCATAAAATGTAAAAAAAATTGTGCGGAAACATTCTGTAAGGAAGTAAAAAAGCAAATCGACAAATGGCTCAGAAAATATCACGTCTACCGCCCTCTTTTAGTTTTTAACCCCCGATAAGCCTACTACTAAGATTAAATCACATTCTTCCATCAACGACAAAATGTCCTAAATGAATTTGGAACAGATAACATACTCCACTATTCTAAAAAAATACGCTATAATTTTTAATATGAATAAAAAATTAGAATATCAAGCAGAAATTTTTTCAAATAGACTTAAAAGAAAATATAAAGAGTTACGAAAATGGGCTAGAAAAAACAGAATTTCGTGTTACAGACTTTATGATCGCGATATTCCTGAAATTCCTGTTAGTCTTGATTTATATGAATTTTTACCATCTGATTGTTCAAACACAATCGAAGTTGCAAAAATTCTTTCTGAACAAAATAACAGAATTTCACAAAATGATGCATTTATTGAAAAAGAAATAAAAGAACGAACTTTTGCAATTTTATATCTTTACGAACGTCCTTACGAAAAAGATGATGATGAAGAAGAACTTTGGCTAGAAGAAATGGCTAAAAGAACAAGTGTCGTTTTAGGAATTTCTAGAAATCATATTATAACAAAGCATCGAAAGCAACAAAAAGGATTAAACCAATACGAAAAAATAGAAAATAAATCACCATACATTCAAGATTCTGATTTTTCCGGTTCAAATCAAACTCTTATACAAGAGCAAGGACAAATTTTTAAAATTAATTTGAATTCTTATCTTGATAATGGAATTTTTTTTGATAATCGACCATTACGCCAACAAATTCGAGAAATCTCCAGTGGAAAATCTGTTTTAAATTTGTTTTGCTACACCGGAAGTTTTTCAGTTTATGCAGCAAGCGGAAATGCAAAATCAGTTGAATCTGTTGATTTATCAAACACTTATATAAATTGGGCAAAAGAAAATATGATTTTAAATGGTTTTTCAGATAAGAAAAAATATATTTTTACTAAAACTGATTGCATAAGATTTTTACAAGAAAAAGCTGTGCTTCAAAAAAATATTATTGCAAAAAAAGATGATGAAAATTTAAAAGAAAAATCTAAAACTTATGATATTATCATTTTAGACCCTCCAACGTTTTCTAATAGCAAAAACACACACAATATTCTTGACATTAACAAGGACTGGCCACAACTTGTAAAAGATTGTTTAAATATTTTAAATCCAAATGGAATTCTTTATTTTAGTACAAATTCGGAAAAATTAAAATTTGATATTTCAAAATTGCCAGAATTTACAATTTCCGGTTTTAAGATTTTTAGTGAAGATATTACAACAAAAACAATTCCAAAAGATTTTGAAGGACGAAAACCTCATCATTGCTATAAATTTTGGATATAAAAAAAAGCACGCCAAAAAAGGCGTGCTTTATAACTTAAAATCAAAATAAAACAAACTACTTATTATCTGATTTTATACCATAACGTTTGTTAAAGCGATCAATACGACCAGCTGTATCAACAAGTTTTTGCTTTCCTGTATAGAAAGGATGGCATGCAGAACAAATTTCAACGTGAATATTTTCTACAGTCGAACGAGTTTCAATTACATTGCCACATACGCACGTAATTTTTGTAAGTTTGTAATCTGGGTGAATTCCCTTTTTCATTTTGTAACTCCTAATACTTGCCCGATATTAAAGAAAGCCCGGTCACCACTAGTTCGTGCAAAAACACCTCTATCATTCCGCCACCGTTAACAATCAAATTAATATCACAAGAATAATCTAATTATTATAATATAATACAAAAAAACACTTTTAATCAATAGAATAAATTAACATAAAATTTATTCTGCGGCAGAACCTGTATTCATACTTGCAAGAAACGCTTCATTATTTTTACTTTTTTTCATTCTATCTAAGATTAATTCTATAATATCAACATCTTCCATTGGAGCAATAACTTTTCGTAAAATCCAAATCTTTTGAAGTTCATTATCAGAAAGTAATAATTCTTCTTTTCTTGTTCCGGATTTTTTTATGTTGATTGCCGGGAAAAGTCTTCTTTCAGCCAGTTTTCTATCAAGGTCAATTTCGCTATTTCCAGTTCCTTTAAACTCTTCAAAAATAACTTCATCCATTCTAGAACCAGTTTCTATTAAAGCTGTAGAAATGATTGTTAAAGAACCACCTTCTTCAACATTTCTTGCGGCACCAAAAAATCTTTTTGGCTTAAATAATGCATTTGAATCAACACCACCGGAAAGCACTTTTCCTGAAGTTTGAACAGTTTGATTGTATGCTCGAGCAAGACGAGTAATTGAATCTAGCAAAATTACAACATCGCGTTTATGTTCAACAAGACGTTTTGCTTTTTCCAAAACCATTTCTGCAACTTGCACGTGTCTTGTTGCTTGTTCATCGAAAGTTGAAGAAATAACTTCCCCTTTAATTGCTCTCTCCATTTCTGTAACTTCTTCTGGACGTTCATCAATTAAAAGAACAATTAAATAAACTTCAGGATTATTTGTAGTGATTGCATTTGCAACTTTTTGCATAAGGATAGTTTTTCCAGCTTTTGGAGGAGCAACAATCAAAAGACGCTGACCTTTTCCTATTGGAGCAAATAAATCTACAATACGAGTTGAAACTTCGGTAGAAACAGTTTCGAGTTTTAATTTCTCATTAGGATAAAGTGGAGTAAGATTTTCAAAAGGAACACGAGTTTGAGCTATACGAGGTTCATCAAAATTTACAGATTCAATTCTAAGCAAAGCAAAAAAACGTTCACCTTCTTTTGGAGAACGTGTTTGACCATAAACTGTATCACCAGTTTTTAGATTAAAAAGACGAATTTGACTTGGTGAAATATAAATATCATCAGGTCCTGGAAGATAAGAATTTTGAGGAGAACGCAAAAAACCATATCCATCTGGAAGAATCTCCAAAGCTCCGGAAGCAAAAATAATTCCACCATGTTCAGTATGTGCCTTCAAAATTACAAAAATCAAATCTTGTTTTTTCATCGGAGCCAAATCATCTTCGGTAAAACCATATTGCATTGCGAGTTCACGAAGTTCTGGCATAGATTTGATTGTTAAATCATTTATTAAAAGACGTGGTTTATTTGCATTATCTTCGGTTAAAGCGGCATCTGCTGCAGCAATTTGTTCTGAAATCTCACCACTTGGAGTTGGGTAATTTCTTGTATAAGGTCTTCGAGTTCCTGATTTTCTGTAATTTTTACTTTGGTATCGGGAAGTTTTTGAATTTTCGTCGGATGACTCTCCAGTCTGCTCTTTTTTTATAACAACTTTTCTTTTTAGAACCGGCTTTTCATTTTCTATAACTTGATTTTCTTCAGTTACAGTTTCATCATTTGATTTCTCTTCAAAAGTATTTTGTTCACTTTCTGATTCTGTTGAAGTAGAAGAATTTTCTGTGTTATCAAAATCTAATGTAGCTTGATTTTCTTCTTCTGCTGGTGAATTTTCGACCGTTTCTTGAGAACGGCGTCTTCTTAATGTTGGCATTAAAAAACTCCATAAAAATAATAAATTTTATTTATTTATAAAATATTTGATTAAAATGAATTGGGATTGTATTCCGAAAAAAATAAAAAAGAAAATTTGATTTTAGAAATCAATTACTTATTTTTACTATTTTTTTTTAGTTCTGTCAAGTTTTATAAGAAAATAAATAAAAACAAATTATTTTACAACATCAGAATGTATTAACATTGCATTTCTAAATTCAGATGATGTACTGGAAAATAAATCAACATCAGGCTCTTTTTCCAACATTTTTACATCGCCACTAAAATCTACATTATTTGCAATTCTAAAACGAGATGTTGAAATATTGCTATAAACCGTACTTCCAGAACACAATTCTACTCTATCTTTTGCGAAAATATCACCTTTAACATTACCAGAAATTACAAGAGAATTAACTTCTATACTTTCTACGTCGCAAGTTGCATTTTTTGCAATTTCTAAATCACCTATAGGAGCAATTATTTTTCCATTAAATTTTCCAGTAATTACAAGTTGATTTGTAAATTCTAAAACGCCATCAAATTCTGTTTCTGTTCCAAAGACGGTAATTGTACGTTTTTCTTTTTCAGCCATTTTAATACTTACCTATTCTTAATTTTATTCATTATAACAATAAAAATCTGTATTATCAACAAAACAATTGTCAAGAAGGTTTCTGCATATCCAAAAAAATCACCTATAAAACTATTTATTGTTGCTTTTTGATTTTTTATAATTGGTACATCATAAGTTATATAAGTTTCGCAAAATTCCGGAGCTTCTTTTTCAATTTGACCAGTTGAATTTATAAAACAAGATTTTCCACTTGTTGCACATCTTACAAAAGGCACTCGATTTTCTACACTTCTAAATAAAGCAATCGCCAAATGCTGATTTTGACAAGCGTAACTTTTTGCCCAAGAATCATTCGAAAGCGAAATAAAGCATTTTGCTCCATTTTTATAAAGTTTTCTCGCAAGTTCTGGATACGTATCTTCAAAGCAAATTAAAGTTGAAAAATTAAAATTTTTATATTCAAAAACTTTATAATCTTTTCCTTTTTCCCAATCTGTTAAACCGTTTTTCAAAAGCCACTTATAGATTTTTGGAAATCTTTTTTTGAACGGAAAATATTCACTAAAAGGAACTAAATGAATTTTTGAATAAATTTCTGGATTTGGAGGAATTACATTTTTTTTAGGATAAAAAATCAAACTCGAATTATAAATTTTACCATTTTCAAAATGCCCATTTCCAATTACAAAAGCACAATTTTTTTCATTTATAAAATTTAAAAGATTTTTTATTAGCTGATGACGATGTGCATCTTTTGAATTATTGTAATTATAAACAATTGCAGGAACAACTGAAGTTTCTGGCCAAATTATGATATTTGTATTTTCATAAAATTCCAAACTTTCTTCAGATAATTGAATAAGTTTTGAAACATTTTTTGAATAA
The DNA here is from genome assembly GCA_964541735.1 of uncultured Treponema sp. GTDB lineage: Bacteria > Spirochaetota > Spirochaetia > Treponematales > Treponemataceae > Treponema_D. The sequence goes on from CAZIQK010000010.1 coordinate 19,686, forward strand.
ACATCTATTCCATCTTGCCAAGAATTTTCATTATTTTGAATCAAAGTGATTTTTACACTTTCATAATCTGATTTAGTTTTTACTTTTATAAAACCATAAATATAAATTCCGGTAAAAGCAGAAAACCATAAACAAAGTGCAAAAATAGAATTTTTTAACGAGAATCTCTTCAAAAAATCTTCATTTTTTAAATATTGGTTAAAATTTATTTCATTTTTTTGTAAATTTAATATTTCACGTTTGTGGAAGTTCTTTCTATCAATTTCTTTTTGAATGATTGAATATAAAATTGCAGAAAAGAAAATTAGAACGGCATTTAATCCATAAACGCCAATTACATCACAAATTTGAATAAAATATAAATTTTTCCACTGAGAATAAGCAGTTACTCCGTAAGAAAGTCCTAAAAAGCCTTTTGTTTTTAAAAATTCAAATGAACAAAGAAAAAGTGATTGAATTATCCAGCCGTTTTTGGAAAATAATTTATCTAATATTTTTAATAAAGCAAAAACTAAAGCATATAAAAATCCATAAGAAAAAATCACAATAAAATAAAATTCTCTATATGGAATAAACATCCAATTTGAATACAAAGCATAAGATAAAAATCCAAAAATAAAACCTAAAAAAAATTGATTTTTAAAAAAAGCTCTGTGAACGCAAATTAAAATTGGAAGATAAATAACAAACGCAAAAAATCCTAATCCATCCTTAAAAATAAAATTCGGATGCGATAAAAACATGAAAAAAGAAGATAGAATAACAAGCCAAAGATTTTGTAAAAAATTGCAGAAAGATTTTTTTGAACTAATTTTCATCACTTATATTCAACTTCAAAAGATTTGCTTTAAGTTCAACTCCTGGACGAAAAGCTGCAACATAATGTTTAGGAACAGAAATTTTTTCTCCGGTTTTTGGATTTCTTGCTGATTTTTTTTCTTTTCTAAGTCGCAATTCAAAAGTTCCAAAACCACGAAGCTCAATTGTCGCTTTTTTTTGGAGATTTGATTTTAATTCATCCAAAAGAGAATCAATAACATCCGAAACGATTTTTTTATCTATATCATTTTTTTCAAAAATAGAATTTACTAAGTCTTTCTTTTTTATTTTTTCAGCCAAGATTTTCTCCAATGTAAAAAATAAAAAAAAACCAGTTGAAGAATACCTCAACTGGATTTCCAAAATTAAATTTGAGAAAAGTTATTTAGCTGTATTAAAAGTGTAATTGTAAAGATTCATCATTCTTGACTTTTTTCGTGATACAGCATTTCGTGTCATAACACCTTTACTGCGAGCACTGTCAAGTGTTTTCTGAAGAAGTTTATATTTTTCTTCAGCTGCCTTTTGATCTTTTGCCTGAACTGCTTCTACAAACTGTTTTGCATAAGTTTTACAAGTGCTTTTAATTGCTTTATTATGAAGTCTGCGAACTTCGCTCTGAGCATATCTTTTCTCTGCAGATGTCTGTTTTCCAGCCAATTGGAGACCCCCAAAAAATAAATTAGTTAACTTTGTCTATAATATCGAAATAGTTTTTTTATGTCAATCTAAGTTTTTACTTTTTTCATTTGTAATATTGACATCATTAAGTCTTATCATTATGATATTATATCACGAATATTCGATTTGGAGGCACATAATGGCTGGAGCTAGTAAAAACTCTCGTACAACTGTTGCAACACAAAAATTCATTTGCCCTGATTGCGGTGGCGAAATCATTATGAAAACTATGATTGTTAATGGCAGAATTAAAAATCAGGCTGAATGCCAAAAATGTAAACGTGTTGAAAGACGTCCTAAGGACTTTAAATAATAAAAGTTCTTTAGTAAAAAAACCCATTTGGAATCATGAACCAAATGGGTTTTCTTTTTTTAACTATTTTTCTGTTGGAAGAAGATTTCTCCATTCATTTACTTGATTTGCAATTAATTCACGACTTTCGTCTAAAATTTTCATACAGTCATCTTTCGTAGTCGGTGCATCATAAATTTTTAAAACTTTTATTCGATAACAACCGTTTTTCAAATTTTTAAAAATATTTTTCAATTCTCGAAGTTTATATCCACCTTCCAAAGCACAAACAACAACAGGAAGATTTGAACTTTCAGAAAGTTTTCTAAATCCTGCAGAATAAAATTTACCAACATTTCCATCTCGAGTTCTAGTTCCTTCCGGAAAAATAATTGGAATTTGATTTTTTGCAATAACTTGTTTTCCAAAAGCAGAAAGAAGATTCATAGAATCCATTGGTCTTGCAGTTCTTGGAATAATACAATGTTGCTGATTTTTTAACATAGCAGAAACGAGAGGAACATTTTTTCCAAGAGAACTCTTTGCAACAAAACGCAATTCTTTTTCTCTAAAAACATTCATAAAACATGGAATATCTAAAAAACTCTGATGATTTGAAATAATCATAAATTGAGAAGGTAATTCATCTAATTTATCTTTATAAATCCAAAAATTAAATTTCTTGTACGCATGTAAAATCTTCCATAAAAGAGGACCTAAAACATATTCAACATAATTTGAAATTTTTGTACAAATTTTGTCAGAAAAAGGATAAAAAACAATATATCCTAAAATTGAAGGAATAAGCATTCCAACCAAACTTACTATTGTGATAAAGTTAGTCATAAAAACTCCAAAAATTTTATAAAATCTTAAAAGTTGAAACAAAAAGTTATCATTTTTTGAAGATTCAATTATCTAAATTATATTTCATTATTGCTTAAAGGTCATCACTAAAAATAAAACTATTAACTTTTTTTGAGATTTCTGCAAAAGGTTCATAAATTTTTTGACAATTAGGCATTGAAGCTAAAAAAATTGAACCATAAGGTTTTTCATAAATGCGTCTATCAAAAACGACGACAACTCCTTTATCATCACTTTTTCGAATAAGACGACCTATTCCTTGCCGAAATTTTATAATCGCTTCAGGAACACTTAATTCCATAAAAGAATTTCCACCTTTATTTTCTATTGCTTCTGAGCGAGCAACGAAAATTGGATCGCTTGGAACCGAAAATGGCAGTTTTACTATAATCACTTGCGAAAGAGACTCTCCAGGAACATCAACTCCTTGCCAAAATGAATCTGTTGCAAACAAGACACTTTCTTTCTCTTTTCTAAAGGAATCTAAAAGTTTTGAACTATCATCTTCGCCTTGTCGCATAATTCTTCCAGAAAAACCAACAAGCGTTGATTTTGTAGAATAATATGCACTTTTTAAAGATTCATAAGATGTAAATAAAATTAAAGTTCTTCCTTGTGCGGCTAAAATTAATTTTGGAAGTGCCATTTCTATCCATTGTTGATATTCCATTTTTTCTGGCAACGGAGCATCGCGCGGAACTGCAAAAATCATATTTTTTTCATAAGGAAATGGCGAAGAAAATTCTTTACAAACGACTCTTTGACATTCAACATAATTTATTCCGGTTCTAGATGCCCAATATTTAAAATCTTTTCCAGTTTTTAGAGTTGCTGATGTAAAAACAATAGAATTCATCGGTTCATAAACGCCTTGTGCCATTAAAGATGATATATCTAGCGGTGTTTTATTAAAAATAAAATAAATTCCATCATTATTATCTTTTATCATATCAGGAGGAAGTTTTTTTTGTTGAATCCAAAAGACAAAATCACGCTTTTCGTCCCACACATTAAAATCTTTTAAAAGTAAAACACAATCATCTAGGCGACGCAAAACAATTTTAGACTCCCAATAAAAAGGAACATCTTTATCTTCATCGCTAATTCCTTCCATAATTACACGCACAATTTCTGCAAAAGATGCTAAATCACTTGAAAGTTTGCTAATTAAAACTAAAACCGGACCGAATTCTCGTTTTGTAGAATCGTAAAGTCGTTTTGTATAATCTTTAGAAAGTAAATCTTTTGAAGCAACTTCCAAATTAAAAATATCATTTTTTATATCTGCAATTAAACCATCCGCACTATCAAGTTTTTCTTCATTTGAAGAAAGGATAGCCAAACTACATAAATGTCCAACCGTAGAATTTTTCCGCTTTCTGTACATTTGGTTTATAAGTTTATTTATTTTAAATTTTGTGATATTTTCGCTAAAAAAACTTGTTGCAGCATTTTCAATTCCGTGAGCTTCATCAAAAATTATATGCCTATAGGGAGGCAAAACTGCAGCGTCATCATAACCAGCACCACTTAAACGAGATTCAATATCAGCAAATAAAAGATGATGATTTACAACAATAAGATTTGCCCCACTCGCCTCTTTTCGTATTTTCATTACAAAACAGTTATTATGATATGGACAACGCATTCCCATACAAGCGTCGCTTTCAGAATTTATTTTGCTCCAAACATTTTCAGAAGGCATAAATGATAAATCACTTTTGCTTCCGGTTGGCGACTCTTTTGCCCACTGTGCAATTTTTTTTATTTCGTCAGATTCATTTTCAAATAAATCTAAAACGCTAGATGCATCCGTCAATCTCCTAAGGCAAACATAATTTTGACGACCTTTCATCAAAACAAAATTGATTTTTTTTCCAATAATTCTTTCTACAATAGGAATATCTTTTTCGCAAAGTTGTTGCTGAAGATTTATTGTTCCAGTAGAAACTACAACTCTTTCGTTATTCTCTAAAGCCCAAAAACAAGAAGGAATCAAATACGCAAAAGATTTTCCAACTCCGGTTCCTGCTTCAAAAACACCAATTTTATTTTCATTAAAAACATCACAAATATTTCTTAAAAGTTCAATTTGACCTTCTCGTTCTTCAAAAAAATTTGAAAGAGTAGAAAGTTTTCCGCCATTAGAAATTAAACTTGCAGAATCATCATTATTTAGTTTATGAATTGTTTTTGTTTTTATAGGTTCAACTACAACGTAAATATTATTTACATTATTATTTATGATATAAAATCCAACGCCGTTTTGTGCCATATTCTCGGCAACATTTAAATCTGCAGAAGAAGGAGTTAAATTTCCGGAAGGATGATTATGAATTAAAACACAAGCCGATTTTGAATCATTAAAATTTACAGGAACTTCGCATTCGTTTCCGCGACTTCCAACTTTTACAGATGTAACAATCCCATTTTCATCAATCTGACCTGTAAAAAAAACTTCGTTTTCATCGGCTTCTAAGATTGCATTAAAAATATCATCAATAACATTTTGATTTAAGTATTTTTTTACATCCATAAGTTTTTATCCAAAAAAAAAGCCTTGTAAGAAAATCTTACAAGGCTTTTACATCTCCTAGCAGAATTGAACTGCTGTTGTCGGGATGAAAACCCGATGTCCTAACCACTAGACGAAGGAGACATATGTCATTTGCAATGACTTTGTTAATATATCAAAAATAAAAAAAAGCGTCAAGTATTAATTCATTGATAATCCAAATTTTTTTGTAAGTTTTTCTTGTAAAGGTTTGCATTCATTTAAATCCATTCCAAGCCGAATTGCTGAATCCAAATCATTCATCGATTTTTCATATTCTTGTAATTCATAATACGCCATTGCTCGTCGAAAATGCGTATGAGCTTGAAATTTATTAATTTCTAAAGATTTTGTATAACATTCTATCGCTTCTGTATATTTTTTCTGAATTGCATAAACAATTCCTTTGTAATAATAAGTTCTAAAAGCATTTGGATCATTTTCAAGACTTATATCAAAATCTGCTAAAGCCGCTTCAAAATTATTTTGAGAAAAATAAGCCATACCTCGATGTTTTCTAATTACGGCAATAATATTTTTATCTGATGATGGAGTTGCATCTAAAATTTTGGTGTAAATATTTATTGCGTCATCAAGATTGCCTTGATTGTGAGAGTGAATTGCTTGAAGTAGCATATCATCAATTGTGCCTTGAACAAAAGGAGAAATTCTGTTTATTTTTTGATTTTTTTCATTTTTTTCAAGCTTATCGTTTAACAAATCATCTGCCATATGATAGAAAGATTGACGACGCTCTTCCATTTCGCGTTGTAATTTTTTTTGATAATCTCTAATTTCTTGAAAAGTTATATCTGCAAGTGTTAAAGAAGCATTTATTGAAGCAAGTTTTCTTCGAAGAGGCATATCAAATGGCGAAAATTCAGTTTTATAAATAAGTTCATGTTCAACTTCTGCCCATGCATCTTGTAAAATTGTTCTAATTTGAATTTCACAAACAAGTTCATCACTCAGAGGCTCTAGATTTTGATATTTTTTATTAACTTTTTTTGCAATTTCGTCTGGAATTTTTATTAAAACATGAGTTGATTCATAAGAAAACTCGTTAAACTTTTTTTGAGCACCTTTTACTTCAACTTCTTTTATTACAAATATTTTTTTTAATTGTTCAACGGCAAAATTTATATCTTCTAAAAAAGCACAAATCATTCTAATCCCCATCATATCGGTAAGATAGATTAACTTATTGCCTTGAGAAAATTGTTCAGATTTTAGTTTTAATACCTTTTTGTAATAACTTTCAAAACTTTTTACGCGATTTTTATATGTTGGTTGTGATGATAATTTTATATTATTTTGTAAAACATCAACAATTTCGCTCATTATGTCTGAAAAATAAAATGAATACGCTTCGTAATTTTGTTTTAATAATTTTTTTGACGAAATATTTTTTTCTGTAGAATTCATACTTTTATTTTACCATGTAAACAAAAAAAAAGCACCTTAGAAAATCTAAAGTGCTTTTTGCAAATAAAAATATTTATTTACGCTAATTATTTTGCGTCTGCGGCTGAACCGCCATTAGATTGAGCGTTAGAATCAGAATCTTCGTTCAAACTAGAAGTAAATTCTTCTTCTGCTGCCAATTTTGCTTTTTCGATGTAACGATTAACTTGTTTGTTGCCAAATCGTTCCATTTCAGCATTTTGACGAGCATCTTCTTTCTTTGAGATGATTCCCCAAAGATCTTCATCATCAATATCACGATCGCTTTCGAGTAATGCTTTGTCGTAAATGATTTTTACATCTTTGAAATATCCAATATAATCACCACCAATGTGAGCAGCGTCACGTGCAATTTGGAATCCTGTAAATTTTACGAATGGAGTTCCTCTTGGATAAATTGGATAAACACGAATTTCACGATTTCGGATTTCTGAAATATATTGTGGATTGTTCCATTTTAATTCTTTCCACCCATCAAAACCAAGATAACCCATAAAGTAACGGCGTTCTACATTGTCGTTATCTTTAAGCAAAACATATAAAGCGTGTGGAAAATTCATTCCCATTGTTGTAACAGAAATAGCTTTGATTGTACCAACATTGAATACAACACCATATCCATCTTCAAATAATTTTTTACCACTTGCTTTTTCTTCATCAGATTGTTCTTGACGATTTCCATTTTCGTCAGCTGAAGATAAAGGTTCGTAAGCTGGAATATCGAATGGAGGAACAATTTTTGCATTTGCGTTTGAGTTCCATTCTGGGAATACGATTCGAACGCCCATTACATTTGAACCTGCAAAAGGTACATCAGCTTCTGCTTTTACAGGAGCAGCAACAACCTTTGAATCTACCAAACTTGCAACAGATTTAGCAGAAGAGTTTAATACAACTTCCCATTCTGGAAGAGCAAGAGATGTTTTCATCATATCTTTTTGATCTTCAGAAAAAGTTGCTCCAGCAGCAGTTGAATAATCCATTACTGTATGACTATTCTGAGTAGCGTTACCGTTATCATCTTCAACGCAATCAGCATCCAAAAGTGTAAAATCGATGACAGTTGCTTCTGAAGCGAATGCAACTCCACCAACGAGCAGCATAGCAGCTGCAAATAAACCAAAAGTCTTCTTCATTTTGAAGCTCCTTTAATATTTCGATGTAGCCTTGTAGCAATAATTATCTAATAACTACATCTTTTTGTCAATAAATTTATTCGTAAGCGAATTTTCCATCGACAAAAATTTGAATAGTTTTTACTTTAGGAAAATTTTTTTTGATATTTTTCTTAAGTAACTCTACTCCATCTTCTATATTTAATACCCCATTTCCCATTTGAATTAAATCATCTGACAAATTGAGATATAAAATATCATTTCGTAAAAAACAAGATTTTACTCGAGTTCCATCGGTAAAAAGTAGTTTTGTTCGTTCAACTCCAGAACCTAAAAGAAGTTCATCCACAAAAAGATTTATATCGCCTTGTGATGGATTTTTTGATAAAAAACGTTTTTCTATTATCAACTTTTCGTTTTGAACAGAAGGAAAAATAAAAGTTCTGCAAACAGTTTTTGTTTTTATTAAAAAGAAAATTATTGAAAAAACAAAAATCAAAATAATTAGTAAAAGAGAAATTGTGATATTTTTTAAATTTTTGGAAAAAAGTTTCATTTTGTTGATGTAAATCCTTGTGAACGTTCAAAATGTGTGATAAACGCAGATAAACCATTATATATTCCTAAGGTTGCTTTTTTCAAGTATTTTTCGTCATTCAAAAGCAACGCTTCTTTTTCGTTTGAAACAAATCCTAATTCAACTAAAACACTTGGCATATTTGAATTTTTTACAACAAACCATTCTTCTGCTTTTATGCCTCTTGACTGCGACTCATTTCCAATCTGAGCTTTTAATCCGTCCATAATAAATTTTGCAATCATAATGCTTTCTGTTGTATATTCCTCTTCTAGCATAGAATTTAAAATTGGATATAAATTTTCTTCTCCACTTTGCATAGAAGATTTGTCTAAAACTGAACGCCTATACCCCGGAGATAAATACCAAACTTCATAACCAGAAGAACTTTTGTTCAAAGATGAATTTACATGAATTGAAACAAACAAAATTGCTTCGTTTTCTTTTACTTTTACATTGTTTGCAATATCAGTTCTTTCGCCTAAAGATAAAAAAACATCTGTAGAGCGAGTTAAAATAATTTGCTTTTCTGGATAATAAGTTTTTAAACGTTCGTAAAGCATTTTTGCAACTTTTAGATTAATATCTTTTTCTTGAATATTTACATTTTTTCCATTTATTTTATAAACTTTTGATGCTCCGGGGTCTTTTCCACCATGGCCAGCATCAACTAAAATTGCACCAACCTTAAAAGGATTTTCATTTTTTTGATTAAGAAAAGATTGTGTGTCATCTAAAAATTTTTGCGAAACAAAGATTTCGTTTGATTTTAATTCTGGAGCATCCGTGATTTTTAACAAAACAGAATCTAAAATCACAATTTGTTCGCCTACTCTAAACGAAACTTGATGTCCGTTTTTTTCAAGCAGTCCAGTTTCACTTAGAGAATCCCAATAAAAAGTTGCTCCATTTTTTTTGGCAGAATCAATCAGAGAAAATGAATTTTGACAAAATAAATTTACACAAAAAAGAGTGAGAAAGTATAAAATTCCTACAGTTTTCTTTATAAAATAATTATTTTTACTCATAAAATTTTCCATTTTAGTGATTTTTATAAACTCAATTATCGCTTTTTAGTGTCCTTTACTTTTTTTGAGAGTCACTAAAATAAATTGCACCTTGCAAACCACCTCGTAAAACTGCTTTCCAAAAATCTTTTAAATTCATTTTTGGATGATTTGGTCTTAAAAAATCAAATTTTTTTGCAGTTTGTAAAATTGTATTATAATTCCAATCTTTTTTATTTAAGGATTTTGACTCTTTAATAATTTTTGGAATACAATTTTGAACTTTTTTATTTTCGCCAATTTCTCCGCTAATCTTAAACCATTCATCGTCAGAAAGATTGCCAAAAGCAGAAGGTGGAAAATCATTTTCATCATCATTTTCTATTTTTTGTAAAAAGTTTTCAGTTTCTTTTGTATTTGGTTTTAACGTGATAAAAATATTTGAAACACAATCTTCTGCTGCTTGAATTGCAAATTTTCGACTATTGCTTACAGAAATTACATTTCCGCATTTTTGAACATTATTTTTTGGAAAATCAACTTTACTTCCAAGAGAAACCGTTGCTCGTGGCAAAATATCAAAAACTGATTTATCTGTAAAATCGTTTATATTTTCTACATATTCAACTATTCCTGGAATAGAAATCCAGGCACGCTCAGCACAAGTTCTTTTTGATAAAATCTCGTACAATTCAAACGGCTTTTGTTCATTTTTACAAATTTTAGAAGGTTTAAAATCAACAGAAAGCCTTGAATTTAATAATTCTTCAGGTTTTTCGCCACTTGCAATCAATAACGCTTGTTTTGTAAGGTTCAAATCTGATGAATATGGAAATGTCCAGCCAGACATATAACCACCAGAAAGTCTTCCCGCAATCTCGCCAATCATTGGACCATTTTTTGTAAATTTTATATCAGCCTTTGCCGCTCCACAAGAAAGTCCCAAAGATTTTGCTCCAAGTGCAAAAACAGAAATTAATTCATCGTGCTTTTTCTTACTTAAAACTGCTGGCATTGTGTGTCCAACTTCTATAAAGTACGGTGGATATTTAATATGACGAAGTGCAAAACCTGTAACTGTAAAAGTTCCATTATAAATTAACGCATCGATAGAATACTCTTCTCCGTCCATAAATTCTTCTAAAATTGCAAAATTAGTTTTTGAACATTCAATTGCATTTTTTAACGAAGGTAAAAATTCTTTTTTTGAGCGAATCATTCGACAACCGCGTCCGCCCATATTATCAACAGGTTTTACAACAAACGGAAAATCTATTTTTTGAAGAACTTTTTCAATTAAAGAATCATTTATATCATCTTTTCCAATTTTTATAAATTTCGGAGAAGGAACATTATGATTTTTAAAACATTCTCGCATTAAAGTTTTTTCGCTCGCATTACAAGCAGCCTCAAAACTATGAGAGGGCAATCCTAACTTTTCGCAAACATAACTTACAGAATCTGAAAAATCTGTTCCCGCTGTAAAAACAGCTTTTAACCCCTGCTCTTTTTGAATTTTTTTCGCATAATTTAAAATTCCGTCTTTATCTTTTAAATCTATTTGACAAAATTCATCTGCATAAGGTATTGCAACTGCATTTTTATCAGCATCAACAACAAAAGTTTTAAAACCTAATTGTTTTGCACTTAGAATTGCAGTTTTTTGCATTAAACCGGCACCTAAAATTAAAATATTCATAAAAGTTCCTTATATTTTTTTGCAATAAATTTCTACCGTATCACCAAGTTTTAGAATTTGACTTTTTTTGAGAGTAAGTTTCCACTGTAAAGATTTTGAATCATAATTTTTTCCTTTTATTTTTGGAAATCGCTCTGGATGATGTCCTGTAGAAACAATTTTTACGACTTTAAAACCATATTTTTTTAAAACTTTTTCTGCCTTTGAAGGTTCCCACAAAGAAAAATGGTCGCTTGGACTTTGAATAAAAAATTCTTGCGTATTCATTTTTGCAGAAACACCTTCTGCACTTGGAGTCGAAAACGCAAAATATCCGCCTTGTTTTACAATTCCGCTAACTTTTCGTAAAACAGAATCTAAATTTCTAAAATGCTCAATTACATACCACATTGTAACTAAATCAAACTGTTCAAGTCCAAAATCATCAGTAGTATTTATTTGCGGAAAATTAGAAAAACTTGCCGGAATATGCAGTTTTTCTTGAACATAATTTACGGCATCTTGAGAAATATCAGTTCCAAAAGGATTCATTTCAAAATCATTTGCAGCAGACAAAAACGGACCATAAGCACAACCAATATCTAAAACAGTTTTATTTTTTAAGTTTCCAGCAATCGATTTTATTTCTCCAAGTCGCCGAATACATTGTTTTTTTATTGAATCAAAATCTTCGGTGTAAGTTTTTCCATATTGTTTTTGATATTCTTCAAAAAAATAAGATTTTTCGTAAGATTTTTCTTTTTCATAAGACCAACTCAAATAAATCATATTACAAGTTGAACAACGTCTATAAGTTTTAGATTTGTTTCTAGAGATAATTTTATCGACTTGGGAATATGATTTTCCGCAAATTGGACAAAGATTTTTTTTACCAAGACAAAGATTTTTTAAGAAATCTGAATATTCTATTTTGTTTTCTGATTTTTTTATTTCTTTTACAAGATTTTTTGATTTTAATGCTGATAAAATTGAATCTTTTGTAATAATTTCTACATACGAAAAATTATATTTTCTAGCAAGTTTTAAATGAAGTTTTGAAGTTGGAAGAAGAATCACCGCACAACCAGCATTTCTCGCTTCGTAAGCAGTTAATCCATAATGAGTTATAACTAAATCATATTCAAAAAGTTTTTCTCGTAAATTTTCAACAATTGGAAGAATTTTTAAATTTTTATCACTTTCCAAACTTTCTGATTTTTTTACATCAGACAAAATTAAAGAAATTTCTGCTTTTGGAAATAATTCCTTTAGCGTTTTTGCAGCAGGAATTGAAAAATCTTGAGGGTCTTCTCCACCAAGACAAATCAAAATTTTTCCATTTTCGATATTTTCTGGTAAGATGGGAGTTTGTTTTACATTTTTTGGTTTTTGCATAAAATTTGGCTCAAAAAGATTTACAACACGCTCATCTTCAACAGGAGGAATTACATCTAAAAGATAATCAAAATTTTCAAGATAGTTTGAACCTTCATCAATGCCAATCAAACTTTTTGCATTGGACATTTTTTCTAATTGATTTTTTGAAATTTCAAAATCATCCGTAAAAATAATAGATTTATAAGATTCATCTGGCAAATTATTTATGATTAAATTTTTTTCAAGACCTTTTTTTTCATATTCGACTAAAAGACTTTCTGTTTCGTTTAAAGTTTTATCATTTGGAATAAAAACAAACCATTTATTTTTTAAAGAAACTTCTAAACACCTTCTTAAATGTCCAGTTCCATAACCTTTTTGAACAGAAGGAACTAAAACTACTGGATTTTGTACTTTTTGAGAATTGCACGCTTCTACAATTTGTTCGCACGTAAAAGGAGAATTTTGACTTCCCACATAATTTACAATTTGAATTGCACGTAAATAATCTGAATAAGTATCAACTGTTGTTCTTAAATTTGGAAAATTATAACGAATTGGAGAATCTATAAAACTGCAATTAAATTTTTCTTTATGATTATAAAGTGCTGGGCCAACATGTTCGTGGTCATAAGAATCTGAAGTTTGTAAAGCTGCTTTTAAAAGAGAATCTGCATTAAAAACTTCAACTCCACTTCCATGTGGCAACCCCGTAAATGTAAGATAATCGCAATGGAGTTTGCCTTTATTTAGATTTTCAAATTCTTTTACACTTTCTTCGGCAGCTTCATAAAACAAAAAAGGATTATCCGCTGTAGCACGAATTACAGTTTTTACATTATTTTCTTTTATTAAATCACAAAATCTTTTTAAAACATCATTTAAGTCGCCACAAAAACATTTAAAACCATATTCATCGCAAATCGGCTTTAATTTTGAAGATGACTCAAAATCTGTTGCGACAAAATATGAATCTGCTTTTACTTTTTTCATTGAATTTAAAACCCAAGCCAAAATAGGTTTTCCGTCTAAATCCAATAAAGCTTTTTGTGGCAATCTTGTTGAAGAAAGTCTGCATTGAACAATTACTGTACGATTTGTTTTCATTATGATTCGCTCCAATTTTCTATTAGAGTTTGTAAATCTGTTTTAAATCTATATTTATTAGTTTCAACCCATTTTCTTGCTGCAATAAAAAGTCGTCTTGCTTCTAAAAAACCGCAAGAAGAATGAGTCATAAAAGGTAAAAACTGTGATTTTTTTATAATTCCGCGTTCATTTTTATATTTTGGAACTTCATTTTTAAGATAAAAACGCAAATAATCAATATTTGAAGTTTTATCTTCGATTTGATAATCTTGAGAATAATAAAATCGCAAAAAAGCAGTAAGTTTAATTTCTTCGCCCCAAAGCCAAGCTCTCATTGCTAAATCCAAATTCTGCCAATAAGATGATTTTATTGTATAATCAAAACCGCCGAGTTGAATAAATTTTTTGCGATTGTACAAACCTATATAATCAAAAGGATACAAAGTTTTTACACCATCAGAAAATGAAGATGATGATTCTATTGTAAAATGATTTTTTGTAACAAATGGTGAAAAATGAGAATCTAAAGGAGTCTCTTTTGAATCAAAAAGACGCGGGACTATGCAAAAAATATCGCTTGTGATGAATTTTTCAGCCAAATTATTAAGAATTATTTTTGGTGGAATTGCAAGATTATCGCGTAAAATCAAAACATAATCAGAATCGATTTCGCTCATTGCAAGATTTATCATTTCTCCATCGCTTGCTTTTTCTAACGGAACAATAAATTTTACTGTAGGAAACTTTTTTAACAAATCATCTAAAGCAAAATTGTTTGAATCATGTTCAACAGAAACTATTTGACAAAAATTACACGAAAGTAGATTTTCAAAAAGTTGAACTTTAAAATGACTTCCAGTTGTATTTAAAAGAATTACAGAAATGTTTAAGGCATTTAGAGGTCTGTCCCCTTGCCCACCGACAACAGTTCTGTTTATTTGATGTTCATCAAAAGTTAAAGGTATAGTATTCATCACACATCCTGCATTTTTCATTATAATTTTCGTTTATATTTTCATCTAACAATTCATTCGATTTCTTCCAAACTTCTTCAAGCGATTGACTAAAAACATTTCCTAAAATACTTCCAAACGCACACATTTTACAAACAGGTACGTCCCCATTCGTTAAAATTGTCATATCGCGCCGAAGATGCCAACAAATATTTCTTTCTAAAGGAGATAAATCTGCCGGTTTTCGATTTTGCAAAAGTCCTGCAAAATTCTCGTATTTATTTATAATGCATTCTCCATTTGAAGGACTATTTTTATCATTCCAAAATCTAAAAAAATTTTCTAATTCATCTTCGTTTTCATTAATTCTTGTAAAAACCGGATAAACATTTTTCGGAATTACATTTTCTAACATTGAAATTGCGTTTTTTACTTTTTGATAATCGCCATTTTTATGAATTTCGTTATATTTTTCTTCCGTAAAAGAATCCAATAAAATTCCAATCATAATTTTTGGCCAAGTATTCGTTCGTTCTTTTGATTTTTCTACAATTTTTCGCAAATTTTCACAAAAATCTTCGTTTATTTTTAAACCATCAGTTTCAAAATAAATTGACAAACCTTCAAAACTTAAAACTTTTTCAATGAATTTTAAAATTTCGGGATGATTTAGTGGTTCGCCAAAAAGAGAAAAACAAATCACCGATTCTCCTGAAAATTCTGCAATTTTTTCGATAAGATTTGAAAAATCATTAAAATTCATAAAATTTTTAGCAGAAAAAGGTGAAATTTTATTTTTTATTTTAAATTGAGTTTCGTAAGGAGAATAAATCGAACTGATATTTATAGAATCGCAGATTTGAATATTATAAAAAGATGGAATTGTTTTTAATATTTTTGGTGATTTTATTGCAAGCTTCTGGATTTCTTCCACATCTTCACTATTTTTTTCTAAAAAAAGTTCTTTACAACATAAAAAATTTTCTTTTTTTTCGCAACAAAACGAAAATCTAAACATTCTAAAATCGGTTTCAGAAAGCACGCTTTCAACTTCAAAAGAATTTATATCAGTTTTTATTAAATTAAAAATACTTTCTCGTGTAATTTTTTGATTTTCAAGTTGATTTTTTGAAAGTTCTTTTAAAATATTTACAGTTCCAATATTCAAAATTTCCGGAGAAAATCCGTAAGAATATCCATCTGCAAAAGTATATTCCGCTTGATATTTTACGTGAGAGTTAAAAACTTTTTCTGTAAGATTTTTATTTATAAAAGGACAATCTGCAAAAGAAAAAACTATATTTTTGGCATTTTCAGCTTGTGATTTTTGTAAAATTTTTTCTAAAAGTTCGGTTAAATTTTGACAACATTCAATTGTTTCAATTTTTGTGATTGAACCAAAATCGATTTTTTGGAATGCATTTTTTGTCAATTCCAACGCATTTTTATTTTCGTAAAGAGGCAATTTTTCGTAAATATTATTTTCATCGTATAAAATTACAATAGTTTCCATCTTTATATTTATCGGCTAACTGTTGAACAAGTTTATTTAATTGATTAAATTATTTTTATGCTAGAAATGCCTTCTACACAAAAACAATATTTTTCAGTCACACAAATAACTTCTCTTATAAAAGACGTTCTTGAAGGTTCTTTTAGAAACCTAACCATTGAAGGAGAAATTTCAAACTATCGACCAAATGCATCTGGTCACCTTTATTTTACTTTAAAAGATGATTTTTCCCAAATAAAAGCGGTTATGTTTAAAAGTTCAGTTTATTCACTTTCTTTTCGTCCAAAAAATGGAGATAAAGTTCGCTGTTTTGGAAATCTTTCGGTCTACGCTCCTCAAGGAAATTATCAGATTATAATTTCAAAAATGGAAATTGCTGGAAGCGGAAATATTTTGCAAATGCTTGAACAAAGAAAGCAAAATCTTGCAAAAGAAGGACTTTTTAATCTAGAAAAAAAACGAAATTTGCCACTTTTTCCCAAAACAATTGGCGTTGTAACAAGTCCAACAGGGGCGGCAATTAGAGATATTTTAAATATCACAAGAAGAAGAAGTAAAAATGTAAACGTAATCATTTTTCCGGCGATTGTTCAAGGCGAAGGAGCAGCAAAAACGATTGTAAAAATGATTGAAATCGCGAACTTTTACAACCTTTGTGATGTTTTGATTGTCGGTCGCGGTGGAGGTTCTCTCGAAGATTTATTACCTTTCAGTGACGAAGAAGTTGTTCGTGCGGTTGCAAATTCAAAAATTCCAACGATTAGTGCAGTTGGACACGAAATCGATGTTGCTCTTTGTGATTATGCTGCAGATAAACGTGCTCCAACTCCATCAGCAGCGGCAGAAATAGCAATTCCTTTGCAAGCAGATATAAAACAGAATATTGAACAAAAAAAATCAGATTTGTATCAAAATATAAAAAAGATTATTGAACAAAAACGACTTTTAATAAAAACTTTTACTCCCGAAAATTTTGAAATAAGATTTAGAAATATAGAACAACCACTTTTAAACAGATTTGATAGTGCAAAAGAAAATCTTTATAAAAATTTTTCTGATAAAATCAAAAATCTACGAATTGAAATTACAAATTGTAAAACAATTTTAGAAAACTCAAGTCCGCAAACAATTTTAGAACGAGGATATTCTATGGTTACAGATTCAAATGGAAATGTAATCAGAAATTCTTTGTCTGTAAAAGTTGGCGATGATATAAAAATAAAACCCTCAAAAGGAGAAATAACTGCAAAAGTTATATAAAAAAAATGAATTTTGAAGAAAACCTACAAAAACTTGAAAAATTAACGCAAGATATAAAAAGAAGCGACATTAGTTTGGAAGATGCATTAAAAGATTTTGAAGAAGGAATCAAACTTGCTTCTGGAATGGAAAAACAACTCGACCAAATTGAAGGAAAAGTTCAAATTTTGATGAACGAACCGAATCCTATGGTAAAAGAAAATCCACCGGAATTCGATTTATTTTCTACAAACGAAGAAGTAAACGGAACTAGAAAATGAGTTTAGAAAATCCTGTAAAAACCTTAAATGCTGAAGTTGCAAGAAAAATTGCCGCCGGAGAAGTTATTGACAGACCGAATGCAATCGTCCGTGAACTTATGGACAATGCGATTGACAGCGGAGCGGATTTTATAACAGTTGAAATTTCGGGCGGCGGAATTGAAAAAATTCGCGTTATCGATAATGGTTGCGGAATGACAAAAGAAGATTTGCAAAATTGTGCAAAACCTCACGCAACAAGTAAAATTTCTACCGAAACAGATTTATTAAATCTTACAACTCTAGGTTTTCGCGGAGAAGCATTGGCATCAATTGCAGCAGTTGCAAGGCTTTCTATTCAAAGTAGCAGTTGGAAAATGAGAGCAAGTATATCTGAAAATCATATTGTAGAACCAATTGCTCAAATAAAAGGAACGATTGTACAATCTGAAGGACTTTTTGAAAATTTTCCCGCACGGCGAATGTTTTTAAAACGTCCTGCAACAGAAGCGTTAATGTGTAAAAATACTTTTATAGAAAAAGTTTTGCCTCGCCCAGATATTGCATTTCGATTAATTATTGATGGACAAACAAAAATCGATTTACAAAAAAATCAAACATTAAAAGAGCGTTTTGTAAATGCAAATTCTTACACTGAAGAGCCAGATTTATTTTTTACAGTTTCAAGCAAATCAAAAGAAATTGTCGAAGGTAATCCACAATGGAGTTTTGATGTTATTATCGGAGAACCAGCAGTAAGTCGCACAAGCAAAAAAGACATTTCGATTTACGTAAATGGGCGAAAAATTCAAGAATATTCACTAGTTCAAGCAGTTGAATACGGTTCTCAAGGATATTTTCCAAATGGAACTTATCCAGTTGCAGGCGTTTTTATTAATATGAATCCAAACTCTGTAGATTTTAATATTCATCCTGCAAAAAAAGAGGCTAGATTTTATGATATTTCAGATTTACACCACGGATTAAGTTCTGCTATTAAAAACTTTTTTTTACAATATACAAGGCAAAATTTTTTGCAAGATAAAAATACAGATGATATTTTACAAACAAATAATAATTTTTTGTTTATTCAAAATTTATCACAACAACCACAAAGTCAAGATTTTCAAAATGATAATATAAAAACTGTATCATATAAAAATCATATTTCGTACACAAATAAAGAAAATTCGCAAAATCTAAGAGATTTTCGTTCAAAATATTTAGGAATTCAGCAAAATCACAACTTTTCGAAAAATCAAAACGCGGAAAATACATTTAAAAATCTATATTCAGATAATTATTCAGATTCAAAAACAGAAAATCTTGCAGAAAAAGCTCTTTTTGAAACCGAAAATCAAAAAAATGAACAAAAAACGGTAAGATATATTGGTCATTGTCTTGGAACATTTTTGCTTGCAGAAAAAAATAATTGTCTTTACATAATTGATCAACACGCTGTTCACGAAAGAATTCTTTTTGATAAATTGATGAATTCTCAAACAAGAATGCAAACTCAACAACTTTTAATTCCTTACCGAATTAATACGGATTCAAAATCTCAAGATAATCAACTTTTAAAACTTCAAGAACGACTTTCAAAAATTGGATTTGTTTTAAAAAATGTCAAAGAAGGTTATTGGGAAATTACAGAAGTTCCTCAAAGATGGACTGGAACTGAATATGATTTAAAAACGCTTTTATTTGTAAAACACGTTGAACCTGAAGAAATTATCCGTTCTATTGTAGCAATGACAGCTTGCAAAGCGGCAATAAAAGACGGATATGTTATTGATGATGAAACTGCACAAAATCTTGTAAACCACGCATTTTTATTAAAAGATCCTCATTGTCCTCACGGACGCCCAATTTATACAGTAATTTCGCGAGAACAACTTTTTGCAATGGTAAAAAGGACGTAAAAATTTCTAATTTTCATTATTTTATTCAACCCTTACTTAATTCCTGTAAGTAATGAAGAAACTTCTTCACTTCTATACGAAGGATTTTTTGTTTGCAAATAAATTAAATATTTTTCTGCAGATTCATTATCATTTAATTGCATACAAACTTTTGCAAGTTCAAGATATGCTTCCCAATTTTCAGAATCTAATTTTAATAATTCTGTATAAGTTGTTTTTGCATTATCATAATCTTCATTTTTTGCGAACGCCTTTGCTAGATTTTTTCGGACAGTATTATTGCTAGAGTCAAGACGTAATGCATTTTGAAAATATAAAATTGCATTTTTATAATCTTCTTTGTTTAAATATGCACTTCCTAAATTATTATTTACTTCAAAATTGTTTTTATCAGATTGGTAAACTTGTGTGAATAATGCTAACGCTAAATCTGTTTCCGGAGGCTCTAAATTCATATACATAACGCCAAGATTTATTTTTGTTTTATTATGATTAGGATTTAAATCCAAAACTTCTTGATACAAAGGAATTGCCAAATCATCTTTATTATTTTGGTCCAAAATCATAGCGTAGTTATAAACAATATTTGCTTTGATACTATTATTTTTTATGTAAGATTTTTCATTATAAGCTTCTTTTGCATATTTTTCGGCATCAATCAATTTTCCTTCGCTATATAAAACTGCGGAAAGATTATATTTTGTTGTTGTCTGCTCTTCTTCTTCACTCAACATTGCAAGAGCTTTTCTATAACTTTCTTCAGCTTTGTTAAGTCTTCCAGCTTGCATATAGACCGAACCTAATTCAGAAATTGCCTTTGTATTGATATTATTTAAAGCTATCACACTTTCATATGCAGAAATTGCACCCGTATAATCTTTTCTACGAGTTAAAGCTCTTCCTTCTTCAAGATAGGCTTTTTCGTAACGAGGATTTATATCTGTACATTTTCTAAAAGCAGAAATTGCAGCTGTATCATTCTTTAATTTTACTTGGCTCAAACCTAAATTATATCTACTTGGGACAAAAGCTTCGTTTAATTCACAAGAAGTTGTAAAAGATGCAACTGCTTCGTTATATTTTTTTGTTATATATTGGAGTTTTCCCATATCGTAATAATAAAGATAACGATTTGGATCATTCGAAGATGCATTTTGAACCGCAAGCTTTAATTCTTTTAATCCAGTATCGTAATCTTTTTTAGAAATTGCATCTTGAGCTAAAATATAATGAGATGGAGAATCTTTTGGATTTTCGGCAACAACTTTTTTTGCCATAGAAACCGCTTCTTCCATAAGTTGTTTTTTTTCGGATTCAGATTCGCTTCTTTCACTTGCTTCATACAATGCTTGTGCAATTTCCGATTTTTTAGAAGCCCCGTAAGTTTTATCACCTTCAACGTTAGGAATATTATCTGCAGCTTTTTTTAAATATTCCAAAGCTTCGTTTACATTTCCAGTAGATAAAGCAGCTTTTCCAAGTTGTATGTCATTATTCAAAGCATCTATTTCTTTTTTTAATTTTGCATTTTTCTTTGCCAATTCTTCTTCTTGCTGACGTTTTTTTTCTTCCGCAGCTTTTTTCTGAGCAGCAGCAGCTTCTTCTTGCAATCGTTTTTCTTCCGCTTTTGCAGCTTCTTCTTCTCGACGAACTTTTTCTGCCACAGAATTCTCTTCTTGAATTTTTACAAGACTTTCCATAGTTCTTCGGTTTTCTTCTGCTGATTTTCGATTTTCTTCCGCAGTTTTTCGATTTTCTTCTGCTTGCAAAGTTAATGCATCTTTTACACCAGAAAGAGAATCCTGAACAGCATTTGTAATTCCGTCAGTGTTGATATTAACATTTGTAAAATTCGGAACAGTTCTGCCTTCGTCGTTTGCCTTTTTCATTTCGATGATTTGATTAAGCAATTCGTTTGCAGTTGCATCATCACCATTTTTTAATAAAATTTTTTCCAAGACACTTAATGCTCTATCATACTCGCCTTTTTCGGCATAAGTTTTTGCAAGAGAATACACATTTTCGTTTGATTTTTTTGAATTACAACTGTGTACAAAAAGACAAAACACCAAAATTAAAATTAGAACAGCACCGCCAATACAACTAAATATAATTTTTTGCTTTTTTGAAAGTTTTGATTTTTCCATTTTATATCCTTAATTCTATATTTCTAATTACTAATTAACTCAATCCAACTCGCCTTCGGTTTCGTAATCAATTAAGTCTTCAGTTCCTGCCGACATATTTGTAGAATCTGCATTTTGTAAAGAATTTGCAACATCTTCCAAAAGTTTACGTCTTCGCTCAGCTTCGGCAGCTTTTTTCTCTTCTTCAATTTTACGAAGTTCCGCTTCTTCCGCCTCTTTTTTTGCTTTTTCTTCAGCAGCAAGTCTTTCTTCCTCTGCTTTTATTCTTTCCATTTCTGCAGCTAAGCGTTTTTCTTCTTCCGCTTGACGTTCTGCTTCTAAAGCAACAATTTTTGCTTCTTCTTCTCGCCTTTCAATTTCTCTTTTTAATGCTTCAATCATCAAAAAGATTTGTTCTTTTTGTTCATTTTCGGGTTCTAATTCAATATATTTTTTGTAATCATTTAAAGCTGATTGAAATTCTTCTGCCATTAAATATGCATTCGCACGATTTAACAATGCCTTTGTAAATGTAGAATCAGCAGAAAACGCAAGAGAATAACTTTTTATCGCTTCTAAATATTTTTGCATTGCGTAAAAAGAATTTCCTTCATTGTATGCTAAAATCTTTTTATTTGTCTTTGGAACTTTTAAGCCTTTTTCAAAAACTTCAACAGATTTTTCATAATTTCCAAGTTGATAATAACTCAAACCTAAAAAATTATATGCATCCGCTGAAGCAGTTCCATTTTCAATTTCTGATTCTAACAAAACCGTCGCATCAAAAGGTCTATTTTCTGTAAATGCTTTTTCACCTTCCGTTTGAGAAAAAGCCGAAAAACAAAAAAATATAAAAATCATTAAAAAAATAAAATATCTTTTTCTATCATTCATCATTTTTACACAAAAATCCTATAATTTTTCAAAAATTTCGCAATATAATTTTTTATAAAGAAATAAGCAAATAGGTGCGGAGCATTGATATTAAAGATAATATAATACAGAAATTCATATCAGTTCTCTAATTTGACATATCTACTTAAATTTAATAATCTTATTATCGAATTGTTACAAAAAGAACTTAATTGCAGATTTTTCGGAGTTTTTAATGATTATCGTTTTTATCGTATTAGCAGTTTTTATTATTGCATTACTTTTTGTCATCTTTAAGAATGTAATTTCGCCAAAAAAAGCAGATGCTTTGCCAAAACTTATAAAACAAGGAAAAGTTCAAAAAGCAATTAAACTTGCAAAACGACTTATCCAAAAAAATCCTAAAAATTATATTGCTCATTATTATTTGGGAAAAGCATATCTAAAAGATAATAAACATGAACTTGCAATTTTAGAATATAAAAATGTAGATTCAAATGCTCTTTTCGGAGAAGGAATTGATGAACTTGATTTTCGCAAAGAATATTCAGAACTTCTTTTAAAATACAATCAACAAAATGAAGCATTAAAAAATTTTCTTTTACTCACAAAACTCGAACCGAAAAATGCAGAAAATTTTTATCAAGCGGGACACATTTATGAACTTCAAAACAGATATGATATTGCACTAGGATTTATGCAAAAAGCCGTTATGTTAAATAAAAAACATGCTCGTGCCCATGCAGAAATTGGATTAATGCTCTATCGAACAAAACAATTCAAAGAAGCAAAAAAAGAAATTGATGTAGCATTAAAATTAAGCCCAGAAACTTATTCATCTTACTATTATTTAGGAAAAATTCTAAAAGATAATAAAGATTTACAAGGTGCTATCAAAGCATTTGAAAAAGCACAACGAGATCCAGATGTAAAAATCAAAGCAATTATTGAACATGGTTCCTGCTATATGATGGCAAATCGTTACGACAGTGCAATGCTAGATTTTTTGAGAGAAATCGAACTCGACAAAAACAATTCTTTTCCAGAAACTTTATACAGTCGTTATTTTCTTGCAACGTGTTACGAAAAATCCCGAAAAATTGATAAAGCCATCGAACAATGGGAAGAAATCTACAAGCGAAATAAATCATTCCGCGATGTTTCATCAAAACTTTCAGAATATAAAGACTTACAAACAAATGATTTTATGAAAGATTATCTTACAAGCAACAATGAAGAATTTGCATCAATTTGTAAAAATGCAGCAGAAAAAGGACTAAATCTTCAAATTTTAACTTGTGATATAAAAAAATGGGGTTGTCAAATTACCGGAGTTGCAAAAGGTGATGAAAATTGGATGAACGTAAGAAAACAAGTTTTTCTTTTGCGTTTTTACCGTGAGCCTGAGTCTATCGAAGAAAAAACTGTAATGGAAACTCTTGATAATATGAAGCAACTAAACAGCACAAAATCATATATTTTTTCAAGTTCTGGATTTTCTCTATCGGCAAAAAGATTTGCAGAGAATCGCCCTATAGAACTTATAGAAAAACAAAAACTTGAAGCTGTCCTTTCAAAAGCAGGTAAATAATGAAAATTTTATGCGTTTCAGATTTTGTAGATCCTCTAATTTATAATCAAAACGTAAAAGAAGTTTTTTCAGATATAGATGCAGTTTTATGTGCAGGCGATTTACCTTTAGATTATGTTGATTTTATTGTTTCTACATTGAATAAACCTACTTTTTGGATTTTTGGAAACCATAACTTAAATGAATATAAATATTATCATGGCGAAAAACATCTTATGCCACAGCAAATGACCGAAAGATATGGAGAAACAAAACATTTTCATGGTGGAACTTATTTAGGCTTTAAAAGTATGGAATGTCAAAGTCTTTCTTATATTGACCCAGAAACTAAAAAAAAGACTCCACTTTTAATTGCTGGCGTAAATGGCTCATTAAAATACAATAATGGACTTTGCCAATACACAGATGCACAAATGAAACGTTGTCTCATCAGAATGATTCCAAAACTCATACTAAATAAAATAAAATATGGCAGATATTTAGATATTTTTTTAACACATGCCTCTCCTCGTCATATTCACGACCATGAAGATCCTTGTCACAAAGGATTTGATTGTTTTAATTGGTTTTTACAAAAATTTAAGCCAGCTTTAATGATTCACGGTCACATTCACCTTTATGATATGAGAGAAGAACGAATTGGAAAATATTATGATACTGTTATTATAAATGCATACTCTCATATAGTTCTCTCTTTTGACTCACCAAAAGAATTTAAATTTGACTTAAACAAAACAAACGTAACACAATAGGATTAAAATTTTATGAACTTTTTACGTGCTCAAACAGAAAACGATTTTTCAAAAGCTAAAAATAAAGCATTTTTTAATGAAATTCAGCATCTTCTTTCGCCGGAAGAAGCATCTTTAATTTCTCTAAATGATGTAAAAAAACTTATTCACCCAAAAAACGAAACTTATGTTGGAATGAAAACGATTCCCATCGATAAAATTGTAGGAAGCGAAGGTCGTTATCAAGATTTTGACAATCGTTTTTTTCCAAAAAATTCTCACTTAAAAGCACGCTGGGAACATGTTGATGAAGCGGCAATTCAATCTATTGATTTACCACCAATTAAAGTTTACGAAATTGCAGGATTATATTTTGTCCGAGATGGAAATCATCGAGTTTCAGTAGCAAAAGCTCGCGGAACTGAATTTATTGATGCAGAAGTTGTCTCTCTCAAAAGCGAAATCGTCTTAAAAAAGCCAGACAACATCAATGATATGGCAAAGCAAATTATAAATTACGAAAAACGTGTTTTTTATTCAGAAACCGGTTTTGGTGATATAACTGATTATTGGTGTTTAGATTTTTCAACTCCAGGTCGTTATGATGTAATTTATAATCATATTTTTACGCACAAATATTATTTAAATATCAATAAAAAAGAAGAAATTTCGTTAGAAGATGCTATTCTTTCTTGGTTTAATACAGTTTATCTTCCGCTTGTAACAATTATTCGCAAAAAAAGAATTTTGCATTATTTTCCAAAAAGAACATTAGCAGATTTGTATGTTTGGGTCGTTCGATATTGGGATGATTTAAAGAAAAAATTTGGAAACTCAGTTCCAATGGACGAAGCTGTTTGTGAATTTGGAAAAACTTACAGAATTCCATTTTACAAAAGAATTTTAAACCGAATTACCCGCTTAATTATGCGAAAAGCAATTTCAAACTCAAATTCACCAGATGATGAAAATAATTAAGAATTAGGAAACATTCCGCAAACCCAGGCAGATTTCAGAGAAAATAAATCCGGATTAAAAGGTTTAAAAAATCCTCAGAATATGCAATGAACAGAAAAAAATTGTTTATCTAAAAAGATTTAAAACTTGACGGCACAATATTTCAATATTATAATTGTTTCATAATACTAAATTTAGAAAATTGGAGAAAAAACTTGAACATTGATTCTTTTATTAATTATCCTTTTCTCATCATTGCCGGAATAGGATTACTGATTTTCATATTCCTCTTGATAATAAAGGCTCGCAACACTGCAAAAGTTAGTTTTGTTTATTTTGTAGTTTCGATTCTTACCGTTTTCGGAGCGTTGTATTCATTTTTTTCAGAAAAAAGCATTTATTTTGCGTTCAGCATAGGAGCATCAGCATTTGTTTTCCTTTTGTATGCAATAATAAAAGCATTTGATAATCCCCAAAAACGAGAAGCAAAAAAAGCAGAAAAAAAAGCAGCAGAATTAGTTGCAAATAAATCACAAAGCGAAGTTTCTCAAGCCCAACTAGAAGAAATCAAAGAAAAATATCAAAAAGTAACAGATATTAACAAAGATTTGATTTCAAAACTTTCTACTTTTTTCTCTAGCGATAAAAGTATGGAAAATTATCTAGATTATTGTAATGCTTTGCTTACAGAAAAAGTTTCTGCAGATGGTTGTGTAATCTTAATTGCAGATGATTATGATAATATTTTAGCTGTAAAATCATTTAAGGGAAGTTTTCCACCACCTTATAAATTACCGGAAGATTTACCTCATAAACCAATTAGAGTTGAAACAAATTTACGTTTTGCACAATTCCCAATAAAAGGAAATATCTTTGGAGATATTTTTACAGAAGGAGAACCTTCATTAGTTGCCGATTCTGTAAAAGATCCAAGAATTTTCCAAAATGGGCCGGAAGATTTCTTAAAATGTGGAAGTTATATTTTTACACCAATAAAACAACAAAGCGAAACAATTGGAATTATTGCTCTCTCTCGTAATCCAGACAAATCGCCTTTTACAAAAGATGATTTTGATGTTGCAGTTAGCATTTCGGATGCAATTTCTACAACTATAAAACCTCTTTATAGTTTCCTAGATTATGCTGAACACATGGAATTAAACAAAGACGGAAGTATTGCTTCTAAATATCAAAAAAATATGATTCCTGCAAAATTGCCTGTTATTCCAACTCTTTCAATCGGTTGTTTTTCTAACCATATGGAAGGCGTTTGTGGTGACTATTATGATGTTCTTGCTTCAAGAAGAGACAGAATTTCTTTTATAATGGCAGATGTAGCTGGAAAAGGAATGAATTCTCTTATTGTTATGATTATGATTCGAGCAATTTTGCGACTTGCAGTAAATACAAATCAATCTGCATCAACAATTATGTCTTGGACAAATCACGGAATTTGTAGCGAAGGAGCAAAAATTGACCATTTTGCAAGTGTTGCTTTAATAAATTATAATGCAACTACAAATGAAGCAGAAATTAGTACTTGTGGAAATAATCCAGTTTTGTTATTCTCTGCAAACGATAAATCAATAAAACAACTTACAGAACCAAGTGAACCTTTAGGCGTTACAAAAGACACTGTATTTAGTGATTTAAAAGTTCCAGTAAAATCTGGAGATATTTTGATAACTTGTACAGATGGTTTGCTTGAATGTCTAAACGAAAATGGTGTACAATATTCAGTTGAGAACCTAAAAAAAGTAATTATAAAAAACAGTGCTGCAAATGCCAAAGAAATTTCAAACAAAGTAAAAGATGATTTGAAAAAATACTGCGGTACAGCACAACAATATGATGACCAAAGCCTTCTGGTTATTAAAATACAATAAAAAAAAGGAGCCAAAGTTATGGAACTTAAAATACGCAAGAATGGTGATGTTTACATTATTGACGTAACCGGAGAAATGGATCTCTACAATTCTTACAAGTTAAAGGAACTTGTAATGAAAATGTTGGAAAAAAATGTAAAGAATTTTGTTATTAATTTGGAACAAGTTGATTATATCGACTCGTCTGGAATTGGAGCATTAATTTACATTTGTTCAACAATCAAAAAGATGAATTTAAATTTAGCAATTGCAAACATTCATGGTTCAGTAAAAAAAGTTATTGAATTAACAAAGCTTATGGGATATTTCCCAATTGCTAATAGTATTGAAGAAGCTCTTTTAATGGTAAAAGAATAATTACAATTTAGGAGAATCCCATGGAACAAGAATTTAAAGAACTTAGATCAGACGAAAATGATCCATTGTTCGATAAAACTAATATGTTAAAGAAGGAATTCCCTTCAGATTTTAGACAAATTCGTTACTTCACTTTGCTTATTGTTCAATCTGCACCAACAGAAATAAAAGAATTAAATCTTTTGGAACAACAAATTAGTGAAGTTATAAAAAATGCTGTAAAACACGGAAATCACTGTGATATAAATAAAAAAGTTACTGTTTGGTATTCATTCAGTCCAACACATGCTCATATCATTGTACAAGATGAAGGTGAAGGTTTTAAAGATTTGGAAAAATGGAATGAATTTAATAAAAAACGCCTTGAATGTCTTCACAACAATGATTTTATGCAATTAGCAGATTACGTATCATTCAGAACAAAAGAATCTGACAGCCAAGATGGTGGAAATGCGTTGTTTGCAGCTCTTGAATATTGGAATGGCGGTTTCGTTTACAATGGAAAACGAAATGCAGTAGCTATGCTCAAGAAATTTCAGCAAAAATATCATAATATATCTGAAGCTGAGTAGAATTTTATATTTTTTAATAAAAATAAAAAGGCTGTCTTTAAGGGCAGCTTTTTTTTAAGGATTTTTTGTTGAAAGTTAAATCGGGAACATTTCTAATTATAGACTTTTTTATCCTATTTTTTACAGCCTGTACAACCAACAACTCAAGAATTTATATTGACAATACGACTTGGTCTTATTCTATTAACGAAAATTCAAACGACTATAAGCCTTTAAAAACATTATCTTTTAATTATACAAAAGAAAATCCATTAACACCAAAATATAGAGGTTTTGTTTGCCTAAAAAATACATTCAAACTTCCTATAGATTTTCAAAATAAAGATTTAGCATTGTTTTTAGGCATTTCAAAAATTGCACAAGAAACTTATATAAATGGTCAAAAAATAGGTTCTTCTGGAACTTTTCCACCAAATGATTTTTATAATGGCGAAAAATCTTTTTCCTACCCTATTTCAAACAATTTTTTAAATTTTGGCGAAAAAGAAAATACTGTAACTATAAAACTTTTTGTTGATTCGCTAGGTTCAATTGATAGAAGAATTTTTATAGATTTAGGAAGCAATGTTTCTTCATACACCAAAAATGTAAATCTTGTAAATTCAGTTTTGCCTTTTACTATTTCGATTTTTTTACTTTTTATTGCAATTCTTTACTTTTTTTTATACATAATTAGACCTAAAGATAGATCAAGTTTATCATTTAGTCTTTTAACTCTTTTTTCATCATTTTTTCTTACAACAATTTCATACGGAGAACTTCCTTTTGATTTTAGCAAAATAATGAGTTTTTTAACTTATAATAAAATTTTTAATGGAATCGTACCTTACATCACAATGTATTTTGCAGAATCATTTATACGAGATTACCTAAAATATGAAGAAAGAATAATTGTAAAATTTATAAGACGTTTTTCCCTTATTGCAACAATTATTACTGTGATGACTCCTAGAAATATGATTAGTTTTCATATAGTTCAAATAATTTGCTACATAATTTCGGCTCTTCAATATGTATTTTCTACAATCAAAATTATACAGTATTTTTTAAAAAAAGATAAAAATGCCTTTACACTTTTACTAGGCTTTTGTCCTATAGTAACCACGATTATACTTTCATTATTCCTATATATTATTAACGTTTACGCATACACAAGAATTTTAATAATTTTAGGTTGGCAACTAACAATATTTTTCTTTTTAAGCAGACTTTTGATAAATTATGTATCTTTATTTTCTAAAATTGAATATTTAAATTCTAATCTCGAAAAAATCATAAAAAAGAAAACATCTGAATTAGAAAAAGCCAACAAAATCTTAAAAGAAAATAATAAACAATTAGAAATAGAAAAAGATAAAACAATAAGAGAACTTGAATTAGCAGCAAATGTTCAAGAGAACTTTTACACGCTAAAAAATACGGATTTTAAAGATTGGGAAATTGCATTATATTTTGAGCCATTAGAAAGCGTTTCCGGCGATTTATACGATATTTACACAAGTAATGGCGAATTAAATGGCGTTGGTATTTTTGATATTTCAGGACACGGTCTTTCTAGCGGACTTGTTACAATGCTTGTAAAAAACATAATCCAACAAGAAATTGCTGATGGAAAGAATAAAAAATTAACAGAAATTCTAAACAATATAAATGAGAGAGTTATTCTCGAAAAAGGAAATATAGAAAATTATTTAACAGGAATTATTGGACGAATAAATAACAATGAAATCGAATTTGTAAACGCAGGACATCCAGAACCAATTTTCGTAAAAAATGATGGAACTGCGGAATTTAACAAAAAAGAAGATTCTTCGCAATGTGGAGTAATTGGAATTGCGGAATTTCCAACTCATTTTACAAGTGTAAAATATACTTTACAAAAAGGTGATTTTTTTGTTTTTTACACTGATGGCGTTACTGATATACAAAATGAATTTGGCGAATATTACGAAAAAAGAAATTTTCTACAATCTGTGAAAAATCATTGTAAAGAAGATGTAAAAACTTTGGTAGAAAATCTAAAAAATGATATATTTGAATTTGCAAAGAATTCAGAAAAAAAAGATGATATAACAATATTCATCCTAAAAAGAAAATAATTGACTCAATTCTACAAAGCAACAGATTTTGAAGTTTGTGGCATTATTGCATGAATTTATTACACAAAATATCAAAACGGTAGATGCGGCAATCTATAAAATTATATATTGTGCTAGTTTAGCAAAGAAAACTAGAGTGCAAGTTTGAAATATAAAAAATTGCACACTTACACAGATTATTAAAGCCCGATAATGACAGTTTTCAATAAAAAAATATCGAACAGAACCAAATAAATTTAAATAATTTAAAACAAAAAAAACTGCTCATAAAAGCAGTTTTTTGTCTGGAGATGGGGGGAATTGAACCCCCGTCCGAAAAAGTAAACCAGATACATCTACAAGTTTAGTTATGCGAGGTGATTGTCGGGAGTCGGTAGCAGCATAACAAGCGTCGCCTCCGTATTCTGATAAAATGTCCTAATTAACTTACAGAAACGTTAACTAGCAAGTCCCGATAGGTAAAAGAACATTTTCTGACGCGGAACAGAGCCAAAAAAGTTCCTGCACACTGCTTACGCAGCAAGTGCTTCTGCTTCGAAAGAAGCGTCAGCTTCTTCTTCTTTTCTTGCGAAAATTGCAGTTATTTTTTTGTCAGTTTAAGGAACCTTCACTCCTACTTGCAGTATAAGATTTCCCAATTCCGTCGAAACCGGGACATCCCCGAAAGATTCGGTTATCTACAATATAATATCAAAAAATAAAAATGTCAACTAAATTTTATTGACAGGAATATAATAAACGCTTCCACAATTTCTACAAGTAATTTCTAATGGATCTGGTCCATTTTGTTTTATATCATCAATTTGAGATTTTGGAAAAGAACGAATATAACCTAAGAATTTTTCTTCATTGCAAGGACAATCATATTTTATATTTCGTTTTAATGTAATTAAAGGTTTAAATTCTCGAAACAATCCTAAAATTATATCTTCTGAATCAACTTGTTTTTCGCTATATAACATTCCAATACTTGGACAAGCTTTAAAGGCATTTTCTACTCCTAAAAGCATTTTTTCATCATCTTCGTCTTCTGATTGATGACTATCAACTTGAGAACCTAATTTTTGAGTTCCTCCAGTTTTTGGCATAACTTGTAAATACATTGCACCTGCACCAATAACTCTTCCCTTTTTGTCAAATTGAATACTAGAATTAAAAGCGGTATTTACTTGCTCTGACTTTGCAAAATAAGTAGCAAAATCTTTTGCAATATTTTCGCCATCAACATCAACAGTTGAACTTTGTGGAAAATTATCATCTTTGTGAATTCTACTAAAATTTAGACTTCCTTTACCTAAAAATGGTCCTAAATTCCAATTTTCAAGAGTTTTTGAAACTTTTATATGCTCATCGTAAATATAGCCACGAACATAGCCTTTTGAATCCGCTTCAACTGAATAACCATTTTTTGAATCAAAAGATTCATATTTTATTGCAAGATGTTCCAAATCTTTCATCATAGGAATTGTTAAAGCAGCACATAAAGAGGCTTGTCCTAGAATATAAGTTTCTAAAATACCTAAATTATGCTGAAGTCGCAACTGATTTACAAAACGAGTTCCATGAAAAAGAGAACCACGAATACGCCCTTCTGCCATTGTAAAAATATACATTTTATCTTCTTCAAGCGAATCTAAATGAGTTTTTAATTCTTCATCTTTAATTTCTTGTTTTATCATAACCTTAATATAGCAAAAAAACAGATTATTTTAAATGAAAAATGAATACAATAAATAGAAAAAAAATCTTATTAAAACTTTACTTTTTAGAGATGATTTTAACAATTCAAAAAACTAGAAATAGATAAAATAATTCTTAATAGAAGACATTGCGACTTGTAATAAAAAGTATTATAATCTTATGATTATATTTTATGCGGTTTTTCCGTAAACGAGGTAGAAAATGGCTGTTGATGAAAAATTACAAACTGTAAGACACAGTTGTGCACACGTTATGGCAGAAGCTATTTTGAAGCTTTTCCCAGGTACAAAAATTGCAATTGGACCTGCTATTGATAACGGATTTTATTATGATTTTGAATTCCCAAAGGACACCAAATTCACCGAAACCGATTTTCCTGTTGTAGAAAAAGAAATGCGTCGTATTATTGCTGGAAATTTTGATTTTATAAGAACTGAAGTTTCAAAAAAAGATGCATTAGAAATTTTTGCAGATCAACCTTACAAAATTGAATTGATAAACGATTTACCAGAAGATGCTGTTATCACAACCTATAAACAAGATAGTTTTATTGATTTATGTAAAGGTCCTCACGTTGCAAACACAAAAGAAATAAACGCACAGAGTTTTAAACTTCATAAAATTGCAGGTGCTTATTGGCGTGGTGATTCAACAAAAACAATGCTTACTCGTATTTATGCATTGTGCTTCTCAAAGCCAAATGATTTAAAAGATTATCTTACAATGCTTAGCGAAGCTGAAAAGCGAGATCACAGAAAACTTGGCGTCGAAATGGATTTATTTCATCTTGAAAGTGAAGATCCTGGACAGATTTTTTGGCATCCAAATGGTTGGTCAATCTACACAGTAATTCAAGATTATATGCGAAAAATGGTTAAACGAGATGGATATTTAGAAGTAAATACACCAGCAATTATGCCTCGTTCACTTTGGGAAAAATCTGGTCACTGGGGACATTATCAACAGAATATGTTTATTACAGAATCTGAAAAACGGATTTTTGCTATAAAACCAATGAATTGTCCTGGTGCTCTTGAAATTTTCAAAGCAAAACAACGTTCTTATAAAGATTTGCCTATGCGTCTTGCAGAATTTGGTCACGACGTTAGAAATGAGCCATCTGGAACTTTACACGGAATTATGAGAGTTCGTGGTTTTGTTCAAGATGATGCACATATAATTTGTACAGAAGAACAAGTTGCTTCCGAAGTTGCAAAATTCTGTAAATTATTAAAGAAAGTCTATCACGATTTTGGCTTCGATGACTTAGTTGTAAAATTCTCTACAATGCCAGAAGATCATGTTGGTGATATTGAAACTTGGGAAAGAGCTGAAAAAGCGTTAGCAGATGCTTGTCATGAAGCGGGACTTAATTTTGAAATTCAACCGGGCGAAGGTGCTTTCTATGGTCCAAAACTGGAATTTAAGCTTTATGATTGTCTTGGACGCGAATGGCAATGTGGAACAATTCAAGCAGATTTCCAATTACCTTCTGCAGAACGCCTTGATGCAACTTATATTGGAGCAGACAATCAAAAACATCATCCGGTAATGCTTCATAGAGCAATTCTTGGTTCTATGGAAAGATTTTTAGGTATTTTGATAGAAAATTTTGCTGGAGCATTCCCAACTTGGCTTGCATTTGAACAAGTGGCAATTGTTCCTGTTTCTAACGAGTTTGATGATTATGCTAAAACAATAAACGAAAAACTTTTAGAAAACGATATTCGTTCTAATGCATATATTGATGATGATAATATGAAAACAAAAATTAAAAGAATTTCTCAAGAACATAAAACACCTTACATTCTTGTTGTTGGTCAAAAAGAAAAAGATGAAAATTCTGTTTGTGTTCGTTATAGATTTTCTAGCAAAAAACCACAAGAAACAATGAAAATTGATGATTTTATAAAATACGTTCACAAAAAGGAAGAAGAAAAAGGAACTAGTATTTAGAGTTTACTTCAAAAATATTTTCCATCATTCTGCGAAAATTATTCTTCATTCTGAGCGTGGCAAAAAATCTCATATATTGTGATGTTTCGCTTTTCTCAACATTGATTTTTGAAACTGTCTGAAAATTAAGATTTTATTAATTTTTTAGGCAGTTTTTTTTATGAATTTATAACGATTAAAAATTAGGTAGAAAAACAAAAAGTTAAATTTTCTTTAAAACCATAAGAGTTAAATCATCATTTATTTTTTTACCACGAAAATTTTCTATATCTTGAATGATATTTTCAGTTTGCTGCTTAGGTAAAAGATTTATGTGTTTTTTTAAACTTTCTAAAAACCTATTTTGTCCAAAATTCTCGCCGTATTCATTTTCGCTATCAATCAAACCATCTGTAAATAAAAACAGTTCATCACCAGATTGCATTTTTAAATATTGAGAAACGTAAAAAACAGGGAAACCAGAAATTCCAATTGCACCAATAGCATTTTTGTCTCTTTTTAAAGTTTCAAAACTATTTGTTTCTTTGCGATAAATAATCGGTTCTTGGTGACCAACATTTACAATTTCTAAATTATTCTCATTAGAAATTTTTACTAAAATTCCAGTCAAATAGTTAGGAACTGCCCCTTTTTCTGTAATAAATTTATCATTTATTTTATTAATAGTTTCCCAAAGATTTTCGCCGTTTTTTGCAGCAAGATTTTTATAAAATTGTTGTTCGATTGTATTTTTTGCAATCATTGTTAAAAGTCCGCTAGAAATTCCGTGACCAGAAATATCAAAAAGCCCAATTCCTTCAAGATTTTTATTTTTATCAAAAACACAATACAAGTCGCCAGAAACTCCAATCATCGGAACATTTTTTGTAGCAACAACCCAATCTTTATAATTTTCTTGGCTTTTTAGAAGAAACGCTTGTTGAATTAAAGTGGCATTTTTTATTTCTTCTGAAAGAATATTTTTTTGATTTTCTAAATCTTTTTCAGTTTTTTCTATTCGATAACGCAAAAACACACCAAAAATCGACTCCAAAATAAAAACAATTGGAATTCGAATTCTAAAAGCATAACCAATATCATAAGTGTATTTGTAAAGCGGAGTCCACAATCCTAAAATAAGAATTAATAAAATAATTCCATTAAAAAAATAATAATCTACAGAATCAAAAAGATAAACATATAAAAATGGAATTAACAAAATCCAGATAAGACCAAAACCTTGTGTACCACCATTTTTTAAATAAAAAAACGTAGTAAACGTAAAAAAAACTTCAACCGCAATACAAAATATTTTAGTTTTTTTTGTTTTTATAATAACAATCGTAACAATGGCAAAAAGTAAAGTGTAAGAAGCACAATAAATCGTTTGAACCATATTTTTGCTTTTAAAACAAATAAGTCCCATTATGCTTCCTAAAATCACAACGGCAATTGAAATAAATCTCGCAATTGAATAATTTTTATCTTTCACCTGCTGCGACTCTATCTTAGACTTTTTTACGCCCATAAATAAAATTTATATACCACAATCTAATATTTGTCAAATTATGTACAATTAAGATATTCAAAATTTCGTTAAGACTCTTGACTACAAGACGAACTAGAACCCTATGTACGTAAAACAAAAAAAGCCTCCTACTAAAACTGTAGGAAGCTTTTTTTATATAAAACCTATCACTTCGAATTTCGAGCATTAGTAAAATTGAGTCATTGCAAGAACTTTAATCCAAAACAATCTTTTTACAATATACAAGATTACTGTGCTCGCAATGACATTAAAAAAACGCAACATTTTACTTATTACTTCAAAAACTTTATTCTTTTGCAAAAGTCAATTTTCCATCTTTTACAAAAACTTTTATTTTTGTACCTTCCAAAAACTCACCGGAAAGAAGCTCTTTTGCCAGAGGATTTTCAACGTAGTTTTGAATTGCTCTTTTTACAGGTCTAGCACCCATTGTAGGTTCATATCCAACATCACAAAGGAAATTCAATGAAGATTGGTCAAAATCCAAAGTAATTTTTCTATCGGTTAATCTTTTTTGAACTCTTTGCAACTGCAATTTGATTATTGATTTTATACAATCTTTATCAAGTTGTTGGAACATTACAATTTCATCAATTCGATTCAAAAATTCTGGTCTAAAAGTTTTAAAAAGCAAAGTATGAATTTTATCTTTCAAAGTTGCTTTTAAGTTAGGATTTTCTGCCGAGTCCAAAATCAAATCGCTTCCCAAATTGCTTGTCATTATGATGATTGTATTTTTAAAATCAACAACGCGACCTTGTCCATCTGTCAATCTTCCATCATCTAAAACTTGTAATAAAACATTAAAAACATCTGGATGAGCTTTTTCTACTTCATCAAACAAAATTACTGAATATGGGCGACGACGAACAGCTTCTGTAAGTTGTCCTCCTTCATCATATCCAACATATCCCGGAGGTGCACCAATCAATCTAGTAACGCTGAATTTTTCCATATATTCAGACATATCGATTCTTGTTAATGCCTTTTCATCATTGAACAAAAAGTCTGCCAAAGTTTTTGCAAGTTCTGTTTTTCCAACTCCAGTAGGTCCGATGAACATAAAACTTCCAAGAGGTTTATTTGGATCACTCAAACCACTTCTGTTACGACGAATTGCATCACTTACAACTTGAACAGCTTCATTTTGTCCAACAACACGTTTATGCAAAACATCTTCCAACTGTAAATATTTTTGTTTTTCGCTAGTAAGCATTTTTGCGACCGGAATGCCTGTCCAAGTAGAAACAACTTTTGCAATATCCTCTTCTGTAACAGATTGACGAAGTAAACTTTCGCGGCCAGAATCATTTTTTTCTTTTTCCAAAGATAACGCATCATTTAATTGTTTTTGCAAAGATGGAATGATACTGTATTTCAATTCTGCAGCTTTTCCAAGATTTCCTTCGCGAGTATATTTTTCTTCTTCAAAGCGAGCTTGTTCTAGTTTTTCTTTTAATTCACGACTTTTTCCAATACTTGCTTTTTCATTTTGCCACTGAAGACTCATACTATCACGTTTTGTTGTGAGTTCAGAAAGTTCTTTTTCCAATTTAGAAAGTCTTTCTTTTGAAGCGTCATCATCTTCTTTGCTTAATGATTGTTTTTCTATTTGAAGTTGTAAAATCTTACGTTCAACTTGATCAAGTTCAACTGGCTGACTTTCAATTTCCATCTTCAATCGACTTGCTGCTTCATCAACTAAATCGATTGCTTTATCTGGTAAAAATCTATTTGTGATATATCTGTTTGATAAAGTAGCCGCAGAAATTAATGCTTCATCTTCTATTCGAACTCCGTGATGAATTTCGTACTTTTCTCGAAGTCCACGTAAAATTGCAATTGTATCTTCAACACTTGGTTCGGCACAATAAACTGGCTGAAAACGTCTTTCAAGTGCAGAATCTTTTTCAATATATTTTCTATATTCATTTAAAGTTGTCGCACCAATTGCTCTTAATTCTCCACGAGCTAAAGCGGGTTTTAGTAAATTAGAAGCATCCATACTTCCTTCACTAGCCCCTGCTCCAACCAAAGTATGAAGTTCATCTATAAACAAAATAATTTGTCCATCTGATTTTTGAACTTCATTGATGAGAGCTTTTAATCTTTCTTCAAATTCACCGCGGAATTTTGCACCGGCAACAAGACTTCCCAAATCCAACGCTAAAACACGTTTATTTTTCAAACTTTCAGGAACATCACCGCTAGCAATTCGTCTAGCAAGACCTTCTACAATGGCAGTTTTTCCAACTCCAGGTTCACCAATAATTACAGGATTATTTTTTGTTCGACGACACAAAACTTGCATTACACGACGAATTTCTTCATCTCGCCCAATTACAGGATCGATTTTATCTTGTTTTGCAAGTGCAGTTAAATCTTTTGTGAACTTCTCCAAGGTTCTAGTTTTACTTTCAGGATCTTGACTGTCTACAGTTTGATTTCCACGAACAGATTTTAATGATTCTATAATTGCTTTATGGTCAATCCCCATTTTTCTGAGTAGTTCTCCAACTCTACCTTCAGATTGAGACATTGCCAAAAGTAAATGTTCTGTAGAAAGATATTTGTCATGCAAAGAATTCATTTCATCTTCTGCTTTTGCAAGAATTTTTTGCATTTCGGAAGAAAAATAAACTTGTGCAGTTCCAGACACTTTAGGATTTTGTTCTATAAGTTCTTTTGTTTTATTTGTTAATTCAGAAACAGATGCACCTACTCGCTCTACAATTGGAACAATAAGACCATCTTGTTGCTCTAAGAGAGCTAAAAGTACATGTTCTGAGCCAATTTCAGAATTGTCTTTTCTGTTTGCAATAGAAGATGCTTCTTGAATTGCCTCTTGTGTTTTAATTGTAAAATTTTCGTAATTCATACAATTAAAATAATAATAAAATTATAAAACGGCAAATTTTTGTGATTAATTATAAAAAAAATCTGTGATGATTACGGGAATTTTTTTACGATTCGCTTTCTTCTTTGTGACCAAATTCACAAATACAATTATTTATTTTTGCGTATTCAATTTGTTCTAGATTCTTTTTTACTTTTTTGTAAAGTTTGATTTCGCCAGTTCCGGTTCCACCTTCAATCAAATTCAAAACTTTTCGTTCACCTTCAGGAAGTTCAAGTTTCCGATTAACAAGTTCAGTTATTTTGCAAAAAACATCAACATCCAAAATCCAATTTTTATTATGAATGCTTGCAGTCCAATGTAAACGGTTTTCATCAATATCATCAACTTCTGGCATTTGTGAACATTGCCAAATATCATTATATTTATTTGAAGAATCTAAAGAAAAAACAATTTCTGCATCATCAATTACACCTGTAAACGAAACGTGTTTTTCAAAAGCACCTTGAATTGCAAAACTTGCTCCAATCAAAGGTTTTCCTGTTATATTACTTATAAGATTTGAAGAAGAAATATGAAACCAAGGTTCCATTAAAGATTTTCCCCAATATCGCTCGATATAACCAAAAGATGACAAAGGCTTAACGATATATTGAACATCATCAAAAATTAAATTGCCGGAAAAAGAAGTGTTTAATCCACATGGAAACCATCGCTCACCATTAGAATTATAACCATTAGCAAGCTGATTATTTATTGTATAATTTATTTTCCATTCTGCATTTCCTTCATCACACAAAAGTTCTGGATTTTCAGTTAAATTTTGATAAGAGATATTAATTTTTCCAGAAATTAAATCATTAGAAAAAGCACATTCATCACAAACAATAGAAAATGGTTTTGAAGTAAAATTTATTTTTTTTAAAGGATAATACGCACAAAGATGTTTTGATTCTTTTCCAAATTTTCCAATCCGAACGACACAATAAGAAGGCTGAACAAGATTTTCTGTTTTTAGATTTCTTGCGTCTTGAGTTCCAGTAAGTGCATATTGTAAAGTTTCTGGTGTAACTGAAACTCTAGGTTTAAAGCCTAAAACGACATCATTAGGCGAAATATACGGATTTAGCATTTCAAACTCTACAAAAAACATCTGATTTGAAGAAGTTTGTTTTTCGATTGCATTAAAGAAAAAACGCCAATAATTTACGCCAATTTTTTTCTTTGTGTTTGTAAATCCAAATTTTGAAAGATTTTCTATTTTAGAAGATTTTCCCATCCCAATAACCCTTTGTTTTTAATTTTCGGATTAAAAAATAGAAACTTTAGAAATATAAATTACAAATTTTTAAAACTGCTTTTTTGAAGTTTGTCGAGAATTGTTAGTTCCCGACAATAAAATTTTCATTATTTTTCAAATAATTTATCAATTGTTTTATTTAAATCTGTTTGTTCTGATGGAAAATTATCATTTAGAAATTCAAAACATTCAACAGCTGCTTTTTGAGCATGATCATACCAAATAGAATAAAGTTCAGATTTTAAATCTCCACCAGGAAAAGGAGCACCTTGAACATCTGAAACTAAATCTCTTAAAAGTTCAATACATTTTTTTGCTTTTTTATCCATGTTTTTACTCCTACATACTCACCTATTTTATGGAAATATTTAAAAATATTATAATGGAATTTTTATGTAATTGCCAATACATTTAGTATTTTTATTGCAAAAAATTACTTTATTATTTTGATTTTTTGCAAGTTCATAATCTTTTTCGGCTATTTTTTTTACATCTTCTGGCGTAACTGTAAACATTTTTTCTAGCCGAATTTTTATAAATTCCAAAGGATTTGCATAAATCATAGATTCAAAACTTCTAGAACCTCTATCCTTTGGAGAAAGTGGCACTATAGCATCACCATAACAATAAACAATCGTTTTTTCTATATCTTCTAAAGGAATTTCCGTTTTAGAAATTTCTTCAAGAGCATCCAAATAGGCTTTTATAGACTTTTCTGGAGTTGGATCGCGATAAGTCCACATCATTGCCTTATTTCCGATGTTATCAATAGAAAGTCCGGCTCCATACGCTCCACCAGAAGTACGAATTTTATCCCAAAGAGAATGCATACTAAACCAAGAAGCAAAAACATTTTGAGCTGCCGCCTTTTTTGAAAGAAATTCCGTATCAATATCGGAAGATACCGCAACATAACCTGTTTGAGAGTCAAATTGAAGGATTTGAGGTTTTGAAATATCTTGAATTGCATCTACTTGTGCAATATAAGGTTTTAGTTCTTCGAGAGAAAGTTTTTTAGCGGGAAGAAGTTTTGTGATTTTTGCATCTTTAACAAAATTCTCTATTAACGGAAGAATTTTATTTAAAGAATCATCATCCGCCGTAATATGAATAATTCCTCCTGCTTTTATGCATTCTGTATAAATATATTTAAAAATCTCCAAAGTTTTTTTTGCATTTTCTTTAGAATAATTTTTTATTGTATAAAGTTGACTAACGCCATAAAGAATTTCTACCAATGCAGAATTTGCAGATTTTAATGCAGATGCTCGCTTTGTCGCGTATTCCAAACCGTGAGATATAAAATTTGCTTTTTTTTCTGATATTAATTCTTGAACCAAAGAGTTAAATCTTTCTTCATCATCAAAACTCATTTTTGTAACAATCTCGCTCAAAAGTGCAAG
The DNA here is from genome assembly GCA_964541735.1 of uncultured Treponema sp. Classification (GTDB taxonomy): domain Bacteria; phylum Spirochaetota; class Spirochaetia; order Treponematales; family Treponemataceae; genus Treponema_D. The sequence goes on from CAZIQK010000010.1 coordinate 61,030, forward strand.
AGATTTTTCTGCCATTTGAGTAAGTGCTTTGCAAGAAATTCCAATCCACTGACGATTAAAAAAATCTTTATTATCAAATTTTGAAATATAATCTTGGACTGGTTTTATATCACTCGATTTTCCAAGAGTGATGCGTCCCCAAACATCCCCCATAACACAAGAACTTTCTGTAATACATTCGTCCCATCTTTTTCCATTCCAACCTAAATTTGTAATAACGTTAGATAAAAATGGAACATATTGAAAATATTTTGGTTCTAGACGATCAAAAGGAAAAAGCAAATCTACATAAAAAAGACCTTTTGTTTCTTCTTTGCTAACAAACAAAGGAATTTTGCTACCATCCGAACCGTTTACAAATTTTAATTCTGTAGTAGGAACTTCAACATCAGGCGTTAATGATGAAAGTTTGGTCGTCGGAATGCAAGAAGTTGTTTCTGGAGTTTCTATGTGTTGTTGATATTTATGAAGTTCATCTAGATCTTTTTTTAGTTTGTTTTTATCTAAATTTTTTTCAAGTTTTTCTATTAATTTTTGTTCGGCATTATTTCTTTCTTCAAAATATTTTGGACTTGGTTCTGAAATAAATTTTACAACAACATCATTATCAATGAAATATTTTTTTATAAGATTTTTTGTATAATTTTTATCAGATTTTATTTTATTTTTTACAACTTCAAAACTAGAAATTGGAGTCAGTTGGTCATAACAAGATTTTCCATTAACCCAAGATTTTGCAACTTTTTCCATAATTTGAATAGAAGGTGGACCAAAATATCGATTTTCTTCTCGCAAATTAAAATCAATTCCCATTACGGCAGAATCTATATCTTTTTCATCAATTCCTTTTTCATAAATTTCTAAAATAGTTTTTTGAATTAAATCAAAAACTTTTTGTTCATCACCTTTTTTTACGCCAAAAATTCCTGCAGAAAAAATTTCTTCTAGATATTGTCCAAAATTTCCGCAAGAAATATCATCACCAAGTTTTGAATTTTTTAACGCTAACGAAAGAGGAGAACTATCATTTCCAGAAAGAACTTCTGAAAGATAATATTTTTCTATATTTGATTTTCCAGTATACCAACTTAAACTAACAAAATTTCCAGTTGCACCGGAATCAGGGACAATTGCGGTTTTTAATGTTGATTCTTTTAAAAGCTCTAATTTTTGTAAATCGCGAATTTCATTTTTGATTAAAGGAAGTTTTGAATCATAATTTTTGATAGTTTTTGTACAATTATATTTTTTTTCGATTCTAGAAATAAATCTTTCATCCAAAAAATCAATCTGAACTGAAGTCGGAATATCACCATAAAGAAAAAGCAAACAATTATCTGGATTATAAAATTTTTGGTGAAACTCTAAAAATTGCTGATATGTAAGATTTGGAATTTCTAAAGGGTCGCCACCAGAATCAAAAGAAGGATACGAATTCGGAAACATTGCATAAATTTGTTCTTCGTAAGTAACTTGCTGAAAAGATGAATAATTGCCTTTCATTTCGTTATAAACGACGCCTTGTATACTTAATTTCCCATTTTCGTCCATTTCTAAACGATGACCTTCTTGTAAAAAAGTTTCGTAATCTAATTTTGGAAAAAAAACTGCATCCGCATAAACGTCCATCATATTAAAATAATCATCTTTTACGACAGACGCACCTGGATAAACTGTTTTATCTGGATAAGTTAATGCGTTTAAAAAAGTGTTTAAACTTGTACTTGCAAGAGTTGTAAAAGGTTCTTTTAGAGGATATTTTTCGCTTCCGCACAAAGTTGAATGTTCCATTATGTGAGCACATCCAAGATTATCTTTTGCGATTGTACGAAAAGCAAACGCAAAAAGATTTTCTTTATCATCTTTTATAATATGATAAATTTCTAATCCGGTTGTTTTATGCCGAAGATAAACACCCTTTGCTTTGTAATCTGGAATATCATCTATAGAAAGAAGCACAAAATTTTTATATTCTTTTCCAATATTTTTTTTATCTGAAAAATCAAACATAAATTTCCTCTCAATTTGTAAAAAAATTATTACACAAAAACATCATCATTTCTATCTTTTATGATTAAATGACCTTCTTCATACGCGCGACGTAATTTGCTAAAAAATTCAGAAGTAATTCTTTCGCAATCACTTCGACGCATTGGTTTTAAAATTTCTTCTTGCGAAAGAATTTCTTTTTTTCGCGTAGAAGAAACATTATTTAAAATTTTTGCACGAAAATCTTCAGGTTTAACTGCAATCAAATATGCAATATCTTCATCTGACATTTCGCGTAATTTTTCTTGAATAAATCTATCATCTGATTTTACAACATCATCCATTGTAAAAAGACGAGTTCGTAAATCTTGACCTAAATCCGGATCTTCTTTTGAAAGCGTTGAAAGAATTTCGTTTTCTGATTTTATATCCATTTTTTTGAGAATTTGAGCTAAAGCATTTCTTCCATCAATATTTTCTGCTTTTTCTGTACTTTGTCGAAGAGCTTTTTCGTGTAAGCCTTGCTCTACGCGACGTAAAACTTCAGGGCTTACCGGTTGCATTTTTGCAAGACGTAAAATAACTTCTTTTTTTTCATCATCATCCATCAAATTTATAACTTGTGCAGATTTTTTTGGCTCCAGATTTGAAAGAACTAATGCTTGAACTCCGGGATTTTCATCTTTTAAAAGTAAATAAATTCTTTCGCTGTCAGAATCGGCAAGATATTCAAAAGGTTTGTTTCCCTCAAAAGGAATTGCTTTTTCCAGCATTTCTTCTGCACGTTTTTTTCCGTATGCTTTTTCCAGCATTTCGCGAGCAGTTTCAACTCCGCCACTTTGTTTTGCTTTGTTTAATAAAGAATTAAATTCCGAAAGAATAACTTGCGCTTCGTCTTTATCAACACTTCGGATAGAAGCAATTTCTGGAATAATTTTTTCTATTTGTGATTCAGAAAGATAAGGTAGAATTTTTGCAGCTTCATCTTCGCCAATAATTAAAAGAAATTTTGCAACTCGACGATAAACAGAATCTTTTCCTTCTTTATCGCCGTTTTCCTTTGGAACTTTTAAAAGTCCACCTTCTTTTAAATGTTCTGTTGCATTTTTTAATTCTTCACTTTCGGATGATTGATTTTTATATTGTTTTTGATTAGTTTCATTATTTTGTTTAGAAAAATTAGCGTTTTTTAAGTACGCATTAGCACGATAATCATTCACACTCATAAAAATATTTTAGCATATAAAAGATATTTTCTAAAGAGAGATTTTTTCATTTTTGTTTGTAGTATAGAAGAATGCATCTTTATTGCAAGCAAACTACCCGTTAGATATGCATCGCTGACTAAGATTTAAACTAAAAATGTTTTCTAAAAAAGTCTTTCAGTTCAAATTAAAGGCAATTATGCCTTTTTTATAAAAATCGTTGCACCGCAGAGGAAGTAAACGTCCATTTTGTTTGCTTGCCGTAGAATGTATTTTTATAACCATAAAAAACATTCTACTCTTCTAATTTATCATAAAAATCACTGCTCAATCTGCTACATCTGTGGAAAAATCTCATTCTTCGTTTTCTTTATGCACTGTTTTAAAATTTGTAAATTTCGCAACTGCTCCATTTTGTGCAAAAAGTCCTAAAAAAACGCCGGTAAAACCACAAGCAACTTCGCTAGAAAGATAGCGTGAATCTGCTTGTCCTAAAAAAGTTTCGTTTTTATTATCAATTACAGAAAAATTGTAACTATAGGAATTTGCATCAGATTTTAGAATTGCTTTATTTGAAGAAAGCTTCACTTTGTTTTTTATACAACTAGCCGGACCGATTATGACTTTGCAAATTGCATAAAAATCATCATTTTGTTTTTCTATAAAAATATCATAATGATGATTATTGTCCATATAAATCGAAAGTCCTGCTTGTGCATTTTTATATTCATTTTTTTGAAGTTCAATGCAAACTTCAGTTTTTTCTTCAAATTCACATTGACGAATGCCAACAAAAGTTGGACTGCCATTTGGCGTATCGAGCGTTTTTTCGCAAGAAGTTAAAATAAATTCATTTTTATTAAGAGAATATTTTGTTTCGTCAGGATTGCAAATATAACACCAATCAAATTTTGTATTTTCAAAAGTTTTTTCGTAAGAAAAATTTTGTTTTTTAAAAGTGTGATTATTTGGTACTTCAACTTCAAGCAACGCTTTTCCAAAACCTTGTTTTTCGTTATATCCATTTGCAACTTTTTCTCCACAAGCAGTTTTGTCGGCACTCACATTTTCTGTTCCAATATAAAACCAATCATCTTTCCAAAAAACAGGTTCCATACAAGTTTCTCTTCCAAGATGATGAAAAGGCATATATTTATCAATCTGTCTAAACGCTAAATGACAAAACCACCATTTTCCGTCTTTTGCTTGCAAAATATCTCCATGTCCTGCTCCTTGCAACTGATAACCGCCTAAATTTCTATTTGTTAAAACAGGATTTTGCGGAAATGGCTCGTAAGGACCAAAAATATTTTTTGAACGAGCATAATTTACCATATGACCATACTCTGTTCCACCTTCTGCATTTAGAAGATAATAATAATCATTAAATTTATATAAATGAGGCGCTTCTATGTAACGGCCACCAGTTCCATACCAAAGAGGTTGATTTTCTGAAAGTTTTTTTCCATTAAAAATATCAATTTCGCTAATTTGAATAAATCCTCGACCTTCTTTGTCATTTCCGTTAGAAACAAAATAAGTTTTTTCATCATCATCAAAAAAAAGTGATGGGTCAATTCCATCTTGCTCAACTAAAATTGGTTCCGACCATTGTCCATAAATATCATCTGTATAAACGTAAAAATTTCCGATATTTTCAACATTCGTTACGACCATATAAAATCTGCCATTATGAAAACGAATTGAAGGAGCATAAATTCCACTTGCTGTATTATTTTTTTCAACTAAAAGTTGGCTTTTCCTTGTAAGACAATGCCCTATTTGCTTCCAGTTGATTAAATCATCACTTTCAAAAAGCGGAACGCCAGGAAAATATTGAAAAGTTGAACAAACCATATAATATTTTCCATTTGGACCAGCACACATACTTGGATCTGGATACATTCCTCGCAAAACAGGATTTTGAAATTTCATTTTTACCTCACTAATTTTTCGGTGATTTTATAAAACATCTTATAATTGCATTTTTTTATTTTATTAACAATAGATACTCTTATACAAAAATTTTTATTTACTGTGCTAGCAATACATCTTTATTGCACCGAAGAGGAAGTGTACGTTCGTTTCATTTGCTTGTTGAAAAATGCATTTTTGTTGCAATAAAAAACATTCATAATTCATATTTTCTAATTTCTATATATATTTCTCATCATCACTTTTGTCGTTAGAAATTAAATTGACATTTGTGAGTTTTTTTTCTATTACGCGAGAACGGCGTTCTGCATTTTCAATTTCGTTTGTTGCGGACTCGAGTTTCTTTTTTGTTGCCAAAAGAACATCACCAAATTTACCAAATTCAGTTTTTACATTTCCTAAAAGTTCCCAGATTTTTGAAGTTTCTTTTTGAATCGCCAAGGTTCTAAAGCCCATTTGCAAACTATTCAAAAATGCATTTAGCGTTGTAGGACCAGTGATTGTAACTCGATAATCATTTTGAATTTGTTGAAAAAGTCCGGGAATTCTTATAACTTCGGAGTAAAGGCCTTCAAAAGGCAGAAACATCACTCCAAAATTCGTTGTATACGGTTCTTGAATGTATTTTTCTTTTATATCTTTTGCAAATTTTTTTATATCAGACACAAGATTTTTTCGTTGAATTTCAATTTCATTTTTATCACCTGTTTCGTAAGCCAAAGATAATTTATCCCAAACTTCAGAAGGATATTTTGAATCGATTGGAATATAAATAAATCCATTTTTTGCTTCTTTTGCAGGAATTTTTACGGCAAATTCAACAACTTTACTCGGATTTGAAGGATTTGGATGAGCATTTTTTTCGTATTGGTCAGTATTAAGAGTTTGTGAAAGAAGATTTTCTAATTGAACTTCTCCCATTGTGCCGGCAGCTTTTACATTTGTTAACGCTCTTTTTAATCCGCCAACGTCACTTGCAAGATTTTGCATCGCTCCAAGTCCATTTTGGACTGCTTGAAGTTGCTTTGAAACAACTTCAAAAGATGTAGAAAGCCTTTTTTCTAGTGTAGATTGCAATTTTTCATCAACGGTAAGACGCATTTGTTCAAGTTTTTTTTCGTTTCCATCTTGCATATTTTTTAAACTCAATTGAGTTGCACTAGAAACAGAATCCATCCTTTTAGAAAGAACATCTGTAAATTTTGTAAGAGAAGATGTTACCGAATTTTGAAAAGACATAAGAGTTTGCATATTTTCTTTTCGCGAAAGTGCATTTACAGTCGCAGTTTCTTTTCGATTTCTTTCAAATTCATCTTTTAAGTTCTTTTCGTAAGAATCTAATTTTTTATTTATTGAAGAATTATTACTTTTTTTTATAAGAAGAATAATTAAAAACAGTGTATTTAACGCCAAAAGTACAAAAATTGTTATAAAAAATAATTCTGTCATTTATGATTTTTCCTTAAGATGAAGTATTTTATCAGATTTTTGTTAGTAAATTAAGAAAGGAATTTTTGGAGATAATCGGATTTGAACCGACGACCCTTTGATTGCGAACCAAATGCTCTACCAACTGAGCTATATCCCCAAAGATGCCTTATTTTAACGTTTTTATGTTATCTGTTTCAAGTACACACATTAAATCAAGTTAAATTTTCAACCTGCACTTCTGACTAAAATTTGAATAAAAGTAGATTTCATTGATTTTCGCTTATAAAAAAAAAAGAAACACAACTTTGCTCATATTATTGGAATTCTGATCTTTTTTAATCATACATTTCTCAGTCTTTTTTCCTCATTTTTAACAAATCTTTTGACTATATCACTTATTTTTGTTAGAATAACCTAACTTAAAATTATAATGAAATCTCTAAAAACAAGAATTTTTAGAGATTCTCATAAGCAAAATTGAGGATAAATATGAATCTAGGTAAAAACTTTAGAGTTAGTGATTTGATTTTTACAATATTAAACACTTTATTTTTCACAGGAATTACTTTTGTATTTCACGCATGCGGACCAAAGGCTGACGGTTCTTGGATGACTTGTCATTATGCACAAAACATCATCAAACTAAGTTCAGTAATTGGAATAATTCTCTCAATCATAAACATTTTTGTAAATGTACAAACAAAACTCGGAATTTATATTTCAACTTTAGCAATTTCAATCGGAACGATTTTTATTCCAGGAAAATTACTTCCACTTTGTATGATGAATGATATGAGATGCAACGCAATCACAAAACCTTGTACAATTATCTTTGCCGTAATAATTGCTTTATTTTCGCTAACAAATTTGATTTTTACGCTATTAAAATTAAGGAAGCAAAATCAAAATGAAATTTCTAAATAAATTACCATTAAAAAATATTTCTGTAAAAGTTGGACGTTCAGTTTCTCTTTTAATTTTTGCAGTTTTGCTTGCAATCGCAACTTTTGGTGGCTCACTAATCGTAAAAAGTTTAAGAAATGGACTTAACAGCTTAGAAAAACGACTTGGTGCCGATGTAATTGTTGTTCCTTATCAAACTCGAACAAAAGAAAGTATTGAGTCTCTTTTGCTGAACGGAAATCGAACAACTTTTTATATGCCTAAAAAGTATATGAGTGAAATTTCGCAATATGATGGAATTGAAATTATTTCTCCGCAGATTTTTTTATCATCTTTAAGTGCGGGGTGCTGTTCAGTAAGAGTTCAAATTATTGGTTTTGATCCAGAAACTGATTTTACAATTCAACCTTGGGCACACGAATCTTACAAAGGAAAATTGCAAGATTTTGAAATTCTTGTTGGAAGTAAAATCACTGTTCCTACAAATTTAACGCTTACATTTTTTAATACAAAATTAAAAATCGCTTCTCAACTAAAAGAAACAGGAAGCGGACTTGACAATGCAATTTATTGTAATATGAATACAATCCGCGAATTAATAAAACAAGCAGGTAAAATTGCAAACTCGCCTACCGGAAAAATCGACTCGGATAATTCAATTTCTACTATTTTAATAAAAGTTAGTGATGGTTATGCTCCAAGTCAAATTACAAACGAAATAAATCTTCATTCAAGAAAAGTTCGTGCAATTCGTACAAAATCTATGACAAGTGATGTTGCTGATAATCTTGCAAAAATTTCAAAAATTGTAGGAGCGTTAATTGTTGCAGTTTGGATTTTGTGTATTGTGATTATGATGATTGTTTTTTCGATGATTATGAACGAACGAAAAAAAGAATTTGCAGTTTTGAGAATAATTGGCGTTTCGCAAAAAAAACTTTCAAAACTTGTGTTGCAAGAATCTCTTATTATAAATTTGTTCGGCGGAATTTTGGGAATAATTTTAGTTTTGATTGTAAGTTTTACATTTAAAAATTCAATTCAAACTACACTCGGACTTCCCTTTTTACTTCCAAATTTTTTAGAGATTTTAATTTTGATTTTAACAACTTTAGTGATTTCAGTTTTAGCTGGAATAATTGCTTCGATTTTAAGTGCAAGAAAAATCAGCAAAGTTGATGCAGGCGTTATTTTGCGAGTTGATAATTAAAAAAATACGGTGATTGGGGCAAAGTCGAAATCAAAAAAAATGTCATTGCGATCTGAAAGCGAAGCAATTTCAAAAATTAAATAGACTAAATGTCGAATTTTCTAAAACTTGAAAGAATTTGTCCCCCTGAACTTGGCTCAGGATATGTTGATAAAAAAATTTAACATTACTTCCGAATCGAGTTTTGAATAACACTTTTGACAAAAAACAAGGAATAAAAATATGATTTTAAAAGCTGAAAAAATTTCAAAAAAATACACACGAAAAACTAAAAACTCAAATTTTTTTTATGCGGTTTCAGAAACTGATTTTGAACTTCCAGAAAATTCTTTAATTGAGATTTGCGGTCGTAGCGGAAGCGGAAAATCAACATTTTTAAATATGATGTGCGGAATCTTAACTCCAAGTTCCGGAAAAATTTTAATTGAAGAAAACGAAAATCAACAAACAGATTTATATTCAATGAACGACGAAAATCTTTCTCTTTTTAGAAATAAAAACTTTGGAGTAATTCCGCAAGGTCAAAGTGGACTTTCTTCTCTCACTGTTTTAGAAAATGTAAAACTTTCCGCTTTAGTTTACAAAGATGATTCAAAAGAAGTTTCGGAGTTTGCTCTTTCGCTTTTAGAAAAAGTTGGAATCGCAGATTTAAAAAATGAGTTTCCACAAAATCTTTCTGGAGGAGAAATGCGTCGAATGGCAATTGCAAGAGCACTAGTCAATAAACCAAAATTTATTTTTGCTGATGAACCGACTTCAGATTTAGATGACGAAAACACACAAAATATTTTAAGCCTTTTACATTCAATTTCAAAAGAAAACGTTGGAGTTCTTTTAGTAACTCACGAAACCGATGCAGCAAAATACTCAGATAAAGTTTACAAAATGGACGGCGGAAAACTCTATCTTATTTAATATGTTTCAAAAATATTAAAAGACGTACAGCAAAATCCTGACCCAGATCTTCTATAATAATATATGCAGTTTGCAACCACTTGGTGATGATAAAAAATCAGTTCGACTTGGAAGTAAGGAAATCACTGAGATGTGATTTTTCTTTACTAGACGATTGCAGAGGAATGTGGAATTGATATGCAAGTGGTAATGGATTCTGACAGTGAATTTGTGAGTGAGGAAGAATCAGGATACAAAGAAGTAATTTCTGTGAACAATATCAATCTTCGCGGAATAACTGAAAACATTTTTTATTCTTAGCGGATTTTGGATAACGTTTTCATACTTAAAAAGTTCTTCTATTTTTATTTTTTAATATCAACTGTATCACGCAGAATCTTATATCTGAATATTCGTATCTACTCGGCGATGTCCGTAAAAGTATTTTTTTTTCATCGTGCAGTCCTGATATGTGACTAAATAAATGACGCAATGTACATAGTTAAAATGTTGTAATCGGAGTATCACAAGTTTTCAGAAAAATCAAATGTACTTTTTACAATGATGAATTAACAATATTTTTTAGTTTTCTTGTAAGTTCCCAAGTTCCTGCTCCTGTTTTTTGCATGAGCATAACTATTACAAGTTGATTTTTTATATCAACAGAAAGATAAGGACCTAACCAACCATCCCAACCAAATTCACCTTTTTCTGTTAAATATTTACATTTTCCAGGTTCATAAGCAATTCTCAAAAAATTACAATAAGTATAACCTGTAAAATTTTCCATATTTTGATTAAATTTTTCTTGAAGATTATCTCTTAATTGTGCTTTTGTAAAATATTCTACAGTTTTTGCTTGTAAAATTCTTTTTCCATTAAGTTCACCTTTATTAGAAAGCATCAAAGCAAATTTTAAATAATCATCTAATGAAGAACAAAGCCCGGCTCCACCACTTTCAAAACTTGGTGCATGATCCATTTTTGGCTGAATTCCTAAATGAGAAACTTTAAATTCTACAATATCTTTTTGATTATCACAAATATAAGTTTTTGCAAAACGATTATAATTTTCTGGATGGACATAAAAATCTGTATTTGCCATTCCAAGTGGTTCAAAAATATATTTTTTCAAAAAATCGGAATATTTCATTTTTGAAACAACTTCAATCACGGCTGCCATAATATCTGCTGAAAGTCCGTAAGCATAACCAGTTCCAGGTTCAAAAGAAACTGGAATTTTTGCAAGACGTTTTGCAACATCTAAAGTTGAAATTTTACATTTTCCAAGACAATCTTCATTTAATTCTGCAAGTAAATCTGATGTCAAATGTTCACCATAAAGAGCACCATCCCACCAAGCTCCATAAGTATAACCACTTGTCATATTTAATAAATCTTGAATAGTAACGTTTCTATTTGATTTTTGCATTTTTCCGTTTTTGCCAGAATCATAACTTATTTGAAGATTCCAAAATTCCGGAATATATTTTCCTACTTCATCAGCAATATCTATTTTTCCTTTTTCTATTAAAATCCAAGCAGCAACACAAGTAATAGGTTTTGTCATTGAAAAAAGTCTACAAATTGTATCTCGATTAAAAGGCTTTTTATTTTCAACATCAGCAAATCCTGATTGCCAATATCCAATTTCTTTTCCATCTTTATAAACAGCACAATTTACACCGGCAACTTTGTGAAGTGCAACAGCATCATCAAACACATCTTGAATATTTTTTAAATGATTTAAATCCATAAAAAAACTATAATACTTTTTTCTAATC
>CAZIQK010000011.1:0-72294 GCA_964541735.1 uncultured Treponema sp.
GAAAAATGTTAGGGTGGGAAGGTCGTTTTTTTTGTAAAATAGGGGTCTGTCCCCCTATTTTTTTCTTTCATACATTGTAATTTCGTATTCAATATTATTTTCACGTTTTTTGTCGAGTACAAATCTGTGCCAAAGACCATCTAGTTGTGGAAAAAATTTGTCACCATCAAAATCCTGCAAAATTTCTGTTGCATAGATTCTATTTGCCTTTGGTAGAGTTTGTAAATAGAGATTTTCACCTCCACAAATCAAAATTTCATTATCAGTTATTTTAATTGCTTCTTCTAGTGAATTTGCTAAAAGACAACCTTGGGGAGCCTTTTTCATTGATGAAGACAGTACTATGATTGTGCAGTAGGGGAGTGCATGTCCGATTTCTTCAAAAGATTTTCTTCCCATTATTATTTTTTTGTTAGCACAAAGTTCTTTGAAATATTTTCGTTCGCTAATTAATTTCCATGGAATTTTACCATCCTTTCCAATTATGCGACCATTCTTCGTGTAAGCAACAATCAATGTAATTTCTGTCTTTTTATCTTTTTTTCTTACCATATTTATGCTTCTACTTGAACTAATTGAGCAACTGTTTGTTTTTGAGAGTAAACACTTCTATTATTTTTGTAAGGATTTTTGAAATTTTTAATTTGAGTTCTGATATTTTCAATATGAACTCTAAGTAGCTCTCTATTTATTTTGTTTTGATGTAAAACTTTTTTCTGTAAATCGTCCAAATCATTTTGGAGGTCACAAATAATTTTATCCTCGTTTTGATTTTTCTCTGTAGCAGATTTATACATTTTTGCCATTGGAACAATCACTTTTTGCAAATTTGCGAGATTTTTAACAACTTGTTGTTCAAGTTCTGTGTGAGCAATCAATTTTTCTGTATCTTCTGCAGAAATAGAATCTTGTTGTTTTTCTAAAATAGTAAGATATTCTTGGAATTTTGCACGCTGTTCTTTTAATAAGGTTTTTAATCTATGTAAAATAGCAACTCTTTCATCAAATTCTTCTTGTGTAATCATTTTTCCTCCCATATTTTTAATAGGGGACAGACCCCTAATTTTCATATCCAAAACAAATTCTACATAATTTTGATTTTTAATACTCAATATTTACTGTTTCTTTTATCTTTGTTGCAGGTGCATTTGCTGTACTATTTGAAATCGTTCTCCAAGCGTCAGTTAAATCACTTAGCATTTTATGAATTGATTGAAGTTTCGTCTTATCATGCTTAATAGAAGCATCCATAAGTTCTTCGTTAAAATAAACATACAGTGACATCAGATTTTTTGCGATTTCACCACCTTTTTCCATGTCAAGAGAAACTTGTAATTCAGTGATGATGGCTTGTGCTTTTTGAATATAAATACCAAATTTTTCGATATTTTTTGCTTTTAGTTTTCCATCTGACTCAAAAAGATTTATAGCAGATGATACGTTTTTTATCGCTCCTTCATAAAGAAGAACAACAAGGCGCCCTTGACTTGCAGTATTTATATTCGTTTTTTGATAAGCACTGTAAGCATTTTGAAATCCCATAACAAACCTCCATAAGATACAGTATGCTACTTTCTGATTTTCGGATAAAAAAAAAATTACTTTAGAAAAGGTTTCAAAAAAACAAAAAATAGTTTGCATAATTAGAAATTTTATTTGAATTCTAGTTATTATCATATTTATAGGTGTAGTTTTATGGAGTTTCTTGCAGTTTTGTAGTTGAATATCGCATTGTAATTCATTAAAATAGTAAAACTATTTTAGGAATTTTTTTTAAAAGGGGTATTAATATGGCTTGGGATATTTCAAAAGTAAGAAATATCGGTATCAGTGCTCACATTGACTCAGGAAAGACAACAACTTCTGAACGTATTTTGTTTTATTGTAACAAAATTCATGCAATTCACGAAGTTCGTGGAAAAGACGGTGTTGGTGCTGTTATGGACAACATGGAATTGGAGCGTGAACGAGGAATCACTATTCAATCAGCAGCTACTCAGGTTAACTGGAAAGATTACACTATCAACCTTATCGACACTCCAGGCCACGTAGACTTTACAGTAGAAGTTGAACGTTCTTTACGTGTACTTGATGGTGCTATTATGATTCTTTGTGCGGTAGCAGGTGTTCAATCTCAATCAATTACAGTAGACCGTCAGCTTAAACGTTATCACGTACCTCGAGTTGCATTTGTAAATAAATGTGACCGACAAGGTGCAAATCCTATTCGTGTTTGTGGACAACTTCGAGACAAATTAGGACTTAACGCTCATATGATGGAACTTCCTATTGGTTTGGAAGATAAACTCGAAGGCGTTGTAGACTTAGTCGGAATGAAAGCTATTTATTTTGACGGTCCAAATGGAGAAGAACTTCGTGTTGCAGAAATTCCTGCGCATTTAGTTGATGATGCAAAAAAATATCGCCAAGAAATGATTGAAGAAGCTGCGAATTTTGATGATGCTTTGATGGAGAAAGTTCTTGAAGGTGAAGAACCTACTGAAGAAGAACTTATTGCTGCAATCCGAAAAGGAACTCTTTCTGAACAGTATGTTGGAGTTTTTTTAGGTTCTGCTCACGTAAATAAAGGAATTCAGCCACTTTTGGATGCTGTTCTTCGCTATCTTCCTGCTCCAAACGAAGTTAAAAATGTTGCTTTGGATTTGGACAATAACGAAACAGAAGTTGAACTTGAGTCTGTAGATAATAAACCTACAGTTGCTTTAGCATTTAAACTTGATGATGGTCAGTATGGACAATTGACATACACTCGTATTTATCAAGGAAAAATTAAAAAAGGCGAAGAACTTTATAATACTCGTTCAAAGAAACGATTTAAGGTTGGTCGTCTTGTACGAATGAATTCTGCACAAATGGAAGACATTAACGAAGGTAGTGCTGGTGATATTGTTGCTTTGTTTGGTGTAGATTGTGCTTCTGGTGATACATTTACTTCCGGCGGAGTGAATTTTTCTATGGCTTCAATGTTCGTTCCAGAGCCTGTAATTTCTTTGTCTATCACTCCAAAAGATAAACAAGCAGCAATGCAGATGTCAAAAGCATTGAACCGATTTACAAAAGAAGATCCAACTTTCCAAACTTATACAGATCCGGAATCAGGTGAAACAATTATTAAAGGAATGGGAGAGTTGCATCTTGCTGTTTATGTTGAACGTATGAAACGTGAATACAACTGTGAAGTTACAACTGGTCAGCCTCAAGTTGCATATCGTGAATCTATTACAACTCGTGGTGATTTTAACTACACTCATAAAAAACAGTCTGGTGGTTCTGGACAGTATGGTCGTGTTGCAGGATTTATGGAACCAGATACAGAAAAAGATTATGAGTTTGTTGATTCTATCAAAGGTGGTGCAATTCCTAACGAATTTATTCCATCTTGCGATAAAGGTTTCCAGCGAGCAATGAAAGAAGGGTCATTAATTGGTGCTCCAATCGTTGGTGTAAAAATTACAATCAATGATGGTCAATCTCACCCAGTTGACTCTAACGATAACGCATTCCAAACTGCTGCAATTGGTGCTTTCCGCGAAGGTTATACAAAAGCTAAACCTGTAATTTTGGAACCAGTTATGAAAGTTCAGATGACTGCTCCAACAGAATTCCAAGGAAACTTGTTTGGTTTAATAAATCAGCGTCGTGGTGTAATTGTTGATTCAACTGATGAAAATAGTACATCTACAGTAAACGCAGAAGTTCCTCTTTCTGAAATGTTCGGATTCTCTACAATTCTTCGTTCTTCTACACAAGGAAAAGGCGAATTTACAATGGAATTCGAAAAATATGGAAAAGTTCCTCAAGCAATTGCAGATGAACTTATTGCAAAACATAAAGCAGAAAAAGAAGCAGCTTCTAAAAAATAATTTTTTTTAGTTTTTTGCTAATTTTAAAAGGGAAGAATTTATTTCTTCCCTTTTTTTTTAAATTTCTTTTATCATCATTCTGTGTTATATTTAAAGTAAGAGATTTTATTAAAACTCAAAACGAAAATACTACAGCGAGGTGGTTTTATGGAAAAAAAAGATTTAATTGAATTTAGTCCAATTCGTTATTTTGAAAAAATTACAAATGCAGGTCTAAAAGATGGAGAACTTGGTCTTGTCACCGCAAAAAAAGGTCTTGGAAAAACTTCTGTTTTGGTTCAGTTTGGAATTGATTCTTTGTTGAACGATAAACCTCTTGTTCATGTTTCTTTTGATCAACATTCTTCAAATGTAATTGCTTGGTATTCTAGCATTCTTGCAGAAATTGCAAAGAAAAAGAGTGTAAATGTTGAAGAATTAAATGAAGAAATCGTAAAAAATCGTACGATTTTGAATTTTAATCAAGAAACTTTTACATTGCCAAAGGTTGTAAATACTTTGAAAGCTCTAAAAGATGGTGGAATAAAAATTTCTAGTGTTGTTGTAGATGGATTAGATTTAGGCAAAGTCTCTAAAGATGATTTAAGTTGTTTTGCAGATTTTATAAAATCACAAAAAATGACTGCTTGGTTTAGTTATACAAGTGAAGCCGACAATTTGAAAGAAATTTTAGATACTGAAAAATTAAATTATTTTGACACAGTTGCACATCTTTATGCCGAAGGAAAAGAACTTTCTCTTAAAGTCCTAAAAAACGGAGAAGGAAATGTTTTTCTAGATTCAAAAACACTTTTAATTAAAAAATAAGATTTTTAATATTTGTAAACGGTGGTTAAAAGCCACCGTTTTTTTTTCAATATTACTAATGATTTTTTTTCATAAGGGGACAGATCTATATAGCTTGCGAAAATAACTACAGAGTAACAAATTTATTGAGCTTTTTCATTTCTATTTCATAATTTAAGGTCTAAATGTATTTTCAAAATTTAAATACATTTTGCGTATAAAAATGCAGTTAGGGGTCTGTCCCCCTTTGAAAATGCCTTCATAACTCTCTTGATATAATTATGAATGGTGTTTTGACGGTGAACCTAGAAATTCTACTCTTGCAATAAGTACGATAGGAGTTTTAAAAAACAAAGAATACACAGAATTATTTTTGAAAGGTTATAATAAAATGTTGGAAAAATTAAAGCCGACAAAAATAATATGTCTGACAAATACCGATAAATGTGATATTTTAAAAGAAAATTATATAGAATATATAAACGTTTCGACGTTTAGTAAAAAACCGAAGAAAAAGGGCGGTTCAAAATGACAAAAACACAATTAGCATTTATGTTTAATCACGTAGCAGATTTATTTTATATTGAAAAAGGTGTTGCTGTTTTCCGTAAAAAACAAGGTGGTAAAAAACATTTTATCATTGATGATTTCGATTCTTATACTGATGAAGAAATTGAAAAAGATATTTTTCATCCAATATGTGATTTTAGAACTTTAGACGAATTATGGGAATTTGTATATAAGGGTAAAAAAATTGAAGATTGGATTCTGCCTCTAACAGAATTAAATATTGATGATGAATGGGATAATGAAAACAAAGACGAAGTATTTAAGAAAGATATAAAAATAGGTGATTTACTTTTTAAGTAAGTAAAAAGGAGTATATAAGCAATAGTGTAATTATTCTTTATGGAGGAAGAGGTTCTTCCTCTAAATTTAAAATTGAAAAAGGCTCGAAGTTATTTGATAATGGTCCAAAAGAAACTAAAGGAAAGGGTGTAGAAAATAAACATTTTCCTGCTGAAGCAAATACTCAAATAAAAACAAAAACTTTTAATCAAGCACTAAAAGTTTTTTCAAAGAATTTCAAAGATGCTGACCACGAATATTTATACGAAATAGATAAGAATGGATTTGTCCAGCAATATAATGAATGTGGAAAATATTCAGCAAAAGAAAGGTTAGAGATAATTCGTAACAGTTATATATATATTGGTGATAAATATAAGTAAAAAATAATTAGTTGAGAGGAACAAATTCTTGTTAATGATGATAGTATAATGCTTTGCTCAATGAATAATTGGCTTTCAAAAAACATGAAGTTTTTATGGAAAATTCTAGAATGAATGCAATATTTATTTTAAATAAAAATTGTGTTGATTTAATTTCATTTGATTATGAAATGTTTGTTGTTCCAGGACTTCAAGTTTTTGAAATGCTAAAAAAGGAATCTTCAACTCAAAATATTCCAATAATTTTTTTAACTGTAAAAGATGATGAAGCAACACTTATGAAAGTTTTGGCAACAAAACCAGAAAAATATTTAGTAAAAATTTTATCAACAGAAGATCTCGTAAAAAATATAGGCGATTTTTTCAAAGTAAGATAAAAAATTAAATAATTTTTGACTTGATTCTACAAAGCAACTTACTTTATAGAGGGGGACAGACCCCTACTGTTTTTTTTTTTGCAAATTTATATAATGCTTTTATGTTTGAAGTTAGAGTAGAAGCTGATTTTTCAGCAGCACATTTTTTGCGTGATTACAATGGAAAGTGCGAAAATCTCCATGGTCATAATTATAAAGTTTTTGCTCACGTTTGTGGAAAGAATTTAAATGAGGGCGGAATGTTAATGGATTTTTCTCGTTTAAAAAATGCTTTACGAACTGTTTGCAAAAAATTAGATCACACAAATCTTAATGATATGGAAATTTTTAATCAAAATCCAAGTGCAGAAAGAATTGCAATGTTTATTTATGATAGTGTTATAGAGGAATGTAAAAAAATTGGAGAAGATTTAAGTTATGATAAACAAAAAACTTCTCCAGTTTTATATTGTGTTGACGTTTTTGAAACCGAAACTAGCCGTGCACGATACAGAGCTGATGAATAAGCTTTTTAGTTGGAAGATAAAGCATTTATAACCGACCAGAATGAGTCATTTGGTGCATACGATTCTCCTTCATCATAAGAGCCATTGTTAGACACTTTATCTATAAGATTAAATAGCAACGGATAAGTTTCAACTCCATTTGACGGATTTATCCAAGAATTTTCATTATTAATTCCCCAAATGGTAACATTTTCAACTTTGTACGTGTCGGAAGATTTTTTTCCGTATTTTGAAAGCATTTTGAAATAATCTGCATAAAAGGTTGCTGCATCCTTTTGTGTTGTTGCATTAAAGTCAAGTTCTGAAATGTGAATATCAACTTCTTTTTCAAGAAATTTTCTAAGTGCTGTTTCATATTCATCAAGTCTAGGCCAACTAGTTCCTACGTGCGATTGCATTGCCATAACATCAATTCTTGGAGAAACAGAATTTCCATTTATAATTTTCGCACTTCCGTTTTTTACACAGTCGATAAGATTACAAATTGCGTCTGTTTTATAACCTTCACTGTAGTTCATATATTCGTTGTAGTCGTTGTAACACAATTTTACATCTGTTGGTGCATAAGCATTTGCAAAAAGGAATGCATTTACAATAAATTCTTCATCACCATAAATTTGATACCAACGTGAACCGCCTCTTGTTGGAGGAACATTCTTTGTGCTGTTTGTAGAACCTCGTAACCAATTTTGAGAGTTACCAGTGTATGTTTTTTTAGCGTCATCAGCAGTAGCTTCGTTTACAACATCCCAAGCCCAAATTATATGATTTCCTGTTCCATAGCCGTTTTCTCTTTCCCAATTTGCAACACATTCTAAAACAGTTTTTATGTACCATTCGTGACGAGCCGTCATAACTTCTTTTGAAACAGGATTTGATAGTGTCGCAAAATTGTCATCTGATTTAGCCGAATATCCTTCTGCAAAAAAATCGTCTGGAGTTTGTGAATGCCAAGTTAAAACATGCCCTCTCATTTGAACTCCCATTACTTTTGCTACGTTTAGTGTTGCATAAATCAAATTTTCGTTTTTTAGTGATTTTGGGACTTCTATAGTTTGTCCATTAGATGCAGTAAAATCTGTCATTGATTGATTTGCACCATCGCCGGTATTCCACCATGCAAGAAGAAATTGAGGCTTCATTTCGTTTCCAAGAGTGATAGAATTTGCATGTTTTTTTATTCCACTTTGAATTTCTTTATAATAGAGTTCTATAGGTGTTCCCCAATATTTATTTGCTTTATAAGTTGCCGTGTATTTATTAGAACCTGTTTGGGAAAGTCCAAAATTTCCATATTCAGCAGCAATTCCAATATAATCAAAATACTCTTTATAAGTCTCGTAAAGTGATGGAACTGATGAACTTAGCCAAGTTTCAGTGCTATTTTCTGTTGTATCTTTTGTAGTGTTATTACAACTTACAAAAAACGATGTAGAAAAAAGAATTGTGATAAAAATTGCCAAAAGTGAGCTTTTTAAAATTTTCATAATAGAACATCCTTTGTTGAAATAAAATAATTTGAAATTTTATTAATTTGCATTCTAAGGTTATATGATAATTCTAATTAGATTTTCTTTTACGAAAATAGGGGAAAGTATTTATTTTACTTTGCTTGAGGGGACAGACCTCTAATTAAAATTTTATACTTGAGGGGACAGACCCCTTAATTAAAATTTTATAGCTATATATTTTATGCAGTAAAATGTGATAGCAAATAGAAATATCAAAAAAGGAAAAATATTACTATAATTGCAGGAAGTTTTTAAGTGAAGAATGCAGCAGCCCCGAGCGTGTAGCGGCTTGGCCACCACAGTGAAACGAGGAGGCTGAGGGCTACCGAACCGCGAAAGGCGAGTTGGTGAAAAGATGATCCAAGGTTTTATTATTTTTAATTATTTTGTGTAATTCGCATAGGAACGCCCATTTTTTGTAAGTCTTTTTTTATTCCGTCAACCGTATATTTTTTTGAATGAACCATTGTTGCAATTAAGGCGGCCGCAGCTTTTCCTTCAGTAAGGACATCTGCCAAATGTTGAACCGTTCCTCCACCGCCAGAAGCAATCACCGGAACCGGAACATTTTCTGCAATCATTTTTGTGAGTTCAACATCATACCCTTGTTTTGTTCCGTCCGCGTCCATAGAATTTAAAACGATTTCTCCAGCCCCGAGTTTTACCGCTTTTTTTGCCCATTCAAGTGCATCTAGTCCCGTATCAACTCTGCCACCATTTATTGTAGTTCCGTATCCGCTAGGTTTTGATGAGTCTTTTTTTACATCCATTCCCAATACAATGCATTGATTTCCAAAAATTTTTGCTCCTTCCGTTATTAAACTTGGATTTTTTACTGCTTGACTGTTTAGAGAAACTTTTTCGGCACCGGCTAAAATTGTAGAACGAATATCATCAATTGTGCCAATTCCACCACCAACGCAGAAAGGAATAAAAACTTGAGAAGCAACTTTTGAAATTAAATCCAAAATTGGACCACGTCCGCGAGCAGAGGCGATAATATCATAAAAAACGAGTTCATCAACACCTTGTTTGTAATATTCAGCCGCCATTTCTACAGGATCGCCAATATCAATATTATTTTGAAATTTTACACCTTTTGTTGTTCGACCATCTTTTACATCAAGACAAACAATAATTCTTTTTTTTATCATTTTTTTCCTCGCAGTTTACAATTCACAATAATTCTTTAAGATTTTTAGCCCGATTTCACCGGATTTTTCTGGATGAAATTGACATGCAAACAAATTATCTTTTTGAATTACCGCCGGAACTTCTACTCCATAATTAGTCGTTGCTTTTACAACAGAAAAATCTTCTGGGCAGATGACATAAGAGTGAACAAAATAAAAATCAGAGTTTTCGGGAATGTTTTTTAATAGGGGACAGACCCCATTTTTAAAAGTAAGATTGTTCCACCCAATTTGCGGAACTTTTTCGCTCATTTTTGGATTTAAAGTGTAAAAATATTTTATTTTCCCTTTTACTAAGCCCAAACAATTTGAGTTACCTTCTTCCGTCCAATCAAAAATGATTTGCGAACCAAGACAGATTCCCAAAATTGGCTTTTGATTTTTATTCCAATCTTTCAAAAATTCATCAAAGCCAAAGCTTCTTAATTGCTCCATAGCATACGCTGCTTCACCAACTCCGGGAAAAATAAGCTTATCGCAATTTTTTAAGTCGCAAGGATTTTTAGAAAGAATAAATTCAATTCCAATATTTTTTAATGCACGTCCAACGCTTGTAATATTTCCAGCATTATAATCAACAATTCCAATCATAACAATATTATAAAAATTCAATCATTTTAATGCAATGAAAAATATTTTTTTTATTAGGGCGTTCCCCAAAGTTTTTGCAATGCAAAAACTTTGGGGCGCTATGTTCGGGGTTCCGCTATCACTCCATTCTAAAACGGCAATTAATTTTTTTTTTGAGCTGACGCGTTTCGCGTCAGAATTTTTCAGTGCCGTTTTAGAACGCTTCGCCTGTCTGCGATTCAGCTCGACAGACAGGCTATCGCCCCTACCAGCGCTAACGCAATAGGGGTCTGTCCCCTTATGAAAATAACTTTACGCACACACGTAAGTGCATATTCAAAATTTAAATATGTTTAAATAAAAAATGTATTTTATACATTCCTGATTTTTACAATCTATAGGAAGATTCCCAAAAATCACTGGGATTGAAAAAAATTAAGGCGAATATCAGATTGAAAAAAAATATCGAAAATCGTGCTGTACGATTCGACGCTTACACAGAAGATAACAATCAGATGTTTGATAACGAAATCGAATTTGGCGACAGAACAAAAAAGAGTTTTTTTATATAAACGAGTATGATAAAAATTTGCAGATAAACTAACTAATTTAGTAAAAAAGCGAAAAAGAAAAACAATTACTTCAAAAGATGCGGAAATTGCAAAATTAAAGGCACAACTTGCTAAGAGCATACATAAATAAAATTTCTCGTAAAAATCGACAAACTCAATGAACGAATCTCGACGCAAGCGTTTTGTATGAGACCGAAATTTAGGAATCAACTTTTATTTATTTAATCCATTAATGTGATTTCTACGCGACGATTTTTTGCTCTGCCGGATTCGGTTGAATTTGTTGCGATTGGTTCTTTTGAGCCCTTTCCTTCCGTATAAATATGATATTCATCGCGAATACCAAGTTGTTCAATGTAAGAAGCAACGCTTTCTGCACGTTCTTCAGAAAGTTTTTGCCTTGCTTTTTCAGTTCCACGTTCTGCACAATGACCGGTTATTAAAATATCATTTGAAAAATTTTTAAGAATTTCGCCAATTTTTTGCAGTTTTACTTTTTCTGAAGGTAAAAGAACGTTTGAGTCTGGTTCAAATTGAATATTTTCCAAACTGATTGTAAGTCCTCTTTCGCCTTTTTTTACAGAAACATTATCAATGTTCAGATTATCTACTGTGTCTTGAATTTGTTTTACATAATTATCATCATTCAAAGATTTGTATTCTGTAACTTTTCCGTCAGCAATTCCGTGATAAATAAAACTGTTTCCAAAAATATCATACATTTTGATAATAAATTCTTCGGAATAAGCCGCTAAATCACCACGTTTATTGTCCCAATAAATTTTTTGCAAAGAAGTTCCTTCCGTTCTGGAGTAATAACTTCCTTTGTAAATATTTTCTGTATATGCATCTTGATAAAGTTCATAATAAACATCAATTATAAAAACTTCGTTGCCATCAATAATTTCAGTTCCGCTAAGAGTATAAGTTGCTTCAAAAGGAATTTCGATTGGTTTTGTCATATTAAAAAGTTCCTTAAAATCGTGAACTTCAAAACCTTTTGCTGTCCAAGAATCCCCAATTTTTACTTCATAATCTGGAAAAGTTGGAATTCCGCGAACCGTCGGAAGATTTTCGTTTTCAGAATCGTATAATTCGCCATTTGATTTTCTTTTTATAGAAACAGAATCTTCTTCGCCCCAAGAAAGATGGGCTCCTGTTGTTGAAGAAAGAGTATTTTGAGTTGTCATATAGTGAGTAAAAAGTTGTGCATCTGAATTTTTTAAAACATCTTTTATAGTGGTCGTTGTTCTGTTTATAAATTGAGTTCGATTGTTTAAATATCCGTTAAGATACGCTTCTTCTTCAACTGTAGAAACGTGACTTACGCTGTCGCCTTTATTTTGTTTGAACTGCAGTTTATATGATTTTTCTTCTTGTGAAAAAATAAGATTTGTGAAATTTATAAAAATAAGAATTCCAAAAAAAAGATGATTTTTCTTCATGATTTTAATTAATTTTTTAAGATTGCATTTTTATCGCCAGAAAGGTAAGAATTACAACGTTCAAGAGGCATTGGTTTTCCGCGATAAAAACCTTGAACAACATTGCAGTTGAATTTATCTAGTAATTTTAGTTGATTTTCATTTTCAACGCCTTCTGCAATTGTTTCAAGTCCCATTTTTGAAACCATATTTATGATTGAACTTGTGATATTTGCTTGAACTCCGTCGCTGGCACAAATATCATTTATAAAAGATTTATCGATTTTTAAAGTGTCCAACGGTAAAGATTGCAAATAACTTAAAGAAGAGTAGCCGGTTCCAAAATCATCAAGTGAAATTCGAATTCCTATAGATTTTATTTTTTGAAGTTTTTCGATAGTTTCTTGCATATTGTCAATAAAAACGCCTTCTGTAACTTCAACTTCTACAGTTGTAGGATTTATTTCATACTTTTTTAAAAGTTGTTCTAGGTTAGGAAGAAAATCATCTTGTCGTAATTGAAGTGGTGATACATTTATTGAAATAATTCCGTTGAATTCATATTTTTCTTGCCAATTTTTTAGCGTTTTTAATGCTGTTTCTAAAACCCATTGTCCAATTGGCACAATAAGATTTGTTTCTTCTGCAAGAGGAATAAAATCTGCTGGCGAAATTGAACCTAATTCATTATCGTGCCAACGAATTAATGCTTCAAAACCGCGTAATTCTCCGCTTTTTATATCAAACTGTGGCTGATAAAATTGTTTAAAATTATTTTGTGAGATTGCAGTTGCCATTTTTGTTTGAAGCGTTAATCTTTGCAAAAAGCGACGTTGCATACTTGTGTCAAAATAATTTATTTGATTTTTTCCATTTTCCAAAGAGTGATGAATTGCCATATTTGCAAAATTTATAAGTTCATCTTTTTGTTCTGTATTGTAAGGATAAACCGAAACTCCACCTGAAATGTGAATATTTTGCATTTGGAATGCTTCAAAAATTGTATCTGTAATTGTAAAAATGGAATCAATCGAATCTACATTGCAAATTAAAACTGCAAATTCTTCATCACTATAACGATAAACTTTTATTAATTCTCGTTCAAAGTGTTTTAAAATATTTGCAGATTTTGAAATAACAGAATCCTTTTTGTTAATATCTTGCGATTCAAAAAGGTCTTTCATATCATCAATTATAAAAAGAAAAAGTGCAAAATATGAATTATTTGATTTGCAAGTTTCGTAAACTAAATCTAAATCATCAAAAAATCCAACTTTATTTGTAAGTTCGGTTGTCGAATCTTTTATAAAAGCTTCTTTTAAGTGGGCTGTATAATTCATTTCGGTTGTGATGTCTGAAAAATAGCAAATTATAAAGTCGTTTTCGATGTATTTTGCACAAAATTTAAACCAAGTTTCAGATTCTCGAGAGAAAAATGTGTGCTCCTTTGTTGTTTTTTCGTTTGCAGCAGTAAAAAGAATTTTGTCCCAAGCTAGAGATGATGAAAGTTTATTTTTGAATTCAGAATATTTTGAGCCTTCTTTGAATAAAGCATCAAATTTTTCTGACATTGTTTGATTTTTATAACAAATTTTGAAATCAATAGCAGTGTTATTTGAATCTTTTATGAGTTCTGCTACAAAAATTGGTAATGATAAATTGTCTAAAATTTGTTTATAATCGCAAAGCATAATTTTGATTTTAGTGTCTATACTATAAATTAAGAAACAAAATTAGTCAAATTTTTGCTAGGGGGTCTGTCCCCTCTTGAAAAAAATAAAAAAAAGCGAGTCGAAATATTTTTCAACTCGCCTTGTATTTAATAAAAATTTTTTAGAAATTTTTAATCACCAAAACGGATTGTTTGCCAACGTTCGTTATATTTATCCAAATCCTCACCAATATCTAACTTTAATACGCAAGGGTCCATTTGTGAAGAATCATAATGTGGAGTTGTTTGCATATATTGAGTTGCTTCTGGAATTACATAATTTGGAAAACAGAAATAATCTAAAAATTTTGCATAATTTTCTGGTTTATAAATGTAATTTATGAATTCATTTGCTAAATCATAATGTTTTGAATCTTTTAAAATCATCATACTGTCTAAATAACAAGGACCGCCTTCTTTTGGAATAAAAAAGTCAATTGTTTCATCCCATTTTTCTTCCGGAACTTCTCCAAAAACAACTTCTGCATATCCTTGACAAACCCAAAAATCACCACTTGCAAAAGACTTTCCAAAACCTTCTGCATCGAATTTTACGAGATTTGGTTTCCATTTTTCATTTATCAAAACAGTTGCTTTATCTAATTCTGCATCACTAACAGAATTTACATCATATCCAAGTTGAACAAGTGCATCTCCAAAAACTTCACGCATATCATCCATCATTGTTGCATGTCCTGAAAGGCGTTCATCTGCAAATAAATTCCAAGATTTTTCATAATCCCAAGTAACTTTTGTTTTGTTTACACTAATTCCTGCGGCACCCAAATAATAAGGAGCGGCATATTTCATTTGTGAATCGTAAGTTGTTTTTTCTAAAATTGCAGGATTGATATATTTTTTATTTGGAATTTTTGAATGATCAAGTTCTCTAACTAAACCTTCCTCAATCATTATAGATGCATAATCTTGTGAAGGAAAAACTATATCATATCCTTTTGCGCCTGCTCTTAATTTTGAATACATTTCTTCGTTGGAAGCATAATTATCAACTTTTACTGTAACGCCAAAATCTTTTTCAAATTGAGAAATTACATCTTCTGGCGTGTAATATGTCCAATTATAAAGATACAATGTCTTGCCATCATCTTTTGAACAAGAAACGAGATTCAAAAAACTAGCCAAAATAGTGGCTGCAAAAAAAATATTTTTGGAACTTTTTTTCATCAAAGTCCTCCGAAAAAAATATAAAAGTTCTACCTAGAACTTTTTTTTTACCAAAAATTACTCAACTTTTGGCAAGAATAGCTAGAGAAAAATCATCTTGAAGCGGCGAATGTCTTTAGACTTTTTCGCAAAATGATTGTGATAATCACAATCACAAGAATTAAAACAAAAGAAAGTGCATTTATTACAGGACTTACACCAAAACGAATCATTGAATAAACGTAAAGAGGCAATGTTGTACTTCCAGGTCCGCTTACAAGTGATGTAATGACGTAATCTTCCATAGACATTGTTACACTCATCATAAAACCGCTCATAATGCCAGGAAAAATTGCAGGAATTATAACTTTAAAAAGAGTTTGGATTTCTGTTGCTCCAAGGTCGTGACTTGCTTCAATTATAGAATAATCAAATTCATCAACACGAGCACTTACCATAAGATAGACAAAAGGCAAACAAAAAGTTGTATGGGCAATAAAGATTGTAAAAAGTCCAAGTGGAATTTTTATCCAACTAAAAAAGATTAACATAGAAACGCCCATTATAACTTCTGGTAAAACCATTGGTAAAAATCCGATTGTTTGAATGTAATTTCGTCCTTTAAATTTATACCAATTTATGCCGATTGCAGCTGCAGAACCTAAAATTGTCGCAACTAATGATGATGAAAGTGCAACAATTATAGTATTTAAAAGTGATTGCCAAAGAGGCTGCGAGTCTAAAATTAATTTTTCGTACCAGACAAAAGAGAATCTTGTAAAATTTGTATCTTTTGATTCGTTGAAAGAGTAAAAAACAACAACAAAAAGTGGAATAAATAAAAACAAAAGTGTGATATAAAGGACTAAATTTGAAAAACTAAAACTTTTGTTGTGTTTTTTCCATTGTCGTTTTGCGTGTCGAGCATTTTCGCTATTTTTTCGTTTTGAAGTAAAAAGTTTATATGGATTTTTTATGATTTTTTTATTTTCCATTTTTTACCTCGACTTTATTAAGAGATACTGCTAGAGAAGAAATTCCAGAATCTTCTTTGTTTGATGATTTTTTCAAAGAAGCTTCTTTTTTGTTTGTAGAAAGCATCCATAAAATTGCAAACATACTTATAATTGTGATTATCATTGAGAATGCTGAAGCTAAAGGCCAATTTCGTACTTTTTGAACTTGATCTACAATAATATTTCCGAGCATATAACTGTCTTTTCCACCGACCAACTGCGGAACTGTGTAAGTTCCAAAAATTGGTATAAAAGTAAAAATCAATGCAGAAACAATTCCACTTTTTATTCCGGGAAGAAGAACTTTAAACATGGAAGTCGGTTTGTTTGCTCCTAAATCACGAGCGGCTTCTAGAAGACTAAAATCAAATCTATCAACCGATGTAAAAATTGGAAGAATTGCGTAAGGAAGATACATATAAACGCTTACTAAAATGACTGCACCTTGAGTAAACATAAATTTTGCAGGAACAAATACATCATCAGCATTTCCAAAACCTATTTTGTGCCACAATGTAAAAAATCCTCTTCCAATATTGTTCAAAATTCCGTTATCGCCGAGAATTGTCATCCAAGCAAAAATTCGGATAAGACTGTTTGTGAGAAAAGGAATAATAACCAAAATTAAAAAGATATTTTGATGTTTACTTCTTGCCATTGCATATCCACAAGGAAGTGCAATGAGAATCGTTATTGCTGTAGAAACGATTGTAATCCATAAAGTTCGTAAAAAGATTTTTCCGTAAGCGGCACTAAAAACTTGTTTGTATGCTTTTAGCGTAAATTCTGAAATTACTCCTCCATGAACATCTCTTTTCATAAAAGAATAGCAAATGATGATTACAAGTGGAATTATAAAAAAGAATGTAAACCACAAACCCATTGGCCAAGCGTAAAAAGGTCCCGGATTTGATTTTTTATATTTTGGTTTTAAGTTTTTATTTTCTGTAGAGTTTTTCATTAATTTTTCCTAAAAAACTACTTGTTAATATCTTCTACAATGTAGCCGTCATTTGCAGACCAAGAAATATAAACTGTATCTTTCCAAGCGATTTCTGGACCATCATCAAGATAATTTGTATGTTGCTTAAAAACTTTTACAATTGTTCCATTTTCTAGTCGTACATAAAATTTTGACTGAAAGCCTGTGTAAACAGGTTCTTCTACAACGCCCTTAAAAACATTTATGTCTAAGCGTCCATTTACGTTTGGAATATCTGTTGTGATTCGGATTTTTTCAGGACGAATTGTAAATGCAACTTTTTGTCCAATATCAGTTGGCTCGTAATCTGTAACCATAATATTTTTATCAGCTTCTTTTGTTGCTTGTGTGTCGCCAGGAAGTGGAGTTTGAATTCCAAGTGCCGGAGTATTTAAAGTTACATTATACTCAGTTCCGGTTTTTCCTTCGTAAGGACTACATTTTACAACTGTAGATTCAAAAAGATTAGTTTCACCAATAAATTGAGCAACAAACTGAGTTGCCGGATTTTCGTAAATTTCAAAAGGCGTTCCAACTTGGAGAACATGTCCGCTATTCATAACGGCAATTCTATCAGAAACGGCTAGTGCTTCACTTTGGTCGTGAGTTACATAAATAAAAGTAATTCCAATTTTATCGTGAAGGGCATCTAAATCTAAAAGAAGATTTGCACGAAGTTTTGCATCCAATGCTGAAAGCGGTTCATCAAGAAGAAGAACTTTCGGTTCGTTTATTAAAGCACGAGCGATTGCAACTCTTTGTTTTTGCCCACCAGAAAGTTGATTTGGTTTTTTATGAATATGTTGATCAAGTTGTACAAGATGCACATATTGTTTTACCTTTTGGTCAATTTCGTTTTTTGGTAATTTTTTTAATTTTAAAGGAAAAGCAATATTATCATAAACCGAAAGATGTGGAAAAAGAGCATAAGTTTGAAAAACTGTGTTAGAATGTCTTTTGTTCGGTGGAAGAGGAATTACATTCTTATCATCAAAAAGAACTACACCATCATCAGGAAACTCAAATCCTGCAATAATTCTTAAAAGTGTTGTTTTTCCACAACCTGAAGGACCTAGCAGAGAGAAAAATTCTCCCGGCTTAATTGTAAAGTTGATGTCATCCAAAGCAACAAAGTCGCCAAATCTTTTGGATACATGATCAATGGTAACCTGACTTGCTTTCATTCAAGTAACCTCAATCTAAAAAGAATGATAAGTTCCGCATACGCAGAACAAAAAGCACTTCCAAAAACTTAGCAATTTGCATAAGGCTAGGGTCGTTTTTTTCTGTCTAAACGATAAAATGCAACATATTATTAAAAGTGTCAAGAAAAAATAAAAAAGAATTTGATGAAAACTTAAAAAAAAATAAAAAGTTAATTTTTAATATTTTTTTTTAATTAGATCAAATTTTGAGTTTAAAAAAATTAGTCAGTTTCAAAATTCAAGTCGGATGTATCAATCTGTTAGAAAATAGGCGTTGCATAGTAAGAATCATAACTTTTTTTTGCAAAATTAAGTTTTGATTGAATTTCAGTTTTGCAAGTTTTCGGAGTCTACGGTTGAAAGTTGTCTTTCTGTCATTTTGTAAAATCTGCAGATTAATCTTTTTTTTGGTAGGACAAATACAATTATTACATATGAGAAAGTTAAAAAAAAAAGATCTATCTAAATACTTTTGAAACAGGCTTATAAAAAAATAATTTCACTAGTTTTCGAATTGTTTTTTTTTTATTGCTCAATTTGATTTTACAATTTATAATAAAACTGTGGAAAAAGTGTTTTTAGCAATTCGCGATTTTGAAACAGCAAGAGCTTTTCAAGCAACTTTATCTGATTATTATGATGTTGAATTATTTTCGAATGAAGTTGATGCATTAAATGCTCTGTTAGAAAAGCAATATGCTTGTATCATTATAGATTTCTCAGTTTCTACTCTCGACGGAGAGGCAATTTTAGATTATTTGATTGCTTCACATCAATTTGATAATCAACCAATTTGCGTTGTAATTGATCCTCCGGATTTACAAACAGAACTAAATTTGTTTAACCGCGGTTGTGCTGAAATTTTTAATAAACCAGTTGATTCTCTTATTACGCGGAAACGTATTCAAAATGTAGTTACAATTTCTAAATTACAAAAAAATGTTACAGAATATGAGCAAAAACTAATCACAGATCCAATGACTGGGCTTTTAAATAAAGATGGATTTCAAGCAAAAGTTAGAAAAGAATTAAAACAGCAAATTCCTGGTGCATTTATTATGTGCGATATGGATGGCTTAAAATATATAAATGATAATTTCTCTCATCAAGTTGGAGATAGTATCATAATTGCTGTTGCAGAACAAATTGCAAGTGTTTTTTCTGAAAATTCAATTGTAAGTCATATTTCCGGTGATGAATATTGTATATTTGTAAAAAATAAAACTTCGCAAGATGAAATTTCATTTTTGTGCGAAAGACTTTTAAGTTCAATTCTCTCAAAAGTTTTGTTACCGGATTTGTCAAGACCTGTTTCTCTTTCTATTGGTATTGCAATGTATCCTACATCTGCACAAACTTACGAAACTCTTATTTCAAAAGCAGATCATGCACTTTTGTACGTAAAAAATCACGGAAAAGGTTCTTTTAAGTTTCATGCTCCACGTGATGATAGAGAAGAACTTTTAAAAGGTCGTCAAGAATGTACAAATGTTCCTGCTTCTCTTATGCTAAAAAAACGTGATGATGAAGATATTCAAACTTGGCTAAAATTTGGTGAATTTAGAATTGTTTATATTACTTATCAAAAATATTCTAGCAATGTTTTATCAGTTAATTTTTCGTTGATAAATATTGTAGACTTAAAAAATAAAGATAATCCTGACAGCAAAAAAGTTACTTCTTTGAACGAAAAAATTACAACTTTTATTCGCGAAGCAGAATATCCGGGCATTTTTTCTTGGTATTCAATCAATCAACTTTTAATCCTAACAGAAAACAAAGAAACTATTTCGAGAGGCCTAAATCGTCTTAGAGAAGAACTTTCTGCCGAAATGAAAGCGTTACAATTAGATATAGAATTAAAAGAACAAATTGATTCTTAATATCAATCTTAGTCAAGAATATAACATTCGTAGCCTGCACTTCTTAATTGATTTGCAACTGTATTTTGAGAATTTTCGTTAACTAAAACTATGTAGTAAGTTGTTCCGCTCGCACGTTTTTCTGTTGTTATATACGCAGCAAAACCTTTTTTTATAAGTTCTTCTTTCAAAAGATTTGCATTATTTTCTGTTCTAAAAAGTCCCAACTGCAATTTTGTGATTTTATTTTCGCTTTTTTCGGATTTTTCTTGAGATTGACTTTCGGTCGGAGTTATTGTTTCTTTTGCAAAAGTTCCAACTCCCACTTCTGCGTCTCCAATTTTTGGAACGAAAAACCAAAATGGCGTTGGAAGAAGTTGAATATCACCTTTTACAATTGCCGCTTCTACTGAATTTGGAAATTCTTGATTTATTTGATTTGAATAAGTTTTTTCGCCCGTAATGTACCACAAAGTCAAAAGAATTGAACTTTTTACAGATTTCATAGAGTCAAGTTTTAAATAAGTTTGAAGCATTAAAATTGGTTCTTGCAAATCATCTTTTTTTTCAGCTTTGCATAAATCGCTCCATTGTGTGTATAGTTTTATATGAGATTGGATTATTTCGTTTTTTGAATTTCTAACAGCAGAATTTAAATAATTATTTGCAGTTGCATAATCACCAGCACTTAAAGCACATCTTACAGCATCCAAAACTAATTGTTCGTTTGATTTTTTGCTCATCCCTTCTGCATTTTTTGCAGAAATTGCTGCCGCTTTTGCATAAGATTTTTGAGCATCATCATAAAGTGCCATTTGTTCTTGCAAAGAAGCTGTAAAAATATAAGTTGCACGTTTTTCTGTTAAATCCGTAATTTTTGGAATTGTTTCTAAAAGATAAGAAAGTGACTCTTCAATGTTAGATTTATTTGATGCTTCAAGTGCAACATCTTTTGCTTTGAGATTTTGTGCAAAAACGGCAAGAACGCTCAAAAATGCAATATAAAAAAGGCAAAAGATTTTTTTATTCATTAGTTTTTGGCTCCGTATTTTCTGTTGCGGTTGAAGTTTGAACTTCACCATTTTCAGAATCGGATTTCTTTTTTCCAAACTTGAATTTTCTGTTTTTCTTTTCTAGATTTTTTATTTCATTTTTTAAATCTTTATCTTTTGATTTTTCAACTTTTGTTTTTAATTCGATTTTTTCCTTTGTAGAAGGCGTTTTTAGTTTTGCAAATAAAATCACCAAAAGTGCAGTAATAATTCCTGCGGCAAATGCAATAAATGCTAAAGTTGCAACAGGAACATTAGTGTAAGTTTTAAAAAACCAAAAAGTACAAATATTCGAAATGTTTTTTCCAATAAAAAATGCTAAAAAAATGACGATTAAAATAATTAAAATTAAACTAAAAATCATAGTTTAATTTTAACAACAAAACTGATATATTTCAATTTATGAAAAATAAAAAGCCTTTTTTTAAGATTTTTTTAGTAATTGCAATCGTTATTGTTGGAATTATGATTTTTATACCAGAAGATTTTTTCTCTAAAAAAAATAAATCTTCTTTTACTTACAAACAATTTTACGAAATGATAGAAGAAGGAAAAATCCAATCTGTAAAAATTAACGAAAAATCTTTGGAATTTACGCTAAAAGATGATGCAAAAACAAAATATAAAGTTCAAAATCCTTCTTCGCAAAATTTAAAAGAATATCTTTTGATGAATGATGTTGAATTTTTAGAAACTTCTTCTGCAAATGATATAATTTCTACAATTTTTGATATTATTTTTTATTTAATCTTTTTTGTTGCAATTTTTTTCGTTTTTAGAAAATTCATCAGTCCGAATACTTTTAAAGTTCAACATAAAACCGATGTAAAATTTGATGATGTCGTTGGTATGGAAAACTTAAAACGCGATATGAAACAAGTTATGGAAATTATGAAAAATCCGACTGAATTTGCAAAAAAAGGTATTCGTATGCCAAAAGGCATTTTGCTGGAAGGTGCTCCTGGAAACGGAAAAACTCTTTTTGCAAAAGCTCTTGCTGGTGAAGCAAAAATTAATTTTATTCCTGCAAAAGCAACTGATTTTGAAAGTATGTTTATGGCAATTGGTCCTATGAAAGTAAAATTACTTTTTAAAAAAGCCAGAAGAAAAGCTCCTTGTATTGTTTTTATTGATGAATTTGATGGCATTGGAACTGTGAGAAATTATTCTGGTTCTGCAATTGAAACTGAAAATACAAGAATTGTTACAGCACTTTTAAATGAACTTGATGGATTTGAAAGAACCGATGGAGTTTTAGTTTTAGCAGCGACAAATAGCATAAAAGCGTTAGATTCTGCTTTGATTCGGCCTGGAAGATTTGATGCAAAATTTACTGTTCCTTATCCAGATTTTGAAGCACGAGAAAAACTTTGCGAAATGTATTGTAAAGGAAAATCTTACGAAGAAAATGTTACAACTCAAACTTTAGCAAAAATGTTTGATGGATTTTCGTGTGCAAAAATTGAATCTGTTTTAAATAGAGCCGCTTTGATTTCTGGACAAAATAATCGCCAAAAATTTAGGTTAGAAGATGTTAACCTTGCAATGAAAGAAAGTTAGAAATTAAGAATAATAAAAATGTCTTTGCGAATTGCGTCGCAATTTTTTGATAGGGGACAGTCCTCCTCCCTTATGATAGGGGACAGTCCCCTCTAAAAAAATCTACATTTCTGCTGCGAGTTCTTCCCAACGTGCATATTTTTTTTCCAAAAGATTTTCAATTTCTTTGTAACGAGTGCCTGCTTTAGAAATAATTGAAAAATCTGAAGTCGACATTAATTTTTCTTGCTCTTTTAATTCATTCTCTAGTTTTGGAATTTCATCATTTAAAAGTTCAAATTCTTTTTGTTCTTTGAAAGTAAGTTTTTTCTTTTTGGAAGTTTGATTTATTTGGGAAGATGATTTTTCATCATTAATTTTTTCTTTTTCAGATTTATTTAATTTTTCTGCTCTAATTTTTTCTTCCCGATATTCAATATATTCTGAACATTTTCCGACAAAACCAGAAATATTGCCATCATCTTCAAGAATAAAAAGTGAATCTGCACATTTATCCATAAAATATCTGTCGTGACTGACCAAAAGAAGACAACCTTCATATTTTATTAGAAATTGCTCTAAAATATTCATTGTAAAAATATCAAAATCATTTGTAGGTTCATCTAAAATTAAAAAATTAGGATTTTCTAGTAAAAGTCTTACCAAATAAAGTTTTTTCTTTTCTCCACCGGATAATCTGCTTACTGGAGAGTATTGGATTTTTCCTTCAAAACCGAATTCTTCTAAAAATTTAGAAGCACTAACTTCTTTTTGACCATCATTCAGTGTCATGTGTTCAGCAGTTTCTTTGATGTATTCTAAGACTGTAAGATTTGTATCTTTAAAAATTGGATTTTGATTAAAATAACCAAATTTTGTATTTATTCCAACATCTACAGTTCCGTTATCTGCTTGTAAATTTCCCGTGATGATATTTAAAAAAGTTGATTTTCCTGAACCATTATCACCAAAAATTCCGATTTTTTGTCCTTTTGTAAATTTATAAGAAAAATTTTTAATTACGGGGACAGACCCCTCACCATTTTTAGAAAATCCTTTTGGATAATCTTTTGAAATATTGTGAAGTTCTAAAACTTTTCCACCGAGACGTTTACCTTTTACTTCAAAAGTA
The DNA here is from genome assembly GCA_964541735.1 of uncultured Treponema sp. Lineage (GTDB taxonomy): Bacteria > Spirochaetota > Spirochaetia > Treponematales > Treponemataceae > Treponema_D. The sequence goes on from CAZIQK010000011.1 coordinate 23,719, forward strand.
AATCCTTTATCTTGTTGAAATTTTTCTCGGTTTATAAGTTGTTCATCACGTTGAATTCTTGCTTTGATTTTTGTTCCTCTTGCACAAGGTCCACGTAAAAGCCAATCTCTTTCAAATCGTAAAACACTTTCTATTCTGCGTTCTGTATTTATTTCTATTTGAAGTTCAGTTTCTTTTTTTTCAAGATATTCTGAATAATTTCCGACATAAAGTTTTAATTTATTTCTAGAAAGTTCATAAATATTGTTACAAACAGCATCCAAAAAATATCGGTCGTGAGTTACCATTAAAACTGAACGTTTTGTGTCATGTAAATAATTTTGGAGCCAAGTGATTGTTGTAATATCAAGATGATTTGTTGGTTCGTCTAAAAGTAAAAGTTTAGTATCTTCCACCAAAACTTGTGCTAACGCAACTTTTTTTAACATTCCTCCGCTTAAAGTTTTCATTTTTCGTTCTAAATCTGTAATTCCAAGAGTTGTTAAAATTGAACTGATTTGACTTTCATAATTCCATAAATCTAAATTGTCCATTTTAAGCATGATTTGGTCATATTGTTTTTGTACAGATTCTTTTATTTGAGAATTTCCAAGTTTAGTACAAATTTCCAAATATTCATTTATAATTTCCAATTTTTTAGATTTGCTTTTAAAAATATGTTCACGAATAGAATCTTCAGGTTCGTAAGAAGGATTTTGAGGTAAAAAAGAAATTCCAGACTCTTTATTTATAACGACAGTTCCTTCATCGGGAGTTAAAATTCCTGCGATTGTATTTAAAAGTGTTGATTTTCCAGTTCCATTTCGTCCAATCAATGCAGCTTTTTCGCCTTCTTGAATTCCAAAAGATACGCCAGTAAAAAGAGGTTTTTCTCGTCCGATTTTAGAAAGATTATTTACAGAAAGAATATTCATAGTGTGTAAAGTATAGATTATTTTTGTTTTTGGAGGAAGTTCGTTACCATTCTTCTGATACGGGAATCTTTCTGTACAGATTGATTAAAATTTTGATATGCTGTAAATCTTTATTATGGCTTCAAAAAATTCTAATCAAAACAAAAAATCACAAAAATCAAAAACAAATACTACAAAAAAAGGAAAGAAAAGTAAAAAATCTTCATTTTGGAGAAATTTTTTAATTATTTTAATTGCTTTAGTTGTTGTTGCTTGGTATTTTGGCGGAAAACCTAAAATAAATTCTAATAATGAAAAATTTTCACTTGAGCAAACTGAAGAACCTTTAATAAACAAAATCACGCAAAAGCAAATTGTTCCTTTTGATTCAAAAATTTTAGAAAATCAAAATGAAAAAATCACAGAAAATCAGAGTGCAAATGGTGCTCCTCAAAATGATTTTGCAGAAGAAAAGCAAAAAAAATCGACTCAAAATGTTGCAAAAAAATCTACAGAACAAAAAACGGAATATTCTTCGGCAGATGCAGATTTAAATCACGCAGAAAATTCACCTTTGTTTTTTGGAAATCCGAGTGACGCTTTATCTGATACAAATTTAAACGAAAACTATCTTATGCAAAAATCACAATATACACTTTCTTACAATAGTGATTTGCTTATTCCAAATTGGGTTGCCTGGCATCTTTCTTCCTCTGATATAAATGGTTCTGCCGAACGTGGTGATGATTTTAGAGCAGATTCTGATTTGCCTTCTGATTGGTATGGAGTAAAAAAATCTGACTATCAGTATAATAAGTATGGATTTGACCGAGGTCACGTTTGTCCTTCTGCTGATAGAACTTCAACTCAAGAAGATAATTCTATGACTTTTTTGATGACAAATATGGTTCCTCAATCTCCAGATAATAATCGCGTGATTTGGATGCATTTTGAAAATTATGAACGAAAACTTGTTGAACAAGGAAATGAAGTTTATATTATTGCGGGACCAAGCGGAAAAGGCGGAACAAGTGGAAAAGGTACGTTTGAAGAAATTCCAATCACATTAAAAAATGGGGAAGTTTTAAAAATGCAAGTTCCGGCGTACACATGGAAAGTTTTAATTGCAATTCCAGAAGGTGATGATGATTTTGAGCGAATTGGAGAAGATGCAACCGTAATTGCAATCAATGTTCCGAATAAAATGGGAATTGGAAAAACTGGAGATTGGGAGCAATTTATTACAAGTATTGATGAAATTGAATCTCAAACCGGTTATGATTTTTTTGAACTTCTTCCAGATTCTATAGAAGATGTCCTTGAACAAAAAGTTTATTCTTATTAGGCAAAATCACAAAAAGTTTTATGATAAAATTACTTGCAAAAATCTTCATTAAAAATTACTCAGATTATAAAAATAATTCTGTTCGCGAAAAATATGGAATTTTGTGTGGAATTGTGGGAGTCTTTTTTAATATATTTTTGTGTGTTGTAAAATTTATTTTTGGAACTTTAGCGTGTAGCGTCGCAATGGTGGCAGATTCTATAAATAATCTTTCTGATGCAGCCAGTTCAATCGTACAAATTTTGGGATTTCGTTTAGCAGCGAAAAAGCCGGACCGAGAGCATCCTTTTGGACACGGAAGATTTGAATACATTGCGGGGCTTATAATTTCATTTTTTATTCTCTATATGGGAATAGATTTAATCCGTCGTTCTATTACAACTATTTTTGAACCTCAAAAAGTTAAATTTTCGTATATTTCAATTATTGTAATGATTATTGCGATTTTTGTGAAAATTTATATTTATTTTTATAATCATATAATTGGAAAAAAAATTGAATCTATAGCAATGGAAGCAACTGCAAAAGACAGTTTAAGTGATGTAATTGTAACAAGTGTTGTTGTCGTTAGTATGATTTTATCAAAATTCACAAATTTTCCAGTTGATTCATTTAGCGGAATTTTTGTTGGAATCTTTATTTTTAAAACTGGTTTTGATTCTGCAAAAGAAATTGTTTCTTCACTTTTAGGAAAAGCTCCAACTCAAGAACTTGTAAATCAACTTGAAGAAATTGCATTATCGCATAAACCAATTTCTGAAATTCATGATGTTACAATTCATGATTACGGTCCTGGAAGAAAAATGATTACTTTGCATGCTGAAGTTCCTGGAAATATGAATATTTTTGATTTACACGATGCAATTGATGCTGCTGAAGAAGATATTGCAAAGAAATTGAATTGTCAAATTTTAATTCATATGGACCCAGTGGATGTAAAAGATAAAAATCTTGAAAAATATAAAGAAATTATAAAAACTGAAACTCAAAAAATAAATCCAAATCTGCAAGTTCACGATATAAGACTTGTAAAATGTGATGATGGCACGAAACTTTTTTATGAAGTATTAAAATCTGGCAATTTAAAAATGCCAGATGAAAAATTAAAAAAAATATTGAGTGTTTCAGTTCAAGAAAAAATCCCACAAGTAGAATGCATTTTAAAAGAAATAGATTCTGCCTATTTGTAAAATTTTATTTTGCATCATCTTTCCAAGGAAAAATAAAACTTTTGAATTTTCTAGGTCCAAGAGCTTCTCTATCTTCGTAAATTAATTCTTCCCAAGGAATTTGACGACGTTCTTTTTTTGTCTTAAGTTCTGGATGTTCTTCAAGATAATCATATTTATAAAGACGAATTCTTAATGCATTTGTGGTATTTATAAGAATTCCTGTCCAAGCAGGAATAAATCCTACAAAAAGTATAGAAATTACTGTGCACAAAAGATTATAAAGCGAAATTAAAATTGTAAAACCTGTATTATCAAAAAATATGATTAAAGATTTTTTGAAGCATTTTTTAAAATTGTTATGCATTAACGAACGAATTGGCAAAAACCATTGAAGTGATAAAAGTAAAAATATATCGAGCCAAAGAATCAGTCCGCCAAGGAAAATACCAATATAATTTTTTAATTGTAAAAAATAATAGTCAAAACAAAAAAACGAAAGAATTGCAATTCCTGCAATCATAAGTCCAAAAAGAGAAGCATCTTTTAAAACTCCTAGAATTGCTTTGAAATAATCAACAATTCGGATTCCGTTGAAATTTGCAATCTGTGCTGCTGTGTCGCCATAAGCAAAAACCAAAATAGAAATTAAAACACAAGCAATAATAAAAACTACTGCCATTAAAAGTGGAGTTTTTGCTTTTACTGCTAGTGCAAAAAGAGAAAAACATCCCATTGAAACAAATAAAATTATTACATTTGTAATAATAAGGGAAAGAAGATTATCCCAACCGTCGCAAAAACTTTTCTTCATTAAAAATCCGTACATAAGAATAAATTTACCAATTTATTGCATAAAAAACAACATAAATATGATAAAATATTATTTATGGATATAAATTCTAGCATTTCTTTAGTTTCTCATATTCACGCAATTACAGCAGATTTTTTGCAAGAAGAATTAAAATCTCAAGGTTTTGATAATTTTTCGACTTCACACGGAAATATACTTTTTCAACTTAGCGTAAATTTTCAAATGACGATGGGCGAAATTGCAAAAAAAATTAATCGCGATAAATCTACAACTACAGTTCTTATTAGAAAATTAAAAAATCAAGGATATGTTGATGAAAAGCAAATTGGAAGTGATAAACGCCAAAAAATGATTTTTTTAACTCAAAAAGGTTTGCAATATCAAAAAATAACTTCTCAAATTTCAAAAGATTTATTAAAAACTTTTTACGATGGATTTTCTGATGAAGAAAAATCTCAATTTTTAGGATTTCTTGAACGTATTGAAAAAAATTTTGCACGATAGATGTTTTTCTGCGTCAATCTGTTGATTTGCAAATTTATTCCACAAGGGGACAGACCCCTAATTTTCATTTAATTTATGGATTGCATCTAGTGTAGAAAGTCGTTGTTTGTCTGGAGTTATGCAAAGATTTTTTTCTTGTGTTGGAATTACGAGGCCTTTTGGTCCGTTTTTTGCTCTTCGTAAATATTTTACGTGCGTATAATATAAATCAACTTTTGTGTTTTTGCGTGCCTTCGAATAATAAACAGCAAGATTTGCAGCATCTAAAAGAATTTCTAGTGGTACAGTTTTTCCTTTTTGTGCTTTTATAAAAACATAACCACCGGGAAAATCGCGAACATGAAGCCACAAATCTTCTCCGCGAACAAAATGCCTTAAAAGTTCGTCGTTTTCGTTTGCATCGCGACCGACCAAAATGTACCAACCATCAACTGTATAATCTAATCCGGGATGATTTTTTTTCTGTTGCTGTTTTGGCGTAGAATCTTTTCGCAAAAGTTGTTCGATTTTTACAGGATTTTTTTCTTTTTTTATTTCTTCATACGTTTTTTCTAATTTTTCTAGCTGGATTTTTGCAATTTTTATATCTTTTTTAAGTTCATCTGCACCGGAAATCATTTTTTTATAATTTTTGTAATATTCCGCTGCATTTTCTTGAGAAGATTTTTCTGGATTAATTAAAATATTTACGATTTTTCCAGTTTCATAATCTTCACATTCTAAAAATTTCGATTTTCCATCAATTTTAAAACCATAAGAAAGAATTAAATCCCCTTGATGTTTTAAATTTTCAGCATTATCGAAAGTTTTTAATTTTTCTTCAAGGTTTTTTAATGCATTTTCTCGCTTTATGCGATTTGAGTTGTACCATTTTTCCGCTTTTTCCAGCAAAGATTCTCGACTCAAATTATCAGCATGTTCAGAATACCACCAATCAACAAACTGATTAAATTGAGTAAAGGAGGGGAAAGCCTTCCCCTCGCTCCAACCGCCTTCGGCGTTTTCCGCTACCCCTTCTATGGGCTCAGACGCCGCCCATAACGCCTGCTTCCATTTTCTAATTGGAAATTTCGTTTTTGCATCCGCAAGTTTACATTCGTCTACTGCTGGAGGAATAAAAGTTTCACCTTTAATTTCATATTTATCCGGTCGGCGAAACATTGAATCTAAAACTAAATCATTTTTGTCACATAAAATTATGTTTGCTGCATTATTCCATAAACGAATATACATATTGTAAAGTTCATTTTCACTGTGCGAAAGTGAGATTTTAATAACGCGTTCAAGACCTATTTGTTTACAATAATTTATTCTGCATCCTTTGATTTTTGAGCGTAAAAATTCCATAAAACGTAAAGGCTTCTCGTTCTTTGGAATTTTTTTTCGAGTTTCGTTAATTCTTACAGCATTTTGTGCAGTACAAACAATAACAGTTTTTGCATTTCCTTCTTTGTAAGTATAAAATGCAATTGTATCGAAACCAGGTTGAATTATATCTTGAATAAATGAACCTTCTAAGTTGAGTTCTTCTAAAATTAAATTTATTTCGTTGCAGTTTAAACTCATATTAAACGATTGTAAAAAAAGAAAATAAATTTTTCAACTTCATAATTAAAAATCTGTGTTTGTCTGTAAAAATCGTAGGAAATTTGCTTTTGTGATTTCTACAAACTCGAATATCACAAATTTTTATAATTCAACTCACGTTATTCCCAACCGAAAGTTGCCGGTGGTTTGTTTGTCGCATCAAAATATAAAGCATCTACAAAAGGAAGTTTTGCGATTTGATGAACAATATTTCCTAAAATTTCTTTTGGTAAATAAGCAAATCTTGCTGTCATAACATCTTCAGAAATGACTGGACGTAAAACAAAAGTTGCATTTTCTTTTTTGCTTGCGTAAGGTAAATCTATTGTAAGATGTTGGAAGATTTTATTATACCAATCAGATTTGTGTAATTCAGTTAGGACGATATTATCAACTTCGCGTAATTGGTCTAATCTTGAGCGAGTACAATATCCTTCTTGAAGTTTTAAATCTTCATCTTTTATGTTTGGATTTTGATATAATTTTATAATTGTTCTATTTATATATTTTGCCGAATTTGTAATTGTTGATGAACATTCTTCTATTTTTTCACGTTTTCCCGGAAAATGTCGAATGCCCATTTCTGCGGCAGCAGCTCCAAGAGGCCATTCTTCTTCTTTTGCTGCACCAAAATCTAAAAGTGCTGGAAAGCGGTAAGTTCTAAAATCGCCTTGAACACCAACTGAACGAACCGGCAAAACTGTTCTTTTCAAATTTGCGGAACATTTTTCACAAAACATATTAAGTTCTGTTGTATTTAGTTCATTTTTTGCATTTGATAATTCATTTTCATCTTTTTCTGTCCAAGATTTTCCATCATTACACAAAACATTTATAGAAAGTCCAGGACCCGGGAAAGGATGACGCATAACAAGTTCATCAGAAAGCCCAAGTTTTTTTCCAATTGCACGAACTTCATCTTTGTATAAATCTTTTATAGGTTCAATAATCAAACCTTTTTCAATCAGATTTTGAATTCCTTGTACACGATTATGATGAGTTTTTATTGTGTGTGAATTTTTTGTTCCACCAGATTCAATAATATCTGGATACAAAGTTCCTTGAGCTAAAAGCCATTTATCATCTTCCAAATGCTGTCTTGCAACAACTTCGTTTCGAACTGTGATAAAATTTTCGCCGACCGCCATTCGTTTTTTTTGTGGATCAGTCAAACCGGAAATCGCTTTTAAAAAACTTTCAGAAGCATCTTCTACGATAAAATTATGAAATCCAAATTTGTGATAAGCATCTTCTACATTTTTAGATTCATTTTTTCGCATAAAACCATTATCAATATGAAGTCCCAAAACGCGTTCTTGACCAAGAGCTTTATTTAAAAGTGCAAAAGTGATTGTTGAATCAACTCCGCCTGAAAGAAAAAGAAGTACATTTTTATCTTTTGCTTGAGTTTTTATATTTTCAAGAATGATTTGTAAAACTGTATCTTGATCCCAATTTTTTTTCATTCCGCAAAAATCAGCAAAATTTTGGAAAATTTGATTTCCGCAAGGAGTGTCTTTTACTTCACAATGGAATTGAAGAGAAAATCTTTTTTTAGAGAGATTTTGTAATGCGGCAAATTTGCAATCTTTCGTAGAACCAATAATTTCAAAATTTTCACCAGGAATTAAAACTTCATCTTGATGACTCATCCAAACTTGTTGTAGAGATTCAATATTTTTAAAAAGTGGAGAAGTTACTTCTGAATTTAATTTTAATTCTGAAAAACCAAATTCACCAACATCAGCTTTTCCAACTTTTCCACCATAACTTTTTGCCATAAGTTGATGACCATAACATAATCCTAAAATTGGAATTTCAAGATTCAAAATTTCTGTATTAAATTGTGGAATATTTTCATCATAAACAGAAGAAGGTCCACCAGAAAAAATAATTCCTTTACAATTTTCAAAAACAGATAAATTTGTAGAAGGAAGTGCAATTTCTGAATAATAACCTAACATACGAAAGCGTTTTGCAATTAAGTGTGCATATTGGCTTCCAAAATCTAAAACAACAATCTTTTCTCGTAACATAGCAAAATTATATTGAAAAAAAAGTGTTGGTGCAACGCAAGTTGTAAAAATATCTGCGTAGGGACAGACCTCTACTTTGAATAATTTACAACAGCTTCTGTAATTAGTGGAATCAATTGTTTTTTTCGAGAAACTACATCTTGCAAATAGTAAACGTTATCTTCCATTTTTGGCCAGTTGATAAATGGTTCAAATTTTGAATCGTATGCGATTAAAAGAACACTGGAAAGTTTTGTGATGTCGGTAACTAAGAGGCAAGAAAATAATGCTTTATGAGTGCGTTTTTCAATCTCAAGTTCAGATAGAAATTCTTCTTTTCTATCCAAAATCTCTTTAGTATTTCCAACTTCTATCTGGCTTGCGGTATATGCAATTTTTCCTTCAACATATTCTTTCATATCTTGATGAATTAATTCATTTGCAGAACGTCCTGTTGTGTTACTTCCCGCAATCAAAATTTCATTTCCAAGTTCTTTATAATCTAAATCAGAAATACTAGAAAGATATTCTGCCATTTCTCTATCGACATCTGTTGTTGTTGCTGATTGCAAAATCAAAGTATCAGATAAAATTCCACACAACAAAAGTGGTGCAATATCTTTTGGAATAGGAATTTTATATTCTTGATAAAGTCCTGCAATTTGAGTTGCTGTTGAACCAACTGGTCTATTTATAAATGTAATCGGATTTTTTGTTGGAATTGCTCCAATTCGGTGATGGTCTATCACTTCTTGAATTGTGTAATGTTCAATTCCTTCAACTGCTTGTGTGATTTCATTGTGGTCTACAAGAATTACTTCAATATTTGGTTCTTTTAATAAATCATGTTCAGAAATCATACCTATAACTTTATTTTCATCATCAACAACCGGAAGATATTTACAATGAGCATCTTTTAAAATATCTTTTATTTTTGCAACAGAATCATTGATGTGAACAGTTTTGATTTCTTTATCACCCATAACTTTTACCGGCATGGAATATGCAATCAACATAGAAGTTGGTGAAGTAGAGTAGGGACTTACGATTATAGAAACTCCATTTTTTTCGGCAAGTTCTTTAAGTTCTTTTGAAACAATACAATCACTAGTCGTTATCAAAAGTTTAACTTTATGTTCAATACACATTTTGTGAATATCTTCGCGGTCAGAAGCAATTACTACAATGTCTTCGCTTGCATGCGCGTTTAAGCGTTTTTCAAAAGTTTTTAAAGAGGATGATGCAACGTGAATTGAAGCATTAAAATTTTTATCAGCATCACCGGTAATGTAAAGTGGCTGCGCGTTTAGCGTTTTTTGAATAAGATTTATGCTTGTAGAAAATCGGTGGTTTTTTTCCGGATTCAAAATCGTCAAAACTCCGCGAGCAAAACCGGAATAATGCAAAAGCGAAAGATATTTTCCATTTTCATCAACGACTGGCATAACGCGATTTTCAGATTTTTCCATTTTTTCAATAGATTCCCAAACAGAAACATCTTCAGTAACTGTTTCTACTTCCGATTGCATAAAATATTTTACTTTTGGAATTAAATCTGTGATGTATTCAGGTTTTTGAACTCCAAATTTTTCAAAAATATATCTTGTTTGTGGATTTAAATGACCTGCCCGAGCGGCAACGTATTCAGGATGACCCAAAAGATTTTTTAGTCTTGCATATCCAACCGCAGAAACTATAGCATCCGTATCAGGATTTTTATGTCCAATAATATAAACTGTCTTTTTCATAAAATTATTATATCATTTTTTACGTTCAATAGTGAATATTTTATTTAATTCTATTTATTTTTCTATTCAAAAAATAAAATAAAATTTATAATTATAAAATGAAAGTTTTTAAATACGAAACGCATCTTCACACATCACAAGGTTCTGCCTGTGGTTCAACAGATGGTTCAGATTATATAAAACCTTTTTACGAAAACGGATATTCAGGAATTTTTGTAACAGACCATTTTTTTGGAGGAAATACAAACGCTCCAAAAGACGAAAAATGGGAAAAACGTGTCCAAATTTATTGTAGTGGATACGAAGCCGCAAAAAATGCAGCAGAAAAATTCAATATCGAAAATAATCTTTTAGGAACAGAAAATGAATTTAAAGTTTTTTTTGGCATAGAACAAACTTTTGATGGCGATGATTATTTGATTTATGGTTTTGATAAAAATTGGCTTTTATCTCATCCGGAAGTTGAAAAAATGCGACATGTAGAACTTTTTAACGCTGTAAATTCTGTTGGTGGACTTATGATTCAAGCTCATCCTTTTAGATTACGTGGTTATATGGACGCAATTCACGTTCATCCGCGAGAAGTTCATGGTGTTGAAATTTATAATGCCGGAAACAAATTAGAAGAAAATGAACTTGCCGAACTTTATGCTAAACAATATGGTTTTCCAGTTACAAGTGGGAGCGATATTCATAATGTTAATAAACTTTTAAAAAAAGAAGGTTTACCAATGGGCGGAATGGCATTTGAAACTTCACTAGATTCTGTTTTTGATTATGTAAAAAGAATAAAAGCAAAAGAAGGTATTTTGTTAGGACTAAAAAATTAGAAAATGGAATAAGTAAATAAGAATGCATTTTATGCTGAAAAGAAAAAAATGAATATTATGTTAGTTTTGTTTAAAAAATAATTTAAAAAAAAGTGCTCAAGTGGCATATGCTTAAAAAAATATATAAAGGACAATCTTATGAAAGAAAAATTTGATGTAACACCAGAACTTTTACGTGAAAATTTTATTGAAGTTTATGGAAATAACGAAAATGAAATTAGAATGTTTGCTTCTCCAGCAAGAATTAATATTATTGGCGAACATATTGATTATAATGGTGGAAAAGTTTTTCCTGCTGCAATAGATAAATATCTGTATTGTGCAATCCGAAAGCGTGATGATAAAAAAATTATTTATAATGATTTATTTTTTCCGGGAACTTTTGAATTTACCACAGAAACGGATTTTGAGTTTGACAAAAAAAATGATTATGCCAATTTTTTAAACGGAATTCTTTCTTGTATGAAGAAAAGAGGTTTTTCTTTTCCTTGTGGATTTGAAGTTCTTATTGCAAGTAACGTTCCTAGTGCGGGAGGAATTTCATCATCATCAGCATTAGAATGTGGATTTGCTTGGGCTGTTAGCGAAACTTTTGGTTTTAATATTTCCAGAAAAGATATTGCACTTATGGGACAACAATCAGAACACGAATTTATGAATGTAAATTGCGGAATTATGGACCAATATATAATCGCAACTGCAAAAAAGAACACAGCTGAGGTTTTAGATTGTGCAAAAATCGAACACGAGTATGTTCCTTTGAATCTTGGTGATTATAGATTTGTCGTAATGAATACAAAAAAGCAGCGAAAACTTGCAGATTCAAAATACAATGAAAGACGTTCTCAATGCGAAGAAGGGCTTTCAATTTTGCAAAAATCTGGTTTTGATATTCCAAATCTTTGTAGCATTTCTGTAGAAAAATTTAATGAAATTGGAACTCTTATAAAAGATGATGTAATTTATCGTCGTGTGCGACATTGTGTTACAGAAATGGATAGAGTTTTAAAAGCGGTAGATGCATTAAAATCAAATAATTTAAAAGAACTAGGACAACTTCTTTATGCTTCTCACAATTCTTTGCGTGATGATTACGAAGTTACAGGAATTGAACTTGATACTTTGGTAAACGAAGCTTCTAAACAAAAAGGTTGTATTGGTGCAAGAATGACTGGTGCCGGTTTTGGAGGTTGTGCAATTGCTCTTGTTCATAAAAAAAATCTTGAAGAATTTATAAAAAATGTTGGTGAAGAATATAAAAAAATTATTGGTTATGATGGCGGATTTTTTGCATGTTCTTCCGGTGATGGCGTTCGCGAAATTTAAAATAAGAGATTAAGTTAAAAGGCCTTTAAAGTTTAAGTACGCATATTTAGCAATTTGAAAAACAAGAAAGCACTTTACTCATTTTGCTTTGCAAAATGAGAGATTAAGCTAGAATGCATTTAAAGTTTATGAATGCATATTTAGCAATTTGAAAAACAAGAAAGCACTTTACTCATTTTGCTTTGCAAAATGAGAGATTAAGCTAGAATGCATTTAAAGTTTATGAATGCATATTTAGCAATTTGAAAAACAAGAAAGCATTTTACTCATTTTGCTTTGCAAAATGAGAGATTAAGCTAAAAGGCCTTTAAAGTTTATGAATGCATATTTAGCTTAATCATTCCACTCAACTTGCACAGAACGATTTTCTTTGTTTGGAATTCTTTGATAAATCAGACAATCTGCACGGTGAATAGAAACTCCTTTCATTCTTGTAACATAACCAACTATTAAATTTGGAAAAACCGGTTTACAACATTGCGCAAGATTATATAAAACATTTTTATCACCTTGAACTAAAACATCGTGATGAATATTTTGTTGTGTTATTTCTGGATGAGCATCGTTTTTCTTAAAATGTTGTTTTCTAATTTTTACAGGAGAAGGTTCATTTTGTTCTACTTTTTCGGCTTGGAATTTTTCACTAAAGTTAGCATCATTATTCATAAGCCAAGCATGAATTTTTTGATGAGCTTTAGAAGTTTTTACAATATTAAGTTGACTTTCTGTAGGATGAGCTTGTGGATTTGTAATTATTTCTATAATTTGCGTGTTTTCTAGCGGTTTTGTTAATGGAATGATTTTTCCATCAGCTTTTGCAGCGATAATCTTTTCTCCAATTGCAGAATGAATTGAATATGCAAAATCAATGGCAGTTGCTCCAGAAGGAAGTTTTCTAACATCACCTTTTGGAGTGAAAACATAAATTTCATCGCCTAAAAGTTCATTTTTAAGATTATTAAAAGTTTCGCCGTCGGTAATGTCTATTTTTTTGAATTGCTGAAGTTTATTAAAAATATCGAGTTTGTCTGCTTCAACTAAATCATGATTTGTTCCTTTTTTATAAAGCCAGTGAGATGCAATTCCGTGCTCAGCCATATTGTGCATTTCGTAAGTACGAATTTGTATTTCAAGTGGTTTTCCTTCACAAATTACAGTTGTATGCAAAGATTGATAACCATTTGATTTTGGCATAGCGATATAATCTTTAAAACGTCCATCCATTGGTTTCCAGAGTCCGTGAACAATTCCTACAAGTGTATAACATTCTGATGATGAATTACATAAAATTCTAAGAGCAAATAAATCATAAAGTTCATCAGCAGATTTATTACGTTTTCTCATTTTTTGATAGATTGAATAATAATGTTTTGCACGTCTTGAAATTGTAACGTTTATTCCAAGTTTTTCTGTCGCTTTATAAATGTTGTTTACTGCTTTTTCCAAATATGCTGCACGTTCTTCTTGAGTTTGAGAAACAATATTTTTAATTTGTAAATATGCATCTGGATGATTATAACGAAGACTTAAATCTTCAAATTCATTTTTTTCTTTTTGCATTCCGAGTCGGTCGGCAAGAGGAGCCCAAATTTCAATCACCGCTTCTGTTAATGCTCGTTGTTGGTCTTGATTTAAGCTGTTTATATTTCTAATTCGGTCAAGTCTATCAGAAAGTGTGAGAAGAATAACTCTTGCATCATTACACATTGCAAATAACATTTTTCTAATTGCGTCAGATTGATGTAGAGTTTTTGAATTCATTGGAAGAGAAATAATTTTGTTTGTTGTGATTAAAATGTTTGCAACAATTTCTCCAAATTCAGATTTTATTTCTTCAGGACTGATTCCAAATTTATGAATTGGATGAAGAATTGCAGAAATGATTGTTTCGACATCAAGTTTGTTTTGTGCAAGAATATTTGCAACTCTGAGAGGATGCATATAATAAGGCTTTCCGCAAGGTCTACGAGTGCCATTTGTTTTTTCTATAAGAAGATTCCATGCTTTTATGATTCGATTTTTATCTTCTTGTGAATAATTTTCGTTTAATTGGAAAAATTCTTTTATCAATCCGTTTGGGTCTTCTTCTGAAGTTTTAAATGTATATTCGGAACTCAATTTTTTCTCCATAAAAAATGCATAAAACGCATTTTTATTTTAAATATAGCATTATTAAATGAGAATTGCATTAAAATTTAGAGATAATATAGATTTTCCGAATTTGTGTGTCAATGAAATTTTATTAATCTAGAAAATATGAAACTTTGTTCTTATTTTTTTTTGTAAATATGCCAACTAAAAAACTATCGCAAAATCATATTTTTATTGTTAAAACAATTATTTATGTGGATATAATAAAATTTTATGTTTTTTTTGAGCGAAAAGGAAGTAAGATTTTAATATAATCTTTTTAAACTAAAAAATTTAGGATTTTTATGATGAAAAAAAAGTTTTTTTTATGGACAATCTTTTTTGTTCTTTCTGCAACGATTTTTGCACAAGAAGAACTCACTCGACGTACACTTACAATTGATGATGCTGTTATGCTTGCTGCCGATAATAATCTTTCTTTGCAACGTCAAAAAATTAAGTTGGAACTTTTGGAAGAAAAAAACAAATATTCTTGGAATAGTGTGAGTCCTTCCATAAGAGCAAATGGTTCTTATTCACTTCCTTTTGAAAACTCTGATAAATGGCAAATGTCAGGTAGTGTTTCTGTTTCTCTTGGTTTAAGTCCGGCTTTGTTTGCTTCAATAAAATCTGCAAAATTAAATTATGAGAATGGAATTGTTGATTATGAAAATGCAGTTCGTTCTATAGAAATAGAAGTTAGAAAAGCATTTTACAATCTTTTATATTCAAAAGAATATTTAGGACTTTTAAAAAGAAATATTGAAACTGCAAAACAACGTTATGAATTGAATTTGGATAAATATAATCGAGGTCAACTTTCTGAATTAGATTTACTTTCTTCACAATACGCTTATGAAAGTCTTTTACCAAATTATGAATCTAGAGAAAATTTGTATGAAAATAATCTTGCGATGTTTAAACAGATTTTAGGAATTTCGCAAAATGTAGAAATTATTTTGGAAGGAAATCTTGATGAATTTAATGGTTTTGGTAGTCTTTCTGTTTCTACTTCAACAGATGAAATTCCTTCTGTAAGAACAATTGAATCTCAAATAGAATTGGCAAAACTTCAACTTATGGCGACAAGATTTTCTGCCTGGGGACCTACCGTAAGTGTATCTTACAATTATGGAAAAGCAAATTCTTTAGGAATGAATGGTGAGAGAAATTGGAATACAACCGGAAATTCTTTAGGAATCAATCTTTCAATTCCTTTAGATGGATTTCTTCCTTGGTCATCAGGAGCGTTGAGTGTAGAAAGTCAAAAAGCAACTCTTAAAGATTTAGAAATTCAACTTGAAAATCAAAAAACTTCTGTAGAACTTGCAATTAATAATAGCATAAAAACAATTTTACAGTCGCAAACTCAATTTGAACTTTTAAATAAAAATGTAGAACTTGCTCAAAAAAAATATGATATGACTTTGAGAGCGTATAATCTTGGTTCAAAAGATATTTTGACTTTACAAGATGCATCAGATTCTTTAATGAATGCAAAATTAAATTTAATGCAACAAAAATATTCTATGATTAGTAATATTTTAGATTTGGAAAATACATTAGGAATTCCTTTTGGAACTCTTGGTAATGAAGAAAATTAAAAAGGTTATTTTTTTTTGGAGGAAAATATGGCAACAGAAAATCAAACAAAATCTGTTAAATCAAAAAAACGTACAGCAATTATTATTATTTCGGCAATTTTAATCACAATAATATGTTTTGTAATAATTGGAATTTCTAAAAATAAAAAACAAGCAAATTTTATGGCTCCAAGAGGTTCGCGCGGTGGAATGCAATCTCAATCGGTGACTTCTGTCCGAACAGTTGTGGCTGATGAAGTTACTTTGAAAAGTTATGTAAGAACAAATGGAGAAGTTGAAACTCAAACTTCAATAGAAGTTTTTCCTGCAATTGGTGGAACAGTTGTAGAAATGAAAGTGTCTCTTGGTTCATCTGTAAAAAAAGGTGATATTTTAGCGTATGTTGATTCTTCAGAAGCTGGAAGTTATTACGAAAAAAGTCCGGTTATTGCACCAATTGGCGGAAGTATAATTTCTTCTCCAGTAAAAACTGGTCAAAAAGTTACAACTGGTTCTGTTATAACAAAAATTGGTGATGTTGATAATCTTCAAGTAACAGCAAATATTCCTGAACGATATGTTGCAGAATTGGAAATTGGACAAAAAGCAGAAATTACTTTAAAAGCATATCCCGGAGTTATTTTTAATGCACAAGTTGTTAGAATTTCTCCAGTTGTAGATGCGTCTACAAGAACAAAAGAAATCATCCTTAATTTTGATAAAAAAGATTCGCGAATAAATTCTGGAATGTTTGCAAAT
The DNA here is from genome assembly GCA_964541735.1 of uncultured Treponema sp. Lineage (GTDB taxonomy): Bacteria > Spirochaetota > Spirochaetia > Treponematales > Treponemataceae > Treponema_D. Next base: position 40,422 of record CAZIQK010000011.1, read on the forward strand.
GTAAAACTCTATACAACAGAATATTCCGGAAAAATTGCAATTCCTCAAGATTCTTTAGTAAATAATAATGATAAATATTATGTTTATATTGTAAATGATGATGGAAAAACTGTTTCAAAACGAGAAGTAACTTTAGGAGAAAATGTTGATAGTTACTATCAAATTTTAACAGGAATTGAAAAAGGAGAAACTGTCGTTGTGGAAGGAATGTTAACTCTTACAGATGGTTCTTCAATAAAAGATATTACAAATAATCAAAAACCAAATAACTAAAACGAGGTGATTAATGAGCGTTTCTAGAAAAACAATGGATCACCCAGTCCTAATTCTTATAATTTTTGTTTTATTGGGTTTATTAGGAATTTTTACTTTTAGCAAAATTGCAATCGCTTTATTTCCGGAAACAGAAAATCCTGTAGTAATGATTATGACAACTTATTCAAATGCAGGACCTGAATCGGTGGAAAGTACAATCACAAAGCCAATTGAAAGTGCTGTTGTAAGTGTAAATGGATTAAAATCATTAAGTTCAACATCTGCGGAAGGTTCTTCAAGAGTTATGTTGGAATTTGATTATGGAACAGATATGGAATCAACCATAAATGACATTCGCGACAAACTTGATAGAGTAAAACGAGCACTTCCGGACTCTGCAAGTACACCATCAATTATGCGTTTTAGTTCCGATTCTATGCCAATTATGCGTATTTTAGTGCGAGGAAATCGTTCTGTAGATGATATAAAACAAATTGCAGAAAGTCAGATTGTTGATATTCTTGAACAAGCAGATGGAGTTGCAGAAGCAGATGTAACCGGTGGTCGTACAGCACAAGTCAATGTTGAACTAAATCAAAATAGAATGGCGGCTTATGGATACACAATTCCAACTGTTGTAAGTGCACTTTCAAAACAGAATTTGGAACTTGGTGGTGGAAAAGTTTTAGACGGAAATAGAAATTATATAGTTAGAACAACAGGGGAATTTTCGAGTATTGAAGAAATAAATGATACAGTTATTTCTACTATAAATGGCTATGATGTTCGCCTAAGAGATATTGGAAAAGCGTATTTAGGATTTGCAGAAGTTTCTTCAGAATCGTATATCAATGGGGAAAAAGGAGTTTATGTTTCTATAACAAAACAATCTGGTTCAAATTCTGTATCTGTTGCTGATAATGTTTACAAAAAAATGGACCAATTAAAAGAGTCTTTACCATCAGATATTACAATGGAAATAATTTCTGATGACACAGAATCAATTCGAGAAACAATTAACATTTTGCTGGAATCTCTTTATCAAGGTTTAATTTTAGCAGTTGTAATTTTGTGGATTTTCTTAAGAAGTTTCAAATCAACAATCATTATTGCAATTTCAATTCCGCTTTCTATGATTATTACTTTGTTTGCAATGAGTATGTTTGGAATTACGTTAAATATGATGACTTTAACAGGATTAATTCTTGGTTTAGGAATGGTTGTTGATGCTTCTATTGTAATGATTGATAATATTTATACGTATAGGCAGCGCGGAGCTCGTCCAAAAGTTGCAGCAATCTTAGGTACACAAGAAATGTTGATGTCTGTAATTTCCGGAAATCTTACAACAATTTGTGTATTTATTCCGTTTCTTTTCTTTATAAAAGAACTTGGAATGATGGGACAAATGTTCCAAGGAATTATTTTTACAATTGTAATTGCACTTGTTTCATCTTTGTTAGTTGCAATTTTCTTAGTTCCGGTTTTGGCAGGAAAATTTCTTCCACTTACAAATAGAAATGAAAAACCTGTAAGAAATCCAGTTTTAAAAACAATTTATGGAATTTTTGAAAAAGCAATTAGTTGGGTTGAAAAACTTTATTCAAAACTCTTAAAAAAATGTCTTCAAAATCGTCTTGTTACAATTGTAATTTCACTTTGTGTTTTAGCCATTTCAATTGGACTAATAGGAACTTTACAAATCAATATGATGCCAAGTGGAAATGATAGTTCTGTAACTTTAAATGTAACTATGGCTGTAGGAACACCTTTTGATACAACAAAAGAAGTTCTTTTATCTTTTGAAGATATTGTAAAAAAAGAGGTGGAAGGATACGAAAATATCACAACAACAATTGGTCGTGGAGGACGTTCTTCTTCAACAAATAGAGGTTCTATAGAAATCACTCTTCCGGAATCAGAAAAACAAATTGATGATGCCGCTACAATTCAACAAAAACTTCGTAAACATTTTGATGAATATCCTGGAGTAAGATTTACATTTAATTCAGGAATGCGTGGTCAAATGATGGGTGATGATATTGATATTGTAATCCGCTCAGATGATATAGATGCGGCTTTACAAGTTGCAGATTGGTATTCAGAAGCGATTGAATCGGTTGCAAATACCGGAGAACCAAGTATTTCTATGGATAAAGGTTTGCCTCAGGTAGAACTTGTTATTGATAGAGAGCGAGCATATCAGTTTGGAGTTGATGTTACAACTGTTGCAAGAGAAATTAATTATGCAATAAATGGAACAACAGCAAGTGTATATCGGTCTGGCGGAAAAGATTATAATGTAATTGTTTGTTATGATGCAGATGACAGAAAAACTATAGATGATTTGGATCAAATTTATGTTCGTGGTTCAAAAGGAATGGTTGCGGTTTCAAATTTTGCAAGTTTTAGAAAAGGTTTAGGCCCGGTTTCTATTAGTCGCGAAAATCAAACAAGAATTATTCACGTAAGAACAAGCATTCTTACAGATGTAAATGCAAACTTAGTTGAAGACTCAATCAAACAAGAAATAGAAAATAATTATATTATTCCAGATACAGTGACAGTCAGTTTTGAAGGTTCTTGGCAAGACACAATGACTCAAATGAAACTTTATTTAAAGATTATTGCAATGGCTATTATTCTTGTTTTTGGAGTAATGGCGGCAACTTATGAAAGTTTTAAAGCTCCTTTAATCAATCTTGTGACAATGCCTTTCTTAATTATTGGAGTTGTTTTCCTTTATAAAATTACGGGGCAAGCACTTTCAATTATGTCGATGGTTGGAATTATTATGCTTGTAGGAATTGTTGTAAATAACGGAATTATTTTGGTCGATTATACAAATCTTTTAGTTGGAAGAGGAATTCCTTTGATGGAAGCTTGTCACGAAGCGGGAACGAGCCGTTTAAGACCTGTTTTAATGACAACTTTAACAACAATTTTAGGAATGGTTCCAATGTGTTTTGCAACTGGAGGACAAGCGATGATGGTACAACCAATTGCAATGGCAGTTGTCGGAGGATTGATTTCTAGTACTTTTGTAACATTATTAATTATTCCGGTTTTGTATAGTTTAGTAATGAAACCAAAAGATAAAAAGAAATCTTTAATCGTTGTAAAATATGCTGATTTAGAGCCAAAAACTGAATAATTTTATAAAATGCCACTTCGCATTTTTGTGTGAAGTGGTTTAAAATTCAAATCTTTTTAAGGAATGTAAAATGGAAGATTTATATAAAGCCGAAATTATTGCAAATCAGTCGGTACAAGATGATATTATAGAATTATTGGAACAAGAAATTCCGGAAATTCAATATACGGTTTTACCAGATGTTCAAGGAAGAGGAATTCATTCTAAAAAATTAGGCGATACAACTTGGCCAGAAATGAATTTTATTTTATTCGCATATACTGATGAAATTGGAGCAAAAAAAATAAAATCTATAATTGCAGCAATAAAAGAAAAATTTCCAGAAGAAGGAATATCAGTTTTCTTTTCAAAATCAATTGATGTGTAGAAAAATTTTCGCAAATTACGTAGACGAATATTTAATGTGATGGTTGAATTCTTGTCTGTTCTACCTACCGGTAGACAAGTGCTCCATTACTTCGCTCCGTTTATTTTGTGGAAGTTATTGACGTTTGTGCTTACTCACAGGTGTGTTAAGTACTGCGAAGTTTGCCTACCAAACTCGTTCAGCAATGTCATAAAGCGAGCAATTTTTTTCAAAACTGATATCCGTGAATAATCTGTGAATAATTATTGAATTAAAAAAAATATAAGTGTTATAATACTTTTTAATGATGAAGAAAGTTTTTCTTTTTTTTAATTTTATTTTTTCACTTTTATTTTTTTCTTGTGGAAAATTAAATTTGATGGAAGACTTTTCAACGCCTCCATCATCAAGTAAAGTCGTTCATACGATAACTGGAAAATCAGAAAATCAATCTTTTAAAAACGTAAATGAAAACACAAAATCACGAAACGCAACTCCAACTTACGAATCATCAAATTTTTTCTATTATTTTTCTGCAACGGCAGATAATCAAACAACTCAAACTCTTGCAACTAGCAAAAATTCTTTTACATTTACATTACAAAATGCAACTTGGATAATTTCTTGCGAAATTTATTATGGCACGAATTTAACCGAAAGCAATTATTCTAATGGAATCAAACTTTTTGTTGGAAGTACAACTTTAACTCTAACTGATGAAAGTCCAACTCTTGAAGATGTAAAAATTCAAACTTTACCGTATACAGAAAGTGATTCAAAAGGTTCTGCAAATCTTTTAATTTACACAGAAACTACAAGTGTAAAAAGTGCGATTGCTTCTTGGGAAAATCTTTCTACAAAAGCAACAGGAACTCAAGTTTTAGATTTGACTCAGCAAGATTCTAGCGAAAATTATTACGATATTTTTAATTTTGATGGAAATTCTGTCCAGGCAGGTGTTTATAAAGTTGTTTTTAAGTTTTATTCGGGAGAAGTTGCCAGTGGTTCTGTTACAGGAATTTGGGTTTGTTCAACTACAAAAATTGTAAATATTGCAAATTCTCTTTTAACTGATGAATGGACAGCGGATGGCGGTTTTATTCAAAACGGCAAATTTTCTATAAGTACTAATAATATTTCAATTTCTAACGCAAAGGCAATTTACGTTGATGGCGATGCAACCACAAACGGAAATGGAGTTTCAGTTTCAAGTCCGTTAAATTCTTTTGAAGATGCAGTTTCGCTTGTAGAAGGATTTGAAATAGACGCTCCAATCTGCATAAAAAGCGGAACAACTGCAACGTTTGCAAGTGCAATAACAATTTCAAAAAATATGATGCTTACAACTTATGATGAAAGCGGAATAATTTATAATGATGCAAGTACAATCCTTGAAACGTCGAAGAGAGGAATAATAAAAAGAACAAAGAATGTGTCTATATCAGTTTCAGAATCAACAACTCTAACAATTTGTAATGTAAATTTTACAGAATCTGTAGATGCAATTTCTCTAGAGCATTTATTTTATTATGGAAATTCCGGTGGAAAGTTAGTTGGAAACAATTCTTCAATTACAAGCAATTGTCCACTTATTATGTATGCAACATCTGTTAGTGCAACTCTTTCAAATATAGATTTTATTGGAAGTAGTAAAGCTTCAACTTCTTGTGTTGGCATATTTGTGCAAACATCATCTAGTTTAACAATAAAAAATTCATCTTTTACCGGTTATTATGACGCATTAAGTTTTGGTACGCTTGCAACTTCTGTTAGTATTTCTATTTCGGATACAAAATTTACAGATAATCGTGTGGGAATAAATGCTGTAGATGCTTCTATTTCTTTAACTTTAGAAAATTTAACGGTAAGTAATAATTCGTCTTATGGAATTAGAACTAAAAAAAATATTTCTTTTTTAGGAACTTGTACATTAAATGATGATTTTTACTTTGACTCTGATGATGTAACGATTAATTTTGATTCAACTTACAAAAACGCAGATGGTAATAGTGTTTCACTTTATACAAACAATTCATATTATACTCGCGGAAGGCAAGTTTTAACCGGAGAAAATGTTTCTACAAATTATTCGATTTTTTCTATGGAAAAATCTGATTGGGCAATAAACTCAAATGGTTATTTGTACGAAACAAACACTATATCAGCAATAAATCAATATTACTACGTTAATCCAACAAACGGTGATGATACAACTGCAGAAGGCGGAAACTACGACAAAGCTTACAAAACTTTGCAAGGTGCAGTTGATGCAATAAATATGGCGAACGCAACAACAAGAGGAAAAGTGTACACTCTGTATTTGCTTGGCGATTTGCAGATTGATTCTTCAACGACGTTTACGACTACGAGTGATGAATCTGATATTTTTGGTACAATTAGTACAATCAGTACACCAACATTATGTAATGTAGAAAACGCAAGCAGCAATGAACTTACGCTTAATGTTCTTTCATGGGCCACTAACTCTGCGTCTTATTCAACAATCAGTGGAGATGGTGCAACTGTAGGACGAATTTTTAAAGTAAACGGTTTTACAAGTGCAATTAATCTTTCTGTTGATAACTTGAATATAACAAACCTATATTTGTATGAAAATTCGAGCACAAAATATTTCGGTGCGGTTTTGTTTATGTGCGGTTCAAATGATACTGCAACATTTGGAAGTGGCGTAACTGTTTCAGATTGTACAACATTTATGACACTTTTTTATCCTCATTATGGAACATTAAATTTGAATTGTTCAATTACAAAAAATAAAAGCGACTATTATGGAGTTGGCGTAAAATTATTAAAAACAGGAACGTTGAATTTTATAGGCGGAGAAATTTCTTCTTCAACAGATTTATCAGGAAATGCACAAGCAGATATAAGTTCCAATACAAAAATGAATATGTCGGGAGGAAAGGTTGATTATATAAGATTATCACTTTGTGATTTTACTATTTCAAACGATGCTTACGTAGGAATGTATGTATTATATAACTCTGATACACAATTAACAATCGACGATACGTATACAACAACGGACATTTCAAAAATCATCTACAATTCAGATGTGACTCTTTACGGTGGCGAAACAGTTTTCTCAATTGCAGATTCATCTTCGCTCACAGTTGCAGACGTAATCGACAGATTCGCAATTTATGATTCACTTTCGGCAACTTCACCTTCTTCAATATATTCACTAGAAGCTGATTCGACAGGAAAAAAAGCGTTGCTCAAAATAAAAACAAATTCTTCTAGTGGAAGCACAACAACTCCGTTCGATAGCACAGTTACATTTAATTCAACTGCGAGCGACTCTCTTGTTTACGGAAGCGAAAACAAAATCACAATTACGGCGGTGTCAACAAGTGGTAAAGCAATCACCTGGGGAGACGTTGAAATCACAACTTTCGGTGGAACAGAAATTTCGGATGCAACTTATGTAAATACAACAAAAAAAGATGGAACTTCATCTACTGCAACTTGCGTTGTAACGTTTACATCATCAATGCCACCAGGCACATATTACATCAACCTAAATGCAGAAATGGACGGCGTTATGTACAGTGGAAATGTCACGGCAGTGGTAAAATGACTAGTTGGATAATGGTTGATGAGATTGATTAGCTTCTGCTTGTCGGTAGTCAGATTTTGCTCTCAATTACGGAGTCAACGTTTGCAATGATGAAAATCAAGGAGAAAGGACAAAAATGAAACACGTGATATTTGAAAAACAAAATAATTTTCTCAAAAACACATTTTTTGTAATGGCGAGTACTTTTTTTGTTTTTTCTTCTTGTGTGTTTAGAACTCCTGACGATTTTGTAAAATCTGATATTTCTTCTAACGAAACTGAAAAAACATTCTATAAGGTTTTAGGTTCTGCGGATGATTCTGATGGCGCTAGTTTTGACAATTTATCTGCTGACCAGCCTGCATTTTGCAGAACAGGCAAAGATTCAACTACCACAAAAACAAATTCAAGTAGTTCAGAAATAAATTCAAACATCACATCTTCTGTAAGAACGGCACTTCCTTATACAACATCAATAAAATATTTTGTAACAGCGACAGATGATACAAAAAAAGCAACCATAACTTCCGATGATTTTGATTTGGGAAGTGATTTTTCTCTTGATTTGTACTCTGCAACTTGGACTCTTACAGCAACCGCTTATTATTCATCAGATGCGGAAAAAACTTCAATAATGAGTGGAAGCGAAAAAGTTACTGTTGAATCTTCTGATATTGCAGATATTTTTATTACACTTTTGCCAACAACAAGTGGAACTGGAACTGTTGCATTGAATTTTGGTTTTTCTGAAACTTATATTTCTTATGCGACTGCAAGTTGGACAATCGATTCAAAATTATACTCAAAAAAAATTACAAGTGGAACCGTTTCTTCGTTTGATTTAATTCCGGATTCATCTTCTGCAAATACATATACAAAAGTTCCAAGCGGAATACATCAAGTTGTGTTTGTTTTTTATGATTCTGCCGATGAACCAAAATATCATTTTATACAGACAATCAACGTTTTTGATGGAATGACAACTAATTCATGGCAAGCAAATTCTAACGAAGAATATATCGATACAACAAATAATCAGATTTTTGTTACGGACGCAATGGTTTCGGCTTTTGTATCAAAAGTTTGCTATGTTTCTTCAATTGGAAGCGACTTTGGCGACGGTTCATTCTTTGCACCTTACGCAACAATTCAAAAAGCGGTTACAGTTTTACAAAACGCAAATGACAAATCATCATTATATAAAATTTATTTAAAAGACGACTTAACCGCAACTGATGATGATTTTACAACAGATTTTACAAATGGAAATTCACTCATCGTTATTTCGCCAAGTTCAACATTTAATCTTACAATCGAACCTTTTGAAAAATCATCAATTACAATAAATGCAAACAGAAATTCAAATTCTTCTACAAACGGACGCATTTTTTACATTGGTGAAAATGCAAATGTAACGTTAAAAAATCTTGTTTTGACAGGCGGATATTCTGACGGCGACGGTGGAGCAATTCACGTTGCTGGAAGTTCCGACAATTCTCCAGTGTTGATGTTATTAAATTGTGAAATTGGAAAAACGAATGATTCAATTTTGGCTTTATCAGACGGAACTCAAAATACAACTTATGCACCAAATTCAACAACATCATCAAATTCGAGCGTGAATGGCGGAGCAATTTATGCAACTTATGCAAAAGTTATTCTTGAAAGTACAAAAGTCTTAAATAATTATGCAACTTTAGACGGTGGCGGTATTTATATTTCTAATACAACGCTTACAATCAACAAGGATAGTGAAATTTATGCAAATGGAGCGACTGCGAAATCTCCTGGTTCAACTCCGACAGTAAGTAGTTCGATTTCTGCAAAAGATTCTTCAACAATCGAATTATTCGGAAAAATTCATCATCATTATTCTTCGACACTTTATGTTTCTTCTGGAATTTATCTTTCAAGTTCAAATTTAAATATGTATTCTGGTGCAGAAATTTGTGATAATTATTCAGCTGAAAGTTATTATCATTCCGGCGTTTATCTTTCTGACGAAAATAGCAAGTTGAATGCAATTGGAGGAAGCATAAAAAATAATTCTTATTTTGGTTCAAGTATTTATAATTTTGATATTTTTTATACTGGCTTTGCATCAGGCATAACTTTGGGAGCAGACGTTTATGTTGAAACAATTTATTCTCTTTCTGCAGCAATAAATGTTTCTAGCACATTAACAACGCTTTCTAATTCTCAAAAGTGCAAAATTTATACGACAATCACCAATGGAAATCCTGTTATACAAGCAACTTCGGCGATTGTTTCGATTTCTGATTGTGTTGATTTTTTTGAACTTTACGGAAGTGATTACCAAAAATCATCTGGTTATGAATTAAAACTTGATACGAGCGAAACTTTGCAAAAACTTGTGATTTCTAAAATTTTGTATGAAACTGTTTATCTTGACACGACAAATGGTGATGATACTAATACAGGAAAATCTTATGATATTCCTGTTAAAACTTTGGAAGTAGCAGTTTCTCGCTTGAATAAAAATGCAACGAATCCAACAATTTATGTGATGAGCAATATTTCTGTAAGTTCAGATGAAAGTTCTTCAACTTATTGGACTTTTGATTTGGCGGATTCAAAACCAAATGTTACGCTAAAACGTTATGATGGAGTTGAGGGTGGAAGTGCATTCACTGGTTCAATTTTGACTTTATCAAGCGGTGGAACAGTAAATGCAACAGGAATTATTTTTGATGGAAACTCAAGTGCCGGTATAAAAGGAAGTGCTCCTCTAGTTGATGTTGAAAGTGGCGGAACTTTAACTTTGAATAATTGTTATTTGCAGAATAATACAAGTTCAAAACCTACAGGTGGAATAAAGGTTTCCGGAACAGTTTCTTTGTATGATTGTTCTGTAAAAAATAATACTGCGACAAGAGCAGGTGGCATTTTGATTGATACTTCAGAAACATTTTATATGAAAGACGGCGAAATTTCTAGAAACATTGCGACAACAGATAATGGCGGCGGACTTCAAGTTACAAACGGAAAGTCAAACCAAATCTTCTTAAAAAATGTTTCAATAACCGAAAATACGGCAACAAAAGCAAATGGTGGAGGAATTGCAATTTCTTCTGCGAAATATCTTACACTTGAAAGTTGCACAATAACTGGAAATTCTGCAACTGCAGGAAGTGGTGGAGGAATCTACATTGCAGGAAATCTTTCGCTTTTTGGAACAACAGATATTTCTGATAATACTTGTGATGGTTACGGGGCAAATATCTGTTGGCCTAACGACACAAATTCAAAAACGATTGCAATAGGAACTGATTCAACAACAAGTTTTACTTTAGGTGGGCAGAATGTAACTCCATCAGCCTTGACTATGGCAAGCGGAAAATCAATTGTTGCAACAATTACTCCTGCAATTTCAAATACATCTTACGAAAATGGAACTCAACTTCTAAAATCTGCAAGTCTTTCAGGTCCGCTTTCTGATTTTGTAGATTTATTTACAATCGACGACGATGATACGACTGACAACTACACTTGGTACATTGACGACGATGGAAAACTTCAAAAACGCACTGCTGCAGATGTTTCATATTACGTTTCTTCAAATGGAAGCGATTCTAACGATGGAACAAAGAATTTGCCGTTCGCGACAGTTCAAAAAGCGGTAAATACAATTGCAGCAAGCATTGATACAACAAAAACTTACGCAATCTTTTTGCTTTCTGATATAACGGCAACTTCATCTTCAACATTCACAGATTCAAGTTTTGTAAAAATCGCACCAACAACTGCATTGAATCTTACGATTGAATCTTATGCAGGAAAAGCGTATGCAATCAACGCAGGTGGAGCTTCAGTTGCACTTGGAAGATGTTTGTACATAAATACAGCAACTGCTTCTACAATCACGTTAAATAATGTGCAAGTTACAGGCGGCTACACAACTTCTGCAAATGGCGGAGGCGTTTACATTGCGGGAAGTTCATCTGCACAACCGACGCTTGTTTTGGACGGCGACACAATTATTGGAAATAAAATTGAAGTTACGGACGGAATTAAGGCAACTTCAGATTTGCTTACTGCAACCGATTTTGGAAATGTGGCAAATGGAAATGGCGGTGGAATTTATGCTAGTTATGCAAATATCACAATGAATGGAAATTCTAGCGTGGCACATAATGAAACTTTAAAACCTACAGGAAATGCAACCGGTTCTGGAATTTGTATTGAAGGGGCTAGTTCTACTCTGACTGTAGGAAATGAAAATAATCATGCTCCGTCTATTTATGGAAATTATTCAAATTCACCGAATTCACGAGGTGCAATCAACACAAGCGGACCGGTATATTTTTATGGTACGCTCCATCATAATGTAAATTCTGAAAGTTCTGGTATAGAAGTTTTTTCTCAAGAGTTGTTTATATATGATGGTTCTTCTATTTACGATAATAGTGCAATAGGAAATTTTGGTGGTGCAATTCATACAATGGACACATCTAGTAATAATGAAAAAATTTATATTTACGGAGGAACTTTTTCAAATAATCATACAGAATCTTCGTCTAATTATGAAATAAATTTCCTAACTGTAAAACCTGACTCTTGTTTGTACATCAATCCGACAAAAGTAACCTTTGATGATTACAATTATGCAATAAAAATAGGTGATGGAAGTTGTATTTATCCTCTTTCTTCCTTTGCAAGTGCAGGCAACACTTATAAAATCAAACTTGATTCCTACACAGAAGGTAATGTAGTTCTAAAAGGAAGCGACTTGCCTGGCTCAGAATACATTCTTACTGAAAGCGACTTGAACTATGTAAAAGCGATAATCGGTTCGGATGCAACGGAATATTCTCTTAAACTTGATTCAACAAACAATCAGGCGACAATCGACATCCCGTCAAGTTCTTCTGGCTCGCTCACGGTAAAAATAAACGACAACATTTCGATGTCACTTTCTTCGTCAGAACTTTCTACAACAGACGCAACAACACTGACTTTAACAACAAAAGTGGACGGAACGCAAGTTGCCGCTACAATTTCAAATACAACCGTTTCATTGTATAACGGAGGCGTTTTGTATGCGGATTCAAGTGTAACAACTTCGGTTTCTGCAAATAACATAATCAACATAAGCGGTGCAGTTGCTCCAGGAAGTTATCAACTTTTGGTAACGTTCATATATGAGGGAACAAAATATCAGGCGACGTTCGACTTAACGGCGGATATCATTGAGATTGCATATTTATATAATTCCTACGATGATGTATATCCATGTGCTTCCGATTTAAAGTTTAATACAGACGGAACATTAAATAATGTATCAAAAGTAGTTTTTGAAAAATGGTTCACAGACAATTTATTATCTGAATCTTATGAAGGTTTTGAAATTTCCTCAACTTGTACATACACGTATAAAAGTACTCAGTACATAAAGGATTTTACACTATTGCTCGGTTCTTCGGTTTCGTAATGGAAAATTATATGGAATTTAAACATGATATACGTCATCGCGAGCGAAGCGAAAGAATCTTATTTTCATTAAGGATGATTTATGAAAAAACGATATTTATTTGTTTTTGTATTTTTATTATTCGCGTTTGTTTCATGCCGATTTGGTAGTGAAGGTATTTCTGATTCCTCTGGTGATTTCATTGTTGTGAGCGGAACGCTTCATGTGCCTAACGAGGCGATTGTTTTAACACGTTCAATCACCACAATCAATCATTCCGAACTTGATTCAGCATCTACTAATGAGATTTCGCATCAAGTTCGAAATCTCATTACATCTCGTCAAGCGTTTCCTACTGCGGCAAGCGGAACTCTTTATTACACGCTCACTTGTAAAGGCACTTCGGTTACAACAAACGGAACTGTTGATTCATCTACACTGACTTTCTCAATAAAAGTTCCGACCGGTTCTTCAACAATCACGGTAAAGGCGTTTATAGACGAAGCAAAATCCAAACAAGTTTACGAAGGCTCTTTGTCGCTTACAGATGTAACAACAAGTACAGATTTAACAAACCAGATAATCACACTAAAAGATATTCAATCCGGAGAAGAAGCAACAGCAACTGTAAGTTTGCCAATTTTAATAAACAGCGACGCAAGTATTTCTTCAATTTATGTTGAGTTTTCAGATTCTTCCGGAGTAAGTTCAAGTATCACAAAAGATGATGTTACCGCTGGAAGTACATATTATTTTAATCTAAAAATGGGATTTTCTGATACGCAGGCAACAACTGCAAATACAATCCCTGGCGATTATGATGTGATTTTTTCGTTCTATGCAACGGATTCATCATCAAAAACGCATTTAGCTTATAAGACAACACAAAAAATTACTGCTTCAAATTATCTTATAACTTCAACTTGGACAAAAAACAACGTAGATTCTTGCATTAATTCAAGTGGCGTAATGGAAATTACAAACGCTTTATGCACTTCTTTTTTATCAACAATATTCTATGTTGATTCTACAAACGGAAACGACTCTGCAAGTGGAAGTTTTTCAAATCCATTCAAGTCGATTCAAAAAGCGGTAACCACGATTTCCAGCATAAACGACGGAACGAGCACTTACACAATCTTCTTAAAAAGTAACATAGAAGCAACTTCTGCAGATGAATTTACAAACGGCTCTCTTGTTGAAATTGCAGATAATGCAAATATTTTTCTCAAAATGGAATCATATCCTCAAAAAGCGACATTCACAATTAATGCGGATGATAAAGGTCGTATTTTGTATGTCGGAAGCGGAAATTCTGTAACAATTAAAAGTTTAGTTTTGACAAAAGGCTCATCATCTGACGGTGCTGGAATCTACAACAAAGGAACGCTCACTTTTTTAGAAAATATCACATTAAATGAAAATATGGCAACTAGAAACGGTGCTGCACTTTACAACGAAGGAACTGCAACTGCAAGAGGAACATTTTCTTCAAATAGTGCAGATTATTTTGGTGGTGGTATTTACAATTCCGGAACTTTGACTCTAGATGGTTGTACATTTACAAAAAATACTGCAAATACAAGTGGTGGTGCGGTTTATTCTTCAAAATCATTTAAGGTTTCCGGAAGTACAGTCGCAGAAGAAGATAGTAATTCCAACGACTTTTATCTCGACAACAGTTCTGATTCACCTTACATCACACTTTCTTCAGATTTTTCTTGCACAAGTGGAACGACATCTGCAAGAATCACTCTTGCTTCATATTCAGAAGATTACCAAATTTTGAGTGGAGACGGTGTGAACGAAATAAATTGCGGATATTTTTCACTGAGTAATGAAGATTATGAGATTGATGCGGACGGAAAATTGGATAAGGTGGAAACTGTTTATTCAAGTTGGAGCGTGCTAAGTTCTGTGATTGAAAAAGACACTGAATCCGGTGGTTTCGGGACTGTATCGTATAAAATTGCGAACATTTCTGATTTTGACAACACCTCAATCAGTCTGAGTGGCGATATTTCCCAAAATGATACAGTCAATATTATTCCAAGTGAAAATCTTTCTATATCTGTAAATGGAAACTCAATAACTTCAATTTCCAATCCGTATTTTAATATTCAAAATTTGTATTCAAATATTGGAAGTGATGATTATTCAATTACTTTTGGTGATTCTGAACATGCTGCTTCAAAAGAATTTATTTATTTGAGTTCAGACGTAAATTCTACATTTACAAACTGTATTTTCCAAAATACAAATGCTTTCGCAATAAAAACTGAGGGAGCTTTGCTTTTAAAAGATTGTTCTTTCGAAAATATTTCTGCAAGTGGTTTTGGTTCTGTTTATGTGGCGAATGGTACAACAATTTTTGATTCTTGTACGTTTACAAATTGCAAGGATTATGATATTTACACGTATTCAGGTGGAACTATTACTTTAAGAGGTACTCTTTCAGATATATCAATTTATGTAGAAAACACTGAAAAAAAACATGTTATAACGTTAGATACATCACTTGCCTTAACTCCTAAAGCCACTGCCGCAGTAAAAATTTTTGAATACAATTCTTCTACTGAATATTTTGCTTCAAGTGATGGCGGAGAAATTAGCGAAACCATCCGAAATTACTTTACAGTTACTGACGAAGATGGAAATTCCTACACTATAAATGCGGACGGAACGCTGAGAGAAAAAGTTTTTGTAACGTCACTTAGTTCTATTACAGATTATTCAGATTTAAAAAGTGGCGGAACTTATTCAATTTCTAAGGAGGAAGAATTAAATATCCTTGCAACATTGTGCAATAGCGGAGACGCTTTGTTCCCTTTTGAAGGAATGACAATTTTGCTTGAAAAAGACCTTGAACTCACTTGTGACTCTTCAAATCCGTTTACTCCGATTGGAACTAGTCTATATACATTCGCAGGAACTTTTGACGGGCAAAATCATAAAATCTCAAATCTTTATATAAATTCTTCTGACCAAGTTGGCTTATTTGCGAATTTGAACGGAGGTAAAATCAAAAATCTTACTGTCGAGGGAACTGTTATTAGTACAACAGGTTCTAATGCAACAAAATATGGCACAGGCGGAATTGTAGGATATGCTTTATCTAGTGCTGTTATTGAAAATTGTGTTTCAAATATTAATGTTATTGGTGATGATAGAGCTCATATTGGGGGGATTTGTGGATATGCAACAATGGATACGATAATACGAAATTGTATAAATATTGGAACAGTGACTTCTTCGGTTGAATATACTGGTGGAGTTGTTGGATTGATGGAAATTGCAAGTTTTAAAACTCCTACGATTTACAATTGTGCAAACTTTGGAAATGTAACAGGAACAAGTAATGTTGGAGGAATTGTAGGTTCTTCTGCAGGGGACGTTTCTGTTTGTTACAATGTTGGCACTGTTTCAGGTTCTGATTCTTCAGTCGCTGCGATTGCAAATGTTACAGGTTCTACGCCAAATTATTATTCATCTTGCTTTTATCTTGATGGCTCTGCCAGTTCAGGATTTGTAGGAACTTCAATAGAAGCAATATCTTTTTCAGATGTTTCTACTTTGAAATCAGATTTAACAACAGCTGTAAGTTCATCATCTTATAGTGAAAACTGTAATTCTTGGTCAAATTATACTTACACTTTAAATTCTGTTGATTATCCAGTTTGTGTAGATTGTGGTTCTCTATAATAATAGGGGAGTTTCTTGTACTCTAGGGGACAGACCCCTATTATTTTTGTCCGATAGGGGACAGACCTCTATTATGTACATTTTATGAAGTAAAATGAGGTCGCAGGCAAGTATCATTAAGATTTGAAAACATTTTTAGTCCACGCAGGGACAGACCTCTATTATGCTTGTTCTCTAGGGGACAGACCCCTATATTAACAAAAACAATATACTTCCTACAAACGTAAATTTTTACTATAATACTTTATTATGAGTAACAATAATTTTTCAGAAAACAAAAATCCTTTACTTTGCCATTGGGCTGATTTAATGGCAGACAAAATTATCCGTGAAAAGGGCGATTTAGATTCATATACTTGTGCTTCCGGAATTACACCTTCAGGAACAGTTCATCTTGGAAATTTCCGCGAAATTATCACTGTAGATTTAGTTGTTCGTGCATTGAGAGATCGTGGTAAAAATGTACGTTTTATTTATTCTTGGGACGATTATGATGTTTTTAGAAAAGTTCCTGCAAATATGCCGGAGCCTGAAATTCTAGAAAAATATCTTCGTTATCCAATCACCATGGTTCCGGATACAACAAATCGCAATGAAAATTATGCTCGCCATCACGAAGTTGATATTGAAGTTCAATTACCAAGAGTTGGAATTCATCCTGAGTTTTTATATCAAGCTAGCCGATACAGAGCAAATCGTTACACAGAAGGTATGAAAAAAGCTCTTCAAGGTCGAGAAGAAATTAAAAAATGTTTAAATGAATATCGTGATGACCAACACAAAATGAAAGATTCCGATATTTATTGGCCAGTTTCTATTTTCTGTGGAAAATGTAATAAAGATACAACAGAAATTACTGGTTATGATGGAGAATATGGACTTTCCTACAAATGCGAATGTGGAAATTGCGAAACAATAGATTTAAAAACTTTTAAAGGTGCAAAACTTGGTTGGCGTGTTGATTGGCCAATGCGTTGGAATGAAGAAAAAGTTGTTTTTGAACCAGGCGGAAAAGATCATATTAGTCCGGGCGGAAGTTATGATACAGCAAAATTAGTTTCAAAACGCATTTATAATTGGGATGCACCTGTAACAATGCGTTACGATTTTGTAAATTTAAAAGGCGTTCCTGGAAAAATGTCATCTTCAAAAGGAAAAGTTATTGCTTTGCCGGATGCACTTGATATTTATCAGGCAGAAGTTTTACGTTATCTTTTTGCAGGAACTCGTCCAAATACAGAATTTGCAATTTCTTTTGATATGGACGTTTTAAAAGTTTACGAAGATTATGATAAAACAGAAAGAATTGTTTACGGAATTGACAAAGCAAAAAATGATGAACAATTCAACAAAGAAAAACGAATCTATATGCTTTCTCAAATTGATGGAAAAATTCCAGAAACAATGCCTTATCAAATCACTTTTAGAATGCTTACAACTTTACTCCAAACTTATGATTTTGATTATGATAGAGTTATTGAATCTTTGGGTGATGTAAAACCTGAACAAGAAGAAAGATTAAGAAGACGTATGGCTTGTGCAGATTTTTGGATTAAACATTCTGCTCCAGATTGTGCTCCTGAATTCTGTTTTTCTATTCGCCATGATGGAACAAAAGCAAATTTACAAGGTGATTTACTTACTGCAATCAAACGAGTTAGAGATGAAGTTGTTCCAAATGTTGGTTCTTACAAAATGGATAAAGAATGCCAGCAAGCAATGTATGATATTGCAACAGAACTTGGACTTGATGCTAAACAACTTTTTACAGCAATGTATCAAGCGTTAATTGGAAAAGACCAAGGTCCACGTCTTGCAAATTTCATGAAAATTATTGGAAAAGATGAACTCACTAAAATTTTAAGTGTTTACTAATTTTTATCAAAGAATTCGAATAAGGAGTAGGGGCAAAAAAGTCCAGTGTTTATGCGACTTCCAAACAAATTTGTTTAAGCGCTGGCAACGATTTGCAACATTTGAGCCTTATTCAATGAATAAAATTACTTTATGAGCATAAGAAAACCTTACTGATTTTCAGAAATGACAACTGAAAATTGGTAAGGTTTTTTGATGTCTATTTTTTCTTTTTGCGTTTCGCTTCTTTCTTTTTCTGCCTTCTTGGCACATTCGTCTATGAAATCAAAAAGCTCCTGTGGATAGACATTAGCATGGATTTGGTGGGTATCCGGACTCAAATATTTAGACTTAGACTTTTTCAAGTTTTTCGAGACTAACGAGGAAGGTTAACTCATGGATCAGGTTATTTTAGTCAAGAATCAGATGCGGGCCAGAAACTGGCAGAAACTACAGGTGAAAATTTGAATTTTATGCTGTCTTGTGAGTGGAAAGGATGTATATCATGAATTGAATATCTTAAATTCACAAGAAATGATAATACGGATAGGAAAAACTGTTGTAGAATAGATTTATCAACCATGAAAGAAGGTAAAAAATGAAAAATTTACAACTAATAGAAAAGGCACTATATTACATTGATGAGCATATATGTGATGAGTTGACTTATGAACGTTTGGCAGAGGTGTTCGGGTATTCTTCCTTTCATTTTCATAAGATTTTTTCGTCAGTAACAGAATTGAGTATAACAGAGTATATTCGAAAGCGCCGTCTTACAATAGCACATAAAAAACTATGTGAGACAACCAAGACAGTTACTGAGATTTGTTACAGTGTTGGTTTTAATAGCATTCAGACTTTTAATCGAGTGTTTAAAGATACTTTCGGAATGCAACCGCTTGTGGCAAGGGAAAGGCAAGCAAAAATCACATATCGTAGTGTAGAAGAGATTATTACAGGATATCTGAAACGTATTGAGGTAGAGGGCGTATTTTCTATCGAACCTCGTTTTGAAGAACGGAACGAATTTGTAATTGCTGGATATAGAAAGCACACTGGAGAAGGTTATCATGTCATAGGAGAGTCATGGTTTGAACTTAAGAGTAATCTTGGTGCTATTGAAAGAAAGAACGAACATACCATGTATGGATTTGAAGATTATTCGGAGGAATTCAGTTCTGAACCATTGGCGTTTTATTACATGGCTGGTGTGGAAGTGGACAAGGATACAGCTCTCCCAGAAGGAATGTATCGCAAGATGGTGCCAAAGGCAAAGTATGCGGTGTTTACGGTGAATGGCAATAATGCTAATGGGGAAATTGGCAAGGCATTTCAATATATTTATTTTGTATGGTTACCAAATTCGGAATACTGTATTGATGAAGATGCGTTATTAGATTTTGAGTATTATGATGAGCGTTGGGATTGTCAATTTGGAGCTGCGCAGATGGATATTTATGTTCCGGTTAAACGGATGGAGGATTAGTTATGGCATTTTGTGATTTTAAAGAGTTCATCCCAATTCAAGTGGATGAGGATATTTATCTCCGACAACATGAACCGGAAAAGGATGCCAGACCGTTTTGGGAAATATATCATGATGAAGAGAATTTTACATATTTTAGTGGCTATGGAAAACCTGGAGACTGGAATGAAGAGAGGGAAATTCGGGCAGAAGCAAGTCGTGTAAAGGGATTTAACGGCAAAAGGGAGTATTCATGGGTTGTAGCGTATCAAGGAAAAGTAATTGGTCAGATGCAGTTGTTTAATTTCCTCAATCATAATACTTGTGCTGATGTTGGTTACTTCATCAAGAGAGCTTATTGGAATCGTGGAATCAATACAAAGGTATTAAAGGCAGTGTGCAGGTTTGGGATAGAAACGATGGGATTGGAAAGAATCGAAGCTTATGCTCATGTGGATAATATCGGTTCTAACAGAACATTGCAAAAAGCAGGTTTTGTGAAAGAAGGAACGCTTCGGAAAAGGTTTGAAGTAAAAGGAGAATTGTTTGACTGTAATGTGTATTCATTTGTGAAGGATGATTTGGAAAAGTAGATAAACTTTTAGGTTTCACTGCTTTTTTGTATATTGATTTTTAACAGAAAGCAATTGCTTCTTCGCCAAAAACATGATAACTTTTCCCTGATAACAACATGATAACATTAGTTCAGCTACCCCATATACATTGGATAATTGAAACTAATTGGTATCAAACAGGTATTGACCGTATTGCCATGCAATTATGAAATTAGGATTTTAAAAGCAGAAGATTTTAAAGATTTATACATTGCCCAGTGGAGCAACGCATTATGCGAAACACGTAAGGAACTTGATGTTCTTGGTATTGGAGTGTATCATGACGGAAACCTAATAGGTTTAGCAGCGTGTTCTGCAGATTGTGAAACTATGTGGCAAATTGGTGTGGATGTACTTCCGGAATATCGCAGAAAAGGAATAGCATCAGCATTAACCAGTAGATTAGCGTTAGAGATATTAGAAAGAGATAAGGTTCCATTTTACTGCTGTGCATGGTCAAATCTGAAATCTGCCAGAAATGCAATAAAGAGCGGTTTTCGTCCGGCATGGGTTGAAATGACGGTAAAGTCTGCTTCGACTGTGGAAGAAATGAATATGTAATTGAAAGAGGTACTTTGTATTCGGAGGATGACAAAAGGCTTATCTTATGAAAGGAGATTGAAGGGTGAGAAAACGAATTAACAACTCGGTGTAGTTCTAATACTGACAACAGATTGTATCGAGGTTAATCTTATAGCATTGCTTATGTTGTCAGAACTGCACCGTCAAAATTATAATGATAAAATGAATTTTGAAAGGATTGTAGTTTATTTATGAATGAATATGTTAAAAATTTAAATCGAATTGAGTTTGTAGTAACAATGGCTTGCACAGGAAATTGTAAACATTGTTCGGAAGGAGAGCATACAAATTGTACAGGTCATATTGATGCTGATATAGCGGTATCATCAATTCGTGAGGTGTGTGAAAATTATGAAATTGATTCTTTAATGACATTTGGTGGAGAACCATTGCTCTATCCCAAAGTGGTATGCGCTATTCATAGTATGGCAACGGAAATGGGAATTTCTAAACGGGATTTGATTACGAATGGTTTTTTCACGAAAGATTTGAATAGAATAAAGGAAGTCGTTAAGAATCTTGAAGATAGTGGTGTTTGTCAAATACTATTATCTGTTGATGCATTTCATCAGGAAACAATTCCCCTTGAGCCGGTGAAGTATTTTGCAGAATGTGTGGCAAAATCACAGATAAATATAAAATTAAGTCCGGCATGGCTTGTCAGTGAGAAAGATAACAACCCATACAATGTAAGGACAAGAGAGATATTAAAGCAATTTGATTATCTGAATATTCCAGTTGGGCCAGGAAATGTTATTTTCCCAAGTGGAAATGCATTGAAATATCTCGGAGAGTATTTTGATGAAAATGTAGAATATTCAAGTCCATATGATGAAAATCCAAGAGATGTTCGAGCTATATGTTTTTCACCAAATGGGGATGTTCTAAATGGTAATGTTTATCAAAAAGGAATTATTGATATTTTGAATAAGTATCGACCATAAAATAGATATCTTGTGGGCTGAAAGATTGGTAGCTTTCTGTCTCTCACATTTGTATATTACCCTCCCGCGAGCAGATTTCATCTGCCCGTGGGAGTAACTTTTTACATCTTAATAGCCACTCTTACAGCAACTATGATACAAGAGATTCAGCCCAACCGAAAAGCCAAGCCACCAGTTTACCACATTGATATCCACCGGAATATACCTCTCAGCAATCAATGCAAAGGTAACACTGACAATACATAAAGCAACCGACACCGCTTTTCTTAAGCTGTTCACACCGGTAACTTCATAATACTGCCAGCGGTCATGCCATTTCTCACTAATCTAGTCATATACATTTCTGAACAGCAAAAAGGCACCTGCCATAATTCCCACAGAAACAAGAACCATAACACCAATCGCAACATAAGCATGCATATAATCCGAAAGATAGCCATAGCACCATTGATACAATCCGGCAATCATTTCAGCTATATTATGCTCATGTGGATAATATCGGTTCTAACAGAACATTGCAAAAAGCAGGTTTTGTGAAAGAAGGAACGCTTCGGAAAAGGTTTGAAGTAAAAGGAGAATTGTTTGACTGTAATGTGTATTCATTTGTGAAGGATGATTTGGAAAAGTAGATAAACTTTTAGGTTTCACTGCTTTTTTGTATATTGATTTTTAACAGAAAGCAATTGCTTCTTCGCCAAAAACATGATAACTTTTCCCTGATAACAACATGATAACATTAGTTCAGCTACCCCATATACATTGGATAATTGAAACTAATTGGTATCAAACCGTGCGAAAACGCCTAAACAGATTTGTTTAATGCGAAAATGATTTTGGCGAGTTTGAATAAGGAGTAGAGTCAAAAAAGTCCAGTGTTTATGCGACTTCCAAACAAATTTGTTTAAGTGCTGGCAACGATTTGGCAACATTTGAGCCTTATTCAATGAATAAAATTACTTTATGAGCATAAGAAAACCTTACTGATTTTCAGAAATGACAACTGAAAATTGGTAAGGTTTTTTGATGTCTATTTTTTCTTTTTGCGTTTCGCTTCTTTCTTTTTCTGCCTTCTTGGCACATTCGTCTATGAAATCAAAAAGCTCCTGTGGATATACATTAGCATGGATTTGGTGGGTATCCAGTTCCGGATATTTGTAACGCCAGTCATCATACTGCTATTTGGTGCTTTCGCCACTCTCCAGCTTCTTGTCTTCGGCGAGCCATGCACGGAACATCTTATCCATAGAGGTATAGGTGGAGTAGTCAGACTTATCCAAACGTAAGACTACTTCCTCATCCACTTCATCAATTCTTAGTCCATATATAGCCTGAATTAAAAACTAAAAAAGAGCGAAAAAATATTCCTTGGGAAGAACTTATTTATGAAGATAGAGAAACTTTGGGTCCACGCAAATTCAAAAGTTTCCTTTTTCCTTGGCGAGATGATGCAAAATAAATTTTTTATAGTTTTTTAAAATAAAAAAAGTGCAGATTGTAACTAATTTCTAAATTTATGTTACCGTCTGCACTTTTTTTTAAACTAAATTAATTTTATCTTGTAATTGTTGTAGTAATATTACAACTTACTGTAGTAGTTCCTTTGTGAGCTGTAAACATTACATTATAAACACCAGATGCTAACCCATCTAAAGGCATAGTAAATGTAGTACCACCAGTACCAGTACCAGTACCGTCATCAACTTTTACATTTGTTTTTGTTTCTGCATAGTATGTTCTTCCACCTCTTGAAACTTCAAAGATTACACTATCATAAGTAAAATCGTCGATTGTGTTGCTTCCAGAAGGATCTTTTATTCCTGTTGGTGTAAATGTCCATGTTGAAGTTGCTGTTGCTGATGCTGTAGCATCAATTGCAGCAGTTTTTTCTGTAAGAGCAGTTCCACCATCTACAGAAATCCAACCAACTTGTATCTCATAAGCACTCTTATCAAAAATTTCTACACCTGCATCTATTTCATAACTAGCATACAAATCAAGATTTTTGTAATCTTTATATTTTGGATAATCAGCATTTACTGCATTATCATATTTTTTACTATCGCCAGTTTTCCAAGAAGTAAAATTATATGATGTAGTTTCTGGTGTATATATAAGAGTTGGATTTGTTCCATCAGGTACTATAATGCCATTGCCGGCTGTTTCGTCTTGACAATAATATAAAACAATATCATTTTTTTCATCTTTAAGATTGTTACCACCTGCAGTTCCATTAAATACACCGTTATTTAAATGATATGTAATTCTATAACGATTGATTGTAGAACTTGTAAATTTTTCTGTTCCACCTAAATCTACATAAACATAGTCAGAAGCGCCAGCATCATTTACAGCACGAATTCTTGCATAATAACGTTTTCCAAGTGAAAGTCGAACTTGAGCTTTAGTATTTCCACTAAGAAACCATCTTCATGTATATCAGAAGAAGAGAAATTTGCACCGTAAGTATTTTTTATTCCATCGGTTGTATCCCAACTAGTATCATCAGTTGGAACTGTTGCTGCATCTGCAAGTTCAAGTAAATCTATTTCAAAATAATTTTCATTTTTAGAAGTTCCTCGGCCCCAGGTAAATTCTGTTACATACATTCCGTTGTATATATCTTCACTATCTTTAACATATCCAGCTTTAAAGTCTGTTGGAGCATCAGGTTTTACACCAATTACGTTTGGAATTGCAACTGCATTGTCTACAGCTTTTCCAGGAAGAACAACAAGAACATCACTCCAAATGAATTTTTTCTTTGTTGTAGTGTTTTCAAACGTAACTTTAAACAAATATGTTCCAGGGTCCATTTTAGTAACAGTATAATTTGCATCTGCTGGAGCTGCAGTTTGTAAATTTGCTATAGCAATAGTAGTTTCAGTAGAATTATCATCTTTATCATTCACAATACTTCCATCTGTAAGTTTATAAATTCCGGCTTTTGCTGTATATCCTGTAGGAATGGTCCAACTATCAAGATACAATTTCATAGCAACACTAGCTTCTTTTTTAAGTCCATCTGGGCTAAGTGTAAATTTTGCTGTATTACCGTTTGACATATCCATTGAAGAATATCCAATTAAAACAGCATTTGCTTTCATTTCATCTAAATCTGCTGGCTCTGTTGTTTCTGAATTATCAAGAGCTGCTAATGTAAATTCCCAAACATATTCATCTGCAGAAATGGCAATAGTTCCAACAGTGTTACTTCCACCATTACCAGTGAAAGTAACTACGCTTGGACCAAATTTTTTACCATTTGTTGCTTCTCCATATAAATAAAATTTTACTCCTGCAGAATCAAAAGTTGTTGGAATAATTGTACGAGCACCATTTATTTCTACTGCACTTCTTTTTGCAGATGATTTTTGAGATGCTTCAATTACATCAGCGTAATTTGCAATTTCAATATTTAATGTTTTAGTGTTAGCATCTTTCTTACTTACGCTTGCATCACTTAGATTTTTACAAGAAAATGCTAAAGTAATAAAACCAAAAATAAGTCCACATTTTAAAATGTGGGTAAAAATGTTTTTGTGAAAAGTCATTCTTTTCTCCTTAAAAAAAATAATAATTCAGTACAAATGTCGAGTCATTTTTTACAGATTATCGGGTCAAGCCCGATAATGACAAAGTTTACAAACTTATCAATGTCAAGGTTTTATACTTATCAATATCAAAGTTTGCAAAAAAACTCGTGCATTGCAAGCAACACAATCATTCATACTAATAAAAATTTGCAACGCAAAATTTTTTGATATTTTTATCAATCTTAATTTAATGGTTGATAAACCGACAATAAACAAGAATCTGTATAAGCGTTTCCCTCCTTATCTGTCACGGTTAAAATAAGTCTATAAGACCCATCTTTCAATGTTGAATTCGGTATATAGCAACGGAATTCTCTTTCTTTTGCATTAAGAGAAATATCTTCTTCCGTTGTTGTAGTAACTACCGTTCCCATAAGACCATTTTTTGTTTCTGTTACAATTTTTTTTATTTGCCATAAATATGAACTTGCATCTGGTGGACCATATAAAATTATAGAGCCATCATTTCGGACAAAATATTTTTCTGCCAGCATATCTTCAGCCTTAAAGTTTTCATCATCTGGACTAAGTGATTGATGAGAAACTGTTCCGTAAATTCCTTGCTGATAGTTTGAATTGTAATCATCTAATACAGAATCTATATCTGAACACGAAAAGAAAGAGAAAATCAGAGAAAATAAAACAAAAATTTTAATTATTTTCACGTTTTTCTCCTTTTTTTAATTTTATGCTTGCACCAACTCCAAAATTGATTGAAACTTTTTGAACAGAATCGTAAGTTGCCCCAATAAAAGTATTTATAAATCTCCAAGAAAAACCTAATTTTGTTCCCACATTAAATGATGGAAAAATTTTTGATGTTATACCTTGCGAAGCAATTTTTCTATTCCAAATAAAGCAAATTCCGCCACCAAGCAAAATTTCTGCACTTAAACCAAAATCCTTGTTTTTAAAAGGTTTGATGAAAAGTCCTGCAATTCCGTCTAAAGAAGCACCGACAAGAAATGGAGAATGTAATTGACTGTTTGCAGTTGAATAAATATATGGAAATTCTGATTCTGGAAAACTGATAAAAGGAGAAAATTGTCCGCCAAAATAAAATGGTTTTATCAAATCATAAGAGCAAACATCAACACAAATATTTGTAGAAATTACATAAGGTTTAGAAACTGAATTTACTCCGGCAAAAATATCCAAAAAAAGTCCATCTTTTGCTCCAAACTCACCAAAATTACCAGAATTTATGCCGGATAGATGATTGTTTTCTGAATTTTCGGTTCCAAAAAGACTTTCGTGTAATTTTCTATCAGATTTTTGTTGATATTTTACGGGTTCTAAATTCCATCTATAAAGTTTGCCGTTTTTTGTTGTTATAAGAAGTGATTTTCCGTCTGGACTAAAAGAAATTGTGGTTGGATTATCGGTTTGTTCTAATTGGATTGAATATTTGATTAAAGAAGTTTCGCAGTCGTATATATTTAATTTTTTATCTTCTGTGGCGACTGCTAAAAATTTTCCATCAGAAGAAAAGGCAATATCACTTATAAAATTTTGTGATGATTTTATACTTTTTAAGTATGGTTCTTTATCATTTTCGTTTAAAGTTGCAATTACCAATTCATTTAAACCTTTTGGAATACAAAAACGATTTCCATCTTGTGTAATTTTTGGTGTACAGAACTCATTTACAAAATAATCATACTCGGAAATAATTTTCCAAATATTATTTTCAATAAAAATAAAAAACGATTTTCCATTTTCGGTTGAAACAAAAAGATTTTTTCCGGATTTATCTATACTTAAAGATTTAATGATAGAATTTAGTTCTAATTTTTTTTCCAAAATATATTTTTTAGTTTCAATTAGTCTTAAAAATTCGTAAAAACTTTTATTATCAAGAGGCACTAAGATTGAATATCCATCTGCAGAAAAAGTTGCAAGATTTGAAGAATTTTGTTCGCTATCAATCATCATAACTGGAACACCCAAATCTATGCTATAAACTACAATATTTTGATTTTCTTGAACTGCCAGAAGATATTTTCCGTTTTGACTAAATTCGACAGAAATAACATTTGCAGGAGAAAGAGCATTTTCTGTGTTTGAAATATTTTGATAAATTTTTTCTACAGTATCTGATAAAGAATCCCAAATTAAAACAGAATTTCCTTTAGCAGAAGCGAAGAAAGAACCATCATGATTCCAAGAAGTTACGCCAAAATAATCTGAACTATCAATAAGTACCTTTAATTCATATCCAGAATCTTGAGAAAATACTTTTTGTGATAATAAAAATAGGATAAAAAGAATCCCCCAAAAATGTTTCATACACTATACATTTTTATACGGGGGGGGGGAGGAATAGTTACAATTTTGAACTAATTACTCCCCCACGTATATTTTTAGGTTATTACATTTTTTTATAATTGTCAATGATTGTCAACAGGACGAGAGTCTAAATGTTTTTCTCCATCATCACCACCATATATATAATTATATCCCCAATATAAGCCGTTGGCATCTGTTGCAAAAATTGTGCACTCACCAGGATATACTGGAGTATCTTCTTTTAAGCCAATCCAACCACACGAACTACTCAACCAATTCTTTGGTCCGTTTGTCGCTGCGTCATTAGGAATATCGCCAGCAAAAAAATGCACATATGCTGTAGTATTAATATTCCAAGTTATAAAATACCAAGTATTATTATTATCTTCGTTAGAAAGAGGTGTCATTCCCCTAATTTTATCATATTCTTTTGTATTCCAAGAAAATGAGAAATCTGCTGTACTAACAGTGAAATATTATAACATTGCTCCAAAAATCTCGAAATTAAACATAAATAATTTTAAATTTCGAGGTATTTATGATTTATGGCTATATTCGAGTGAGTACGGACAAACAAACTATAGAGAATCAACGGTTTGAAATAAAAAAATATGCGAAAAAAAATAAATTGCATATTGACGAATGGATTGAAGAAACTATTAGCGGGACTATTACGCCCGAAAAGCGACAACTTGGCGATTTATTAAAAAAGATAAAAAAAAGTGATATTATTATCTGCTCTGAACTTTCTAGACTTGGAAGAAATATGTTTATGATTATGTCGATTTTAAACATTCTTATGGAAAAAGAAGTTTTAGTTTTTACAGTAAAAGAAGGTTACAAACTTGGTGATGATTTAACGAGTAAGGTTCTTGCATTTGCATTTAGCATTTCTGCAGAAATTGAACGTTCTTTAATTTCTCAAAGAACAAGAGAGGCGTTGAGTCGAAAAAAAAGTGAAGGTACCGTTCTTGGGCGGCCAAAAGGAAAAAAATCAAATCATTATAAACTTTCCGGAAAAGAACAACAAATCTCGAATATGATAAAAAGAGGTTATCCAAAAACTTTGATTTCAAAACAATTAAACGTTTCTGTTGGAACGCTGTATAATTTCCTAAAAAAATTAAAATAATAAAAATTTGAAAAATGCATTTTTAGTCCGCGAGGGGACAGACCCCTATTATGCTAAAATGCATAAAAAAAAGGTATCTTAGAAAACTAAGATACCTAGTGGGTCATCTAAGATTTGAACTTAGGACCAAAGGATTATGAGTCCTCTGCTCTAACCGCTGAGCTAATAACCCGAACACAATAATAATATCAAAAATCTCAAAGTTTAGTCAACTATGTGTGCAATAAGAGATGCAAGCGAGAGTGTCGCATTTTAATACTGTGTTCGAAAAAGATTTGAAGAACAGAGAGATTTTAATCCTTCTCTTATGCAATAAAACGTGAGTCAAAAGTTCATTTTATGCTAATTTTACAAAGTAAAATTAGAGGACAGATTTAAGTTTTTCAATTTTCGATTAGATTTTTATATTTTCTATAAAGATGAATGACGAGTTCTGTTTCTTACTGTTAATTTTTTTTAGCGTTTTTGTTTATCATTCCAAGATATTCAACTACTGAGGCAATGTTATTCCAAAATGATGAAAAGTTGCTTTCGATAAACGCAATCAACACAAAAACTTCGATGATCGATTAATTTTGTCGAAATTTCTAGAGATGCAAAATCACACACAAAAAAAATAATTCCGGACGAAACATCTAGAGGCGTTACAAGATTGCGATTTTTTACGGTTGAAAATAAAGTATTTTTTTTTGTATTTAAAGGGGTCTGTCCCCTAGTGAAAAATATTTAAGAAAGAGGGGTCTGTCCCCTAGCGAAAATTAAATTTTCGTAGTTTGAGCCGAGTCAGTTCACCAACTCGCATTTCGCAGTTCAGTACCCTCAGTCTCTTCACTTTGTTCGAGACCGCTACGCGCTGCTCAATTCTCGCGGCGTAGGCATTTTGACTTATGAACTTTATTTTTTGTAATGATTATAATCTTGTAAAAATAACTTTTTGTGTCGGTATATCAACATTTTTTGCTTTTAATTCAGCTTCATCATTTAATTTAATTCCAGAACAACCTAAAATTTGTGTTTGCATGTCAAGTTCTGGAATTAAAAAAAGTGCCTCTTGTCCGCGAATATCAATACAAAAACCTTTGTATGTTTTTTCTAGATTTTGTAGAAGATAAACTAATTTCCAATGAGTATCACTTAATCTTGCAGCTTTTTTTGCTGCAATTGAAGCTGCATCTCCTGAAGATATTCGTTCAAGCATTTCATCTTTTCCAAGTAGTTTTTTTCCATCAATAAAGGCGTGTAGTTGTTCGTGAGCAATCAAATCACTATAACGACGAAGTGGAGATGTTACTTGACTATAAAAACTTAAACCAAGCCCTGCGTGTGGTGAAGGTGTAATCCCGACAGAACGTTTTCTCATGCATTTTATTTTTGCAAATTGACCTGCCCAACCATCAGGTATGTTTTCTGGAAACTCAGGAGATTCTTGACTTACATAAGGAAAAGGAATGTTGTTTTTAAATGCGAATCGAGCGGCACCTTCTCCAGCCAAAAGCATCATTTCTTGAACCATTGCATTACTTTCGTATTTTTCTTCAGGTTTGATAGTGACATTTTTTGTAATTTTATCAACTTTTATATCAACTTCTGGCATTTGAATTGTAACTGCATGATTTTTGTTTCTTCGTTCTAAATTTTTTCTTGCAATTTCAAATAAAGGTTTTAACTCTGAAGAATTTTTTTGTTCCTCGGCATCTTTATAAGAAATCATTTTTACATAAACGCTTACTTTTTTAATTTCACAACTTGATATCTGAGAGTTGTCATCGATTTTTAATTTAAATGCTAATGCACAAGAGTTTTTTCCGATATTTTTTTCTCGGAGCCCAAGTGCATAATCTTCCAAACTGGATTCGCAAAGCATTCTTGAAGCACCTTCTGGAATGTAAAGAGTCGTTCCTCTTTCACGTGCTGCCAAATCAATTTTTGAATTTGGTTCAACCGTACTTGCCGGATCTGCAATACAAACCCAAATATATTCACCATCAAAGCCGACTGCATCATCTGGATCAAGTGAATTTTGAGCATCAATTGCAAAACACGTGCAAGGAACTTTTTCTCGTATTTCATCTTTCATTGGTCCTAATTGTTCACGAGCAGAGTCAAAACTAAAACCAAAACGCGTTGGATATGGATTTTTTGTATAATCCCAAATTCCAGTTTGAATCAAAACTTTGTGAGCTTGCTCAATTGTCTGAGAAATCCCTGCTTCTTTTAAAATGTTAGATTTTTCTGTTTTACATAAAGCAAAAGCTTCAACTTCTCCCATAAATTTTGCATCTTGAGGAAGATAAAGTTTTCGTTCTCGTAAACGTTTTATAAAATCAGCCCGAATTTCAGTTTCATGTTCTTTTTCATATTTTTTTTGATTTAATAAATCAATTTCTTTTTGTGTTCTTGGAGTAAAAATAATCTTTCCGTTCTTTAATTCATCAACGTTTAATGAAAATTCTAGTGATGATTGCAATGCATTATAAAATCCCCAAGATAAATCCGCATCAAATTTACTAAGAGCATATTCTGAAAGTTCTTTAAGTGAAATTGGACAAGAGGCTGTTGAATCATCACTTTGCAATAATTCATAAGTTTCTTTTATTTGTGAAGAAAAATCCTTGTGTACATTTTCTAAAACTTTTTCTAGAGACGAAATAGGACCTTCGTGAAATAATATTATATCTTTTTCTCGTACTCTTTGTTCAGAATAAATTGCTTTTTTTCCAGTTTGACCTGCCGCTTGAGTACAAAATTTTATAAGAAATTTATCATTATTTTTTTCGATAATTACAGCAATATTGGATTTATATAAAACAAGAGAATTTTTAATCATGAGAGCATAATAACAAAAAAAGGTAGTAATGAAAACGGGAGATATTTAAGATAGGGGGACAGACCCCTAAAAAAAATAAAATTTTTTCCAAAATTTTTGTCGAAA
>CAZIQK010000012.1:0-7017 GCA_964541735.1 uncultured Treponema sp.
GTTGCTTTAGGTTCTTCCTCCAAACCGCGTGTGGCGAAATTTATTGAGCCACTTAATATAAAAAAGCCGACTGTCGGACTTGAACCAACCACCTGCGCGTTACGAGGGCGCTGCTCTACCAGATGAGCTAAGTCGGCAAAAATATTTTATTGTCTTGTCATGATTCTTGTATCGTAAAGACGTTTCATATCAAGAATATTATTTACAATAACATAATTATCATAAATTTCAACCTTTCGTTGAAAAACCATTTTATTTACTTCATCACGCATAACTTCCGGAGAAAGTCCTGCCCAATGAGCCAAATCAGAAATTGTAACATTAAATCGCCTTTGTTTTTCGCTTTCGTTTGTAACAGGATTCATTTCATCAAGCATAAGAAAGACATCCGCAAGTCGTGCTTGAAAATCTTTTATAACAAGAATTCTGTAACGACGTTTCTGGTCATAAATGCGTTTACAAAAAAGTTTTAAAAGTAACAAAGCCATTTGAGGATTTCCGGTAATCAAAAGTTCAAAATTTTCTTTATTAAATTCCAAACATTTTACATTTCCAATCGCCATACAAGTTGCAGAACGCGGAGAATTATCTAAAATCGCCATTTCTCCAAAGAATTCACCAGGCTTCAATATATCTAGATTTTTAGAATTTCCATTTGCACATTTTATAAGTTGAACATTTCCACTTTGAATAAAATAAAAACTATCACCTGGTTCATATTCAGCAATTATAACTTGATTTGGTTCATAGGTTTTTGCAAATCGTTCAAAAGCAGGCAAATCAAAAACTTTTACAGAATTAGATTTTGCACTTTCATCTTCACGAAAGTCCGCAATAGGACGAATATTTCTTGCTTCTAATCTTTCTTTTCTAAGTTTCGCATCTGTATAAAGTCTTGCAACTTCATTTTTTTCGCTAGAATTTGGATAACGCATCAAAAATTTTAAATAAACATCACAAGCAGAACGATACTTTTCATCATCATAAAAACTTTTAGCAACCGCTAACATTCCTGTTTGTTGGTCTTCTGAAATATTATTTAATGTAGATTCAATTTTATAATGAATTTGCCTAAGTTGATTAGAAAAAACTCGAAGCATTTTCATTATTAGCGTTTTATTATTACTAAAAAGAGTTTCAAATTCTTGAACAGTAAGAGAAACAGCAACTGTTGGTGTCAATGCAGTAGCAGTTTCTTCGCGTGCAAAATGGCCCAAAGCTGATTTTACGCCAAAAAATTCACCAGATTTTATTTGTTCAACATTTTGTGCTCCGGATTCCATATCTGTAGTAGAAAGAAGAACCATTCCACTTTGTAGAATAAAAATACGATCTTCGTGGTCACCTTCAAAATAAATAATAGAACCTTTTGAATATTGTATTGCTTTTGGCATTGCTCCGCCCTCATTAATTTTTTTAAATTATATCACAAGAAAAAAAAATATGCTATTCTATAATTATGATTGATTTACATGTTCATACTACTGCATCGGATGGACAATACACCCCAACACAAATTATAGAAATGGCTTCACAAAAAGAATTTAAAGCAATTGCAATTACAGATCACGATACGCTTGCAGGAATTCCAGAAGCAAAAATTGCGGCAGAAAAATATAAAATCACACTAATTCCAGGAACCGAATTAAATATAAATACAAGACGAGGCGAATTTCATCTTTTGGGATTAGGAATAAAAAATGAATCTTCTTCTATAAAAATACTTCTTGAAAATTTGCAAAAAAATCGCATTTCGAGAAATGAACAAATTATAGAAAAAATGCAAAATGGCGGAATTGATATAACATTGGAAGAAGTTCAAAATAAATTTCCAAATACGGAAATTGGGCGTCCGCACTTGGCAAAAATGCTTGTTGAAAAAAAAGTTGTAAAAAATCACCAGCAAGCATTTGATAAATATCTTGCACAAGGAAGACCTTTTTTTGTTCAGCGAGTTGGAGCAAATCTTGATGAAGCAATAGTTGCAATTCGGGAATCTGGTGGAGTTCCGGTTTTGGCACATCCAATGTCACTTTATATTTCTTGGGGAAAACTTCCTGATACATTACAAAATTATTTTGAAAGAGGAATTGCTGGTTTAGAAGCGTATCATCCCGGTGCAAAAATGAGCGATTGTATTCGTTTAGAAGAATTAGGCAGAAAAATTGGATATTTTATAACAGCCGCATCAGATTTTCATGGCGAAAAAATTCGTGCCGACCGAAAACTAGGTTACACAGCAGGAAATAAAAAAATTGATGATAAATTTTATTTTGATGAATTACTTCCTTCAATGAAAAAATCGTATTTTTTATAAACTAGGGGACTGTCCCCCTTACGAAAAATGCATATTTGAGAGTAGATAAAACTAGAAATGCATTTTTAATTCACGCAGGGACAGACCTCTAACCTATTATAAAACACTGTGCAGGTTAAAAACTCAATCAAAATGTTATAACTTCCAACCTGCACACTAATTTTACTTCGTAAAATTAGCATAAAATGCTTTTTTTCTGCTTGCGTTTCCTTATGCACATCGGAAAGATTTGAATCACTTTGTTCTTCAAATCTTGCTAGTTAACACAGTATTGAAACGCGACGCACCTGCTTGCGTTTCCTTATGCACAGATGAAAAATTAAAATGCTTCTCATTTTAATTTTCTTATTTAACACTGTGCAGGTTAAAAACTCAATCAAAATGTTATATCTTCCAACCTGCACACTAATTTTACTTCGTAAAATTAGCATAAAATGCTTTTTTTCTGCTTGCGTTTCCTTATGCACATCGGAAAGATTTGAATCACTTTGTTCTTCAAATCTTGCTAGTTAACACAGTATTGAAACGCGACGCACCTGCTTGCGTTTCTTATTGCACATATTGAGAAACGTCTAAATTTTCGTTAAAATGCTTTCTTATGAAAGCTAGTAAAACTATAATCTGGACACTGCGAGATTCTCCAAATGACGCAGTTATTGCAAGTCATCAACTTATGATGCGTTCTGGTATGATTCGTAAACTTGGAAACGGACTTTACGCTTATATGCCACTTGGTTACCGTTCTTTTATAAAAGTTCAAAAAATCATTCGAGAAGAACTTGATAAAGCAGGTCTTTTAGAAATAAAACCAACTGTAATTCAACCCGGAGAATTGTGGAAAGAATCCGGACGTTGGGACAAAATGTCTGGCGAAATGTTAACTGCAAAAAATCGGCAAGGTCAAGATATGATAGTTTCTCCAACAGCAGAAGAGGCTTTTACATCAATTGTTCGTGATGGACTTTCTTCATACAAACAATTACCTTTTTCACTTTATCAAATTAATACAAAATATCGTGATGAAATTCGTCCTCGTTATGGAGTAATGCGTGGTCGCGAATTCACTATGATGGATGCATATTCTTTTGACAAAAATCAAGATGATTTAAATGAATCTTACAACAATGTAGCAAAAGCGTATCACAAAATTTTTAAACGTATGGGATTAAAAACTATCACAGTAAAAGCCGATACAGGTGCAATGGGCGGTTCTGGTTCTGAAGAGTTTATGGTAGAAAGTCCAGTTGGTGATGACACTCTTTTACTTTGCCCAAATTGTTCTTATGCTGCAAACGTAGAAAAAGCATCTTGTCAAAAAGAAATTCCTCTTGATAGTAACGGAAATCCTCAAAAAGAAACAACTTTAAGTGTAGAAAAAGTTGCAACTCCAAACGTTTTTAGCATCGATGATATGGAAACTTTTTTCAATGCAAAATCTACAACTTTCTTAAAAGCATTAATTTATAAAGTCTATAATAGTGCGATTGATTTTTCTCAAAATGATTTTTATAAGAATGCAGAAAAAATCACAGAAGGTGGCCAATCTTACATTCCGGAAACATATTTTTGCGTTTTAATTCGTGGAGATTTAGATGTAAACGAATCAAAACTTGCATCGGTTTTAAAAGCAAGTGGCGCAGAATTAGCAAATGATGAAGATGTTTTGAAATATTCAGGTGCTCCTCATGGATTTGTTGGGCCAATCGGAATAAAAATACCAATTCTCGCAGATTTTTCAACTTTAGAAATGCACGACTGTATTGCGGGAAGTGGCGAAGAAGGTTATCACATAAAACACGTAGAACCAAATCGAGATTATAAACCTTTCCTAACCGCTGATGTTCGCACTTGTAAAGAAGGGGACAAATGTCCGGACTGTGGTGGAACTTTTTACATGAAAAAAGGTAATGAATTAGGACATATTTTCAAACTTGGTGATAAATATACAAAATCAATGAACGTAACTTATTTAGACGTAAACGGAAAACCTGTTATTCCACTGATGGGTTGTTACGGAATTGGAGTTGATAGAACTTTGGCATCAATTATCGAAGCAAATCATGATGAAAAGGGAATTTCTTGGCCAATGACAATCGCTCCTTATCAAGTTGCAATCATTCCAATTCAATATAAAGGAAAAATGCAAGAAGTTGCAGATAAACTTTACGAAGAACTTTCAAATGCCGGAATTGAAGTTTTACTTGATGACAGAAACGAGCGTCCCGGAGTAAAATTTGCCGATTCAGAATTAATTGGATTTCCAGTAAGAATTGTCGTTGGTGATAAAAATCTTCCAAATGTAGAAATTAAAATTCGCAATGCAGAAAATGCAGAACTTGTTCCGGAAAATGAAGTTACAAAAAAAGTTTGTGATTTTGTAAAATCTGAACTCGAAAAATTAAACAATTAGGATTTGTAAATGAAAAAAACTTTTTCGTTTTTAATTTTCACTTTTGTTTTTGTTTTAAACATTTTTTCCATGCCTTATTTTGAATCATTTTTGCCTGATAATTCTGGTGAATATGTTTACTACAAAGACAATTCTTTTGTTCGCGAAAGTTACGTAGGTTTTTTATATTATGATGATTCAACTTTCCAACTTCGATATTTTGCACCGGAAGATAAAATAAATTTTCTTCCGGAAAAAAATATCGTACTTTATGTAACAGTTAATCCACAAAAAGAAAATCTCGAAATGACAGGAGAATTAATTTCTTCAACAATTCTTCCGGAAACCGATGATTCAAATCTTGTAAATTATCTTCATGATATTTTTTATGAATTCACTTCGCGTCGAATAAAAACTGAAAATGTAAATCCTAACGATGAAAATTACGTTTTTAATGGAAATTATGATGAAGATGGATTTAAAATTCATACAGATTTTTTGCAATTTGGTGGAAACGTTACAATAATTTATGATGCAATGATTCCGCTTTTCAATATAAAGAAAATTATTGGTGAAAATGGAAAAACAATTTTAGAATGTGCTACCATCGGACAATTAAAAGATTCCAACGATACAAATTTTAGTGATTTTAAAGGCTTTCCGCAAGAACAAGAAAAATCTCAAAATTCAAAGCAAACAATAAAAAACGCAAAAAAACAAACGCAAAATTTTGAAAATCAAACGATTTCTCTTGATGAAAATTGGTCTTCAAAAATGGAAAATTTTTGGACGCTTGGAGATGTATCATTAATAACTTTGACAAAAATTCCTCAATTAAATACCGATGAAAAATTAAATTCTCTTTACATTTTGCGAAAACTCACAGAAAGTTCAAATTCAAATTTTGTGGATTTCGAAAATTTAGAAATTTTATATGATAAAAAGAAAAATCAATATAAAATCACGAGTAAAAATTATTTACCGGAACGAGAAAAGCATATCATAACGACAAAAATTCTTACAAAAGATAAAAATTCAACCGATTTTTATTATTTTTCAATTTCTGTCTATGATTTTTCATACTCACAAAATCGAGCTTATTTTGATAAAATCATAAAATCTTACAAAATAAAAAACTAAAAATTGCTTCTTGAAAGCGGAGAACCTATCCATTGGCCTTCGCTTCCAAGATAATCTTGTTTTGACCCCTCAATTAAAAACTGAACACTGTTTACTGTGCTAAAAGAGGTCGCTGTATAAACAATTTGCATTAATTGCCCTCGAATTCCTTCTACGCCAACACTATTAAATTCAAAATTTTCATTAAAATTTAAATACGCAACGCTATCCGAAACACGTGCACTTAAAAGTTTTGTGCCTTCTGGAATTAAATTTATACAATCTTTTTCTGCTGATGATGTTTTTATAGGTCCTTTTATTAAAAGATTTATAGCGGTTGTCAACGGAGAATCTGATTTTTTATCTGTACGTTTTACAATTTTGCGAACAACTGAGCCATCGGAATCTATATTTACAAAACAAAGTTGATAATCGTAATTTGGAGTTTGCGTTTTTGTTTGATTTTTTGCAGTTTCTGCTACATTAGTTGCTTTTGAAACACTTTCTTTGATTGTTTCTTGTGCATTTTGCGTAATTTCTTTTGCCTTTTCCGAAATATTTGATTCAACCTTTTCTTGAATTGCATCAGCGACTTTAGAAGTTTCATCTTGTATCATTTGTTTTACGCTTGGAATTTTTGAAGTTTCAGAAATTTCAGATTTTTCTATCTCATCATTTTGAGACTCATCAATATTAATAACAACAGAATCATCTTCTTTTAGTGTGATTGTATCTTTTGTTTTGTTCTCATGATTTTCTACAAATTCCGGAGTTTTACCAAAAATTCTTTCAAAAAATCCAGTTTCTTTATAATTTGATAAAATTTGATCTTTTTTTGCAAGAAAAATTATTGCCATTACAATAATCGCCAATAAAATACAAGCAAATGCAAACATTCCGTTGCTGATTTTTTTAGATTTTTTCTTAGCCATATTTTTATTATCGGAATTTTATTTCTAGTATTTAGAAATGTTTATAAAAATGCTAGGGGACAGACCTACGTAGATTAGAAATCAATTACTTTTGTAATGGTTTCGAAACTCTCAACCATCACAAAATACATAATTACACATTTTAAGAAGTAAAATGTTGCAGCAGCGGCTTTTCGTCCTTCGCCCATCGGTATTGAGTGCTTTTGCACTCAAACTCTAGTTTTGAACACAGTTCAAAACTAGCACGCTCTGGGCATTTT
>CAZIQK010000012.1:7117-58265 GCA_964541735.1 uncultured Treponema sp.
TAGTTTGCTAGATATTCATTTATTGCAGCAGCGGCATTCCGTCCTTCGCCCATCGGTATTGAGTGCTTTCGCACTCAAACTCTAGTTTTGAACACAGTTCAAAACTAGCACGCTCTGGGCATTTTTTTTCTTAATTAAAAAAAATTTTAGTTTGCTAGATATTCATTTATTGCAGCAGCGGCATTCCGTCCTTCGCCCATCGCTAAAATAACTGTTGCTGCTCCTAAAACTATATCTCCGCCGGCCCAAACTTTCGCGTGAGAAGTTGCTTGATTTTCATCAACTATAATATGTCCTTTTTGGTCTGCATTTAAGCCTGGAGTTGTTTTTACCAATAGTGGATTCGAACCATTTCCCAAAGCAACTATCATTGCATCACAAGGAACATCATGCTCTGAACCGGGAATTGCAACCGGAGAACGTCTTCCGGATTCATCAGGTTCGCCAAGTTCATAAGAAAGACATTTCACACCGCAAACTTTTCCGTTTTCATCACCTAAAACTTCTATAGGGTTTTCAAGGAATCTAAAGTTAACACCTTCTTCTTCCGCATGAGCAATTTCTTCCAAACGTGCAGGCATTTCTTTTCGAGTACGACGATAAACAATATCAACTTGTTCAGCACCTAAACGAAACGCCATTCTAGCCGCATCCATTGCAACATTTCCAGCACCACAAACAACAACATGTTTTGCTTCATAAATTGGAGTTGCAGCATGCTCTTTATCATAACCTTTCATAAGATTTGCACGAGTAAGATATTCGTTTGCAGAAAAAACTCCTATAAGATTTTCGCCAGGAATATTCAAAAATTTTGGAAGACCTGCTCCTGTTCCAACAAATACTGCATCAAAGTGTTTTTCATTCAAAAGTTGTTCCAAAGTATCAGTTCTACCAACTAAAAAATTCAACTCAAATTTTACACCAATTTTTTCTAGATTTTTAATTTCGTCTTGAACAATTGATTTAGGTAGTCGGAATTCCGGAATTCCATACATCATAACTCCACCGGCTTTATGGAATGCTTCAAAAATTGTAACTTCGTGTCCAGCTCTTGCACAATCAGCAGCAACAGTAAGACCAGCAGGACCAGCTCCAATTATAGCAACTTTCTTTCCGGTAGCTGGTGCAATTTGAGGAGTTGTAACTTGATTATTTTCACGTTCCCAATCAGCAACAAATCTTTCCAAACGACCGATTGAAACAGATTTTTCCGGACTTTTCCAAATTTTTCCAACAGTACATTTTTCTTGACATTGTTTTTCTTGAGGACACACACGCCCACAAATTGCAGGAAGAAGGCTTGTTTGTTTAATAATATCTACAGCTTTTTTAAATTCACCATGAGCTATTTCATCGATAAAAGCAGGAATATTAATATTTACAGGACAACCTTCCATACAAAATGGATGTGCACACTGTAAACAACGATTTGCTTCTACGACCGCTTGTTGTGCAGTATACCCCAAAGCAACTTCTTTCATTTCGCGTTTTCGTGTTTGAGGATTACGAGTTGGCATTTCCATTTGAGGAATTGAATTTCTATCTTTTGGAGAAAGTTTTCCATTAGTTTTTAATATTTCTTGAATTTTATTATATTGTTCTTCTACATTGATTGACATTTTAGCTTCCTTTTTATTTTTATGCCAACGATTCGGCTTGCATCATCATACGACACTTATGATTATCTTCTTGCTCACGTTCTTTAAATGATTTCATTCTCATCATCATATTGTCCCAATCAACCTGATGAGCATCAAATTCCGGACCATCTACGCAAACAAATTTTGTTTTTCCACCAACTGAAACGCGACAACCGCCACACATTCCGGTTCCATCAATCATAATTGTATTTAAAGAAACTGTAGTTTTTATTCCATATTCTTTTGTCGTAAGTACACAGAATTTCATCATTATCGGAGGTCCGATTGCAATCACTTCGGCAGGAGGACATTCACTTTCGCACATTTCTTTTACAGGAATTGTAGAAACGCCTTTGCGACCGGCAGAACCATCATCAGTCATAATAATAACTTCATCTGCTAGAGCACGCATTTTATCTTCGTAAATGATTAAATCTTTTGTACGAGCGGCAATTACCATTATAACTTTATTTCCAACTTCTTTATGAGCTTGAACAATTGGATAACAAGGAGCAACTCCAAAACCGCCACCAACAATTAAAACCGGTCGTTCATATTTTTCTATTACGGAAGGATTTCCCAATGGTCCTAAAACAACAGGAAGACTTTCACCTTCTTTTTTTAGTGAAAGTTTAAAAGTAGACGCACCGACAGGTTGAAATGCTAATGCAATCCATCCTTCTTCTGCATTGCCATCTGCAATTGTAAGAGGTATTCTCTCTCCAAATTCT
The DNA here is from genome assembly GCA_964541735.1 of uncultured Treponema sp. GTDB lineage: Bacteria > Spirochaetota > Spirochaetia > Treponematales > Treponemataceae > Treponema_D. The sequence continues at coordinate 9,492 of CAZIQK010000012.1, forward strand.
TCATCAACTTGAACTATAACAAACTGACCAGCTTTTCTATTTCTAGCGATTTCAGGTGCATTTACACGCATATAGAAAACGTTAGAAGAAAGCTGTTGTTTTTCGATAATTTTAAACATTTAAGCCCTTCTTTAATTATGTATTGCTATTTTTTTATTTTACAATAAGAAGGGCTTATGGTCAAATGTGCAGCAAGGAACGCAAGCAGGTTCGTAGCATTTCCTTACCGTGTTTAATAAAAAATTTGAAGTTCAACGTGATTCGAATCTTCTTTACTACAAAAACCGTGTCAGATTTTAGAATCCTACATGAAGTGCTACAAAGGCTCCTAAACCAGAACCTTTGAATGCAGAAACAAAACTTGATGATTGACTAGAAATGCCTACATCGAGTTCTATAACTCTTACATTTAAACCGAAAGCCAATTGGTGAATAAAAACTTGTTCAATATAAGCAGTTTTTACTTTTGCAGTTAAGATTGAAGCAAGACTTGATTTTAAGCTAAAACTATATTCTGGGAAATAAACAACTTCACTAGAAAACGGATGACGAACTCCAAGTCCGCCCATTGCAGACAGAACAAAAAAATTATTATAAAAAGGTTTAAAATCTGCAACAATATTAACTTTTAAAGGACGATTTATAAGATATGAACAATCTTTTGTGTCAAAAACTTCACTCGATGACTCCGGTGATACTTCTGAAATTGTTGTAGCCGTTGTTTCGTAGGAAAGTGAATAATTGTAAGAAGTTTTGTTGTTTAACCTACCTGGAACAATTGGAAAACGATAATTTGCAGATAATTTTAGATTATCACTCATATTCCAACCAACAGAACCTTCTAAATCAAAACCGAAATTCTTTTTTTGGAATGCATTTGATAAAATTGTAGAAACAGTTGTTGCATCAACAATAAGATTTCCTTCTTCATCAGTAATTTCTGAATTTGCAATTATTGAATAAAGTGATAAATCTGTAACAGCATTTACAGCTAAAGTTCCATCTGCTTTGTTTGAAAATGTTACAGAAAAATCATCACAAACACCGTGTACTATTGGAATAAATATTGAAGGAGCAACTAAAAAATCTAATTTTTTAATATTAAATGCAACAGGAACTTTTGCATAAGCAAATAAATCAAAATTTGCATTGACTCCAACATTAATATCATCATAAAGTTCATTACCATAACCTAAAAAATCAAAAAGGTCTTTTTCAATTGTAACATTTGCAGATGCATCTAAACCGGCAAGTACGCCAAAACCGAATATTCTAGCATTTATATCGAAGCCAACAGTGGGAGAAGCACTTGTCGCAAAATTAAAACCAGATTTTGGCAAAGAATCAGCCATATCTTTTAAGTCAATTACAACAGTTCCATCTTCTTTTCCAAAAATATCTCCTATAGAAAAATAATTGTTTGAAAGTTGAACAGGAACATCAGTTTTTAATTCAAAAAATCTATTTGAAAAATAATCTGATTCTGAAATCTGAGCAAAACAAAGAGGTAATAAAATTAAATTTAGTGATAAAAAAGTTAATAAATGTTTCATAAGTCTGAATTCTCCCTACTAAAATTTAAAGTTTTGCCATTTGTTCTTATACCAAGCACGACATCTGTTGCTAAAGAAATATCTTTTGGAATTTTAAAATTTCCTTTTGGAATGGTCAATTTTATTTCCGGCTCAAGTGGATATGTATTCAAAAAATCATTGGGATTTTTTATTTCGATTATTTCTTCATCATTAAGTGCAAAATTCAAAGTTTCATCATACAAATAAGAAGATGAATCAACAACTCCTTTATTTGTATTCGGAATTTTTATAGAAATTTTCAACGGATTATCAGTTTTAAATGGAAGTTCAGTCAAATTATAAGAAATATACATGGATTTTATAACATCAAGCCATTTTTTGATTTGAGAATTATCCGGGATTTTTGAGCGTCCAAGTAAGTCCCAATTTGATGAAGAACAGTCTATATTAGATATTTGCATTAAATCTATTGAAAATTCATCTGTAATTTCCAATGCAAAAGGAACAATAAGCATTGCTGTTAGAGAAATATTATTATCTTCACCAATATTAAGAGAAATCTCGCTTTCAGTAATTTCATTTTCGTATTCAGGATTTACAAAAGTCATTGAGTCAGAATCACCAGCAGAAAATTTTATTGAATAATCAACACAAATTGAACCTTCAGTTGCCGTTTTAGAAGAATTTACAACATCTGCAAAATCTAAAGAAGATGAAATTCCAAGTTTGCTAAGATTTGTTGTAACTTCGCCCTCATCATTCAAATCTAAAGTTGGTTCTGTTGAAGTTACAATTTTATCATCATCCGATTCGCTTCCAAGAATGTAATAAGAATCATATCCGGAAATTTCGTTTGCATCAGAGTCGCCTATGTAAGTTTTTATTTTTCCACTAAATTGTGCAGAACTAAAAACTTCTGGCAAATTACAGAAAAGATACGCAGGCACAGATTTTAAATTTATTTTTTTAGCAAAAGAATCCTCCCCGGAAAGTCCTAATTGTTCATCTATCGAACTAAATATGGAAGCTATTGAAAATCCTGTGGACGATTTGCCTTCTTGAGCATCTGTACTCAATGCAGAAGGATTTACCTTAATTTTAAACCAATCAAACTTTGGTTCGACAGTAATATCAACTGAATATTCTGTTCCGGGAACAATATTTTTTGCAGTAATTGTTTTTTCTGTATCATCATAACCCGGCAAACTCAAAGAAACACTAAAGTCTACGGCAGAACCAGTAGAAATAAAAGTTTCTAGCCCATCTGTGCAATAAATTTCTATGCCATCAGAAGTTAAAACTGTGTCGGTTTTGCTTATATCAAAAAAGTCAGATTTAATTGTAGAAACTTTTAGTTCGTTGCCACTTGGAAGATTTGAAGAACTTGTTATTTTTATTCCGCTAGTTTTCCAAATAATCGAAGTAATGAATTTTGTTGCTTCCTCCGGAATCTTTTGACTCAAAGAATAATCAACAGAATAATTGCTATCCAAAGAAATAGTTGCACTTTCTAAAGAAGTTATTTCGCAAGCAACTTTTACATTTGGAATATCAGTAAAGCTAAGACTTGCATTTTCAAAAGTTGCATAAACATTTCCGGAAATTTTTATGTTTTCTGGAGTAAAAGTTTTTCCGCTTAAATCTGTAGTTCCATTCGAAATATTATAAATATTTAAACCGCCGGAAATATCAACATTATCAAAAGTCAAAGTTTGTCCTGTCCAACCGGAACCAAATTCAACGTTTGTTGTTAAAGTTCCGTTTTTAATTACGCAAGATTTTAGCGATAAATCTGAAGAAATTTCAAAAGTTTGGTCTAAAGGAATTTTTATATCATCATCTAATGTTAAACCCTTTACAGATTTTAATTCGCTAGACTCACTAATTGTTCCTCCAAAATGTAAACCGGTTTGTCCCGAAAAAGAAATTGTCATTCCGGTTTTATAAAGAGTGATTTCGCTTTCGCTAATTAAAACAGCAGTTCCGTTAGAATCAAAAGTTCCACTTATTTTATCACTTCCGGTCTTAAGAGTAACTGTCGACCCCGGAGTTTGCCCCGGACAAGAAATTCCAATTGCACCATTAGAATAAGTGATGGAATCAAAATTATTTGAACTATAGTCACTAAACACAAAAGTTATATCTTCATTTGAACCGGAAATTCCTGTAAAAGTTACAAGAGAGTTGATTTTATCATCTATATCGCTTAAATCCATTTTTTGAGTTTTCGAAAAATTAACTTCCGGAACTGAAAAAGATTTATTTATGCTCATTGAAGAAAGAGAGTCGTTTAAATTTAAAGAATCAAGATATTCACTAAAATCGAGAGGAATTTCTTGAATTGGAACTTTTACCAAAAGTTGAGTCATATCAGAATTTCCGTCTGGATTATAACTATAAAGAGAAATGTTTTCTGAAGAAATTGAAGATTTCAGACTATCCACAGAAAAATATTCATTAAAATCTTTTTCGATATTTGAAATAGCAAATTTATAATCTGCCTTATCGCTAGTTTTTATAGCAACGTTATTTGGCATGGTAAAATTGCAAGAAAAAAATGTAAACAAAAAAATTGTCGATATTCCAAAAAATATCTTTTTCATTTTTAACCTCCGACTTTTAATTCGTATATTTTGTAAATAAAAATATCTATACTTTCTGAAATAGCTACAGTTTTCTTCAGAAAGTATAGATTATTTTAGGATAAAAAGCAATTTTTTTATAATTTTGTTATTTTTTCAACAAAGCGGCAAAAGGATTATACGTCGTTCCGTCATCATTTTTATAAGAACGATTTTGACGATTTTCGTTGTAATTTTGATTTTTACGACTAGAATCACCTTTTTTTACAACGACAACACGTTTTTTGTCGCTATTTTGAGAATTTTTCTCCCGGTTAGGAGAACTTTTTTGTCCGGTTCCGGCACGACTTGCCGCATCAGATTTTAAAGAAAGACTTATTCTTCTTCTATCTTTGTCGAGAGCGATAATTGTAAATTCGTAAATATCACCGACTTTTACGACATCCATTGGGTCTGAAACAAAATTATCACTAAGTTCACTTAAATGAACAAGTCCGGTTTCATGCAAACCAATATCAACGAAAGCTCCAAAATCAACAACATTTTTGATTTTTCCAGTAACTTTCATGCCTTCTTTTAAATCTTCAAATTGAAGAACACCTTTTTGCATAATTGGAGCAGGATAACCATCTCGAGGGTCGCGATTTGGTTTTTGCAACTCATCAACAATATCTTTTACAGTTTGTTCGCTAAGTTTATATTTTTCTGCCAAAGTTTTTATTGCATCTTTTGAAATTTTTTCTCCTTTTTGAATAAGTGGCAAAATTTCGCGAGCAGCATCATAATTTTCTGGATGAACCCAAGTATTATCAAGAGGATCTGAACTTTCGGCAATTTTCAAAAATCCTGCACATTGTTCAAACGCTTTTGGTCCAAGTCCAGGAACGTTTTTTAAATCTTCACGACTTTTGATTTTTCCGTTTGCATCACGATAAGCGACAATCTTTTTTGCAGTAGAAGTATTAATTCCAGAAACATATTTTAAAAGCATATAACTTGCTGTATTTAAATTTACACCAACATTATTTACTACTGAACTTACAACTTCATCAAGTTGTTCCGCAAGTTTTTTCTGATTTACATCATGCTGATAAAGTCCTACTCCTATTGCTTTTGGATCAATTTTTACAAGTTCTGCCAAAGGATCTTGCAAACGGCGTCCCATAGAAATTGCACCACGAACCATAACATCTAAATCCGGGAATTCTTCAGTTGCAACCGGACTTGCAGAATAAACAGATGCTCCACTTTCATCAACAACTGTATATTTTACATCAGAATTTGCATAATTTTCGTTGATAACTTTTGATACAATCGCTTGAACTTCTTGAGAACCAGTTCCATTTCCAACTGCTAATACTTGAATATCATATTTATCGATTGCATCATTGATTGCATTGTAAGCACCTTCCGGATCTTGTTCCTGAAAAATCTTAAAAAATCCAAGATATTTTCCGGTTTCATCCAAAGCGGCACATTTAGTTCCGTTTCTATAACCGGGATCAACACCTAAAACACGACTTCCTTTTATCGGCTGTGTCATCAAAAGATTTTTTAAATTTTCGCTGAAAATTCCAATTCCATGAGAATCCGCTTCATCAGACTCATCACTACGAATTTCACGAACAACGGCTGGCGAAAGAAGTCTAACAACTCCATCTTCAATTGCATCTTTATGATAGTGATTTTTGATTTCATATTGTTTTTGCAATAAAGAAACTGCTTCATCAACATTAACATCAATTGTAACTTGTAAAGCACCTTCTCGCTCAGCACGATTCATTGCTAAAATTCTATGAGGTTTTACTTGATTTAATGGTTCTTGATAATCCCAATACATTTGATATGTAGAAACTTTTTTTGCATCTTCTTCATTCTGACCTTCCGGAACAATTCCTTTTGTAACAATATTTCCGGTTTGCATATAAAGCGTATGAATTTTTTCTCGATTTGCAGAATCTTGACTAATTCTTTCTGCAATAATATCTTTTGCTCCATTTAGTGCATCTTGTGCAGTTTCTACATTCAAAGCAGAATCTTCGTTATCAGTTTTGATATACTTTTCAGCTTCTTTTTCAATATCAGAATCGTTCATTGAAAGCATTGCATCTGCCAAAGGTTCAAGACCTTTTTCTTGAGCAACCATTCCGCGAGTTTTCTTTTTCTTTTTGAAAGGAGCCCACAAATCTTCCAAAGCAGTAAGAGTTGTTGCAGACATAATTGCATCGTATAAACTTTCTGATAATTTTCCTTGTGCAAAAACACCTTTTACAATTTCAATACGACGTTCTTCCAAATTATGATAAGATTTATAAAGGTGATCACAGTCGCGAACTTGAACTTCATCCAAATTTCCAGTTTTATCTTTTCTATAACGACTAATAAACGCTACAGTATTTCCTTCTTCAAAAAGAGTGATAACTGTACTAACTTGCTGAATATTAATATTCAATTCTTCAGCAATTTTTTTCATTATGCCAACTTCATTGACATGTAAAGCATCAATTGTTTCTTGTGTAAATTCCATAGTTTTGATATTTTACGAAAAAACTAAATTACTGTAAATCGAAAAGAAAAAAAATTTAAAAATAATTTACAAGTTTTACGATTTTAATCATCGCTTTCTATAGTTTCAATATCAGAAATTGGATCTAAATTTGAACCAATTTTTTGATAAATTTTAGAAACTAAAGTATTAAAGTTTGAATTTAAAAGTTGATAAACATTTGGAATTAATAATTCTTTTATTCTTTGATCCAAACCTATTGCACCCGTTGAAGATGTAAACGCAAAAATATAAAGAATATCTTTCTCGGTTGGTCGTTCCATAATTAAAACAGCATCAGAGCGGAACATAAAACCTTTTATGTTAAAATGAAAATCTGGTAATTTTTCATAACTTTGAACATTTAACTTTCGTTTAGGGAATACAAACGAAAAATGAGAAAGACTTATATCTTGTAAAACGCCGTTATAAGCCATTCCGTCGTGAAAAATAGAGAATGTACAAGATTTTGTACATAATGCTCGAATATTTTTTCTTCGTCCTTGAGCTTGATTTGCTATAAGAATTTTTTCAATTATGTCAAAATTTTGTTTTTTATGATATTCAAGTTGAACACAACCACAAGATAAACCTAAATCAAAAAGATATTTTTTTTCGAGTTTAAGTTTTTCATCCTTTGATTGCCTTTTTGTAAAAAGAACTCCAATTAAAACACGGTCGCCGTATTGTTCTTTTAATCTTCTAATAAAATCTTGCCAATTAAATTCATCTGGATTGTAATCAATATTAAAAAATAAAATTACATCATTAAAAATAGAGAGAAGAACATCTAATTTGCTTCTGAGACTTATTCTTTTGTCATATTCTACAAAATAACATTCAAATCCAAGTGCAAAATAATCTTCTAAATAATTTGCAGGAACGAGTGATGTGTCTGGTGTAATAAAAAAAGTTTTTCTACCAGCAACAATTTCTTTTATTGAAATAGACAATTTTACATACTCCCGTAAAATTTTTCTCTACACTTTTTAATTCTAATTGCTTTCTATTCTATATCATTATTATAAAAAATCAAATAACCTTTTGTAATTTTAATACAATTCATATAGGAAAAATATTAAATAAAATGCTGAATTGTATGATGTTCTATCATTTTTGTTTTTACAGCAACAATATAACTTCCAAACATTGCAGTAACTGTATCAAACAAAGTTGAAAATGAACATATGATTAATGATGCCGGTTTTAACAAAAGAAAACTTGTTTCAAATCCTTTAGCGTATTTCTCGCAAAGAATCGTAAGTAAGATAAACGCTCCTCCGGAAGGAAGTCCTCCTAACAAAAATGAAAGTCCAAACGAAATGCCAAAAATCCATAAAATATCAGAAATTGGAAGAGTTAAAGTTGAATAACTTCTCCAAATTAAAATAAAACTTATTGTAGAAACTAAAGCAGAACCGCCACGAGCAAAAATTGAAAATAAAGGAAATGTAAATCCACCGCAACGACGACGAATTCCTAAACTTTCTTTTGCGTGCCGAATTGTTAAAGGCAAAACTAAGTTAGTATCTCCACTAATAAACGAAAGCAAAGATGGTGCAAAACTTGCAAATAAAACTCTGTACGGGTGAGGATCGTGGCACAAATATCTTATAATTAGAGGATAAATAATTCCAACAACTAGAATTAAATCTACAAGAAACATAATAATCATTGGAGTATAAATTCCGGATGAAAGAATTGAGCGAAATTCAATAGTCCAACTGCACATAATCACAATAGAAAGTACAGACATAATTTCTGTAAAAAAAACTGCAATATTGTAAAAAAGTTTAGAAAGAGAATCTGCAAGCGTAAAAACCGGTTTAAAAATTGTAGACTCAACGTTAGTTGCACTTTCCCAACCAATGCAAGCAGCAAAAACGAAGCAAACCAGTAAAAACGAACCTTCTTTCAGCGAGTCAAATGCAGAAAATGGAAAAAGTGATAAAATCATATCCTTCACGCCAAGAACGTAAGGTTCTGTTGCACTTTCTACAGTAATTGGAATTCTAGGAAGTTTTACAATAAGAATAGAAAGTAGACCCACCAAAGTTAAAATCAACGATGAAATTACGATGATAGAAAAAGTCCATGCTCCGGTTTTAAAAATCAACTTTGAAGAGCGTAATTTATTGAAAGAAACGATTGTCGTGCAAAAAACTAAAGGAACTACGACATATCTGCCAATATGAATTACTAAATCTGTTAAAAATGAAAGAACACTTGATGTTGTAACGTTATCAACAGACAAAATTAACGCAACAACAAGTCCAAAAGCAATGCCAATTAAATATTTTATCCAAACTTTCATATTTTATGATTATAACACACGCTAGAACGACATTCTAGACTGTGATATAATTAAAATATGTATAATATTTTAGTGATTGGTAAAGATTTGCCAGACGCAACTTCTTTTTGTGATGCCTTAAAAGTTAATCAAAATAAAATTTTTTGTTCTGCAAAGTCAACAAAAGAAACAATTCAGCTTCAAACCGAAAATGTTTTTTGTTCAACTTGGAATAAATCTTCGGCAGTTTCTGCTCATAGTTTTTTAATAAAAGCCGAAACTTCGTTAGAAAAAATTTCTCACGTCATTTTTTATTATGATTCTGCTTATTTTTGCACAAAATTTGAACTCGACAAAACTGATGAAATTTCTATGGCAGTCGATTCTCTCATAAATTATTATCTTTTTTCATCCAGCGAACTTTTAAAACGAATCGACCAAAAAAAAGAGCAAATTACAGTTTCGTTCGTAGTTAGAAATTATCCTTCCAAATTTGAAGTTACTACTTCTAGCTCAAAAAATGTAAATATTTTACCCGCAAGTTCCATTGTTAGCATTGGAGAATCTTGTTTTGAAACTCTTGCACAAAATTTTGCAACAAATGTTTCTGGCCGCGAATATTTAACAGTTTTTTTAGCAAAATGTGCATTCAACAACGAGATTTACAAAAATGACAAACAACTTGCCTCTTGGATTTTAGAAAGTTTTGAAACACTTTCTAATGCGAAACATCATCAAAACTTAAAACAAGCAACAACTTGGAATAAAGTTGGTTCAAAAATTTCAACAGGATTTTCACTTTTTGGTAAATAAATGCCATCTCAAAGGAATTATGATGAATTCGATTTCTATGATTTTTCAAAATATTTACGCAGAGTATGCTTTTCGTATTTTTTTAAGTTTGATTTTTGGAAGCCTTTTAGGATTTGAACGAAAACTCAAAAAACAAATTGCGGGAATTCGTACTTTAGTGATGATTAGCGTATCATCAACTTTACTTTCAATTTTATCCATAGAAATGTCGCAAAATTTTCTTGCAAGCGGAGATCCTGCAAGAATTGCCGCTGGAGTTATAACCGGAATTGGTTTTGTTGGTGGTGGTGCAATTATGAAGCAAGGATTAAACATAAAAGGCCTTACAACTGCTTCTATAATTTTTGCAACCGCAGGAATGGGACTTTCCCTTGGAGCAGGACTTTATATTCCGTGTTGCATTGCTTTTTGTGTAATAATTTTATCATTATTTTTGATGGAAAAATTTGAACACAAAGCTTTTCCTATTGAAAAAAATAAATTTTTAATTTTAATTTTTTCTGAACCAACAGTTGATAAAACAAAAATAGAAAGTATTTTAAAAAATTACAAATTTTATATTTCAGATTTGAATGTCGAATATGATGCACAAAAAAAACAAATAAAATTAACTTATTTAGTAAGAATTCCAGATAATTCAGATTCTATAGAAATGGCAAATGATTTTGCAAATCTTAAAAATTTAATTAATTTTACTTTAAGCGATTAAAAAAAGCGACTTCCTCAAACGAAAGTCGCTCTGATTTTTTCAAAAAAATCTGTTGTAATAAATCAAGATTACTACAACAGAAATCTAAATATTATTCTTTTACACCACCAGCAGTTGCACCGCCAACAATATATTTTGATAAGAATATGTAAATGATAATCAACGGAACAACAGCCATTGAAAGAAGCATATAAATAATTCCCATATCAAAAGACATATAGTCAGCACCACGTGCATTTGCAATTACAATAGGAACAGTCCATAAATTTTTCTTATCAATAATCAATGCAGGAATGAAGTAATTATTCCAAGAAGATACGAAAGAGAAAATTGCCTGAACTGCAAGAGCTGGTTTTAGCATCGGAATTACAATTGCATTGAATGTTTTAAATTCATGACAACCATCAACACGAGCTGCTTCTACAATAGAAAATGGCAACGTTGCTTCCAAAGATTCATACATATAGAAGAAAACAACAGGAGCAGCAACTGCAGGCACAATAAATGCTAAATAATTATTCATAAGATGAAGTCTAGTTAATAATCTTATAAAACCAAGTGTAGAAACTTGTGTTGGAACCATCATAACAGCCATGATAAATTTAAATGCAAAACCTTTTAATTTGAAGTTGTACATATAAACGCCATAAGCAGTCATTGCACTAAAGTAAGTAGTTACAATAGCAACAAGAGCAGAAACTATCAAACTGTTTAACATACTACGTAAAATAGGATAATTTTTTGCATAGTTTGAAATTTTTTCAAAATTTTGACTTGCGATAATCTTTTGTACAAGAGTAGATGATGACTCTTTATTGAATGCAAGGTTTACAAAATTCTTTATAAAATTACTTCCTGGTAAACCTAAAAATCCACGTTGAATTTCTGCATTTGTATGAGTTGCATTAATAATCATTATGTAAAAAGGAAACAATGATAAAAATGCAAAAAAGATTAAAACTAAATAACAAAAAAATCTTTTTATAGTTAAAGTTTGACTTTGACTCTTCATTTTATTCATCTCTATCCTCCTTAGCGTTTATTTGAGTACTTCGACATTGTCGATTTATAAACAAAAGTACTTAAAATTGCTGTTACAATGAAAATAAGAACAGATGTTGAACCTGCAAGACCATAGTTTTTACTATACAAATTCTTATTTAACTTCATAATAATTGTCATGATAGTTCTGTTTGGATTTCCACTTCCGCCAGACAAAATCTGTGGAACGTCAAACATCTGAATACCACCAATAAGAGAAGTGATAAGTACATATACAAAAATAGGAAGCAATAATGGAATAGTAATTTTAAAGAATATTTGAAAAGGACTTGCTCCATCAATACGAGCAGCTTCAAACAAACTATTATCAATTCCCATTACACCAGCCATCAACATAATTGTTGTATTTCCGTACCACATCAAGAAGTTCATCAATGCAACCAAACCTCTAGTAAACCATACAGAGTCAAAGAAATAAATTGATTTCATTGGTTGAGCACTAATCTTTAATCCTTCAGAAATAATACCTAATACACTAAATTGATCTACACCGGAATATGAATTTTTAAAAAGTTCCATTGATGAATCTCTTAAAGATTCTATGATATTATTTATTTGAGAAAGAGTTGCACCTTTTGGAATATTTACATTTTGTATAGAAGAAATTACAGATGCAATTGCCTCTTTCAAAGGAACATTTCCTTCATTTTGAGAAACATAAGCATTCAAATTTGCAACAAGAGTGTTTAACTGATTTTGAACATCCGGCATATTCATTTTATCTACCATGTTCTTAATAATCGAATTTATTGGACCATTTGCAGAAAAAAGAGTAAAGAACAACATAGAAAATGCTGCTGCCATGATTAAGTTTGGCATATATATAACAGTTTTAAAGAACCGCTGACATTTCAATTTTAATTCAGTATTTGTAAACCATACAGCAAGAAGCAAAGAAATAACAATTTGTGGAACAAAACCCATAACCCACATAATGATTGTGTTCCAAAAATATCTTGCAAGATTATCATCAGATGTAAAAATACTGATATAATTTTTTAACCCATTAAATTTTGGACCAATTTCCGTTATTCCGACTCTATAATATTCAAAAAAACTGTAATAGAAAGTTGTGAATAAAGGAATTAAAGAAAATATAATATAAACAATAAAAAATGGCGCAATGAAAAAATATCCCCATCGGTCATATTGTACAGTTTTATGTTTTTTCAATTTTTTTTGAGGTGCTAAAGGTTGTTGTTTTGTTTGATCTACCATTTTATCCTCCCGATTACAATTTATCGGTTAAAAAAAGGGGATTGCGAATTGAGCAATCCCCAATAAAATCTTAATCTAATAACAATTATTTAGTTAAGTTTGGATAGATTTCAAGTACAGATGTGTAGAAGTTATTCCAAGCTTCATCTTCTGTTACAGAACCTACGAAATAATCTTTCATAGATGATTGAATCTTTTCTGCCATACCTTGGTCGTACATAGAAATTGTACTCTTATCGATAGAAGCAGCAGAATCAATGAAGAATGCTACGTGGTTTTGTCCACCTAAGAAGTCATTTTTGTAGTCAGAATTTGCTACGCTCTTCATAGCAGGTTCGTTGTTTACAAAGTCACCAGCTTCTTTAGCAATTTTTTCCATAATTGAAGCGTTACATGTAAGTTCTTTCATAATTTCTTTGATTAAAGCAACATTGTCAGAACCAGCAGCACCACAAATCCAAGTTCCACCCCAAGAGAATCCTTGTGGACCTTTTGTAAATGCCCAGTCACCGAAAGCTGAACCTTCATCATGTGGCATAGAGAAGTCTACGAACCAAGCTGGTCCAAAGTATCCGAATACTTTTCCGTCTTCCATCATACCTTGTGTCCATTCAGCAGCCCAAAGATTTGTTCTGTTATTGTATCCTTTGTCTGTGTATTCTTTTGTTTGTTTAATCCAAGTTTTGATGCTGTCATCTACAACAATTTTGTTACCTTTTACCCAAGGTTGTTTGATGTTGTCAGAGAAAACACGGAATGAATCATCGAAACCAGAGAGCATGTAGTAACCTGCAGCTTTCATTTTAGCAGCAGTTTCATCAAATTTTGCCCAAGAATCAACAGCTTTCTGTACTTCAGCTGGATCATCTGTTCCGAGAACTTTTTTAGCAAAAGAACGGCGATATATAAATCCACCTGGACATCCTTGCCAAGATACACCTTTTAAGATTCCTTTTGAATCAGTCATAACATCTTTTGTATATTTAAACTGATTTTTCAAATCTTCATCTGTAAGGCCGATGTCTTTTTTTACATCCAAAGTATATGAAGTATCAACATATTTAAGAGCATAGTCAGCTTCTACTAAGAAAATATCAACTTTTTCATCAGCAGCAGCTTTTTCTTGTCCGAGAAGAACTGAGTCAAGTTTGTTCTGGTAAGCATTGTCCTGGTTTGGAGTTTGAACAAAGTTTACTTTTACATCACCCAATTTTTCTTTTGGAAAATAAGAATTGAAACGTGAAGGGAATTCATCATTCCAAACATAAATGTTAAGAACTTTTCCGTCTGCTTTTGCTGTGTTGTTTGATTTTGAACAAGACATCAAAGTAATTACTGAAGCTACAGCAAGTGCTGCTGCTACTAACTTTTTCATACAATTTCCTCCTATATGTGCTATGTATGAATTACCTTTTTTTTAATTAAAAGGCGATTTTTTTTCGCAACGAAGTAACAAAAATCACTACTACAACGTTGTAGTTAAATTATAGTGGTGAATTTCTATTTGTCAATAATTTTTTAATAAAAAAACACTAAATTTTAGAGAAAATTATAAAATATACTTTAAAATAAAAATCCTACTCTATTGTTTTTGTTTTATTAAAATACTTTTAATTGATTATGATAAATTCTATTCATAAAATGATTGCCGTAAAACTCGAAAGAATTGGACAAAGAATGATAAAAAGCATAATAAATGTCTTAAAATTCCTGAAAATTTAGAAATTTTTGATAAAATTTCGTATTATGCATTTATAAGCAAAAAATTCAAAAAACTTCCTCGTATAATAAATTTTTATAACGGAGATTTTATTACGGAAACAAGGAATTATACAATTTTTACAGTAAGATTTAGCTCATTGTAATTTGCATTAATTATAGATTCACACCGGAAAATAATTATCTTTCTCAAATTAAAGATATAAACAATTTTATAATTTGGCATAATCAAAATGCAGAAAAATATGATGTTTTTAAAGAAAAAATAACGTTCCTATAATTATAAAAATCTACGACGCAAAAGAAGATGCAAATAAAACTAACGTTTTTCACTTAAATCTTCGTTTAGAAATTGCACCTGTGATGAATGTAATTTTTTTACTAAATAAAAAAGCCCATCTGAGTTTATTAACTAGATGGGCTTTTTTTGAGACTGACACGATTCGAACGTGCGACCCTCACCTCCGCAGGGTGATGCTCTAATCCAGCTGAGCTACAATCTCAAATAATACTGTGTTGTGATTTTGCAGAGGGGTTCACGGAGGCGACAGGAGTTGAACCTGCCCGGCCCTTTCGGAACCGACGGATTAGCAATCCGTTGTATTACCGCTCTACCACACCTCCAGTAGAATCGGAGCGAGAGGGATTCGAACCCCCGGACCCGTGAAGATCAACGGTTTTCAAGACCGCCCCAGTACGACCGCTTTGGTATCGCTCCAATAGGTTTTCTAAAGATACATTTTTTTTATTTTTATGTCAAGTAGTTATGTAATTTTTTTTTAAGATGCAGCAGCCCCGAGCGTGTAGCGATGCGAAGCAGTTGCTGCTTATGCAGCAACCGTCCGTAGGTAAGTCGCGAAAGGCGAGTTGGTAGAAAGATGGGCCAAACTATTCATCCATTGTAATTTTATTTCCTGTGTAAAGGAAGTAATATCGACCTTTTGCATTTATTAGTTGTTCATGATTTCCACGTTCTATGATGTGTCCATGTTCCAAAACGATAATTTCATCAGCATCGCGAACTGTAGAAAGCCTATGTGCAATTACAAAAGATGTTCTGCCTTTCATTAAAGAGTCCATTCCTTTTCCGATAAGGGCTTCTGTTCTTGTGTCGATTGATGAAGTTGCTTCGTCTAAAACTAAAACAGGAGGATTTGCTATAGCGGCTCTTGCAATTGCCAAAAGTTGTCTTTGTCCTTGACTTAAACTTGCACCATCACCTGTGATAACTGTGTCATAACCATTATCTAAATGCCTGATAAAATAATCTGCGTTTGCAAGTTTTGCAGCTTCATAAACTTGAGCGTCTGATGCATCTAAATTTCCATAGCGGATATTTTCGCGAATTGTTCCTGTAAACAAATGTGTATTTTGTTGAACCATTCCGAGTGATTTTCTAAGAGCATCTTTACTAATATGATTTAAAGGAATTCCATCATAAGTTATAGTTCCATTTCCTTCTAGAACATCATAAAAACGAGATAAAAGATTGATTGTTGTAGTTTTTCCGGAACCCGTTGAGCCTACAAGGGCAATTTTCATTCCGGGTTTTGCATGAATACAAATATCGTGAAGAACAGTTTTTTCTGGTGTATATCCAAATGTTACATGGTCAAAAATAACCTCACCTTTTAATTCTTTTAAAGAATTGTCAGCAGGATTTTTCCAAGCCCATTCTCCTGTTTTTGCAAATGATTGAACTAAACGTGTTGAACCATCTTTTTCTTTTGCGTCGTATGCATTTACAAGAGTAACCTTTCCTTCATCAATTTCTTCGTCTTCATCAATAATTCCAAAAATTCGTTCAGCACCGGCGAGTGCATTCAAAACTGAATTTGCTTGTTGGCTCATCATTCCGATTGGTTGTGTAAATGAACGTGTGTATTGCAAAAATGCTGCAATTGTTCCAATATCTAATGCTCCAATAAACCAATTTAAACTGAGTTTTCCACTTGAACCTAAAATCATAAGTGCAGAACTTATAATTGCGATGATTGCGTATTGTACGTGAGAAAGGTTGTTTGTTACAGGTCCCATTACACCACCGTAAGTCATAGCATCAGTTCCTGCTTTGCGAAGATTTTCATTTAAAACTGCGAATTCAGCTTTTGCTTTTGATTCGTGATTAAATACTTTGATAACTTTTTGACCTTCTATCATTTCTTCAATAAATCCGTTTAATGCACCAACGCTTTTTTGATTTTCGCGGAATGCTTTTACAGATTTTGAACCAATTACTTTGATAAGTTGAAAGATTAAAACTACAGTTAATAAAACTACAATTGTGAGAAGAGGACTTAACACAATCATCATAACTAAAACACCAATAATCGTTAATCCTGAAGAAAGTATTTGAGGAATTGTTTGACTCATCATTTCGCGTAAAGTGTCTGTATCATTTGTAAAACGCGACATCAAATCTCCGTGAGTATGAGAGTCATAAAATTTGATTGGTAATTTTTCAAGACGATTAAATAAATCACAACGAATTTTGTATAAAAGATTTGTTGAAATATGGAGCATAAGTCTTTGATTGCACCAAGAGCCTAAAACTCCAAGTAAAAATAAACTAGCAATTCTTAAAAGTAAAATTCCAAATTGACTCATCAGTGGAGCAATATCAGAAACTGAACCACCATTTGAAAGAATTTCAAACATTGGAATTATATAATTATTGATTGCAGGTTTTATCATAAAACTGCCCATAATTTGAGCACCGGAATTTAAAATTACACAAATAAAAACTAAAATCCAAAGAGCTTTAAAATTACTCATATAAGAAATTAATCTTGAAATTGTCTTTTTTGTATTTTTTGGTTTTCCTGTTCCTCTAGTTCTTACTGGTGGCATTACTCATCACCTCCTGCTAAATCAGCGTCGCCACTTCCTTGTTGTTGGCTTTCGTAAACTTCACGATAGATTTTATTGTTTTGTAAAAGTTCTTCGTGAGTTCCGCATCCGTTTAAAGTTCCTTCGTCTAAAACAAAAATTATATCAGCGTCTTTTACAGAAGAAATTCTTTGTGCAATCATAATTTTTGTAGTTTCCGGAGCAAGTTCTTTTAAAGATGTTCTAATTCGAGATTCTGTAGCAGTATCAACAGCAGAAGTAGAATCGTCCAAAATCAAAATTTTTGGATTTTTGAGAAGAGCTCTTGCAATACATAAACGTTGTTTTTGTCCGCCGGAAACGTTTACTCCCCCTTGACCTAAATCTGTTTCGTAACCTTTTGGGAAAGATTGAATAAATGAGTCTGCATCTGCGGCTTTACAAGCTTGAATAATTTGTTCATCAGTGGCGTTTTCATTTCCCCACTTTAGATTTTCTTTAATAGTTCCGCTGAAGAGAACATTTTTTTGTAAAACCATTGCAACTGAATCTCTTAAAGTTGTTAAATCATAATTTTTAACATCTTCTCCACCAATTTTTACGCTTCCGGATAAAACATCATAAAGTCTTGGAATCAGAGAAACTAAAGTTGATTTTGAAGAACCTGTTCCACCAATTATTCCAACAACTTGACCACTTTTAATTTTAAGATTGATATTTGTC
The DNA here is from genome assembly GCA_964541735.1 of uncultured Treponema sp. Lineage (GTDB taxonomy): Bacteria > Spirochaetota > Spirochaetia > Treponematales > Treponemataceae > Treponema_D. The sequence continues at coordinate 27,520 of CAZIQK010000012.1, forward strand.
AAAACGCAATTATCGTCTTTTTTGTTATAACTAAAATTGACATTTTCAAAAACAATTGAACCATCTTTTACATTTGTGATTGGAGATTCCGGATTTTTTAAATCAGGAACTTCATCTAAAACTTCACAAATTCGGTGATTTGATGCTTGAACCATAACTAAAGAAATAAAGAACATTCCGAGCATCATAAGTGATGAAAGAACTTGAGTTACATAAGTAAAAAAGCTAATTAATTCACCGGAAAGCATTTTTCCATTAATAACATGATTTCCTCCAAACCACATTACTGCAATAATTGTTGAGTACATAACAAGTTGCATGAGCGGAGTAAGAAAGATAACTAATTTTTCTGCACGAACTTGAGCGTTTTTTACCGCTTCAGCAGATTTTCTAAATTTTTCTTCTTCATGATTTGTGCGAACATAAGCTTTTACAACTCTAATTCCAATTAAATTTTCTTGAACAGTTCCGTTCATGGAATCGAGTTTTTTCATCATTTTTTCAAAACGAGGATATGCACACAATGAAATGATGATAATTCCTATTGCAATAACCGGAATAGCAATTAAAAATACAACGGCAAGCTCACTGTTGATTTTAAAAGCCATTATTGAACCTGCAATAAGCATAATTGGTCCACGGAAACACATATGAATTATCATTCTGAAAACGTTTTGAGACATATTTACATCGGTAGTAAGTCGTGTAACTAAAGAAGCTGTACTAAATTTATCGATATTTGCAAATGAAAAATTTTGAATTTTGTCGTAAAGACGTTTTCTAAGATTGTAACCGTAACCTTGTGCGGCATAAGTTGAAAATCGGGTTCCTAAAACTCCACAAGTTAAAGAAATACAAGCAAGTGCTACCATTAAAAGCCCAGTTTTGACAACATAATTTAAATTAGAATTTTGAATTCCAACATCAATGATTTTTGCCATTATAAATGGAATAATTACTTCCATTATAACTTCACCAATCATAACTACTGGAGAAAGGCATGCATTTACTACATATTTTTTCTCCAACCCTGAACATAATTTTTTTACTGTAGACATAAATATTAATTTAAATATTTCTTTTTTTTTTTGCAAGTTAATACAAAATAATATTGTGTAATAAATATCTTTCTTGTAGAGGATTATTTTTCTATTAAAAATTTATTCTTCTAAAATAATTACTTCTTCAAATCCAACAGATTTCATAAATTGAGTTAAAATGTGGATTGCATAATTTCTTGCATCATCTAAAAGGCCTTCAGCAATTAAGTCTGCACAAGTTTCATCTTGAGACTTTTTAATTTCTTCCAAAACTTCTTTTGCGGTGATTGGAACAAAAATGCTTGAATTTTCATCAAAAACATCTTGCTTGACAATTTCATTTCCTAAAATTTCAGCTGGCGGAATTTTTAAAAAAATCTTATTTTCGTCAATTGAAAGGTTGTAGGAAATATCAGTTATGTCTGCAATTCCTGCACGTATAATTCCGGTGTATTTTACAATTGAATAACTTTTTGAAAATCCTGCTGATTTTTTTATAGTTGCAATATCACTATATCTATATTTTAAAGTAACCAATTCTTGACAATACGAAAGTTGTTTTTCTACAAGTGCATATTTTGTTTCATAAGTTGGATTTTGATATTTTTGTTTCATAGAATGAAAAACGACAACAAGACAAATTACAATAGTAAGAATTGTTACAATTCTAAGAAGAATTCTTCCAAAAAGAGAAATATGTTTTCTTTCCGGAGATTTGCTTTGCGAATTTTTAAATCTTTTTGGTTTATCTTTTTTTATCATATCTTCTATAAATTATAACCTAGATAAGTTTATTTTGCTTGTTTTTTTTTATTATTATTCATATCTTTTAAAATATCTTAAATTTATGAGGAATTTATCATGGCGGAAGAAAAATCAAAAAAAAGTAAAAAACACCATGTTGGACCAAAATTAATACTTACAATTATTATTTTGGTTATTGTTGCTATTGCCGGTTTTACAAGTTTTTATGTTGTCGATGAAACTGAACAAGCGGTTATCACAAGATTAGGAAAATATACTACAACAACGGGTCCCGGTCTTCATTGGAAATTGCCTTTTGGTCTTGAAAAAAATTATAATGTTCCTGTAAAGATTGTTCAGATGGAACAATTTGGTTTTAAAACTGTAAAAGCAGGAAGAAATAACGAATATAAAAATAATATCAGTTCAGAAAGTACAATGCTTACCGGAGATTTGAATATTGTTAATGTTGAATGGATTATTCAGTATAAAATAGAAAATCCTAAACAATGGTTGTTTGGTGTTTATGAAAAAGAAAATACAATTCGTGATATTTCTCGTTCTGTAATCAATACTTTAGTTGGCGATAGAGCAATTTTAGATGTTATGGGAAAAGAACGTTCCTCAATAGAAGAATTAGGTCTTGAAATGATGAATGAAAATTTTAATCAACTTGGACTTGGAATAAACGTTACAGCAGTAAAATTACAAAATATTGTTCCGCCAGAAGGTGTTCAAGAAGCGTATGAAGATGTAAACAAAGCAACTCAAGATATGAATCGTTTTATAAATGAAGGACAAGAAGCGTACAATGCAGAAATTCCTAAGGCTCAAGGTGAAGCTGATAAGCAAATTCAACAAGCAGAAGGATATGCTGCAGAACGTGTAAATAGAGCAGAAGGAGATGTTGCTCGTTATAATGCAGTTTATGAAGAATATAAAAAATCACCAAAAGTAACAAAAGAACGAATTTACTTAGAAACAATGGATGAAATTTTTGGTGGAGAAACAAAACCTACTATTATTGATAGTGAACTTGAAAATCTTGTTCCTATAAAAAATTTAAAAGACTAAATTAGTGAGGGAAATATGACAAAATCAATGAAAAAATTTATCGGTTATCTTATAGCAGTTGTAATTTTGATTATACTTTTTCTTTTTACAGGACCTCTTTATATTGTCAATGAAGGCGAACAAGTTGCAATCACTCGTTTTGGAAGTATTGTAGATTCTCACACAGAAGCCGGACTTTATTTTAAAATTCCTTTTTTAGATAAAGTAACAACTTACCCAAAATTAATTCTTTCTTTAGATGGAGATGAACAAAGAATTCCTACAAAAGAATATCAATACATAATTGTTGATACAACAGCAAGATGGAAAATTACAGATCCAGTAAAATTTTATCAAAATTTTATAACTTTGGATAATGCATACAATAAATTAAGTGATATTATCGACTCTTCAACAAGAACTGTTATTACAAGAAATAGACTTAGCGAAATTGTAAGAAGTTCAAATATCATCAATACTATAAAAACAAGCGAAGAAGAATTAGAAGAAGATGAAGATACAAAAGAAATTGATAGTCTTGTAAATGCAAACACTCAAAATGAAATTGTTTTAAAAGGTAGAAATGCTTTGTGTAAAGAAATGACTATAGAAGCAAAAAAACAAATTTCAGAATTCGGAATTGAATTGATTGATATTGTACCTCGCCAAGTAAAATATTCTGATGAACTTACAGATTCTGTTTACAGCAGAATGATAAAAGAGCGAAATCAAGTTGCACAAGCATATCGTTCTTTGGGAGAAGCAAGAAAAGCAAAATGGCTTGGAAAACTTGAAAATGATAAAAGTAAAATTCTTTCAGAAGCATATAGTAAATCAGAAGAGATAAAAGGTAATGCAGATGCACAAGCAGCAAAAATTTATGCAGAAGCATATAATAAAGATCCTGATTTTTATACTTTCTGGAAAAGTATGGAATCTTACAAACAAAATTTAAAAAATTATCCAGCAACTTTTAGTACAAATATGGATTATTTTAAATATTTGTATAATCCTGACGGAAAAAAATAATGCAACTTGTAAAAATTGAAGATAAAGAAATTAGATTAAATTCTCGTTTGACAGAAACTGCTTTTGGAAAAAATGATTATAGTTCAATCATCACTCAAACGGGAATTCTTGCAAAATGTGATTCTTATTCTGAAGGAAAATATCATTTTAGTTTTAAAAATTGGAATTTTGAAGGTGTAAAATCTTTTGATGTTGATGATTCTTCAGAAAGATTTGTTTTTTATTATGGAAAATCAACTGGATTTTCTAAAAAGGCAAAAACTCTTACTGAATTTTTAGAAAACGAAAATAAAGATGAATCTTTTGACGCTGGTTTTGTAATAATTTCTATTTTAACACAAGCAGCAAAAGAAAATGTAAAATTACCTTTAAATGGCGGTGGTGGAATTTTAATAGATTTAAAAGGCGAAAAAACAACAGTTTTATTTTTGCCTGAAGATTTATTTAAATATTCAGTGGCAGGACTTCCTCCGGCAGATTATGCATCTCTTTACGGAAATTGGTTAAATCAAACTATTTATGACTTACCGGCACTTTGTTTTTTTCGCAGTGTAATTGCATATAAAATCCTAAGTGATAAATTTCCTTATCCAAATATAAATCAAATTGAAAAAAATGCTGATATTTTGGATAGAAATTTTCTTCCAATGGAATTAAGCGTAAACGGAATTGATAAAAATCTTGCAAAAGAAATTGATAAATCTTTAAAATTAAATTCTAATGCAGTAAATATTCCCGGAAAAAAGCAAAAAGGAAAATCTAGTGAAGATTTAACTCCAAGTGCAGAATTTCCTTTAGAACTTTTATATGCAAACAAAAATCAAAAAACTGAAAATAAAATTTCCGACGAAGAATTTACTCAAAAAGCAGAAAATTATTTAAAAAATAAAAAATCAGAAGTTTTGATAAAAAGAAAAATTCGCAGAAATACAACAAAAATCATAATTGGATTTGTTGCAGCAATTTTTATTACAATTGTTACGGTAAATTTTGTTCGCACAAAACAAGAAGAATATTTTTCTAAAGGAATAACTTCGGTTCAAACCGTGCAAACTTTTTTAAATGGAATAAATGAGAAAGATACCATCACACTTTCTAACATTGTAAAAGGCCACGAACCACAAAGTGTTGTTGATACAGTCAGTCAAATTTATGTTGCTAGCAAACAAAGAGAAACTTACAGCAAAGATAATGGTTTTGGTGATTGGGTGAGTTGGTTATTTTTTAGTAAAGATGCCGAATCAATGAATAAAGCGGGACTTTATGCGATTTCTCTTCCAAAAATTGATGGCAAATCTGTTGAGCTAAAAAATTGTGCTTTTATGAGAAATGAAAAACCGGAACCTATTACACAAGAAAATGGAATTATCTTAAAAGATGGCGAAAAATCTGTTCATAAAGCAGAATATCTTCTTTTTCATACAGAAGGTGAATTTAATGAAATTGAAGAAGAATTTGTTACTCAAACTTTTACATTAACTTTCAAAAAAGATAGATGGCTTATTACAAATATCGAAATTGAAAGCGAAAAAATTGATTTTAACACAACAGCTTTTAAAAATGATTATTTGACTGCACTTATTCGTTGTAATAAAAATGTTGTTCAAGCAGTTGAGCAACTCCGCATAAGTTATAATTTTTTGCCACCAAAAGAAATTTTGCAAAAAGAACAAAATCATCGCGACGAACTTTTAATAAATCCATTTGCAAATTTGAAGTAATTATAGAAAAATTTTAGGGCGAAATGAACGAGCTTCTTCGCAAGGCGTTTGAAGTATCGTTCGTCCTTTTATACATTTATAAATGCGGCTTGCACGGTGAATGCATTTGTTTTTCCTGAAAGTGCTGTTTCGCGGCGATTTGAACCGAATTTTTCGTTACAACAAGTACATTCTTTTATTATGTTTATATTTTCTGATTTTACACCGATTTTTTTTAATGCAAAAAGATTTGCTTTTTCTAGAGAAAGCCTAAAAAGTTTTCCGTTTCCATAATTCCAATTACAAAGAAATATTTTTTCGCGTAAAAATTCATCTTTATTTTCTAAAAGTTCAACACAATCATCTCCAAAATTTTTTGCAAAAAAATCTGCACGTTCTTCTGTTACAATGTAGCAACAATTCCTGATATGGGGACCTAAAATTACACAAAAATTTTCCGGTTTTGAATTATAATTTTTACAAGCAAGATTGATTGCATCGACAACAATTCCGGTTCCTTTCCATCCTGAATGAACAATTCCAAAAACTTTTGAGTTTTGCTCATAAATAAAAATAGGCATACAATCTGCAACTGTAACAGTTGGAATAAGATTTGTATTTTTTGTGATAATTCCATCACCTTGAAGATTTTTTGTTTGATTTTCTTCCAAAACATCATAAACAATGTGAGAATGAATTAATTCAACCGGAACAAAAGTTTTTTCTTTTGAAAGTGATTTTAAAAAATCATCACGAATTTGATTTTTTTCACTCCATCTAAAACGCATCGAGCCTGCATTTTTTATAGTCATTCCACATTTTGGAGCATTTTTTAAAACAGAATTTTTATACTTAAACGGAAATGTTATGATTTTTTTATTTATGTTTTGTTTCTGCATCAATTGGTTCCAATTCCGAAATGTAAAAAATTGCTCTTTTTATAAGGTTACGAATTTCTCGCAATTTATCACGCCACTCTCGATTTTGATGACCTTTTATTGTTGTCCAATTTTGTAAAGGCTCGTGAGTTCCATCGCGAATATCATCAAAAAATCCATTAAAAACATTGGTGATTTTTTTTGTACCGGTTTTAAAATTATCTAAAATATTCAGGATTTCACTTTCGATAGAAGACATCATTGAATCAATTTGATTTTGAACTTTTAAAGTACGTAATTTGTTGGCAGAAATATCTTCAAAAACCGAACCATAAAGACCATCCGGAGTAAGTTTTAAAAGCAAATCAAGCATTTGTTTGTTTGCAGAAACAAATAAGTTCAAACCATCAGAATATTCTTTACGATTTTCTGTTTTTATAAAAATTCCTTCTAGCATAACTTCGTTTAGAGGCGTAATTATTTCATCATATTTTTCTGTTGCAAACCAAGAAATAAAACCTCCTGTAAGTTCGTACGAAAACGAAATTGACGTCCACATCTTTTTCCATGGTCGCCAAGCCATAACAGGAAATTCTTGTAAATTAAAATCTTCCTTTAAATTATTTCCCAAAAGATTTTTTTTGCGTTCGCGAATCCAATCATTCCATAAAATATCAATATTTTTTCGCCACTGACTTCTAAAAGTTGGAAACCAACCTTCCGAACCTTCAATATTTTCTGGCTCCCAATCATAATTAGAATTTATAAGTTTTCCGACTTTTATAATCGGAACTCCGGAAATAAACATTTTAATTGCCACCAAATGTCCGTTCGCAACTGTCATAAATTCTTTTACCGCTCGCTCAACATCTTTTTCTTGAATGCCTTGTTTTAATTCTTTTTTTTGGCTAAAAAGATAAAGTGCTTCCAAACATTCGCTGCTTATTGATTTTACATGCACAAATAATGCTGCGAACGCATTGTAATCTTGAGTGGCATTTACATAAGGACAAGTGTAATTTGAACCAGAGACATTTGTAAATTGTGATAAAAAATGAAGATATGGAAGTTTTGTGAAAAGTTTTAGCCAATTTAAAGAGTCGATTGAATAATAAAGTTTTTTGCGTGTATCTGAATCAATAGAATTTAAAATATCATCAAGTTTTCTAGTAAGTTCATTTTTTAGTTGCATTGTAGGATTTGTAGAAAACGGAATAGAAAATGGATCTGTTGCTTTTTTAATGTTATCATTTAATTCCGGAACGACAAAACTGCTCAAAAAAATATAAAAATCACCTTGTGCATTTTCTATAAAACTAAAATAGGGTTTAAAAAAATCTGATGCCTCTTTTAGACTTTTTAAGCGGTCGTAAAAAAGATAATCTAAAACAAAATTATGATGATTTATAAGTCCCGGATGATTATGATTTACTTTTTTTGCCATATTTGCAAGTAAATCTTCATTATAAATACTTGTTTTTGTGCGTTTTGAAAAAAGACTTCTAAGCCAAAGAAAAAATTTATAAAAAATCGACTCGTTATCTAACTTTGATAAAAGAGAAATTACAGGTCCTGTATTTCTTGTTTCTGTATCGATAAGTTGTATAGTTTCTGGAGCATTTTTATTTATTCGCCCAAGCATTTCGTGACGTTCTTGGGCATTTAAGTCGCCAACTAATCTGTCAAAAGTATCTTTTTCTCCGCTTCCTAACATATTTTATATAATAATTGATAAATTTGCTTATTGCAAGAAACCAAATGGAAATCTATAATTCATTTTTATGACAGATATTAGAAAATTTTTAAGCGATGTAGAAAGAATAAAAAAACATGCTCGCCAAAATAACGGCGGAAATTGCGATTATAATCATATTCAGAATGATTTGAGAAAACTTTTTGAACGAGCGTGTCCAATCTCTAATTCCTTGGCAGATTCGATTTTTTCGTATTGGGAAGATGAATATATTTTTAAAAGTGAGAATTTTTCGGACGAGCCATCTCAAAATCATCTTGGAAAGTTGGGTGCAATTTTGGCATTTTTAGACAATAGTGACGAAGATGAAGATTTACTTTCACAAGAAGATTGGAACGAACTTGGAGAATTAGTAAATTACGAAGCCGAAGATTTACCAGTAAACGTTTTGCAAGATTTAATGAAAATTCTAGTTTCTCATAATGCATACTAGGAATTAGGAATGAAAAATTGTGGTAATTTCGATAAACTAAAATACTACATCTGCTAAGTAGAAAAAAATGATTTATGATTTTTATTCAAATTGCAAACAATGTCCTCGAAATTGTAATGTTGATCGCACAAATGCAAAACTTGGTTTTTGTGGCGAAAGTGATAAAATTCGCATAGCATTTGCAGGCCTTCATTTTGGAGAAGAACCTTTAGTAACCGTTTTTGGCGGAAGTGGAACAATTTTTTTTACGGGATGCACACTCCGTTGTGCATTTTGTCAAAATTATCAAATCAGCCAAGACGGAATGGGAAAGTTTGTTTCAACTGATGAATTTGCCCAAATCTGCTTAAAATTACAAAATGCTGGTGCAGAAAATATAAATCTTGTAACGCCAAGTCATCAAATTCCACTCATAAAAGAAGGAATAGAAAAAGCTTTGAATTTGGGAGTAAAAATCCCATTTTGTTGGAATTCTTCTGGTTACGAATCTGTAGAAATGTTAGAAATGCTAAAAGGACTTGTTACAATTTGGCTTCCGGATTTAAAAACATTAAATAAAAATCTTTCTCAAAAACTTTTTGCAGCACCTGATTATCCCGAAGTTGCAAAGAAAGCAATTTTGTGGATGATAAAAAATAATCCTTTAAAAATTAAAGAAATTCCGTGTCCACCAAACGAAAAATCTATTGAATGGGCAAAAAAAGGCGAATCAAGAAATAAAATCATAAGTGGAGTAATAATTCGACATCTTTTTTTGCCGGGAAAATTTGAAGAAACTGCGGATGTTCTGCAATGGTTAAAACAAAATGCAAACAAAAAAGCAATAATTTCTGTTATGAATCAATATACTCCGGTAAATTTTTATGAAGATGAAAAAAAGATAGAACAAAGGACTAAATCACTTTCTACAATAGAAAATCGCTTAGTAAATCAACAAGAATTTGAAGACATTTACGATTTACTAGATGCCTTCGATTTTGAAAATCTTTTTTACCAAGAATTAACCGATGATACAAGTTGGCTCCCAAATTTTACAAAAAAACAATCATTTTCAAATTCGCTCGCAGTTCCGCTTTGGCATTGGAATGAAAAATAAGTAGTAAAAAGTTTTTTCCTCGCTTCAAACCTTCGTTTTTTTCGCTACCCATTCTAGTGGGGACAGACCCCTATTTTTTTATAGAAAAATAAAACGCAGAATGTTATGATTTTTTTATGGATTTAATTTTTCTTGGACTTGCAATTATTGTAATTTTGATTTTACTTTCCAGTGTTATCAAATCTTTTAGGAACAAAAATCAAAAAACTAAAAAAAGTAAAAATCTTCTGCCTGTAAAATGTCCTCTTTGTAATTCTGAACTTTTTGTGGGCGAAAATCTTATTTCTAAAGTTTACCGACCGATGAATGTTCCGGATCAATCAATGATTATTTTAGGGTGCCCACATTGTTATCCAAAATGTGAACCAAATTTAACTAGGACGTGTCCTGTCTGTCATAAAAAAGTTGAGCAAAATCAGTCTTTAACGGCAAGGCTTTTTAATAAATCTTTTGAAAAAAAACATGTTCACATTATAGGATGTTCAAACTGCCATAAACCAAATCCAAATTTTACATAAATTCTAATAAAACTATTAGTAGACCTAATTTCAACTTTTTTAAAATTGAAAAAAAGCCATCATGATAAACTCGTTTCAACATCTATTTTTAACAAATTCGGGCATTATATATTCCGAATCATTTGCCTAACGGAGTTAGGCGTTCTAAATGACGCAATTTTATTAAAATATAGAATATTGTCCTGGCAAATTATTTTTATAAATTTTTATAATAAAAAATAAAACTTATACTCTCCAATTGAAAAAAAAAAATATAAAAGTTAAACTATAAACTCTATGAGCAATGAAAATTTACCAATTAGAATAGGCATTGATGTTGGATCAACTACCGTAAAGGTTGCAATTCTAGATAACGATGATAATTTAATCTATGGTGATTATCAGCGACATCGTGCGGACATTCGTTCTACAATTATAAGTGTTGTTTCAAAAGCTTTAGATTTTCTCGTAACCAAAGTTACGGATGGCGAAAATCATAAAGTTTCTGTAAAAGTTACTGGTTCTGGCGGAATGTCTGTAAGCACTTGGCTAAAGATTCCGTTTATTCAAGAAGTTATTGCTGCTACAACTTCTGTAAAAAAATTAATTCCTCAAACTGATGTTGTAATTGAGCTTGGCGGTGAAGACGCAAAAATTACATATTTTACAAATGGTGTTGAACAGCGAATGAATGGAACTTGTGCCGGCGGAACCGGTGCATTCATCGACCAAATGGCTGCTTTGCTAGAAACTGATGCATCTGGCTTAAATGAACTTGCAAAAGGAAAACAGCAAATCTATCCGATTGCTGCTCGTTGTGGAGTTTTTGCAAAAACTGATGTTCAGCCTTTAATTAACGAAGGTGCTCGCCGAGAAGATATTGCTGCTTCTATTTTTCAAGCGGTAGTATCTCAAACAATTTCCGGTCTTGCTTGCGGAAAACCAATTAGAGGTCATGTTGCATTTTTGGGCGGACCTTTACACTTTTTGGATCAATTAAGACAACGTTTTATAGAAACATTAACATTAAAAGATGATGAAATCATAGTTCCTGAAAATTCTCAACTTTTTGTTGCTGCAGGATGTGCATTTAGTGCGGAACAAACTCCCGATGCAGAACATACAGATTTAAAATTCAGAACGATTAAAGAATTTCGCGAAAGTTTAAAAAATCTTGTTGGTGCTGAAATGAAAGAAGTTCAGCGATTGGAACCTTTGTTCAAAAATCAAGCAGAACTTGATGAATTCCAAGTTCGACATTTAGAAGAAAAAGCAAAACGTGGTGATTTAAACAAAACTCACGGACCAGTTTTTTTAGGTTTGGACTCTGGTTCAACGACAACAAAAGCAGTTCTTATAGATAAAGATGGAAGAATCATTTGGGATTTTTATGCTCACAATCAAGGAAATCCTGTTGAACTTGCGGTAAAAGTTTTAAAAGATTTGTATTCAAAACTTCCAGATGATGTTTATATTGCTCGCTCGGTTTCTACTGGTTACGGCGAGGCTCTTTTTCAGGCAGCTTTAGGCGTCGATTCTGGAGAAGTCGAAACAATCACTCATTTTAGAGCAGCAAACTTTTTTGTTCCCGGCGTAGAATTTCTTTTGGACATTGGCGGTCAAGATATGAAAGCCTTGCGAATGAAAGACGGAGCGATTGTTAGCATTCAATTAAATGAAGCGTGTTCTTCTGGTTGCGGTTCTTTTTTGGACAACTTTGCAAATACAATGGGAATGAGCGTTGAAGAATTTGGAAAAATTGCTTTGATGGCACAAAATCCAGTTGATTTAGGTTCTCGTTGTACAGTTTTTATGAATAGTCGCGTAAAACAAGCTCAAAAAGAAGGAGCAACTGTTGCTGATATTGCAGCCGGTCTTTCTTATTCGGTTATAAAAAATGCATTGTTTAAAGTAATAAAACTTAGAAAAGCCTCTGACATTGGAACAAAAGTAGTTGTTCAAGGAGGAACGTTCTTTAATGATGCAATTTTGCGTGCATTTGAAAAAATTGCTGATATAAAAGCGTATCGTCCGGATGTTGCAGGTCTTATGGGTGCGTATGGTTCTGCTTTAATTGCTTACGACCAATGGCGAGATTTGTCAGCTCCAAAACCGGGAGAACTAGAAGGAACTGTTCACGAAATTCATTCAAATATTGCAACTTTAAAAGATTTGGAAAATTTCCACGTTACGTTGGAACTTCGCCGTTGCGGAAAATGTCAAAATAATTGTCTTCTTACAATAAACACTTTTGCTGCCGGCGACGAGAAACGTATTTTTGTTACAGGAAATCGTTGTGAACGTGGAGCAGAAATTGAAGGTGCTGTAATTGATGCAAGCAACAAAAAAAATACAGATTTAGATGATGATGCTGATGTTGGACCTTTACCAAATCTTTTTGATTGGAAATATAAACGTCTGTTTAAATACGAGCCTCGAAAACCTCAAGATGCACCTATGGGTGATGTTGGAATTCCACGTGTTTTGAACATGTACGAAAATTATCCAATGTGGTTTACAATTTTTAATGAACTTGGATTTAGAGTAGTTCTTTCACCACGTTCTAGTCGTACAGTTTATGAACGAGGACTAGAAACTATCCCTTCTGAGTCAGTTTGTTATCCGGGAAAAATAAGTCATGGCCATATCGAAAGTTTGATTCAACGTGGAGTAAAATTTATTTTTTATCCTTGTGCACCTTACGAAAAGCAAGAAGATGAAAATGCAAATAATCATTATAACTGTCCTGTAGTTTCTAGTTATGCAGAAGTTTTAAGAAATAATGTAGAAGAATTACGTCAAGATCCAACAATTTTGTACATGAATCCTTTTTTACCAATTTATAACGAAGAACGCTTAACTGAACGAATGTGCGAAGAGTTAATTCCTCATTTTCCAAAATTAACAAAAGCTCAAATAAAAGCAGCTGTAAAAAAAGGTTTTGAGGAAGAACAAAAGTTTAAGGAAGATGTTCAACAACAAGGCGAAATTGCTCTTGAAGAAGTTATCAGAAAAGGTGGAACAGGAATCGTTTTGGCAGGACGCCCATATCATCTTGATCCAGAAATCAATCACGGAATACCAGAGTTGATAAACGGTTTGGGACTTGCTGTTTTTACAGAAGATTCTGTTGCTCATCTTGGAACTGTAGACCGACCTTTACGTGTAGTTGACCAATGGGTTTATCATAATCGTCTTTATAGAGCAGCTAGTTTTGTTGCCGAAATGCCAAATTTAGAATTAGTTCAATTAACATCTTTTGGTTGTGGCCTTGATGCCGTTACATCTGACCAAGTTGATGAGATTTTGCGTGCAAAAAATAAAATGTACACTTTAATCAAAATTGATGAAGGAACAAATCTTGGTGCTATAAGAATTCGTATTCGTTCTTTAATCGCAGCGGTAAAAGAAAGAAGACGAAATCATATAAAACAATCATATAAATCATCTGCTTATCACAGAACAATTTTTACAGAAAAAATGAAAGCTTCTCACACAATTTTGTGCCCGCAGTTATCGCCAATTCATTTTAGACTTTTGCAAAAAGCATTTGAAAGCGAAAATTTCAATTTTGTAGTTTTGGATGCAGTTGATAAAAAAGCGGTTGATGCCGGACTTCGTTACGTAAATAATGATGCTTGTTATCCTTCAATTTTAACAACTGGACAGATGATTGCCGCTTTGGAAAGTGGTAAATATGATTTAAATCACGTAAGTTTGGTTATGAGTCAAACCGGTGGTGGTTGTCGTGCTACAAATTATATTGGATTTATTCGCCGAGCATTAAATGATGCTGGTTGGGGACACATTCCTGTTTTAAGTTTGAGCGTTCAAGGTTTTGAAAAAAATCCGGGATTTAAAATTACTCCTCGCCTTGCAGTAAATGCAGTTATGTCAATTATGCTTGGTGATGTTCTTATGAAATGTCTTTACAGAACTCGTCCTTACGAATTAGTTCCGGGAAGTGCAAATGCAATGTATGAAAAATGGAACAAAGTATGTGAACAAGTTTGTCTTGGAAAGTTTGCAATCCGTAGATACGAAAAAATTGTAAAAAATATCATAAAAGATTTTGATAATCTTCCGCTAAAACCTATAAAAAAAGCGAGAGTCGGCGTTGTTGGTGAAGTTTTGGTTAAATTTCATCCAACTGCAAATAATGAAATTGTAAAAAATATTGAATCTGAAGGTGCAGAAGCAGTCGTTCCGGAATTTATAGATTTCTTTTTGTTCTGTTTTTCTCATGGAATTTTTAAGCATAAAGATTTGGATTCATCAAAAAAGTCTGTAATAATATCAAAACTTTTAATAAATGCAGCGGAATTGCTTCGTCATAAAACAAAAAAATGTTATAAAAAAAGTCGCCGTTTTGAAGCTCCAACTTCAATTTATCATAAAATGAAATTGGTTGATGATATTGTTCAGCTTGGAAATATAATGGGCGAAGGTTGGTTTTTAACTGCAGAAATGGTTGAGCTTATAAAAGATGGAGTTCCAAGTATTGCTTGTGTTCAGCCGTTTGCTTGTCTTCCAAATCATATTACAGGAAAAGGTATGATAAAGGAACTTCGTCGCCGTTATCCAGAAGCAAATATTTCAGCAATTGATTATGATCCAGGTGCTTCTGAAGTAAATCAAGTCAACCGATTAAAACTTTTACTGTCAAATGCCCCTATTGGAACCCATCCTGACGAAACAAAAGATGGAAAAATTTTGCAACCAGATGGAACTCTTGTAGAGCCAAAAATTGTTTATGCTTCAAGAAATTAAAAAATTGTGATGATTCCTAAAATTTGTTCACGAACCTCGATGCAAAGCGTCGAGGTTCGTTCATTTAGTTCACAAAAATCTCCATTCGATAAAACTATAGACAAATTTCACATATGATTTTTTAACATGCATTGCTTGATTACTTTACAATTTGTAGAAAATTCTTAATTTTTATTGCACAACTATTTCCCAAATTTTCTCTTCTCTGTAAAATGACTTTATGAAAACATATAAATTAAATGAAATCGCCGAAAAAAGAATTCTTGGACGAAATGTAAAAAATGCGGAAAAATCTGAATCGCTTTCTTTATTTTGGGGAGCGTCTGCTTTAGAAATTTGTGTAAAAGCGACTGAAGTTTGGGTAAATCTTTCTTCAAACTTTGATAATGCTGAATCTTGGGTTTGTATTGAAATTAATGGGATGCAAATTTCTCGTTTTATAGCACCAAAAGAAAAAACTTGGATTTGTGTCGCAAGAAATTTAAATCCGGAAAAAGAAAATCTTGTTTCTATTATAAAAGACACTCAGGCTATGAGTTCAGACTCTCATCATTCTCTTTTTATAAATGAAATTGGATTAGATGATTCCGGAAAATTTGTAAAAATTCCAGAGCGAAAATTAAAAATTGAATTTATTGGGGATAGTATAACGAGCGGAGAAGGTCTTGCCGGTGGGATTGATGAATGGGAATGGATTCCTCAATGGTTTTGTGCAAGTAAAACTTATGCGCTTCAAACTGCAAAAGCTTTAAATGCTGATTGGAGTGTTATAAGTCAGTGTGGATGGGGCATTTGCTGGGGATGGGACGGAAACATTCACAATGCAATTCCTCCTCACTACGAAAATGTTTGTTCAATTATGTGGGGAGATTTTCAAGAAGAACTTGGAGTAAATCAAAAATATGATTTTGGAAATGGTTCTGATATTGTTGTTGTAAATTTAGGTACAAATGATAATGGAGCATTTTTTCAACCGGCTTGGAAAGATGAAAATGGTATAGAACACGAACTTCATACAAATAAAAATGAAGAAGCAACTGATGAAGATGGTCAAAAAATTTATGATGGAGTAAAATCTTTTTTGAAAAACATAAGGCTTCATAATCCAAATGCAAAAATTATTTGGACTTGGGGAATGATTCACCTTACTGCAATTCCAAAATTCATACAAAATGCTGTAGACGATTTTAAAATCGAAAATGATGATAAAAATGTTTTTACGCTAAAATTTGATTCAATGGAAGATGTAGAAAAACTTCCGGAAGATAAAGGCAGCCGCGGACATCCGGGACCAAAAACTCATAAATTGGCATTTCAAAAATTATATGATTTTATAAAAGAACTTTAAAAAAAAGAATGTCCAAAATTTGAATATATTTTTATTCAAAATGGACATCCTTTTTAGAAAAACTATTCAGTTTTTATAGATTTTTTTTGCATTTGTTTTTTGAAGAAAATTAAAACTCCGAATAATGCTGCAAGTCCAAAAATCCAAGAAATTATTCCAGAAACAACTAATCCTAAAGATAAAGTAATTCCAGCAATTATGTAAGTTAAGAAAGAAACTACGGCAACTGTAATTGCATAAGGAAGTTGAGTTGAAACGTGATTTACGTGATTACATTGTGCTCCGGCAGAAGCCATAATTGTTGTATCTGAAATTGGAGAACAGTGATCACCGCAAACAGCACCAGCCATACAAGCAGAAATTGAAACAATTCTAATTGCACCACTTGGGAATGCGGCAATGCAAATTGGAATTAAAATACCGAAAGTTCCCCAAGATGTTCCGGTTGCAAATCCTAAAAGACAAGCAATGATGAAAACTATTGCAGGTAAAAACATTTTTAATCCAGAAGCTGAAGAGCTTACAATTGATGCAACGTATTCTTTAGCACCAAGACTGTCTGTCATAGATTTTAAAGTCCATGCAAGACATAGAATTAAAATTGCAGGAACCATAGCTTTAAATCCATCTGGAACACAATCCATAGAATCTTTAAAAGAAAGAACTTTTCTAATCATATAGAAAATGATTGTGATGATAAACGAACCAAAAGAACCGATTACTAATCCTACGGAAGCATCAGAATTTGAGAATGCTTCTATAAAGTTTAAGAAAGAATCTGAATCTTTTGTAAAGAATCCGCCAGAATAAATCATTCCTAAAACACAAAGAACAATCAAAATTACAACTGGAATTACAAGGTCAATTGTTTTTCCTTTTGTATTGATTTCTTCTGCTTTATTATCATCATTATTCATAATTTCCAAAGCTTTTTCGTATTTACTCATAGGTCCATATTCAAATTTCATAAATACTAAAGCAAATAACATTATGATTGTGAGAATTGCATAAAAATTGAATGGAATTGCTTTACAGAAAAGTAAAATTCCGTTTTCGCCTTCGGTTACAAATCCTGCAACTGCGGCTGCCCAAGATGAAATTGGAGCGATAATGCAAACTGGAGCAGCTGTCGAATCTATAAGATAAGAAAGTTTTTCTTTAGAAACTCCATATTTATCTGTAACAGGTTTCATAACAGAACCAACTGTAAGACAATTAAAATAATCATCAATAAAAATTAAAATTCCAAGGCAGATTGTAGCGATTTGAGCTCCAACTTTTGATTTAATATGTTTTTTTGCCCATCTTCCAAATGCTGCAGAACCGCCGGCTTTATTCATCAATGCAACCATAATTCCTAAAATAACGAGGAAAATTAAAATTCCAATATTGTAAGAATCTGCTATAGATGCGATTAAACCAAAAGTTCCTTCATCTGTTTCGTTGTAAAGTAATTGTGATAAAAATCCACCAAAACCAGTGCCGGCATCTATTGTATAGAAAACAGCACCAATTATAATTCCTAAAAATAAAGAAGAATAAACTTCTTTTGTACAAAGTGCTAAAGCAATTGCTATAATTGCAGGCACTAAAGACCAAAATGTACCAGACATATCTTTTTTTCTCCATATATACAGAATAGAAAGCTAATTTAGTTTTCTTTTGAAAGTTTTGTAAAATCAGTTTTTAATGGTTCTTTTATGCCATCTTTTTCTAATTTTTCCATAACTTTGATAACATAGTCAATTTCATCAAGTAAAGACGCTGCTGTATACGTTTTGATTTGTTTCAAAGCATCAATTGCTGCTTCGTTTGTCATAACAACCTCCTTTGATTTATGTAATTTTACCAAAAAGAAAAATCACAATGTTTTATAAAGATAAAAATTGTCAAAAACAGTTTTTACCTTTATTTTTGATTAAATCAAGATTAAAACTTTGTCTGTGCAGGCTTTTACACATTCACCGCAACTTGTACATTTTGAATAATCAACTTTTGGAAGTCCGTTTTCCAAAACAATAGCTTGTGCTGGACATTTTCGTGTACACATTCCACATTTAAAACAACCTGCTGTGCAATCTTTTCTGATTTGAGGTTTGTTATCACTTTTGCAAGAACAACGTGCAATCGCCCCTTTTGTATCTTTCTCAATAAAATGAAAAAGTTTTTTAGGACATGCTTTTGCACATTTTCCACAGCCGACACATTTTGTTTTATCAACTTTTGGAAGTCCGTCTTTTCCCATAGAAATTGCATCAAAAGGACAAACTTCTACACAATCTCCAAAGCCAATACAACCAAATGAACATTTTTTTGTTCCGTTCATTGTGAGTTGAGCTGCTGAACAAGTTTTTACACCTTGATACTCTCCTCTATCTTTTGCACATTCTTTTGTTCCATGGCATGCTAAAAAAGCAATTTTTGGTGTTGAAGATTGTGCATTGACTCCTAAAATTTTTGCAACTTCATCAGCACAAGAAGCACCACCTGCAACACATCCTGTTACAGGAGCTTCTCCATTGACAACGGCTTCTGCGAAAGCATCACATCCTGCATAACCACAACCGCCACAATTTGCACCACTTAAAGCATCTCTAACTTCTTCGATTTTTGGATTTACTTTGACGGCAAAAAGTTTTTTAAACAAACCAAGTAATACTCCTAAAAGAAATCCAATCACCAATGCTACTATTATAGTTAAAATTATAGTCTTCATAATTAATCCATTTCAAATAATTTTTTTAAAAGATATAAAATTAATATTTCAAAAGAAATATTTGCCAAAATTTTATATCAAACCTTTAAAACCTAAGAACGCCAAACTTAAAAGACTTGCTGCGATGTATAAAATTGGAGTTCCCTGGAAAGCTTTTGGAATTTTTGCAGTTTTGAGTTTACTTCTTACACCACTCATAATTACCATACTCATTAAAAATCCTAAAGCAGTACCGAGTGCATAAACAATACTTTCACCATAATTATAATTTTTACTGATACAATTAATTGTTACACCAAGAACAGCACAGTTTGTTGTGATGAGAGCTAAATAAACACCCATTGAGCGATAAAGACTTGGAATTGATTTTTTTAAGAAGAATTCTACAAGTTGAACTAAAGATGCAATTACAAGAATGAAAATTAAAGTTTGCAAAAATTCAAGATGAAGAGGAATCATAACTAATTTATAAATAGGCCAAGTTACAGCAGTTGCTAAAACAATTACGAATGAAGTTGCAATTCCCATTCCGGCAGCTTTATCAGTTTCGCTTGTCATACCAATAAAAGGACAGATTGCCAAATATTGAATGAATACAACGTTATCTACAATGGCAGATGAAATTAAAATCTTTAAAATATCCATCATTATTGGTTTTCTCCTTTATTAGTTTCTGAATGTTTAGAAGGACAATTTAATTTACAACTAGCACAATTTGGTTCTTCAATATCAGGGCATTTTTGATTTTCTTTTTCAGCTTTTACTTGTTTCATTGCTTGAACAAATGCTGCTAAAAGTCCAAATACTAAAAATCCGCCTGGAGCACTATTAAAAATACTAATTCTATATGCTTCAGGAATGATTTCTACTTTTAAAGCTGTTCCTGCCATCAAAGTTCCTCCACCTAAAAGTTCGCGGATAAATGAAATAGTAACAAGAACCATTGTATAACCAATTCCCATTCCTAAGGCATCTAAAATAGAGTCGCCAACTAAATTTTTAGAAGCAAATGCTTCAACACGCCCCATAATGATACAGTTTACAACGATAAGCGGTAAAAAAACACCCAATGCATCATAAAGAGATTCTACATACGCTTGTAAAACTAATTGAACGATTGTTGTAAAAGCAGCAATTATGATGATAAAAATTGGCAGACGAATAGAAGTAGGAATATTTTTTCTAAATAAACTGATAACAATTTCACTCATCAGTAAAACGAAAGTCATTCCCATTCCCATTCCAAGTCCGTTAAAAATACTTGTAGTAACACCTAACGAAGAACATAATCCAATATTTAAAACTAAAAGAGGATTTTCTTTTAAGAATCCGTTTGTAAAAATTGCAAGTTTTTTATTCATTATTGCCTCCATTTTTTGCAAAATATTTAAGCATAGAAGCAGTTCCTTCATTTATCAAATTAGCAATTCCAACACTTGTGATTGTTGCTCCGGAAATTGCATCATAATTTTCTCCGGCAATAAATCCATTTTTAGAATCTTTTCCAGAAAATTGTTCATAAAAAGTCATTCCATTTGGTAAAGTAAAAGTCGGATCATTTGCTTTTAAACCAAAGCCAGGAGAATCTGTTAATTTTAAAAATCTAAGACCGGTCAAAGTTCCATCTTTTGTCATTCCGATAATGATTGTTCCTTGGTCATAAGTTGGACCTGAAATTTGGCAAGCGGCACCAATAGTTTCTGTTCCTTTTTTTGCAAGATACATATTATCAATAGAAATTGAAGAATTTTGAGATTTTTCATAATCATTTATTTGTTCAAAATTTTCAGCATCCACAAAAACAGATTTCATCGCTTCGTTTGCTTTTTTTATTTGATTTTGCAAAATTACAGGAGAAGTTGCATTATTTACAACTGCTAAAATTGCACAAGAAGCAACTGCATAAGCTGCAAGAATTAGTCCGAGTTTTATCATAGACCATAAATTATCTTCTTTACTCATTTGTTACCTCTTTTGCATTTTTTATATCAAATTCTTGTATGATTTTTGGTTGTTCTGGTTTTTTATTACCTTTTTTTCCGTAACCATACATTCTTGTTGTAAAATTATTTAAAAGTGGAGCGATTGCATTCATAATCAAAATACTGAACATCACACCTTCTGGGTAACCTCCAAATCTTCTGATGAGGAAAGTGATTAAACCACAACCAAAGCCAAAAATCCATCTACCTGTTTTTGTAATTGGTGATGTTGCATAATCTGTTACCATGAAAGTTGCACCAAAAAGAATTCCACCGGTGAATAAAGTCATTCCAACTTCTAAAATTGAATTATAAAAATTGTGAGAACCGATTATTGCATCTAAAAAAGTTCCAAAGCAAACTGTTCCAACCATTGCTAAAGGTGCTCTCCAATCAATAATGCGAAGAACTAAAAGAAAAACAAATGAAATCAAAATTAAAAGAACAGATGTTTCTCCCATACAACCGGCACGATTTCCTAAAAAATAATTTAAAAAATCAAAATTTTCAGTTGTAACACTTCCGGATTTTATGCTACTTAAAATTGTTGCAGATGAAATTGCATCGATATTTTTTGGAGTAGGCCAACTTGCACCAATCGCAGCCGGAAAACTGATAAATAAAAATGCACGACCAGTTAATGCCGGGTTGAAAGTATTACTTCCAATTCCACCAAAAAGACCTTTTGCAACGACAATCGCAATTAAATCTCCCAAAATTAACATCCAAACAGGAACTGATGATGGTAGAACCAAAGCTAACATTACGCCAGTTACAGCGGCACTCAAATTTTTAATCACAATTTTTTGTTTTGTAAAATATTGAAAAGCCGCTTCAAATCCAACTGCACACATTACAGAAATTAAAATTTTTAATAATGCAGGCAAGCCGAATAAAACAACAGCACAAATGCATTCCGGTAAAAGAGCAACTAAAACGGTTAGCATAATTAATTGCGTAGAAGATTTTAGATTAAAGTGAGGACTTGAAGAAAGATTTAATTTTTCCATCATTTTGAACCTCCATTTTCAGCAGATTTTTTTGCATTCATTTTTGCTCTTTCTTCAGCCATTTTTTGTCGCACAAGACCTTTTCCAAGTCTAACTCGTTGAACAATCTTTATATGCGCCGGGCAAACAAATGCACAACATCCACATTCAATACAATCCATAAGACCGAATTTTTTTGCTTTGTCTAAATTACCTTTTTCTAATTCTTTTGTAATTAATGATGGATATAAACGCATTGCGCAAGTTGAAATACATTTTCCGCAGTTTATACATTGGTCTTCTTCAAAAAGTGATGTTTCTTGCTTTGTGAGGAAACAAACTCCACTAGAACCTTTTGCGATTGGGAAATTTGGAGAAATCATTGCAAAACCCATCATCGGACCACCGGAAATGATTTTTGCAACATTCTCTTCATTTACAGAAAAAGATTCCGGCATTAAATCACTAACTAAAGTTCCGATTGGAACTCGTAAATTGCAAGGTTTTTCTACAGCTCCACCACTAACTGTAAATGCTCTTTCTATAAGAGGCATTCCTAATCTAAATGCATCTGAAATTGCACAGATTGTTCCTACATTTAAAATAATGCATCCTGCATCAGCTGGAAGTTTTGCACTTGGAATTTCTACTCCAAGACAAGATTTTACAATAAATTTTTCTGAACCTTGAGGATATTTTGTTTTTACAAGACAAACTTTCATATCATCACTATAAGATTTTTCGTTTATTACTTTATCTAAAATAGGTTTGATATATGATTTATTATCTTCAAGGGCAATGATTCCATAAGCTCCAGTTAAATGCAAAACAATAGCAAGTCCATCAATCACTTTTTCAGTATTTTCTTGTAAAGTTCTTTCATCACAAGTGAGATATGGTTCACATTCTGCTGCATTGACCAAAACATAAAGAATTTCTTTGTCTTTTGGAGGATTTAATTTTACATAGGTAGGAAAACTTGCTCCGCCCATACCAACAATTCCCGCTTCACGAATGCGTTTTAGTGCATCTTCTGTAGAACAAGTAAATGGATTTAAAGGTTCCATAAAATCTGTTTTTTCGGAATCATCAGACTGAATTATAATACAAGGCACTTCTTGATTTGCAGTAACAAGGCAGTTTTGTATTTTTTTGACAGTTCCCGAAATTGAAGCATGAACTGGACAATTCATAGGACCATCGCCATCGGCAATTTTTTGTCCTTTTACGACAACATCCCCAACTTTTACCAAAGGCGTATTTGGAGCACCTCCCATAGTTACGGGAATGGTTACCATTTTAGAAGCTGGAAAAGCAGCGGTTATTGCCGAACCGTTACTAAGCTCCTTGAATTCATGAGGGTGAATTCCACCCTTAAATGTTTTTGCTCTCATAATGGTATACAATTATACTCTAAAAACGCTACTTTGAAAATTAAATTATTTAAAATAAGATAGGGAAAAAATTGTAAATTTTGAAAAAGTGTAGAAATATGGCACCCACGTGAACTTAAAAATGCATTTTTAGCACACGTAGGTCTGAACCTTTTTGTTTTCAAAATTTAATCAACTTCAACTTTTTTTATGTGAACGCCAAGCGTTTGTAATCTTCCGACTAAATCTTCATACCCGCGTTCTATTTGATAAACATTACTAATTCGACTTTCTCCATGTGCACACATTGCTGCAATCACCATTGCCATTCCGGCACGAATATCCGGCGAAACAAGATGATCGCCATGAAGTGTACAAGGTCCGCTTACAACTGCTCTGTGAGGATCGCATAATGTGATTTTTGCACCCATAGAAATTAATTTATCTACAAAAAACATACGACTTTCAAACATTTTTTCAAAAATCAAAACAGTTCCTTCTACTTGAGTTGCAACAACCGTCATAATAGAAGTTAAATCCGCTGGAAATCCTGGCCAAGGCATATCATCAATTTTTGGGATTGCATTTCCTAAATCTTCATTTACTTTTAATTTTTGATTGTTAGAAACTGTTAATTCATCATCTTTTATTTGCCAAGAAATTCCGAGTTTGCTGAATGAATATTTTAAAGGACGCATTTCTTCGGGACGAACATTTTTTATTGTGATTTGACCTTTTGTTGCAGCTGCCATTCCAATGTAAGAACCAATTTCTATATAATCAGGACCGATTGTATATTCACAACCATGTAGTTTTTCTACTCCTTCAATTTCTATTCGGTTTGAACCAATTCCAGAAATTTTTGCTCCCATAGAATTAAGCATATTGCATAAATCTTGAATATGAGGTTCGCTCGCTGCATTTTGAATTAAAGTTTTTCCTTCTGCCGTGACAGCTGCCATAATCGCATTTTCGGTAGCAGTTACAGATGCTTCATCCAAAAAAATATCTGCACCAATTAATTTATTTGCACTAAAAGAAAAATGACCATTTACGTGAATTGTAACACCAAGTTGTTCAAGTGCCAAAAAGTGAGTATCCACACGACGACGACCAATTACATCGCCACCGGGAGGCATCATATCGCATTTTCCAGTTCTTCCAATAAGGGGGCCTGCAAAAACAATTGAACCGCGAACTTTTTTAGTGAGTTCTTTTGGAATTTCGCAATTATTTATTTCTTTACATTGAATTTTCCAATTATTTTTACTGATTTGTTCAACCTCAGCACCTAAAGATTTTAAAATTTCAAGCATTACGTTTGTATCACGAATTTCTGGGATATTGTGCAAAATTACAGGTTCTTCAGTTAAAAGAGTTGCAGCAATACAAGGTAGTGCCGCATTTTTATTTCCACTCGCATAAATTGTCCCCGAAATTGGATACCCACCCTCAATTAAATATTCGTACATAAAAAATCCTTAAAATTAAATTTGCATTGCTAAATTAACTAAAATATCGGATGATTTTGCCATTTGATTTAGAGAAACCCATTCATTTCTAGAATGATATTCATGTGCACCTGTAAAAATATTTGGAGTTGGAAGTCCCATTTCTGTTAGACGAGAACCATCAGTTCCTCCGCGAATTGGCTTTCTAATAATTTTTACACCGGCATCGGTGTAAGCTTTTTCTAGTGCAGAAATAACTTCAGGAAAATCATCTAATTTTTCTTTCATATTTAGATATTGTTGATTGAAAAGTACAGAAACGTCCCCGCCGAATTTTTCTTTTGTTTCGTAAGCAGCTTTTTCTATAATTCGTTTTTCTTCACTAATTTCTTGTAAAGAAAAAGAACGAAGCAATAAATTTACGGAAGAACTTTCTATTGTCCCTTTTACATCCATTACAGCAATAAAACCTTCTTTATTTTCTGTAGTTTCAGGACGCATATTTTCTGGCATTTTTGAAATAAAATCCGCTACCATAAGATTCGCATTTATCATTCCAAGTTTTTTTGCGTCTCCCGTATGACAAGCTTTTCCTGTAAAATCAACAGTTGCTGCCCAAGCATTAAAACATTCTGTTTCCATTTCGCCTTCATCACCGCCATCAACTGTATATGCGTAATCCGATTTTATAAGATTTGTAGGAACTTTATCCATTCCGTGTCCAGTTTCTTCATCCGGACTAAACATAACTTCGATTGGTTTGTGCTTTATTTCAGGATTTTTTACAAAATATTCAATCATTGTCATAATTGCTGCTATTCCGGCTTTGTCATCACCACCCAAAAGAGTTGTTTTATCAGAACTGATAATAAAATCATCATCTTTTTTTGTGATTTGCGGATTTACATTTTTTCCTGTAACTTCATCAACAGTATCCATATGAGAAAGAAACAAAACTGAATCTTGATTTTTGCAATTTGATTTTAAAAATCCGTAAACATAACAATCTTGAGTGACTGTAACTTCAAGCCCAAAAGATTTTAGTTCTTCTTCCAAAGCGTGAGCCATATCCCATTGGCGTTCCGTAGAAGGAAAAATGCCATTTTCCGCCGCTTCAGAAGAACTTTCCGACCAAATTTTTACATATTTTACAAAACGATTTAAAAGATTTTTTTTGTATTCGTTATTTTTACTAATTACATTCATAAAAATATTTTACAAAGAAGTTCAAAAATAAGAAATAGGACTTAGAAATTAGGAATGATAAAAACGTGTTTGCAAGCATAACCTCGCTGCCAACAGGCAGAGACGAAGTTATCTTGTAGCATACATAGGTCTGTCCCCTATCACTATTTTCTTAAAAATCTAAAAGTTTCCGGTGCACCTAAATAAGATTTTGGCATTTCTTCATTTGCAAGATGAATTACAATTTTTTCTAAAACTATATTTGGCGTTGTAGGATAAATTCTCAAAACATTTAAACCTTCGTTACATTCATCTTCAACAGAAACAATTCTAATATTATTTGTTACGTCTGTCCCCCAAGGTTCTTGATTATCACCAACTACAAAATTTTGCTCAACAATATCTTTTAGAATTTTATCTTTGTTAATCTGAACAACAAATTGAAGTTTATTATCTTTGTAAGCAGGATTTGAAGGATTTAAATAAAAATCAAAAGAATAAAGCCCATCTTTTTTTACCGCAAATTTATATTCCACAAAAGGAGCATTTTTTGATTTTTGAAAATTTTCAGTTACGGAAGTTGCTTTTACAGCACCTAAAGTTTTTCCATAATCCTTTAAAACCGAAAATCCTCTTGAAAAATTAAAATGTTCCGCTTCTATACTGATAAAATTTGTAGTTTGAACAAAAGTTCCTTCAGGAAAATTTTCAAAAGACGGAACATTTGCATCAACTTCAACACTCACTTGAATTTTTGCACCATGACCATCATTACTTTCAATTAAAAGAAAAACTTTTTTATCTTTATCATAATTTAATTTTTCTCTATCAATTTTTAAAGAGATGATTTGCAAATGTTTTTCTTCATCATATTCAGAAATTTCATATAAAAGCCAAATATTTTCGGTATTTTTTTGCAATTTCAACTCTATATTTGCTTTTTCATTGCTACAATCTGCAACAAAAATTTTTGTTTCATTCACATTAGGATTTTTAAAAGCATCAACAAAAAGATTTCTATCTGTCCAATCTTGTCCCGAAGTTGTTTTTGAATTGCCTTCCGTCCAAACGACAATGCGTTTTTTTCTAGTTGGCTCAACAACATTATAAACAGGATATTTATTTTCAGCTTCGCACCAATGCGTAAAACCAAAATGTTCAGACCATCCCATTGCATAAAATTTTCCATTATCGATTTTATCAAGTTCATCAACAAGATTTTTATCGAATTCAAGACATTCTTTTACTTTTTTTGCGTAAAAATTTGCTGCGATTGCATTTTTTGAAGCGAACCATTGATTTTTTCCGGAATAAAGTTGCATTCTTAAAACATTCATAGTTCCGCAACAAGGATAATATACTTGCGTATAAAATCCCGAAAAAATTGATTGTGGAATTTGACTTCGAAGGTTTTGTGATTTTTGAATAAGATTTTCTGCTTTTTCTAAAATTAAATCAGATTCACCAAAATTCACAGGATGAAAAGTATCGCTTTGGAGGCACTCAGTTCGTCTTAAATTTGCAAGTTTTGTATAACCATTTATGATTTCGTAAATTTCATCTTTTTGATTTTTTTCCAAAATTCCAAAATTTTTAGAAATCCAGTTTTTTGTATAATCTTGCGTTGTTGAAGTTTGATTTCCATATTTTTCATAATCATAAGCTAAATCTAAAAAGTAACTGAGTGGAAATTCGTTTGTAAGAATATCACCAACATTTACAATCCACAATTCACGAATTCCAAATTCATAAGCAGCACACATTTGTTCTTTTACTTTTGGAAGAAAAGATGTATTTATCCATTCGTAAGAAAAAGGAGAACCGTGATAATCAAAATGATAATACATTCCGTACCCACCATTGTGATTTTGCATTTTTTTTGTAGGGACAGTTCTGAGATTTCCGTGATTATCATCACAAAGCATTAAAGTAACGCCTTCAAGTTCGGGAGAATCTATTAAACCTTTTGTGTTTTTATCACCATAAAAATATGGCTCAACTTCTTTATAAAGTGCCAACATTCTTGGAACTTCTTGCAACGAAGGATTTACATATTTTTTTATTAATTCATTTTGAGTAGAAATTACATCTTTTAAAAGGTTTATATTATCTTTTAAGGTTGCATTTTGCATGATTGCGGTATCAGCTTCGCCACGCATTCCCACTGTGATTACATTTTCAAATTCTCCGTTGCGCTTTAATCCATCTTCCCAAAATTTTGTGATGCCCTCTTTATTTGTTCTAAAATTCCAAGCATCACCATAAATAGAATTTTTGCCACGTAAAAATCGATATTCCTCACCGGCTCGACAACAAGGTTCGTGATGACTTGTTCCCATAATTACACCAAGTTCATCAGCAAGTTTTGCATTTTCAAGATTTGGTCCATCATCACTAAAACGTGCAGACCACATTGCCGGCCAAAGATAATTTCCTTTTAGACGCAAAAGAAGTTCAAAAACATGTTCATACATTTTAGCATTAAATCCACCAAAACGTTTGTTTGTCCAATTTCCAAAAGCAGGCCATTCATCATTTATAAAAAATCCACGATATTTTACCGAAGGTTCTTTTGAAATAAAATTTTGTGATTCATCAATTACAACAACATCTTGTTTTTGAGGTTTGATATCAAGCCAATCAACAAAAGGAGAAACTCCCAATAATTCTGATAAATGAAAAAGTCCATAAATTAAACCACGTTTATCACTTCCGGCAATTACAATCGCGGAATTTATTCTTGGAAGTTCAAAAAAAGGATTTTCTATAACACTAAACGAATACACTTCTCGTTTTCCACGAACTTCAGTAAGATTTATCTTTTTTTCTAATTCTAGTTTTTTAAGGGCAGGAGATTGGTCAATTATTGCAAAAATTAAAAGATTTCCTTCTAGTGCATTTAAATTTTCGCCATAATCAGGAAGTGCGTCTGTAACTCTATGAACATCCAATCTAACTTTATCTGCAATTTTTTGAATTCCAGAACTGATTGAAGGTTCAATATAAAAAGTAAGATTTGATTGTGTTCCGATTTTTGTAATTTCCATAATATCCTCTTACTGAAAATATAGCATTTTTATGCAAATACTAACAGTAAGAGTTTTCTATGAAAATTTATTTTTTAGATTTTTTTTGTTCGCTTGGTTTTGATTTTGCACCGGCTACAGCAGCTGCCATTTTTGCTTGAGCAGCATTTAAATCATTACACATAAGAATTGGCTGACCAGTTGCATCTAAACAATCTCGCCATAAAGAACCTTCCGGATCAACTGCATTTCTGTGAGCAGTTACTGCCTTTATTGGAAGATGAACAAATTTGTCATGAACTAAACCAATTACACATTTTGTTTTTCCTGCCATTGCAGCGTGAACAGCATTATTTCCAAGTCGTTCACAATAAATAGAATCTGAAGCAGTTGTAACAGATGCTCGTACTTGGTAAGAAGGATCAATATATTTTAAGTTGATTTCAATTTGTTTTTCTTTGAAATATTTTTCTATTTCTGATTTTAAGAATAATCCAATATCAGATAATTTTTTATTTCCGGAAGCATCAGTTGCACCTGTACTTTCAAGTAAATCTTGTCCGGCACCTTCAGAAACAACAATTACGGCATGACCACGTTTTGCAAGACGACGTTCAAGACTAGCTAAAAATCCATTTTCACCATTCATTTCAAAAGGAACTTCCGGAATTAAACAGAAATTAGTTTCATGAGATGCTAAAGCGGCTTCAGTTGCAATAAAACCTGCTTCTCGTCCCATAAGTTTTACAAGACCAATTCCATTTATTTGGCTTGCAGCTTCCATATGAACAGCGGCAACAGCTTCTTTTGCTCTTTGAACAGCAGTTTCGAATCCAAATGAACGGTCAATAAAAAGTAAATCATTATCAACAGTTTTTGGAATTCCAACAACAGCACATTTCATTCCACGTTTTTCAACTTCGCAAGCAATATCATAAGAACCACGTTGAGTTCCATCACCACCAATAATAAAAAGCATATTGATTCCATCGCGTTCAAGGCAATCTACAATTTCAGAAACTCTAGTTCCACCTCCGCGACTTGTTCCAAGATAAGTTCCACCTATTTTATGAATTTCATCAATAAGATAGCGGTCTAATTCGATAGGTTCATATCCTTCTTCTGCAAAAAATCCGTGAAATCCATATTGATAACCTTTTATAGTTTTTACTCCATAACGAGTATTTAAACAACGAACAATTGCACGAATAACATCATTTAAACCAGGACAAAGTCCACCACAAGTACAAATTCCGGCTTTTGCATGAGCTGGATCAAAATAGATTTTTTCGCGTGGACCTGCTTTTTCCATCAAATTAGAAGAATCCAAAACAATTGGTTTTGTTTTGTCGTAAACATTTACTTCCGAAATAACATACGAATCATCATGAACATAATTTGCGGTATAATCACCATGAACAGTTGAAAGTTTTATTGGTGATTGGATTGTACAAGGTCCCAAATTTTCTATAGTAAAATCAAATTTTTCTTCAGCCATCTAAATGCCCCTATTTTTAATGAATTAAGATATTTTACCAATTGACAATTCATTTCGCAAGTACTGCACAGGTCTGCGCAGGTCGTAATATTTTTTACAATCGTTAGTATTTCAACCTGCTACTTCATTTTTCTTACGAAAAATGAAAGTTTAGGCTTTCTTAATTCCATAACGTAATATTTTTT
>CAZIQK010000012.1:58365-61577 GCA_964541735.1 uncultured Treponema sp.
TTCTTACGAAAAATGAAAGTTTAGGCTTTCTTAATTCCATAACGTAATATTTTTTTACAATCGTTAGTATTTCAACCTGCTACTTTATTCTTCTTACGAAAAATGAAAGTTTAGGCTTTCTTAATTCCATAACGTAATATTTTTTTAAAATCGTTAGTATTTCACAACCTTCACACTAATTTTACTTCGTACAATTAGCATAAAATGCTTTTTTTCGGCTTGCGTTTCTTTATGCACAGGAAGATTTGAATCACTTTGTTCTTCAAATCTTGTTATTTCACACAGTATTGAAACGCTCCGACACGGCTCGCGTTTCTTATTGCACAGATGAAAAATTAAAATGCTCCTCATTTTAATTTTCTTATTTAACACAGTATTGAAACGCGACGCACCTGCTTGCGTTTCTTATTGCACAGATTGCATAATTTTAAAATATCACTTGAAAAAATATTAGATATTTTATATTATATTATCACTTGCCGGGATGGCGGAATTGGTAGACGCCCAGGACTTAAAATCCTGTGCCGAGCAATCGGCGTGCCAGTTCGATTCTGGTTCCCGGCAAAAGCCTTTCTGTAATAACAGGAAGGCTTTTTTTTTTATCTTAAGGATTTTTTATGGAACCACATTCTTATTCTAAAACTTGTGCATTCAAATCAATTGATGATATAAAAGGCAAACACGTTACTATTATGGGCTTAGGTTTAAATGGTGGTGGAGAAGCCGCTGTGAGATTTTTTTTAAATAAAGGTGCGTATGTTACAGTTACTGATATGAAAACCGAAGAACAATTAAAATCAACTGTAGAACGCATAAATTCTGATAAATCATTAAATCTTGCAAATTTAACTTACAGACTTGGTGAACATAGGATAGAAGATTTTGAAAATGCTGACTGCGTAATAAAAAATCCCGGCGTAAAATATGAAGGAAATAAATTTTTAAAAGTTGCAAAAGCAATTGAAACAGATTTAAGTATTTTTTTACGTTTTACAGATTGCCCAATTATCGCAGTAACAGGAAGTAAAGGAAAATCTTCAACCGTAAGTGCAATTTATTATGGCTTAAAAACCGCTGGATATAAAACTTTTTTAGGTGGAAATATTACCGTAAGTCCGCTATCTTTTTTTGATGAAGTTTCATCCGACACTCCTGTTGTAATTGAATTTTCTTCTTGGCAACTTGCAGATTTACGAGGAAGAAATGTTTTAAAACCTCATATCGCAATTATTACAAAAATTGTTCCAGACCATCAAAATTGGTATGGAAATATGGAAGATTATGTTGCAGATAAACGATTAATTTATCAAAATCAAACAAAAGGTGATTATTCTATTTTTGATGCAGAAAATGATGAAGACGGAACTGGTCCAGATAAAAAAATCCATCCAAATGCAACAACTTGGGGAAATCTTTTCGCAGAAGAATCAAATGCTACCGTGCTTCGCTATGGAAAATCTAATCTTAAAGATAAAAAAATAAATTATGGAGTTTGGCAAGATAAAGATGATGATGGTAATTTTTGCGGAAAAGTTTTTTTACCACAGATGGAAAAACCTGAAATCATTTTGAAAAATCTTTCTGTTCCCGGTGAACATATGAAAACAAATGTTTTAAATGCGGCGTTAGTTTTATATCTTATGGGGATAGATTCAAAACGCGTTTCAGAAATTTGTGAAACTTGGACAGGAATTCCTCATCGATTGCAATATTTTCATTCTTGGAAAAATCAAAATGGAACAAATTTTAAATTTTATAATGATTCTTGTTCTACAGTTCCAGAATCAGCAGTTGCAGCAAGTCAATCTTTTGAAAAATCAATTTTTTTAATAACGGGAGGAACCGATAAAGGATTAGATTTAACACCAATTACAGATTTACTTTTACAAAAAAGTACAAAATCGGATTTTTTTCCAGTAAAAGATGCGTACTTCATAGAAGGAAATGCAACACAAAAAATAATTCCAATTTTGAATGAAAATAAAATAAATTACAAAGGACCATTTAATTCACTTTTAAAACTTTTAGCAAATTTAAAAGAAGAGTTACAAAAAATAGAAAATACAAAAAATGATGAAATTATAGTTTTTTCTCCAGGGGCAACTAGTTTTGGAATGTTTCAAAATGAATTTGACAGAGGAAATCAATTTATGGATTCTGTAAAAAAGATTTTTTAACACAGTAACGGATTATAGTTATATGAATATATATTATTGATTATTTTAAAATTAAATTTTATTCTTTTTTTTATGAAAAAATATTTTTTTTTAGTTTTTACCTTGTTTACATTTACTTTTTTTTCTTGCAAAAATATTCCGGATAATACAGATTCCTTTCCTATTGCAGATTACAGTGAACTTATTCAACAAGATACTTATAAAATTTCATCTTCCACAAATGCTATTACTGTTTTCAATCTTTTTTATGACGTTTTTGGATATGGTGAACACCCAATAAACGGCACGGCTGTTCATACAGAAAGTGCAAACTTGATTGGTATACCTCATACAGAAACAATTTCTTGTAGCATTACAAAAGTAAAAATCTATCATATTGACAACTCAACAAAAGGAAGTACCGTTTCTACTTTTTATGTTGATTTTATAAATAGCGATAACGAAGTTCTTTCCTACTGTTATCAATGGCAATACAAAAATACAAATGCTTGGAAAAACGGAAAAACTTCTACATTTTTGCAATCATCAGACTGGTATAAAAAATCAGATTCAAAAACAAAAATTTCTTGGGATATAACTATAACTCGATAATATCAATGCAAGATTTTAAGTATTTATTTTTCTCCGAAATTCCTAAGGATGCTTTACAGGCTGGGTTTAACGGAATTCCATTTGTTGAATAAGTAAAAAGAACCTCTATATATTCGTTTGGATTTTCAATAGAAATGTTTGTTGAAAGATTCAACGCTATAGATTCACTTACTTTTACACGTGAACTTTGAACCTTAAAATCTGTCGCCTTTCTCTCCTGTATTTTCGTTAGAGAGTTTGTAATAATTTATTATTGCGACAACTGCTTAAACTGTCCTAAAATTTGAGGTTGATTCAATTGAAGTCTTAACTATCGACAGACAAACTTACAACGAAAATCTATCAAAAAAAATTTACTTTTTCTTCCAAAAAAATTCCGAAATTGTCAGAAAAAATCAATATTATTTATATGAACAATAATGATTTTGAAAAACAATGGCAGTC
>CAZIQK010000013.1:0-3378 GCA_964541735.1 uncultured Treponema sp.
TTAAAATGTGTGCAGAACGAACTGCTCTGTGTTCCGGAGTATAAACATCAAAAACGCCTTGATTGTGAGTTTTATGATATTCTGTGAAAATTTTATGAAGTTCTGGATTTGGTTTATATCCGTACATTTCGCAAGATTCTTCTGCCATACGAATTCCACCGTAAGGCATAAATGCACGTTTTAAAGGTTTATCAGTTTGAAGACCAACAACCTGTTCAAGTTCTTTTCCTTCTGGGCAAATATAACCTGGACCATACGCTGTAAGACTAGAAACAACTTCTGTTTCCATGTCAAGAACACCAGTGCGTTCCTTTCCGTCTAAACCGATAGACTTTTTATTGTGTTCTTCTTTTTGTAGTTTCTGCAATTCATCAAACAATTTCTTTGTGGCAGCAGTTGGTCCAGCCAAAAATGACTGATTACCATCATATTCTGTATAGTTAGCTTGGATAAAGTCACGAACGTTAATTTCGCTTGTCCACAAACCTTGAGGATTAAATCCTTCCCATTCTGGTCGTAAAGCCATAATTTTACCTCTTTCTAAAGGGTACTTACTTTCATTCCCTTTAGATAAATATTTTTACCGATTTTTCTTTTTTTTCTCCAAAAATGAAGTCAAAAAAGGGAAAAAACTTTTCCATCGGAATTAAAATAATAATGAATTAGGGGGCTTTCTTCAAGGAGAATTTACCTTATTCATTAATTAAAAAAATGTAAAATTACAATTAGTTTGTAATGATTACAAAATTATAATAATTACATTTTTACAATAAGTCAAGTTTTTTTTTAGCATTGACTAAGAACATTTTCTATTGAAATAAACATCTAAAGTAAACAAAAAATTATGGGACGTTGCTGAGTTCTCAGATAAAGAGATTCAAAGAACAGAAACGGAGCGATTGGTAAAAGAACGTGTCGATCAGAATGTCTACAGAGACGCACTTATGAACTATAGGGACGGAACTTGTGCGGTTACTGGCTGTTCTTTAAAAGACGCTTTGCGGGCAAGTCATGAAAAACCATGGAAAGATTGCAGCAACGATGCAGTAGAAGTGACTATCAGACAGGCTCAGAAAGAGCTGGAAGCTTGCAAGGTCCAAAAAACTGTAAACCCTGGTGATAGTTCACTGTTTTCATCGGCTAATACAGAATATGGAATTATAGAGCATTATGGTTACAATCTTGCAAAACACCGAGAAGCACAAGCTAAAGCTGAGGAAAACCGCTACAAAGCAGAAATGAATAACTTGAAAAGACAGATGAAGTCTGTACATAGCAATATTTCTAAGGCGGAAAAAGAAAAAGAGAGCAAAAAATCGAAAATTTTATTTTGAATGTCTATAACTTGAATCTTATGAATGAATCTGTTGAATTTTTGCAGACACTAAAATCTTCTTCAGTAGAAATAAGCAAGTCAAATCAAAATAAACTTTATAGTAGATTGTTTTTAATTCAAAACAAATATCGGCGTCAATTTGAAAAATTTGAAGAAATCATAAAATCACATAAAATCAATAGATAAAAAATATAAAACTGCTGTCTTCGCACAAAAACCTGATAATTTTAATTATTTTGTAAAACGCATTGTAAAATCAGAAAAATTTAAAAGTGAAATTTCAATATCATTGATTTCTTTTGATAGTGATTCTGCAAAATTAAGTTTTACTGGAAGCCAAGAATTCTTTGTATCGAAGAAAAAACTTGAAACTGCAAAAGAAAAAGTTCAATCGGAATGTAAAAACTATGTTCTTCAAATTGATAAAAGTAATTTTAAAATCGATTTAAAAGTTGTTTATGAAAATGATGCGATTCTTGAAGAAGTAGAGAAAATAGATTCTGATTCAGATTTGTATGCTGCAGAATGTGAAAAAATTCTTAAAGCATTAAAAGAAAACGGTGCATCTAAAAACAAGCTTAAAGTGCTGTTTGGAAAAATAGGAAATAAAATCGCCCATTCAAAAGAAAAGCGGGATGCATATAAAAAAATGACTCCAGAAGAACGAGCGGCTGCAAAGGCAGAAGAAAAACGAAAGAAATATGAGCTAAAAGAATCTAGAATGAAAGAAGGCTCTGTTGGCGGAAATAATAAATTCAGATTTATCAGTATTGATAAAAAGAAAAGAAGATTAATATCGATAGGTTTGTTTGTGATTCTATGGATTGTTTGTCTAATGATGTATTTGTTGAGCAGATAGATTATTAACAGAGCAAAATTTGTTTTACTGGCACATCGCTTTTTTGTGGTGTGCCATTTTTTTTCGACAAAATCATTTCACTCTTTCGTAAAAGATACATACCGTGACGATAGTGATTAAGACCTTTTCATTATAATACCCGAATTTTAAGTTGGGCGTGTCCTTTTTGCTTCTAAAAATAGCCGTCATCCTGAACTCGTGAACAACCGTTACTGGTCGCAGAAGTGTTCAGTATCTACACCATATTATGTTTGTGTATAGATTCCGAAACATGCAACGCCAGCGAAGCGTTGCATTGCTCCACATGGTTCGAAATAACACTATGGTTTGAACTTGTTAGATAGAATCTTTAAAAATTTCCTCTTTTAGATTAGCAAACTTTATAATCCTAAAAGGTCTTTTTTCTTTTTGTTATAATCTTCTTGTGTTATAACGCCGTCATCAAGAAGATTTTTGAGTTTCTTCAATTCATCTGTATCAGTCTTTTTTTTCTCATCAGCAGTAAAACCGTTGTTTACAGGTTCAGGACCATATTTGTTTTCGCCTTTTTGAGAAGCCTGCGCACAAAAAACGATTAAGACAATTTCTCCTGCAAGATATAAAATGCCACCGATTAAAACCCAAACCAATCCATAAGTGATAAGATCTTCTATATCTCCATCTGCAGAAAATATCGCAGGAATAAAAAATAAAATTCCAACAAGCGGTAAAAGAATCCAAACCCAAGATTTTCCTGTGTCATGAAGTCGTCTAACAGTTACTGCTAGATATGGAAGCAAACATGCAAGACTTAGTATTCCTGCAATGACCTTTACAAATGGAATAATTCCTAAAACAACAGAAACAAAAACATAGAATAAGAAAAAACTCCAGAATTCAAATCTGTTTGCTCGTCCTTTGAAAACCGCATACTTCTTGAAACATGACCAAATCGCTTTGTCGCTAGCAAGAATATCCATAAAAAAATCTCCTTTTGATTCATTTTGAATCATTTAATTTATTTAAATGCCAAATGGCATTTATTGCGGAAATAAAAAAATCCCGAAAGAGAATTTTCGGGATATAAAATAAAAATGGATTTAGAAAATACTTTGTAATGAATTTAAAAATGAATTGAATTAGAGTTCTGAGTTCTGAGTTCTGAGTTCTGAGTTCTGAGTTCTGAGTTCTGAGTTCTGAGTTC
>CAZIQK010000013.1:3478-58686 GCA_964541735.1 uncultured Treponema sp.
TGAGTAATTGTTCTCATTCGATTTTTCCTGTCAAGGCTTTTATATGATTTGTAATCAAATTTTATTAAAATCTTTGTAACAGATTACTCAAAAAAAACAAACGTATCAAGAGTTCCGTCTGTTCTGTTCAGCCTTAAATCAAATGGACATTCCATGCAAGTTGTGAAAAATCCAAGTAAAATATTTAAAAATAGAACAAATCCAAAGTTCAACTTGTGATTTGTTCCGTTTTCGATTAAAATCAGTTTTATGAAAGAAATAAAACGCGAAATAGAAAGAGACCTTAAACGTTGTGCGGATTTTTTTCCTGTTGTTACTATCTTAGGTCCGCGACAATCAGGAAAAACAACTCTTGCCAGAACTTTTTTTTCTTCGTATCAGTATGTAAATCTTGAAGATCCAGAGATTTTCGAATTTGCACAAAACGATATAAATGCATTTTTTGAAAACTTTAAAACGCCAGTGATTATTGACGAAGTTCATTTTTTTTGTTTGTGAATGATTTATTTTTTATCCACTCCGACATTCTATGACGGTCAAGAGGTTTATAATTATCACAAATACTTTTTAAGAGGAGAAAAAATGAAAAGACTTGTGATTTTTATTCTTTTGACGATGGCTAGCACCATCTGTTTTGCAGAAAGCTTCAAAACAGGAGAGGCGATGCCGTATTTTCCAAAATCCGCACCGATGGTCGCAAATAAAAACGGTGACTCTAGCTCATGCTACATTTCAAAAATTGCGAAAGCAAACGGCTATCCATCCGGAACTTATGAGCTGATGGTTGTTTCTGCCGACTGGATTGGTGCGACAGTTTTTCCTGTTCAATTCACATACATTGTAAAGCAAGGCGACGAACTTGAATTTCTCAAAATAACAAGTATCTATTCAGGAGGAGAAAATAAAAAACTCAAGGTAAAATCAGTTTCCGACAACACAATTGAATTTGAAGATTCTAACTCTTCATACAAGGACATCGAAAAATCAGAAGATTCGCTTTAAATGCAATCTGAAAATTGGAGGATTTTTATGAGAAAATTATTTTCTATCTTGTTTTGTGTTTTTTTGATTTCTGTTTCCGCATTCGCTTCTCCGTTCGGCTTTTCAAAAGGAATGAGTTTTGAGCAAGTGAAGGAAGCGTGTGGCGGACGTGAGCCTGTAAAAATCGATGACGGCTTGTATTACATCGTTCCTGTAAAGCAGCATCCGTATTTCATTCGGTACATTGCCTGGATCGATGAAAAAGAAGGCTTGAACTACATAAAGGCTATCGGAAAAGACATCAACACAAACGGTTACGGATTTGAACTAAAGTCTAAATTCGACTCGCTTGAAACTTCCTTGAGTAAAACTTACGGAAAATGCGACAGAACGGATTTTTTGATGCCCGGAAGCATCTGGGACGACTTGGACGACTGGATGTATGCACTTGAAAAAAAAGAACGCTATCTTCTGAGTGGCTGGCAAAGAAAGTATGGCTCAACTTTGCCAGATGAGCTAGAAAGTGTTGGTCTTATAGCAATGGCTAATTCCTCGTATTCAGGCTGCATCGTGCTTGAGTATGAATTTACAAATCACGAAGCAATCAACAAAGCTCAGCAAGATGAAAACGACAGCGTGTTTTAGACTTTATAAGGAAGTTGTTGATAAATCCCTCTGGATATATTTCTAAACCTACTGGATGCGTTTTAAAACACTCTGGGTACGTTCTGGAACGTATCCAGAGTGTTTTTCTTACCGTTTTTTACAGATTACAAGGTTGTGTGTTATAATAAAAAAATCGGAGGTTTCATGGAAAACAATAGCGAGCAGTTATATTTTAATTTTGATGAATACGATGACAGCGAAAATCCTACAAATAATGAATATTTTGCAACACGCGAAGAACTTAACTATAACGCTGTGCAGGCAATCCAAAAATCAGAGCAAATTCTTGACCGTTTTGAAAATCTAGAACTTTTAAATGCATATTCTTTTCAAGATAAAATCAAAAAATTAGAAGGACATTCTTCTTTTGTTTTTAGCGCAACAGACAGCGTAGACGACAAAAAAGTTGTTTTAAAATGCCTTGACCCACTTTTTTCCAGCGGAATGCAAAGTCTTAGCGACATAGACACAGATATAGACTACGAAAAGCTTTTTATATGGGAAGATAAAATCCTAACTTTCCTTTTAAAAAACCGCCACACAGTAAATAAAACTCAAAATCTTTCTAGGGCAAATGTAAACATTAAAACAAAGGACGGCACTTTTATCCACAAGGTAAGTTACATAGCATTAGAAAATCTAAAAATTGAACTAAAAAAAGCCTTTGTTGAAAACAAAACTCAAAGCCTTAAAAAGACGGCGGAACATCTTAGGCTTTTTTGCCAGATTCTAAACGCAGTTCTTTCAATTCATAAAGAGAGCGTGTTTCATCTGGACTTAAAGCCTTCTAATCTTATGGCAAAATCCGGAAAGCAAAAAGACGGTGTTGTTTTAATAGATTTTGCTTCAAGTTCTGCAAGAGAAGATGTTTACTCAAAAATCAGAGAATATCCGCAAAAATGGCACGGAACTGAAGATTACGCTTCTCCAGAAATTTTATGCGGACTTTCTCCAGAAGAAGAGCTTGCCACAGCACAAGATATGTATTCTTTAGGCTGCATGCTTTTTGAGCTTTGTGCCTACAAGAATTTTTCACAAAAACTTCATGAGCAAAATCCAGGCTATATTACTGCAATAGAAAACTGCCGCATATACCAAAATGACGGCGACACTTTACAAAAAAGGCTTTTAGTTTTTAACCGCTATCTTGACACTTTTGCTTTTTCGGTGCGGCCAGTTACGCTTGGAGAAGAAGCAAATCTTCCGTTATTTGTAAAAAAGGAACTTGATGCAATAATTCAAAAATTCACATCTTTTGACTGGCGAAAGAGGCCTAAAGATTCTAACCTTCCAGAAATACGAGACAGGCTTTATTCGCTTGCAAAAATTCTTTACGACGCTCATCTTTTAGAAATTGCAAAAAAACGGCGTGAAATTCATAAAAGAAAACTGTTAAAACTTACTTCGGAGGCAAAATGACTGAATTAGAAAACGAAAGCGGAAATTCCCTTGCGCAAAAAACAATCGCAAATATCAAAATAGACACGCTTCTTCCTGAAATTTCAATCACGCTGAATCTTGAAGATTTTACAGATTTTTCAAAACTAGCCTCTCTTGAAGTAAAAAAATCTACAGAAGTTTTGCTAAAAGAAAAAATCGAAAAATCTATTGCAGACTTTGAGCATGACTATAAAAATATTGCAGAAAACGAACGGTATTCAGATTCCTACAATTACAAGCTTTCTGTGTACTACAAACTTTTAGGTGACGCACAAAAAGAAAAAGAATATCTTGCAAAAATAAAAGCAACTGACAATGAATTTTACAATGAGCAAAAGGCAAAAAATGCGCTTCTGCTTTCTTCAAATAATGAGGCGCAAAAAAATGTTCAAAACTTGCTAAATCAAAATACTGCGGAAAGTGTGCGCAGTGCTTCTTGTATGTTTCTTGCCAAGGGCGACTACAAAGGTGCAAATGAAAAAATTCAAGAATTCTTGCAAAATCAAAAATCAGACGAAGAAGAAAATTATGCACTTTTGTGCCAGTACGGACTAACTTTTGCACTTTTAAATAACTTAGAAAGTGCAGTGCACGTGTTCCGCTATGTCTTTTACAATGTTGAATGGACAAGCGATGTCGCCTTGTTTCTGGCATATTTGTACAGAGCATTGGGTCAAAATGAAAAAAATCCTAAACGGCAAATGTCGCTGTTAAAAAAAACAGACCAATGGGCAAAAATGGCTTTAAACTTAAATCCGGCTTCAAAACAAGCGGTAGATTTCTTTTATAAGACTCTTTTTAAAAATGAAGTGCAATATTTTACATGCTTTATGGAAAACTATGTAACTTTTGCTTCAACAAAAAAAGACCCTGCCTATTTTATTGATTCTATGAACATACTTGGCAACTGCTATTTTGAAACAGGAAGATATGCAAACTGTCTCTCTGTGTTGCAAGAGCTTACAGGTCAGGAGCATTTTATTGCGGGAATCTGGAGCAACATCGCTCTTTGCAATAAGCACATGGGAAAATCTGAACGTGCATTAAAAAACGCACAAAAAGCGTATTCTAAATTTTTACCAAACGACAGTCAAAAACTTAAAAACAACATTTCTTCTATATATTTAGGATATTTAACAGATTCAAAAAACTATAAAGAAGCGCTAAAAGTTTTTGCAGAGCAATTCGGTCAAACCTTTGTTCCGCAAACAAAAACTGAATATCAAAATATCTGCCTGCATTATCTTCATATTCTGCTTGCAACGCGTGAGTTTAAAAGTTATGCAGAATACGTCGATTTTTTGTGGCAGTGCATAAGTTCAAGGCAAGATGAAGAAGGTTATAAACTAAAAGAATGTATTTTAAACTCAAAAGTGCGGATTTTTGCAGACATTTCTTTTAACCGTAAACAACTGGAACTTTGCGCAAAAGAATATAACACTCTTTTTGATGAGTATAAAAAAAATCACAAAGAACAGCCTTTGTTTTTTAACAATCTTGTGTATTCTGTTCTGGAAAGTGGCGGAGTTTTGGATAAAAAAATAGAAAATATTTTTATAAGTAATGCGACTTTAAATGCTTATTTATGCGCAACATTCGGCTTGTACCAGGCAAAAATTAAAAAGAATGCTCAAAAATGCGAATTCTATTACAACAAGGCTGTAAGTCTTTTAAAAGAGGAAGATTTTGCAAACCGCGCAGAAATTGCAGATGAATTAAAACTAAAGCGTGATTTAGTTCTGGAGGAACTTTATTTAGAACAAGGCAACAACCGCGAAGCAGAACGTCTAAAATTGCACATCATAAAAAAATGCCCCGAAGAGCTTTGGTTCTATAGGGAAAGTGCAAAAGGCATAGATTCGTGATAGAATAAAACTTGAGGTTATAAATGCAGGATATATTTAACTATCGTGATGAAGTTATAAAAGAATACAAATCATTTTCAAGAAGTTTTACAAACATTTCCGCACCTGATATAAAATCAGTGGTTGATACAGAATATGAAGAAGGGCGTTATTGGCCGGATCCTCTAATCCAAATAAATCCGAATTATAAAACAGAAAAAAATAT
Source organism: uncultured Treponema sp. (assembly GCA_964541735.1). Taxonomy (GTDB): domain Bacteria; phylum Spirochaetota; class Spirochaetia; order Treponematales; family Treponemataceae; genus Treponema_D. The sequence continues at coordinate 8,636 of CAZIQK010000013.1, forward strand.
TAATGAGCTTTGTGATGACGGAACGCTTGAAAATGAATGTCGCCAAATATTTCAAGTTGATAAAAGGGAAGATGGAAGCGGTGGAAAAACAATGACCTTGTATACCCACCAGCAAGAAGCCATTGCACTTGCTGCTATGAAACAAAGCTATGTTGTAACTACGGGCACCGGCTCTGGAAAAAGTCTTGCGTTTTTTATCCCAATCGTAAATGAAATTATTAAAAATCGGGCTAACAATAAAGGCAGAACATCAGCAATTATCATTTACCCTATGAACGCTCTTGCAAACAGCCAACTTGAAGAGATAAAAAAATTCTTGCGTGGGTATAATGAAGGAGAAGAACCTTTTACAGTCGGACAATATACTGGACAAGAAAGCGAATCTGAAAGGCAGCAAATAGCAGACAATCCGCCGGATATACTTCTTACAAACTTTATGATGATGGAACTGCTACTTACACGTGGAACACCTAAAGATAAAACTGTAATGAAGAATTGTGACGGATTGCAGTTTTTAGTCCTTGATGAACTTCATACGTACAGAGGACGGCAGGGAGCTGATGTTGCTTTGCTTGTTCGTCGCTTAAGACAGAAAACTCGTTCTCCAAAACTTGTATGCATCGGCACTTCTGCAACAATGAGCAATCAAGGAGATGCAGTTGACCAAAATACTGTTGTAGCACAAGTAGCCTCTAAACTTTTTGGAACTGATATTTCTGCAAATAACGTAATCGGTGAAACACTTTCTCAGTCTACAGACCAGGTGCTTAATCTGGATTCTGTAAAACCGTTGCTTTTGAACAGAATAAAAAAATCTACGCCCGACTATAAAGACTTGGATGAATTTTTAAATGATCCGCTATCAGTATGGGTAGAACTTACGTTAGGAATTGAAAAAGTTCCAAATACATCTGCAAAAAGAGCAAAACCCATAACTCTAAAAGAGGCCGCAGAAAAACTTTCAAAAGATTCGGGAGCTTCGTTTGAAGAAGCAAAAAAATCATTAACAGAATTCTTGCTAAAAGCGCATGAACAAAAGAGCGTGAACGGCAGAAAACCTTTTGCATTTAAACTGCATCAGTTTATTTCAGGTCCGGGCAGTGTTTTGTGTACACTTGAAGGCGAAGGACAGCGTTTGGTAACACTTAATTCTCAAGTTTTTGCTCCTGGTAGGGAAAAAGAAAATGTACGTTTATACACTGCTTATTTTTGCCGTGAATGTGGAATTGAATATTTCCCTGTAAAAAATGAAGAGGGGCTTTGGATACCAAGAAATATCAATGAATCTGTACCAGATGATGCTGTGAATACTGCAGGTTTTTTAGTTCCTATAAAGCCCGGTTTCAAATACGGAGGCGAAGAAGATATTCCTGAAAGCTGGTATGACTATAAAAATGGGAAAGTAACTATAAAGAAAAAGAATAGAGCTTTTATTCCTCAAGAAAAAATTGTCACAGAAACTGGTGATATAGGCAATTCATCTACAGGAACTCATTTTTGGTATATTCCGGGAAAAATTCGTTTTTGCCCATGTTGTGGAATGGAACATAAAACAGCCGGTAATGACCGGAACAAATTGACTGGTCTTAGTGGAGAAGGTCGTTCTTCTGCGACAACAATTATTTCGCTTGCCATTTTGAATCAACTTTATAAAAATAATCCTGATTTTGGAAAAAATAGCACAAACGATATACGCAAGATGCTTGGTTTTACTGATAACAGACAGGACGCTGCTTTGCAAGCCGGGCATTTTAACGACTTTGTTTACCAGATTACTATACGAGGTGCATTGCTTCATGCAATTGAAGTAAACGATGGTGAACTTTCATACGATATTTTGGCTGAGCAGGTATTTAAATCTTTAGGATTTGATACAACTGATAAAGAAGTTTTAAGCGAGTTTATGACAAACCCAAATATTGATGCTCATAATGCACTTGAAACGATAAAAAATGAAGCAAGATATATTTTAGGTTATAGACTTATAGAAGATTTATTCAAAGGTTGGAAAAACAATAACCCAACTCTTGAAATTCTTGGCTTAATGCATATTGAATACAAGAATCTAAAAGAAATTTGTAATGATAACAAGTATTTTGTAGATAATAGTACTTTAGCTGGCCTGTCAGCAGAAAAACGTATTTTATTTTATGAAACACTTTTTGAAATCTTTAAGAAAAATCTTTGTATAGATTCAATTTATCTTGATAACTCAGAACAGGAAAAAGTAAGAAGCATCAGTTTTAATGATTTAGTTGGAAGATGGTCTTTTGATGAAGGGGAACGCCCAAGACATTCAGAATATGTTGTTACAAAAGGTCGTTCAAGAGCAGATGGACGCAGAGATTTTGCTGTAACAATGGGTGCTACATCTTTGATTGTTAGAAGCATACGTAATTCACCTTTATGGAAAGATACACCTTATGCAATGGATATTCGTTCTTGTGATTTAGAACAGATTCAGATTCTTGTAGAAGATGCGCTTAGAGTTGCAAGTTCTGCAGATATTGTCCGCCATACAGAGCACGGATGGATTTTGCATGCAAATAATCTTATCTGGAAACTTGGTCCAGATAGAGTTATAAAAACGCGCGAAAATAAATTCTTCATTGATGTTTATACTACAATCAAAGAAACATTTAATGGAAATAGTTATATTTTTGATTACTGGGCTCATGAGCATACAGCACAGGTTGACTCTCAAGATAGAAAAATTTTAGAAAAACAGTTCCGTTATACACCAAAAGATATTGCAGAATGGAAACAGGAGTATCCAGACAAAAAATTAAAAAGACTTCCTGTTTTGTACTGTTCTCCAACAATGGAGCTTGGTGTAGATATTTCTTCTCTCAATACGGTTTATATGAGAAACGTTCCTCCAACGGCAAGTAATTATGCTCAGCGTAGCGGACGAGCAGGACGAAGCGGTCAGCCTGCACTGGTTATTACATACTGTTCGTCATTAAGTCCTCATGACCAATGGTTTTTTGAAAAAAGAACAGATATGGTTTACGGTGTTGTTAAAGCTCCAACTTTGGATATTACAAATAAAGAACTCATTACAAGTCATATTCATTCAATCTGGATGCAGGAAATGCAGTACGAACTTGGAAACAGCATCTATGAATATGCAATAGATAAACATTCTGATGATAATCTCAGACTTAATCCAGATTTGATTACGGCAATTAATAACGAGCATATAAAAGAAGCTGCAATAAAAGAAGCCTGTGCTGTTTTGGAAAATGTTCGTAATACAGTTCCAGAAGATGAAAAAGCTCTTCCTTGGCTTAAAGATGAATATGCAATAGAAGTTATTAAAAATGTTGCAAAAGATTTTGATAAGGCTTTTGACAGCTGGAGAACTTTGTACAAATCTATTCAGAAACAAATAGCAGAAGCTTCTCAAGCATTGGCAAGTCCTGCTACATCGCCAAGAGAGCGTGTTGCAGCTTTAAACAGACAGAAAGACGCTAGTAATCAATTTAAAGTATTGCTTGGTGGTTCTAAAGGTTCTTTCTCTAATTCAGACTTTTATCCATACCGCTATTTAGCAAGTCAGGGATTCTTGCCGGGTTATGACTTTCCAAGACTGCCACTTATGGCATGGATACCCGCTGCACATTCAAGAAAAACAGGATTTGAAGATACTGGCTCTATGGTAAGTAGACCACGATTCTTGGGTATAAGTGAATTTGGACCTCAAAGTATTATTTACCATGAAGGAAGAACATATCAAGTTTATCAAATAAAACTTAGCTCTGCAAATGGCCAGGCAACATCCAGCTCTGTTCTTGCAACAAGAAGTGTTTGTGTATGTCCTGTTTGTGGTTTTGCACATTTTAGTGGAACAACAAGTTCTGATATTACAGTTGAACGTTGTGAACGTTGTACTGCAGAACTTAAAACAGATAACAGAATAGATTCCCTTTACCGAATTGAAACTGTAGAAACAAAAGTATCAACTCGTATTTCCGCAAATGAAGAAGAACGACTCAAAAAAGGTTATGAGCTTCAGACTGTATTCCGCTTTGCAAAAGAGAATGGTCATTTTGTTGTTGCACATACAGAATTATTTGAAGGCGACGAGCAGGTAGGAACTCTTGATTATGGACAGAATGCTACAATCTGGGTTTTGAATAAGGGATGGCGAAAGCGAAAAAATCCAGCAGTTTTAGGGTTTAATATTAACCCTCTTACAGGACGCTGGGAAAAAGAGCCTGGCGAAGAAGATGAAGAAGAAAAAGAGGAAGATTCAAAGAGAGTTCAGCCACAGAGAATTGTGCCTTTTGTAGAAGACACAAGAAACGTACTTGTTTACACTCCAATACCAAACTGGGGAAAAGATGAACTTGATGCAAAAGCTATGGCTACTCTTGAATCGGCATTGCAGCGCGCAATAGAAGAAGAGTTTCAAATTGAACAGTCAGAGCTTAGTGTAATTCAACTTCCAAATGCGAATGATTGTTCTAGTCTCTTGTTCTATGAAGCAAGCGAAGGTGGGGCTGGTGTTCTTACTCGCCTTGTTCATGATAAAGATGCACTTTCTAGAGTTGCAAAAGCAGCTTTGCATATCATGCATTATGAATGGAATGAAGATGAGCCGTTGACTTTAAATGCCTTAAAAGACACTGAAGAAGTCAAGCCCCAGAATAGTCGTTGTGTTGCAGGTTGTTACAAATGTCTTTTGTCTTATTTCAATCAACCATTACATGAAATAATAGACAGACATAATGAACTAGCTCTTAAAGTACTTATTAGTCTTACCAATGTTCAGGTAAAATTAAAAGAGTCAGAAGCAGTACAGGCAGTTCAAACAGATGATGAGGCTTTATCTTTGGATTCTTGTTTGAGAGATACTGATTGTATTCTTCCAGATGCCTATAACAAAGACATTATGCAAGGAAAATACACAGTACTTGCTTTCTGGAAACGAGAGCGTTTAGTTCTTCTAAGTGAAGAACCAAATACAGAACTTGCTGATTATCTTAGCAATCACGGATTTAATTATCTTGTTTTTGGAACGTCTGGTTCTGAATGGACTGTGGCAGTTCAACAATACAAAGATAAATTACCAAAAGACTGTGAAGATTTATAAGGATATATAAATGGAAAAAGTAGAGTTTAATGAGGACTTGAACTGTAGATTCAATCCCGGAACACTTGTAAAAGTTCGTGGCAGGGAATGGGTCTTAGAAGCATGTGATATTGAAGGATGTGTAAAACTGCGTCCGCTCGGAGGAACAGATAGCGATGTGCAAATTCTTATGCCTTCGATTGAAGATACAAAATTAGAAAGTGCAACTTTTCCTCTTCCAGATTCATCAAAACCTGGAAGTTATAGTTCTGCTTTTCTTTTGCGTAATGCATTACGTCTTAAACTGACGAATGCAGCCGGTCCATTCCGTAGTCTTGGTCATGTTGCAGTAGAGCCTCGTTCATATCAGCTTGTGCCTCTTTTGATGGCATTAAAGCAGAATCCTGTTCGACTTTTGATTGCAGATGATGTCGGCATTGGAAAGACAATTGAAGCGGGGCTTATTGTAAAAGAACTTTTGGAGCGTGGGGAAATTACAAAGTTTATTGTACTGTGTCCTCCGCACTTGGTTGAACAGTGGGTGACAGAGCTGCGGGAGCATTTTAATATTGAAGCCGCAAGCGTGACTGCAAGAAGCATTAAAAGTCTTGAAAAAGAAGTTCCGGCTACAGAAACTTTCTTTGACCATTATCCAGCATCTGTTATTTCTCTTGATTACATCAAGGCAGACGAGCATTCACAGTGGTTTAAAAACCACGCTGGTGAAGATGCGATGATTATTGTGGATGAAGCGCATACTTGTTGTGTTGGTGGTGGAAAACAGCTGAGATTCAATTTGCTTAAAAGTCTTGCTGATGATAAAAAACGAAATATGTTGCTTTTGACTGCAACTCCGCATTCTGGAGATGAAAATGCATTCAGCAATTTGATTTCACTTCTTAATCCAAAGTTCGCAGATTTAAACAGCCTTGAAGAAGCAAAAGATGATGTTCGTAAGGAACTTGCAGAACATCTTGTTCAGCGAAGAAGAAAAGATATTGTAAATTACCCAGGAAAAACATCTTTTCCGGAACGCATGGTTACAGAAGTAACTTATAAGCTTACTGGTAAATGGGGTGATTTTTTTGAAGATGTACGAAAGTATTGTGTAAAAATTGCTCAGGATTCAGAAAAAGAAAAAGGCTACAAAGGCCGCATGATGTGGTATGCAACACTTGCTCTTTTGCGTTGTATTTCATCAAGTCCTGCTGCAGCTAGAAGCGCACTTACAACACGACTTGGTAACACAGAGGAACAAAACGAACAAAATCTTGATTTACTTGAACAGAGCATTAACGATACATACGATGGCATTGGTGATGAACTGAACGAAAATGAACATCTTATGGAGCCAGTGCTGGAAAACTCATCTGAATTGGAGCAGCTCATTAAAAAAGCAAATGCTTTAAGTGGTAAAGATGATGATCCAAAGTTGTTATGCCTTATCAAGCATATCTCAGAAATGTATAAAGACCAGAAAAAGAAAGGTAGCGTATACCGCCCTGTAATCTTTTGTAAATATATTGCAACAGCTCATTATTTAGCAGAACAACTGGAAAAAGAATTTTCAACATCTGCTGTAAGTTTTGTTACAGGTGAATACACATCTGATCAAAGACAGGATATAGTTACCGAGCTTGCCAAGAACGAAAATCCTATTCTTGTTGCAACTGATTGTCTTTCTGAAGGCATAAACCTGCAGGAAGGCTTTAATGCTGTAATTCATTATGACCTTGCATGGAATCCGACAAGACACGAACAGCGGGAAGGCCGTGTTGATCGATTTGGTCAGCAATGTTCTAAAGTCTGGTGTTCAATGCTTTATGGTTCAGATAATCCTGTAGACGGTTTTATCTTCAATGTAATTTTGCGTAAAGCCCGCACTATAAAAGATAGCCTTGGAGTTTTAGTTCCTGTTCCGGAAGATGATGCAAGTGTTCGTGTTGCAATTGTAAAAGCTGCGCTTATGAAAGAACGCTCAAGCGGAGTAGACAGACAAGGTTCCTTATTCACCGACGAAGAACTTGGTATTGTGGCAAAAGAAGTTGAATCTAAATGGAACAAACTTTTGGAAAAAGAAAAGGCAAACCGTACAGTTTTTGCTCAACGCGCAATGCATCCGGAAGACGTTGCTCCTGAATGGAAAAAAACAAAGAAAGCTTTGGGAGACTCAAAAGATGTTGAACGATTCTTTACAGAAACTTCAAAGCGATTGAACATCGGACTTGAACCACAGGAAGAAGGAGCATATATCTTGAATATAACAACGCTTCCTGTAGAACTTAGAAAACAGATTGCTCCAATTGTAAAAACGGCAAAATCAGGGCTATTAAAGATTAGTTTTGAATATCCGCCAAAACAAGGTTATATTTTTTTGCAAAGAAGTAATCCTATTGTAACAAACTTTGCTTCTTATCTTCTAGAAGGAGCATTAAGTCCAAATACAAAAAGCCCGGCAGCCCGTTGTGGTGCATATTTGAGCGATAAAGTTTCTGATGAACTTATCACAATCTATCTTTTACGAATTCGCTATCAGATAAAAACAATTGGTTCTAGAAAGATTTTGATGGCAGAAGAATCGGTTGTTCTTGGAATACAAGGAAGAAGCAATCCCAAAGTAATTGCAGATGATGATGTAGAAAAACTTTTGAACGGAAAACCAACTGGAAACCTTTCGTCAGAAAAAATTTCAGAAGAAGTCAAAAACTCGATTGAATACTATAACTCTAATAAAAATGTATTTGATGAAATTGCAAAGGTTCGTGCAGAACAGCTTGCCCAAGACCATACTTCTGTTCGTAAGGCAACAAATATTGATCAGAAGAGCGTAAAAGTAGAAGCCTGCCTTCCGTGCGATTTGATAGGTGTTTATGTCCTATTACCAGATGAGGAACTGTAGAAGGATGAAAAAGATTTTAATTTTCCTAAACAAGGAGTCAACCTGATATGCAAAACCTAAACCTATTAATAAAAGAACTGATTTCTCTTCCCTCAGAAACCGAATGGCTTGAATTTAAGCATAATAACTTTGATCCAGCTATGATAGGAGCTGACATTAGTGCACTTGCAAATTCGGCAGCTTATCGAGGAAAAGATAAAGCCTATATGATTTGGGGCATCAATAATGAAACTCACGAAATATTAGGTACAAACTATAATAGGTTTTATAAATTTATAAATAATCAGGAAATAGAAAGCTGGCTTAAGAATACCGTTTCTAAAAATGCGGATTTCGATTTTTTTGATACAGAAATAGACGATAAAAAACTTGTTGTTCTTATTATTCAAAAAGCTTCCGTGCAGCCTGTTACTTTTAAAAAAGATTCATATATTAGAATCGGTTCTTATACAAAGCCTTTGAAAGATTATCCTTCTATGGAAGCACAGCTTTGGGATAAACTTCGTCTTACAAATTTTGAAAAACTTGCTGCAAAAACTGATTTACAAAAAGATGAAATTTTTAAGCTTCTTGATTTTACATGCTATTTTGATTTACAAAATATTGCATTGCCATCTAATCAGGAAGGAATGCTTCATTATGTGCTTGAAGACGAAATTGTGTTAAAACAGGACAACGGTTTATATACAATTACAAATCTTGGAGCAATTTTATTTGCAAAAAGAATTGCAGATTTTCCAACAGTAGCAAGAAAGGCAATTCGTGTTGTTCAATATGAAAATGATACTAAACTTAAAATTCTAAAAGAGTATAACGGCACAAAAGGCTATGCTGTAGGATTTGAAAGACTTGTGGAATTTTTGGAAGCTTTACTTCCTTCTGAAGAGGTTATCACAGAAACTGTACGAAAGACTGTAACAAAGTTTCCGATGATTGCTCTTCGTGAGATTATTGCAAATGCGTTGATTCATCAGGATTTTACAGTCTCTGGTTCAAATCCTTTAGTTGAGATTTTTCAGTCAAGAATTGAAGTTACAAATCCTGGCATTCCTTTGGTGGATATTAATCGTTTTATTGATAATCCTCCAAAATCAAGAAACGAAACACTTTCGTCTTTAATGCGACGCTTAAAAATGTGTGAGGAACTTGGATCCGGCTGGGACAGAATTGCTTTGGAATGTGAATTAAAGCGGCTTCCTGCGCCAAAAATTGTACTTTATGAGGAAAATACAAAAGTCATTTTATTTTCCGAGTTGCCGTTTGCCAATATTCCTCAGGAAGAAAAACTGTGGTCTTGTTATCTCCATGCATGTATAAAGTATGTAATGGGTGAAAGAATGACAAATTTATCGCTTAGAAATCGAATGCACGTAGAAGAAAAGAATAAAGCAGCAATTTCAAGGTTAATATCAGAAGCTATGAAAGAAAATCTGATAAAACCTTTTGATAAAGACACTGCTCCAAGATATATGAGCTATATACCAATTTGGGCATGATTTAAGTTGATGGCAAGTTGATTCTTATTTGCTCGCCATTTGCTTGCAAATGGATGGATTTAGATTTCTAGTGTTATTTTTTACACTAATTTGCTTAAAACAACGCTAGATATAGATTGATAGTTATGATTTAAGTTGATGGCAAGTTGATTCTTATTTGCTCGCCATTTGCTTACGCAAAATCAGGAGAATGACAAATGAAAAACAATCAGAACGAATATACAACACTTTCTTTAACAGGCTCTTTATTTTCTGCCGATATGCTTTTTCTTATGGCACGAGGAAATTCCAGCCATCAGAGTGTAGAAGACTACAAACTTTTACCTGGTTTACGATTTAGTGATGAAATAAGCCGCAGTTTTAATATTGCCCGTGCTTTTTATAACGAATATAAGAAGAACAGAAATGCTTCTAGCGCTTATGACTCTACCACAAAGTTCATTGAAGACTTTTTTACAAAGGCTTTAAATTATGATTCATTCATACATTCAAGCGGTAAGACAATCAAAGACCGCAAGTATCCTGTAACACTGTATGCTGCAAAAGATGTGCCGATTATCATTGCGCCGTATACTTTTACTCTTGATGAGGCAGACGGTCGCTTTGCTGTAGAAGGAATTACCAGCCGTAAAAAATCTGCATTTTCTTTGGCTCAGCTTTTCTTAAATGCTTCAAGCGAATGTACCTGGGCATTTGCGACAAACGGACTCGAACTCCGCCTTTTACGGGATTCTGACAGCCTTGTTCGTCCGGCATATTTGAGCTTTGATATCGAAAGCATTTTGAACGACAGTCGATACCCGGATTTTGTTGCGCTCTGGTATTTGATTCATTCAAGCCGTGTAAATATTTGGGAAACATGGAGACAGGAAGGAATTACAAACGGAACTCGTGTCCGCGAAGGTTTGCGTGATGGCGTTACAAATGCATTGCTTCATCTTGGTGCAGGATTTTTGCAGACAGAAGGTGAAGGCAACAATGCTCTTTTGAATGCATTAAAAGACGGAAAGCAAGCTGACGGTGTTTCTTATACCCAGATGGATTTTTACAAGGCGCTTTTACGCGAAGTATACCGTTTCTTGTTTCTTTCTACTATTGAAGAGCGGAATCTTTTGTTTGCTCACACAGAAGACGAGGCTCAGCTTACGCCCGAACTAAGAAAAGCTCATAGAATCTACCGAGAAGGCTACAGTATTCACCGTCTTGCAGAAAAAAGCCACCGAATCCTGAGCAACGATAAATATTCAGACATCTGGCACGGTGTTCAGGTTGTGTTCAAGGCTCTGCAAAAAGGAAACGAGGCCTTAGACCTTTCTCCTATTGGTGGACTTTTTAGACAAGATCAGTGTCCTCTTTTGGATGCATGCAATATCGACAACGAACATTTGCTAAAGGCAATCCGCTGTCTTCGCTGGTGCTACATAAACGGAAAACTTACATTTACCGATTACCGCAATATGGGAACGGAAGAATTTGGCTCTGTTTATGAAAGTCTTTTGGAACTTGTTCCCCGCGTAGATTTAACAGCCAAATCATTCAGTTTTGTTGGAATTGGCGATGAAAACGGAATTGACGAGGAAGGAAGCACAACCGGAAACGCAAGAAAAACCAGCGGTTCTTATTATACAAATGCAGAACTTGTAAACAGTCTTATTAAGAGCGCACTTGAACCAGGCTTAATGGGAAAAATTGAGCGTGCGGAAAAGATGGCAAAAAAACGCAATGAAGAAATGGATTATGAAAAAACAATTCTTTCATTCAGCGTTGTTGACCCTGCCTGCGGTTCAGGACACTTTTTGCTTGCGGCAGCACGCAGAATTGCAGAAGTTTTGGTAGAAAAACGGCTTGAGAAAATGTCCGACGCGGCTCCGTCCCAGTCTCTTTATAGAAAAGCATTGCGTGATGTTATTACAAACTGTATTTACGGCGTAGACTTAAACGAAATGGCAGTAGAACTTGCAAGAACTGCACTTTGGCTTGAAGGCTACGAATCAGGAAAACCGCTTGAATTTTTAAGTCACCATATAAAATGCGGAAACTCTCTTGTTGGCGTTTATGACTTGAATGTGCTGAACAACGGTATTCCTGATGCCGCCTATACAGCTTTAAGCGGAGATGAAAAGAACGTAGCTCTTGAAGCGAAAAAAATAAATGAAAAAGAACGACAAGAACTTTGTGTAAAAGCTGAAAAGGATGGCAAAATTTACAGAACAAGTTATTTTGAGTTTGGAGATAATCCACAAAATATTCAAAACTCTTTAGCTCTTCTTATGGCAAAAATTAGTTTTACCGGTAATGACACATTGGAAGACGAAGAGAAAAAAGAAAAACTTTACAACGAACTTTTGCAAAATGAAGAATATATTCTATTAAAAACTGCTGCCGATTTGTATACAGCAGCTTTCTTCGTCAAAAAAAGTAAAGATAATGTATCGAAAATTCCAAGTACAAAAGATCTTTTTGATGTAAAGAGAAAACTTCCTGAGGATTCAACTAAAAAAGGCATTCGTGAAGAAGCCATAAACATTAGTAAACTTTATAAGTTTTTCCATTGGAAGATTGAATTCCCGGAGATTTTTCAGCGAGGAACCGGCTTTGACTGCGTTTTGGGAAATCCACCATGGGACAGGGTAAAACTTGCAGAAAAAGAATTCTTTGCAAGCCGTGCTCCTTTGATTGCCGAAGCAAAGAACAAGTCAGCCCGCGACAAAATGATTCTTGCTTTAAAAGACAGTGACCGGGCTTTTGAACGGGAATTATACGAAAGTTTTATAACTGCCTTACATTCTGCCGAATCAACAAGTGTTTTTGTGCACGCAAACGAAAAGACTTATGCAGACTGCCGGTATACCCTTACAGGCTGCGGTGATGTAAATATGTACGCACTTTTTGCAGAACTTATTTACACGATGATGGACACATTCGGAACAGCAGGCTTTATTGTTCCTTCCGGTATTGCAACAGATGACGGCACAAAGGCATATTTTGGAAAGATTGCTACAAGCGGACTTTTGAAAAGCCTGTATGATTTTGAGAACAGCCAAGGAATTTTCCCAAATGTTCATAGGAGCTTTAAATTCAGTCTTATAACTCTTGCGCCAAAAGACGGGATGAGCGACTTTGCATTCTTCCTGCACAATCTAAATGAGCTTGAAGACAGTCGCCGCCATTTTACAATGACTCCTGAAGATTTTGATTTAATCAATCCAAATACGCACACATGCCCTGTTTTCCGAAGCGAAGAAGATGCAAAACTTGCCAAGAAGATTTATAAAAAGGCTGGAGTTTTTGTAAGAGAATCTGCCAAAGGCGAATTTGCGCAAGAAAACTCAGAAAGCAACGTAGCTGCGACAAATCCTTGGAAAATAAAATTCAGCACGATGTTCCATATGTCCAATGACAGCGGGCTGTTTGTTGGTACGGAACTCCTAAAACGAGTTCAGGGTGACGGTCATACTGAACTTGTTTCAGCATCAGGCAGCCGCTATCTTCCTCTTTATGAGGCAAAAATGATGCACCAGTTTGACCACCGCTGGAACACTTTTGTAAACGGTTCCCCTGTAGATGTAAGCCCAGAGCAGAAAGCCGATCCTAATTTTTCTGTAACACCGCAGTATTATGTGCCGTACACAGAAACAGTTCTGCGTACCACAAGCCTTGACTTGAAGATTGTGCAGGCGTTGCGGGAGGCCATTTCTTCGACTACGCTCAGCAACCAAACAGCCGGAGAGCGTACAACAATGACCAGTGAGCGTAGTCGAACCGAGAAACTGCGTTCCCTTGTTGCAGAAAAAGCAGAGAAAGCCGGCGGTTTATTTGCAGACGAAAACACAGATGGAATCGACTGGCAAAAAGTTTATGATTCAAAAGATTTGAGCAAAGCGGTGTTTGAAGTTGCGGAAAAGTTATGCCCGAAGTATTTAATGGGATTTAGAGGTATTACAAATGCTACAAATGAGAGAACTGTAATTTCATCTATTATTCCGTTTTGTGGAGTTGGTAATAGTGCTCCAGTAATGATATTTTCAAAAGGCATGAAATCAACTTATAAAGCATGTCTTTTATCAAATATGAACTCTTTACCATTTGATTTTGCAGCACGTTTCAAAGTTGGTGGAATTAATTTTAACTTTTTTATTGTAAATCAGCTTCCAGTTCTTCCGCCTTCTGCATACCACGAAGCTTCACTTTCATTCATCGTTCCGCGCGTAATGGCTTTGACGTATACCGCCAACGACATGACAGAATGGGCAAAAGCCTTGTGGAATGACTCAACTCCTGCTATGAGACAGAAAATGCTTGAATTAAATGGAAGGAGCCGCGAATTTTCGCAAGAAAACTTGGAAAATACGCTTGCATGCGACCCATACATTTACGACGACGCAAAACGTGCTGTCCTCCGTGCAGAACTGGACGCATACTTTGCCCGCCTGTATGGTCTTACCCGTACTGAGCTTCAGTACATCTTAGACCCACACTCCGTAATGGGCGAAGACTACCCAAGCGAAACATTCCGCGTCCTAAAAGACAACGAAATTGCCAAATACGGAGAATACCGCACACAACGGCTCGTACTCGAGGCATGGGACAGGATGGAAGTTCTGCCAGATATTGATGATATGAAGAATATTTTGTAATTGGAGTTTGTATGGATATTTCAACTGTAGAAAGAACAATACTTGAAAAATGCGCAAAAGATGCCGGCTGGGAAATTGATTCTAATGCTCCAGCGGATTGCATCAATTTATTCAGTTCATTTTTTAAGGAAACAGCATGTATAAAAAAGCATTCTGAAGGGGCATTTATTCTGCGCTTGTGCAAAAAGATAGAATCCGATTGTTTTGAATTTGGTGCAATATTGAATGCTAACGGTGAATTTAAGTTTAATCTACAGGAAACTTATTCATTGTCGATTTTACTAAAACGTGTGGCAGAACTGTTTGCTTCTCTTCCTGATAATCCTCTTGAAAAATATCAGAAAAAGATTGCTGAGTTCTCAGATAAAGAGATTCAAAAAACAGAAACGGAGCGATTGGTAAAAGAACGTGTCGGTCAGGATATCTACAGAGACGCACTTATGAACTATTGGGACGGAACTTGTGCTGTTACTGGCTGTTCTTTAAAAGACGCTTTGCGGGCAAGTCATGCAAAGCCATGGAAAGATTGCAGCAATGATGCAGAACGCCTTAATGTATACAATGGATTTTTACTTACGGCTAATCTGGATGCACTTTTTGACAAAGGATATATTTCGTTTACAAATGACGGTTTGATTATGATTTCATCTGTTTTAGAACATTCTGATTTTCGTGGGCTGGGTCTGAATCATGAATTAAAACTAAGATGGATAGAAGAGCGTCATTTAGAATTCTTAAAATATCACAGAGAACATATTTGGAAAAATTGACAAACTTCATTTTTTTAAAAAAAAACTACTTGACAATTATCTTATACAAGGTGTATATTATTTATAGTTAGATGTGTGTAAAAGATAGGAGGTAGTGAATATGCCAGCGACAGAATACGGTAAGTATCTAAAAAAACTTAGAATTGACAATGACGAAACCATTGCAAAAATGGCAGGCGGCATGGGAATCACTTCTTCTTATCTTTCTGCAATCGAAAGCGGCGAGCGTGTTATTCCTGTGGATTTTACAGAGAAACTTGCTCAAAGATACAAACTTGGCGAGGAATCAAAAGAAGAGCTTAAAAAACTTGAGCTAAAAACTCCACGCAAGGCTGTGCAGCTGGACTTTGAAAAATCTGGCAGCAATGAAAATCAAAAAGAACTTGCACTTTTGTTCGCTCAAAAATATGCAAGCTTAAACACTGAGCAGATAGAAAAAATCCGCACGGTGCTTGAAGAAAAATAAAAGGAGGTTAAGCCTATGCTTGTAAAAATGCCTGCGGGCAAAAAAATAACCGCTTAAAGAAACGGCAATTTCTAAAAAGCGGCTTGGTCAAAGAAGCAAGACGAACCTTGCTCAATGAATACGTAATATTGATTATAGGTTCTCCGCTTCTTTTAGTCAAGAGTTCGAAAGTCCTGCAAAAAAGCAGAATGTACTTTCGGCCTTGTGGAGAAAACTCCACATGAATCAAAAATCAGTTTTGCCATAAAACGGCAGACTAAAAGAATTACGCGGCAAAACTGCGCCGCGAAGGAGAAAATATGCAGTTTAAAATCACTAAACGCCGAAACCCGGCAAAAGAAAATTCATTTATTTATTGTGCGTCACCTTTTTATTCAGACGAACTTACCATTCAAGATCTTGCAAAAGACATTAGCGACGGTTGCACGCTCAACGTTACCGATGTAGAGGCAGTTCTTTCTTCGCTTGTAAGGAAACTTCCGCTTTTCTTGAAAAAAGGCTTTATTGTTCAGCTTGGCTCGTTCGGCAGAATCCGCCTTTCGTTCAGTGCAAAAGGTAAAGAAAATGCAAATGAGGTTTGTGCAGAAGATATTTCTTGCAAAAGAATTGTTCTTGTTCCCTGTACTGAAATCAAAAAGGAAATTGAAGGTACGACATTTTCAAAATTAACTGTTGTTGCCGAAGGAATTTCTGAAAGTGCAGAAAGTTCTGAATCTAAGACAAGTGAATAAAAAAAAATGAAGTGATGCTTGCACACTAAAAGCAGGCAACGCCGACGGAAAATTTCTTCTGTTGGCGTTTTTTCGTGATATATAAAACCGGGAAGTTTCAAAAGTTATGTTGAGCAAAGCGAAACATTGCAAATGGATATTTTGCGGGAATATTTTACGGAAGCGTGAGTTTTTTTATCCACTCCGACATTCTATGACGCTGTGATATGATAAAATAAATGATTAGAAATGTATTTTTTGCAAAATGAAGTCATCTTGCAAAAAAAGTCAACATTTGACCTCTTAAAATTAAATAGATATAAAAGGAATCAATATGGAGCAAAATGAAGAAACTTGGTGGCCGTCAAAACAAGAATACGACCCAGAAATTACGAAAGAAAACTGGATTGAACTTTTGCACGATGAAAAGATTTTTGATTTTAACTCAATGTGCATGATGCATCAAATGTTGGATATTGGCGGAAAAGCGACAAATTCAGAACTTTCTAAAAAATATGGAATATTTGATGGATATAATGGAATTGTAAGTCATCTTGCAAAAAGAATTATTGAAAAAACAAATTGCAAACTTCCTCCGCAAGAAGAAAATGCAAAAAGATTTCCAGTTCTTTTTGTTGTGAAGAAAGTACAAAAAGACGATGAGCACGACGGAACTTACATTTGGAAACTTCGACCAGAACTTGAGGAGGCTTTAATGCAAATGAAAGAAAATGGCGAACTTGAAAAATATCCGTTGTATAAAAAAGACCGAGTTTACATAAGCAGATATTTTGATGAAACCACATCAATTCAAACTGGAGACCATAATATGATTAGCAACGAAAACTCTCTCGTACAAACTCTCTCAAACTTGTTGAAACACACTCACAACTTGATTCTTCACGGTGCGCCGGGAACTGGAAAAACTCACCTTGCAAAAGAAATCGCAAAAGAACTTGGCTATAGCAAAGCTGATGTAGGTTTTGTCCAGTTTCATCCAAGCTACGACTACACGGATTTTGTGGAAGGCTTGCGGCCTATAAAATCAAGCGACGGAACAAGTAGCATCGGCTTTGAGCGAAAAGACGGAGTTTTTAAAGAGTTTTGCAGGCAGGCGTTGAAAAATTTAACTGACAGTAAAAAATCAGTTGAAGATTTGCAGAAAGAAATCAGCACAGATGAACAGATTGAGAATTTTTTGGAAAAAGCAATCGATGATAAAACAGAATTTGAAATTGCGCACGGAAATAAATTCAAGATAGAAGATTCATCAGACAAGAACATTTTGATTTCAATTCCTGCAAACAAAATTACAAATGAACTTTCTCTTCCGAAAAATGATTTGGTGCAGCTTTTAAATTCGGACACAAAAATTGAAAGTGGCGCAGATATAAAATCATTTTTCAATCGCAAATGGAGAACTCAGCAGGATTCTTACATTTTGACTTTGTACAATGAAATAAAATCACAGAAACAAATAAAAACTGTTCAAAATGTTCAAAAAATCGAAAAGAAAAATTTCATCTTCATCATCGACGAAATCAACCGTGGCGAACTTTCTAAGATTTTCGGCGAGTTGTTTTTCTGCATTGATCCGGGATACCGCGGTGAAGAAAGCAGAATCCAGACGCAATATCAAAATCTTGTGGAAGAAAGCGACGTTTTCAAAGACGGATTTTTTGTCCCGGAAAACGTCTATATCATCGGCACAATGAACGACATCGACCGCAGCGTTGACACAATGGACTTTGCGTTCCGTCGTAGATTCACGTTTTATGAAATCAAAGCAGAAGAAAATCTTTCAATGCTTGATGAAAAAACTGATAAAAACGGAAACAAAACTGGACTTCCGCCAAAAATTGCGAATGCAGCAAAAATACGCATTACAAATCTGAACAACGCGATTTCTGCAATCGAAGGACTTAACTCAAGTTATCACATCGGAGGTGCATATTTCCTAAAACTCAACGAACTTGACGGTGATTTTGAGCAGCTTTGGAACTATCATCTTGAAGGACTTTTGCGTGAATATTTGCGCGGACACGACGACGCGGAAACAGAACTTTCGGAACTGAAAAAAGCGTATAATAACACGGTGGTTGAGCCTGTCGAAACCACTTCACAAAGTGACGAAGTAAATCATTCCGAACAAAGCGAATAATCCACTGATGAATGACAAGTAGATGCTGAAACAAGTTCAGCATGACTAAAAAATTAAATTGGAGCAAAAATGAAAAATAAAAATCAACCTACAATCCGAAGTTCAGCCGCAGAATATCTTACTTTTGTTGCGGCAACTGGCGACGACAAAAACAGCATAGAAATTCGCTATGAAGACGAAAATATTTGGATTACGCAAAAAATGCTTGCAGCATTATACGAAGTTGATGTTCGCACAATAAATTATCACATTTTAAAAATTTTTGAAGATAATGAATTACAAGAAGATTCAGTTATCCGAAATTTTAGGATAACTGCCACTGACGGAAAATCCTATAATACCAAGCATTATTCTCTTCAAATGATAATTGCAGTTGGCTTTAAGGTGAACACTGAACGCGCAGTTCAATTTAGAAAATGGGTAAATCAAATTGCCAAAGACTATACAATCAAAGGCTGGGTAATGGATTCTGAGCGGTTAAAAAATGGTGGTTCTATTCTGACAGAAAAATATTTTGAAGAGCAGCTGGAAAGAATCCGCGAAATCCGTGCCAGCGAACGAAAATTTTATCAAAAAATCACAGATATTTACGCAACAGCAATTGATTATGATTTTAATGCAAAAAGCACAAAACGATTTTATGCAACTGTCCAAAACAAAATGCACTATGCAGTTCACGGACATACTGCTGCAGAATTAATTGTTGAAAGAGCAGACAGCACAAAAACTCATATGGGACTAACAACTTGGCAAGATGCACCAAACGGAAAAATAAAAAAAAGCGATGTTACAATTGCAAAAAATTATCTTTCCAAAGATGAAATGGAGCAGTTAAACCGAATGGTTTCCGCCTATTTGGATTATGCAGAAAGTATGGCAAAGCGTCATATTCCGCTTACGATGGCTGATTGGGAAAGTCGCTTAAACAATTTTATAAAAATGTTTGAATATGGATTACTACAAGATGCAGGAAAAGTCACAGCAGAAATTGCGAAACTTCACGCTGAATCGGAATTTGAAAAATATAGAATTATACAAGACAGGCTTTTTAAATCTGATTACGACAGATATTTGGAAGAATTAGAAAACGAATCAAAGATTCTGAATCAAGTTCAAAACAACACAGACGATAAATAAAATGCTCCACATAAATACAACCGACAACAACTGCACAAAAAATCTTTCTGATTTGATTGACAACTCGCAGGAAAATGATGATTTTTCGCTTTCTCATTACACGGAACTTTCCCGAATCGCGAACATTTCGCTTTCCGAACTTTGCGAGAAAAACAAAAACTTGATTATTTTCCCTGACAACGCCACAAAAACTTACGGCTTAATTGGCGACGAGAAAATTTTTGAAATGTCGGGGAGAATAGATTATCGGGTCAACCTATCTGCTTACAGGCAAGAGCCCGACAATGACAGGAATCGCAAAACTGAGAATAACACAAATCAAATTTCATCACAGAACATAAAAATCAAAACCGGAAACTTGATGGGATTTATTGGAAGCGGAAGTATGCAAATTCAAATTACGTCGCGGTTTGCTCCAACGATGGTTGAGGGGCTCGAAACCACTAAAAATGATTTTTTTCTTCACTATATGCTTTCAAAAATTTTTTGTCCGAACTTGATTGACTTAAAGTTTGACGCTTTTTCAAATATCAAAAATCAGTTTGATTATCTTTGCTTTCTTTTTCCGCATTATCTAAAAAACGCGATGAAGCAAGGAATTTTCAAGACTTACCAAAAGTTTGAGAACAACGATGCGAACGTTCGCGGCGCGATAAATGTTCCACGCCACATTACAAAAAACATTCCGTTCGCGGGAAAAGTTGCCTACACGGAGCGGACGCGCACTTATGACAATTTTCTAACTCAACTTGTGCGCCATACAATCGAAGTAATTAAAACAAAGACTTTTGGAAAAGCGATTCTTTCGGAGAAAAACACAAAGCAGCTTGTCTCTCAAATCTTGGAAGTTACGCCAAGTTATAAATTTTTTGAGCGCGAAAAAATCATTTTCAAGAACGCAAAACCTCTTTTGCATCCGTTTTTCACAGAATGGAAAAAACTTCAGAAACTTTGTCTTGCGATTTTGAAAAATCAAAAAATCAACTTTCACGAGAATTCAAATGAAGTCTACGGAATTTTGTTTGACGGTGCGTGGCTCTGGGAAGAATATTTATCGACGATTTTGAACCCACTTAGATTTTTGCATCCGAAAAATAAGGAAGGACGTGGCGGACTGCATTTTTTTGATAATGAAGCTGATGAAGAAAAATTTGACAAAAATTATCGCAAGATTTATCCGGATTTTTATAGAAAAGATTGTCGGGTGGTTTCGACAGGCTCAATCAACGCCGACAATGACACAAACAATCATCGGGCAATTTCAATTTTAGATGCGAAATATAAGCATTTGGAAAACAGAGTCGGACGCGAAGATTTGTATCAAGTTGTTTCGTACATTCACACGATGAGCAAATCTTGTGAAAAAGTTTTGAACGGAGGATTTGTGTTTCCATACAAAAACAATAATTTCGACGTTGCTCAATCACCGCAAAAACCTTACAAACTTTCCGGACTTGGCGGAGAAATCAGTGTAATTGGTTTTAAAATTCCACAGAACTCGGCGAATTTTGTTGATTTTTGCGCAGAAATGAAAACTTCGGAAGACAATCTCACTTCCTTGCTTTGCTCTGATGCGTTAGGCAATGGAGCACTAGCCCGTTAGGGCTATTCCGTAGCGAAGCGTAGGAATGGAACGAAAGTGAAAGTGCGGAACTGCCGACCCGAAGCATAGCGAAGGGGAACGCCCAACATCATCAACTTAAGGAAAAATATTGTTATTATTGAACTTGATGCGGCAATCTGTACAGAAAGAGTCTAGTGTTGGTTTCGACATTGCTCAACCTAAAGGTTTCGACATTGCTCAACCTAAAGATTTCGAGAACCTCACCCATCGTACAGACGTGACTGTGTTGCTTTCACCAATACACGAGTTCTATATGCAATTTTTATCCTTTCCTTTTCAAAAATCTGTTATAATAATTCTTATGGAAAATATTTTTGGAATTGATAAAGATTATGAAACGGAAAGGCATCGCTCTTCTTCTGAAGAAATTGCATTTAATGATGCTGTAGTTCATGGCAATCTTGAAGCGGTAAAAAAAAATTGTGAGGCTAAAAGATTTTCTGAAACTGATGGGGTTGGTCGTCTTTCTCGTGATGAGGTTTTAAATCTCAAGTATCATTTTGTTATCACTTGTGCTGTTGTAACAAGAGCCTGCATTGAAGGTGGAATGATTGAAGAGCAAGGTTTTTGTATGAGTGATTATTATATTCAACAACTTGATGATATTCATTCAACTGCCGATGTAGAAAAACTGCACGATACAATGGTAATCGACTTTACAACTAAAATGCGTATTACAAATATTCAATTTCAAACTTCAAAACCAATTTATAATGCTTTAAATTATATTTATATTCATCGTAACGAATCTATTTCTGTTGATGATGTAGCGAAATTTGTTGGTGTATCTTCTAGTTATTTGTCGCGGCTTTTTAAAAAAGAAGTTGGAGTTTCTGTTAGTGATTATGTTAGACAAAAAAAAATAGAGACTGCAACTAATCTTCTTAAGTTCAGTCCCTATTCTATGGTAGATATTGCAAATCGGCTATCATTTTCTTCACAAAGTCATTTTATTCAAACTTTTAAGAAAATTATCGGTATGACTCCTTTCAAATACCGCGAAAAATACGGCAAATCTGAATGGAATGTAAATAATGATAGCCAATCTTGGTTATAATTTTATTTAATTTCTTCAAGTGAGAAATTATCTAAATAAACGTGATGTTCTGTACTAATTTGTTTTCCGGCTACAGCTCCAAGACTTATGCTAAGAAGTGCATTTGTATCTGAATTGCTGTTCATTGTAAATGTCTTTTCATAAGTTTTCCATTTTTTTGAAACAGAAACATTATTATCGCCTGAATAAACATCCCAATTATTATCGCTTGTTCCATCTTTTTGCATTACAACACTGATTGTTCTATCAATAGTACATTTTGCATCAAATCTTAATTTATAAGTGTGTCCTTTGATGAGATTTACACCAGATTGTTTTACTTGAATATTCCAATCTGCATTTCCTGTATCTTTGATATTGCAATCTAAAGCATTATCATTGTCTGCTTGAATAGAATCTACTCCAAATGTAGCGTTTCCTGGTGAATATGCACCTGTAACGTATCCTACAAGTCCGGAATTAAAAGAAGCATTTTTGATTAAAACATCTTCAATAATAGAAATGTTATCAATGTAGTATGTTCCTGGTTTATCGAATTCAAAACTGATGAAAGAATCTTTACGAGTTTTATTACTATCAATTTGTAATTTATATGTATAATTCTTTGCTTCACCAAGATTTGCTTTGTATTTTTGACCAGCAACATTGATTGTTAATGCTTCGTTTGTGTTTTTAGCAGCTTCTGCATCAAAACTTACAAGATAATTTCCTTTTGCAAGTGGAGAAAGTTCATTTTGTGAAATTTTTACAGTTTTTCCAGAACCATTAGGAACAACAACTTTTAAACGTCTAACAAGATTATCATTTGTAACACTTACAGAATCCTTATCAGAAAGTTCCCAGTTTCCAAGTCTTTTTTCTCCTTGATCAAAAGTTCCGTTGTATACGTAATTTCCGTCTGGACGAATTGATTTTTCTTTAGAATTAACATTTTCGTTTCCAGAAACGTGAATGAGTTTTACATTTGAAATTGTAACAGGAGCTGTTGAGCCAAGATTTCCAAGATTGAATTCCAAACTTCCGTTGCTATCTGTTTTGTTTTTCATAGTAAAATTGAATTTGAATGATTTTTTTTCTGGTCCAACAGAAATTGTTGTATCATTAAAATATCTTGTCCAACCGTTATCCGGACCTTCAACATCAATTATAATTTTTCTGTCTTTTTCACTAGAAGCATCAAAAGAAAGTTCATATTCCCAACCTTTATACATTGGAATTCCTACTTGTTTAAGTTGAACACTGTGAGTTAAACTTCCAGTTTTACTAGGAATGATTTTTATAGAATTATTTTTTACTTCTACTTTTGAACCGGCAGCATCTGCTTCTGTATGCAAAACCCAGTTGTCAGTTGCATTTGAATCACTTGAAATATCATTAGCAAAATCAGCATTTAAAACATAGTTACCATCTTTATCAGCTTCTCTATAAGAAACTTCTTTTGTAGGTCTTTTTGCTTCTGCTTCTTGTTTTGCATAAACTTCTTTATCTTTTTGATATACACGAACATAATCTATATCATAAGATTGATTTGGCATATCTTTTATTGTTTTCATATCAGGATTTGTAACCCAATTTCCACCAACAGCCAAATTTAAGATTACATAAAAATTCTGGTCGAAAGGTGCTGGATAAGTGATTTGACCTTCTTCATCAACTCCTGTGTACCAATCTGATGTTGTGAATACTTCTTTTCCATCAACATACCAAGTGAGTTTTCCAGGTTCCCAATCAAGAGAAAAAATATGATAACTATTAGAGAAATTCTCTTTTTTTAAAACTTCAGTTCCTTGATTTTCTTTATGACCAGAACCGGAATTATATCCGTAATGAATTGTGTGATAAGATTTATTTGTAGCTTGACCCATTACTTCTGTAATATCAATTTCGCCACATTTTGGCCATTGTCCATAAAAACCTTCATCACTTGCCATAAGCCAAAATGCAGGAAGATAGCCTTTTCCTGTTGGAACTCTTATACGAGCTTCAAAACGACCATAAGTAAAATCATGTTTTCCCTGAGTATTTATACGTCCTGAAGTAAAATTATAATCGTTTACAGATTTACCTTTTTTTGATTTACTCTTTTCAATTGCTTTTGGTTGTATCTTCAAAATTCCATTAGATACAGTAATTGCTTCATTTAGATGAGCTTCATCTACATAAGATTGTAATTCATTATTTACCCAGCCTGGTTCGTGAGCTTCTACATTCCAATCTTTTGTATTTAAAGTTTTTCCATCAAATTCATCATGCCACACAAGTCGATAGCCTTCATTTAAATATTTATCAGCAATTTTGCTATCTTCTTTATCTGATGAAGCTAAACATCCAACAGATACCAAAGAGAATGTGAGCATTGTTGCACACATTTTACCGAATTTTAGTTTTTTTTCCATAATTTCTCCTAATAAAAACTTTAACACAATAATGGCGAAAGTTTATCGAAATTTTAAGATTCTTATATCATTTTCTCAAAAATAAATATATCTGTTTTTGAGAAAATATATCAGATTTATGACATTATTATTATGTAAAATTCAGTCAAATCATTGATTTTTTTATAGACATTGAAAAAAAACGATACCAAATATAGATTAAGATAAAAATTGGAGAAAATCATTTATCAAAAATTTCTATATACATTCCTATTTAGAAAGTATTTCAAATCGAGATTATCATTGTTGATGATAATAATAAATCTTATTTTGAAAGATTGAAATCTGTATCTCCTTTAAAAATTATCAACTAAAAAAAATCATAAAAAATACAAAATTAATATCAAATTTATTAAGTTGGACTCAAAAAGAGGGGCGTTGCGGGGAAACTTCCCTGCTAGAAGGGGTAGCGGACAAGTCGAATTCGACTTGGGAGCGAGGGGAAGGCTTTCCCCCTCCCCCTCTTTTTATTTCAATTTCCTACAAATTATACTCAACTTCTTGTTGCACAATTTCTACATTATTAAAACCTGCGTCGGCAAGATGTTTTTTAAATCCTTCTTGTTGTTCTTTTTCGCCGTGAACTAAAAAGATTTTTTTCAAACGACTTGTATCAATTTTTCCAAGCCAATGAATCATCTCGTTGTAGTCGGCATGAGCACTAAACCCGTTACATTTTTCGACTTTTGCTTCAACTTTATACATATCGCCTAAAATTTTTACTTCTTTTTGACCTTCTACAATTCTCCGCCCCAAAGTATTTTCTGCCATATAGCCGACAACCATAATCGTATTTTTGGGATTAGAAATTCCATTTGCAAGATGATATAAAACTCTTCCGGCTTCGCACATTCCATCTGCCGAAATTATAATCATTGGACCATTTTTTTTATTCAACTGTTTTGAGTCTTCTACACTTGTTGTAAAAATTAAAGAATTAAAACCAAAAGGATTTTTGTGATGTTTTAAAAATGCCTCGTTTACACTTTCATCATAACACTCCGGATGAACGCGGAAAACTGAAGTTGCATTGCTTGCCATTGGAGAGTCAACATAAATTGGCACAACTGGAATTTTTTTCTGGTCGGTAAGAAGATGAAGACAAAAAACTAATTCTTGAGCACGTTCAATCGCGAAAGAAGGAATGATGATTTTTCCTTTTTTTGCACATGCTTCGCGGACAATTCGTTCAAGTTCTTTCATTGCAATATCATGAGTTTCGTGAAGTTTGTTTCCATAAGTTGATTCAAGATAAATATAATCCGGAGCAGGAAAATCTGTTGCAGGATTTCTGATAATTGGTTTTCCTTCGCGTCCAATATCACCGGTAAATAAAATTCGAGTTTCTTTTTCTGGTTCGTTTGGATTTGGATTTATTGTGATATTTGCAAACGCAGAACCTAAAATATGTCCAGCATCAAAAAATTCCAACTGAACATTTGGGGCTATATACATTTTTCTATTGTAAGAAAGGCCTACAATTTGGTTGGCACAAGAAATACAATCACTTTCATTATATAAAGGCTTCCACAAAAATTTTTCGCCTTTTTTTACCGCTTGCTTTGCCAAAAATTCCGCATCGTGAGCTTGAATTCGTGCACTATCCATCATTACAAGATTTGCAATATCTCTTGTTGCCGGTGTTGCATAAATATTTCCTTTGTAACCTTTTTTTGATAAAACTGGTAAAAGTCCACAGTGATCCAAATGACCATGAGTTAAAAGAACCGCATCTAGTTTTTGCATATCAAAATCAAAGTTACGATTTTTTTCGTCAGACTCTCTTCGTTTTCCTTGAAAAGAACCACAATCTATCATAAAACAACGATTATCAACTTCCAAAATGTGTTTTGAGCCTGTAACTTCGCCGGCAGCGCCTAAAGAATATGTTTTTATTGCCATAGTATACCTTCTTTTTTGTAGGATTTTTTTTAAGGCGATAACAAAATTATCGAACAAATTTATTATAAATCTGTTTTTTTAGAAAACAAGGATTTTATGAATTAGGAATGTTTTCGGCTTGCGTTTCTTTATGCACATCGGAAGATTTGAATCACTTTGTGATTCAAATCTTTTATTTAACACTGTGCAGGTTAAAAACTTAATTAAAATGCTAAAATCTTCAACCTGCACACTAATTTTACTTCGTAAAATTAGCATTAAATGCTTTTTCGGCTCGCGTTTCTCATTGCACACTTCCTAATTCAAGAAAAATTGATTATAATAAAAATATGTACGCTAGACGTTTTGATAAATTTCCTGAAAAATTAATTAGCAAAGGAAAAGCGGCATTCGGCACTTACGAAGGAGTTTCTCCTTTTTTAGATATTAGTGGCATGCGAGCTCCTTATGCAGGAATTCCACTACCAAAATTTATATCGCGCCTAAGAATAAAAAGTCGCTTAGTTTACGTTTTTGCACTAGAAAATTATATTGGAATTGCAGAAATTTTTGATTTTAAGATTTTTGGATTAAGTCAAATAATTTTTTGGAACAAAAAAAACGGAATAAAATATGCCTATCACAGTTATATGGGAAATCCCAGAAGGTACGTTCCCTTATCAACATCAAAAGGAAGATGTACTTGCTACAATCCTAATCGGAAACTAAAAATTGTCTGGGGAAGAAATCATAAACACAATGCACTTTCTTTTAAAGTAAAAGGTGATAATGCACGACCAAGTGCCGAAGGATTTTGTATTTCTACTCTTAATGATAAAATTCACTACGATGCAATGTTTGTAAATCCTTCACCGACAAGTTCGCGTTGTTCTGCAACTTGGTTTAATGCTTTATCAATCAAAGGAAATATAAAAATAAATGGAAAAAAAGAGCAAGATTCTGATGGTCTTGCCGCAATGATTTTAAACAGATGTTATTATAAATTTCGCTCAAAAACAACATTCGGAATTGGATTAGGAACGCTTCCAAACGGAAAACAAATAATTTTTCATATAAAAAGTTCAAATCAAGATGCATCAAACTCTGACCTTTTCAATGATAATATTTTAACACTTGATGGTGAAGTTTCTGCTCTTCCTCCGGTTTACATAACGCATCCCTTTGGAAAATCAAAAACTTGGATTATTCAAGATTTAGAAAGTATGATTGATTTGAGTTTTACACCAATTTCCATTGATGAAAGAAATTTAAATATAATTGCATTAAGACGATTAGAAAATTCAATTTTTGGAAATTTTGAAGGCACTCTGATGACAAAAAATGGAGAAAAAATTTCTTTTAAGTCACTTTGTGGGATAATGAACACAAGCCTTTTAAGATTATAAAATCTCCCACAAATTAAGGTGATTAAAACGATTTCTCACGCTCCAAAATCCTTATGAGTTTTTCAGAAATGCCATTTATAAAAATAAAAAAATCATATAAAATAAATATTGTCATTTTTGCGTTAAACACAAAAATCTTTTTACTCTGGAGAATTTTATGAATGATGAAATTAACAGAACTGCAAATTGGGAACCTGGAACTTTAGAAAAAACCAGAAAAAATATTGGTGATATTTCTGAAAAAGAAGCTGCAACAATGGCAAAAAAATTGGGCGGACAAGTTATGTACGAAAAATCAGATAATTCAAATCCGAACCCAAATTATAAAAACACAGGAAGAATCGTGCGAAATACAACAAATTATCAATCATCATCTTCTTCTTCACCTACACAGCAAAAAATTGGAAGATATAAAAGAAATCAACTTCAGCCAATTTCTAAAAAAGTTGCATCAGCAATAGATAAATTGATGATATCGCAAGAATATAAAATAAAACCAAATTACGGAATTTTTAACTTTATCAGAAATTTACAAAAAAACGGAACAGAAAAAATAAATCCTGATTTTTATCAATATGCAATGAAGCAGCAAATTGAACATTTAGAAAGTTTTATCACAATAATCAAAACTTTAATTCAAATTGCACCGGCAACATATAAAGCAAAAATTGCAAATGGAACAGAAGCGAAATTCAAATTTTTAAGAATGATAGCAAGTTGGTCTATGCAACAAATAAAAATGGAGTATATAAATTTGCAAAATGCACAAAATCCTATGATTGTGGCAGATTTAATTCCTTACACAAAAGCAATTTATAAACAAATCATACAAGTTTATTATTACGGAACAAATAAAATTCCAAAACTCATAAAAGAAATTTACAACGATGAAGCAATGTATCCTGAAGCTCCAAAAGAAAAACTTTCAAATTATGCAAAACATGCAATCACAGAATGGCTTTTTATTGATACACAAATTATCAAAAAAAATTATCCACTTTTAATGAGAATGTGTTCCGATACTTTTGAACCTTATCCAACATTTTTTAATACAAAAGTTGGTGAGATTTTAAAATTCTTGGAACTTCACAAGTTTGATCTTCTTATTCCTGAAAAACAAAAAGAGTCAACTCCGGAAGAAAAAAAGACAAAACCCGCACCAATGCAAAAAGGCGTAAAAGATTCAACTGTAATTACCGGTTTAAAACTTTTAAATCAATTATTTCCTAATGCTGGATTTGATAAACTTGATGAGCATCCTGATTTATATCCATACTTTCAACCACTTTACAAATTTTCAGATGGATTTAATATGCTTTCTCCAGAAAATCCAGTTCAAACTATTACGGTTTTGCATAGAATTATTGAAGATTGCTTTCAAGGCTGTCGCAACATAATTTTTGTTGAATCTGAAAGTCAAAAAAAAGGTGCCGATAGCATTTCTTCTGTTTTGGATGATTGGTCTGCTTACCGAGAAAATACATTTGAAAAACTTTATTGTGAACCTTTACAAGAACTTGTAAATAATATTTATTCACAATCAGATTTTGATAAATCTCACATGGGAAGACGACTTTACAATTCTTTATTGTGGCAAACGACATATCACTATCTTCCAAATTTTAAATTCGATAAACTTTTACTAGAGCATCCTGCTGATGAAAGCAAATATCGACCGCTCTTTCATAGAACGGATTTTGCAAGAAAATATCTTACACTCGCGGTTAACGAATGTGATTCTGTAGCAAAAACAAAAGGAACTGTAAAACTTATAGAAAATCCTTGGGAACATTATAATTTTGACATTCCAAACGAAGTTTCAAAACGCCTTGATGTACTTTTAGGAGCTCAAAATAAAGGTGCTAACACAAATGCAACAAATGCAAACTTATTAAAATATGCTTTGTGTTTTATGGCGGTTTTAGATTGGTATTTAAATAATCCAGATAGCCCTGCTTATACAACTGATCCTATGCATGTTTATAGAATTTCTAATGAAGATGGAAAACCTATTTTTTCGGTTCCGGAACGTACTGACCAAAATAAACTTTTTGCTGATGAAATTAGAAAAAGTTATCAAAAAAATGCAAAATAAAATTTTTATATCGCTTTTTACAAAAAAATTGAGTATATTTACATAGAATCAAAAAATGTAAATCATATTTCATGGGAGAAATAGAATGTCTAAAAAAATTCCTGTTACTTTGCTCTGCGGTTATCTTGGAGCAGGAAAAACAACTTTGCTAAATAAAGTTCTTACAAATCAAAAAGGATACAAAGTTGCAGTTATCGTAAATGATATTGGTGAAGTTAATGTTGATGAAAAACTCATCTCTAAAGAAGCAAAAATCACAGATTCTTCAAGTTTAGTTCCTCTTACAAATGGATGTATTTGTTGTACTTTAAAAACAGATTTAGTTCAGCAAATTGAAAATTTAATGAATTCTGGAAAATTCGATTATATTTTAATTGAAGCATCTGGAGTTTGTGAGCCAATGCCTATTGCTCAAGCAGTAGAAACTATAGAAAACGGACAACTTGATAATGTTGTTAGCGTTGTAGATGCAAGTCGCCTTGTAGATGAATTTGGCGGTGGTGATAATCTTGTAAAAACTATTGAAAAAAATGATGTTGAAGAAAGTGAAGAAGATATTGAATCGCTTTTAATTCAACAAATCGAATTCTGTTCAACTTTAATCATAAACAAAAAAGACCTTGTAACAGAAGATGAAATGAAAAAAGTCCGTGCTGTTATCAATAAAATTCAACCAAGTGTAAAAGTTTTTGAAACAACAAGATGTGATGTTCCTGTTGAAGAAATTATCGGAACAAATCGTTTTGATTTTGAAACAGTTTATGCAAGTGCCGGTTGGGTAAAAGCATTAGAAGAACACGAAGAAGCAGAAGATGAAGATGATGAAGAACACGATGAGCATCATCACGATGAAGAACATCACGAACATCATCATCATGAACACAAACACGAAGGCGAAGATGAAGACGAATATGGAATTGGCTCTTTTGTTTATTATAGACGTCGTCCATTTAATCGAATAAAACTTGATGAATATGCATCTAAATGGCCAAGAAATATAATTCGTTCAAAAGGAGTTATGTGGTTCAGTGATGAAAAAGATATGGCGTATGTTTTAGAAACTTCCGGACGACAAATTCAAGCCGGATATTCTGGAAATTGGTTAGCATCTTGTTCAGAAGAAGAACAAAAAGAAGTTTTAGCACAAGAACCAGAAATGAAAAAAGATTGGGATGAAAAATATGGCGACCGAATGATTAAATTAGTAATTATCGGACAACATTTAGATAAAGAAAAAATTTCAAAAGATTTAGATGCTTGTTTGGATTAATTGCATCTCTAAAATCTGATTTTTTTAGATTCCATTCACATTAAAAAAAATGCTTCTCCCACATGGAAGAAGCATTTTTTATATTAAGAATCTATTTTTATTAAACTCTTTCTACAGGAACTTTTTGTGCATTTTTTCCCATATATGCAACAATTTTAGAACCATCTTTTAACATTTCTACAGGAATTACTGCTGAATCTATGCGTTTTCCATCAACTTCGATATATTCAACGCCTTTTGAAACGTGTTGTGGATTTTTTACTTCAATATGAAGATTCATTTTTCTCCAACGACGTTCTACAGTAAATCCATCCCAATCATGTTTTACACAAGGATCAATCATAAGTCCATCATATTGAGGCTTAATTCCAAGCATATATTGTGTAATTGCATAATATGACCAAGTTCCAGCTCCAGAAAGCCAAGAAGTTCTTGTATTTCCAGGACGTTTTGAATATGTAGAATAAGTTGTCTGACCTACAACATAAGGTTCACTTTGACGAATTTCAGCTTTATCATTATAAGCAGCAGGAATTGACGCTTTACAATATTCATAAGCTCTATCACCATTTCCGAGCATTGTTTCTGCAATTACGCCCCAACCTTGAGTATGATTGAAAATTCCTGCATTTTCTTTAATTCCTGGTAAGAAAACAACTGATGTCATAATATCAGAACGAGTTTTGATAAATGGAGGAGCACAAAGCATTAATCCATAAGGAGTTGCAAGTTTTTCTTTTACAGATTCCATACAAATTCTTGCTTGCTCGGCAGTTGCAGCAGATGACATAACAGCCCAAACTTGTGTGTTGAAATAAATCTGTCCTTCTTCAATTGATTGAGTTCCGTAAACAGTTCCATCTTCACCAACAGCCCAAATAAACCATTTTCCATCCCAACATTTTTTCTGAATATTTTCATCAAGAGTTTTTCTATGAGAAAGAGCCCATTCAGCTTCAGAATCTTTTCCAAGACGTTTTGCAATATCTGCATAAGTTGTAAGACCTAAACGTAATTGGAAAGCAACAAATAAAGATTCACCATTGTAACCAAGTTTTAAACAATCATTCCAATCTGCTAAAAGTCCACAAGGAAGACCATCTGCTCCCATTCTTTCTAAGTTAAATTCCAATGCACGTTTTAAATGTCCGAAAACTGTAGCTTCTCCACCATCTGCATAAGGAACAACTTTATTATAAAAATCAAAATTACCGGTTTCTGCAACATAACATGGAACAGCATTAAAGAACCATTCACAATCGTCAGAACGGAATTCCTCTGCTTTTGGTGCTTTTTCATGACCTGCATTAAAATCTTTTGAAATAACAGGAACCGCTCCACCATTTTGGCACTGACCAGAAATCATACGAACTAATCTTTCTTCAGCTTCTTCTGGAATTGCAGCAGAAACACCCAAAATATCTTGAACAGAATCGCGATAACCTAGACCATCACGTTCTCCATTGTAAACAAGACTTGCTGCTCTAGACCAAGCAAAAGTAATAAGACAGTTATACAATCCCCAAACATTTACAGTATGATTAATATCTTCATCTGGAGTGATTGCTTTGAAAGAACCAAGTTTTGCATGCCAATTATTTACAAGTTTTTCAAATTCTTCATCAGCACGTTTGAAATTTCCATATTCGTTGATGATTTTTTGACCAACTGCAAGAGCATCGCCAATTCCGAGCATAAGCATAACTTCTTTTGTTTCACCGGGATTTAATTCCAAATCACCTTGAACAGTTCCACAAATATTATCACCATACGCTTCAGAATTTGTACATTTTCCGTTTACAACAGCATCCGGATGCTCATAATTTCCGTAAATTCCAATAAATGATTCACGACTTGTATCAAAACCTGTCATTGGAGTTCCAATCAAAGCAATCCATTCACTCATGTAAGCACCACCAACGTCCCACTCAGGATGTTGAATGTAAAGATTGTCTTGAATAGAATAACGAAGAAGCGAATCACCAACTTTTTCACCCTTTGAAATAAAAAGTGAATATTGAAGATTTACTTGATCTTGTGTTGTATTCCATTGGTTTGAGAATTCACAATAAGAAAATAATCTGATGTTTCTTTTTTTGTTTGAATTATTTGTAACTTTTAATCGCCAATATTCAAAATTTTGTCCAAGAGGAACATAGTATTTTGTTTCTGTTTTTATTTCTTTATATTCAGAAGTGATTGTTGTGTACGCAGTTCCATGTCGACATTCTGATTTGTATTTATCAAGAGGTTTTCCAACAGGTTGCCAAGAAGCAG
The DNA here is from genome assembly GCA_964541735.1 of uncultured Treponema sp. Lineage (GTDB taxonomy): Bacteria > Spirochaetota > Spirochaetia > Treponematales > Treponemataceae > Treponema_D. Next base: position 42,034 of record CAZIQK010000013.1, read on the forward strand.
ACCAGAAATCACCATCATCTTGATCACGAAGATAAAAATAACGTCCTGGCTGATCCATTGGTACAGCATTAAAACGAAGTCGCATAAAACGACCCTGTGCACCTGATTTATAAAAACCATAACCGCCGGCATTATTTGTAATGACAGCTCCATAAACTGTTGAACCAAGATAATTACTCCAAGAAGTAGGAGTATCCGGACGTGTGATGACATATTCTGCTTTGTCATCGTCAAAATAACCGTATTTCATAAAAATTCCTTTTTTCCTGCACACGCAGAGTTATTTTATAAATATAATAAAGTATAAACTCTAAAATATTAATTATCAATGTTTAAAAAAGATTTGCCCATCATCTGTCATTTTTTCAACAATAGCAAGGCTTTCCACCTGATAGCCTTTTTCTCTCAAAATTTTTCCACCATCTTGAAAACCTTTTTCAATTGCAATACAAATTCCGCAAACTTTTGCTCCGGCTTGTTCAACAATATTTATTAAACCGTTAAGAGCTTTTCCATTTGCAAGAAAATCATCCACCAAAAGAATATTATCATTTGGAGAAATAAACTTTTTTGAAATTACAACATTATATTCTTGATTATGGGTATATGAATAAATTTTTGTAGAAAAAACGTCTTCATTTACATTACTAGTTTGATTTTTTTTTGCAAAAACTAAAGGCTTTCCAAATTGTCGCGCAACTGAATATGCAACTGCAATTCCACTTGATTCAATTGTAACAATTTTTGTAATAGGAGAATTTTTATAAATACGATAAAATTCTTCTCCCATTTTTTCCATAAGTTCAACATCAATTTGATGATTTAAAAAACTACTTACTTTAAGAATGTTTCCCGGTAAAACTTCACCATCTTTTTTAATTCGATTTTCAAGCAATTCCATAATTAATTTTAATATTTAAAAATAAATAATTCAACTAAGATTTTTTTTATAACAAATAAATCCTCTAAGTTGACCTTCTAAATCTTGATAAAGTTCTGTTTTAAAATTATAAGATTCGGCAATCTCTTTTGCTAAAATTGCATTATATTCTCCGGTTTCCATAATCATTGTTCCAAGTGATGAAAGATGTTCTTTTGATTGTGGAATAAGGCGACGAATTAAAGAAAGCCCATCTTTTAAAAAAGATTTTTCACCATTTTCTGTAACATCACCATCTAAAGCAAGACGAGGTTCACTTCTTCCATCTTGTAACATTTCATCAACTAAAAAAGAAGGAACATAAGGAGGATTTGTAAAAATTAAATCAAATTTCCAAGGAACCATTTCAAACAAATTTGAACGCACAAAACGAATTCTAGATTTTGCAAATTCAGGAATTAATTTTTCTAAATTTTTAGAAGCAATTTCTAAAGCAGAATCACTAATATCAACTAATGTAAATTTAGGAAGTTTTGCAAACGGAATTTTATAATTTTCTATGAGAGATTTTAAAACTGAAATTCCTATGCAACCAGAACCTGTACACATATCACAAATGTTTAAAATAGAATTTTCATGAGTTTCCATTTTTTCGATAATAGAATCTAATGCTTTTTCTACAAGAATTTCTGTATCTGGTTTTGGAATTAAAACCGATGGAGAAACTAAAAAATCATATCCAAAAAATTCTTTATGCCCCGTAATATACGCAATGGGAAATCCTGTTTTTCGTTTTTCAATTGCAGAATTCAGCCATTTTAGATTTTCTTCCGGAATTTCATCATTACGATTTAATAAAATTTGAGTTTTAGACAGATTTAATGAAAACTGTAAAAGAACATCAACATCTAATTGAGAAGAAGGTGATTTTTCTAAAGAATGCATTGCATTTTGTTTAAATTGTTGAATTGTCATTTTTAAGTGATAAACAATTTATAAGAAAACAACATAATTCTTAAAAAAATTATTGTCTATTCTCCAAGATTAGTTATATCTGCCGCAAGTTGCTCTTCTTTTGCATAAACATTCAAAGCATCTAGCATATCATCCATTTCGCCCATCATAAACGCCGGAAGATTATGCTGCGAATAATTTATTCGGTGGTCAGTAACTCTGTCTTGTGGATAGTTATAAGTTCTAATTTTTTCAGAACGAGCTCCGGAACCAACCATACTTGAACGAGCGGCTGCACGATCTGCTTGTTTTTTACTTTCTTCCAAATCAAAAAGACGAGCACGTAAAACTCTAAATGCTTTTTCTTTATTTTTTATCTGAGATTTTTCATCTTGTTGAATTACAACTAATCCTGTAGGAATATGCGTTAGGCGAACTGCTGAATCTGTTGTGTTTACACATTGTCCGCCGGGTCCACCAGCACGCATAACATCAATTCTAACATCACCAGGTTTTATTTCGATTTCAGTTTCTTCAGCTTCCGGTAAAACTGCTACTGTTGCAGTTGAAGTTTGCAATCTTCCTTGAGATTCTGTTTGAGGAACACGCTGAACTCTGTGAACTCCACTTTCCCATCGCAATGTTCCGTAAACAAATTTTCCAGAAATTGAAGTTACAATTTTATTAAAACCACCAACTTCAGTTTCTTGTGCTTCCATAGTTTCAGTTTTCCAACCTTTTCTGTCGGCAAGATGACAATACATTTCCCAAAGGTCACGAACAAAAAGTGATGCTTCATCACCGCCGGCAGCAGAACGAATTTCCAAAATAATATTTTTTTCGTCAAGAGGATCTGGTGGAACTAATTTTAATTTTATTTCTTCTTCAAGTTTTGGCTGCCTTTCCTCAAGTTCATGAAGTTCTTCACGAGCCATTTCTTTCATATCAACATCTTCTTCATTTGTTATCATTTCTTTTGCATCTTTTATTCCTGCTAAAACTTTTTTATATTCCACAGAAAGTTCACAAACTTCAGAAAGATAACCATGTTCGCGCATTGTGTCTTTATATTTTTTTGGCTCTTTTACAAGATTTGGGTCCATAACTAAATCACTGACTTCTTTAAATCGTTTTTCACATTCATCAAGTTTTTTTAATAAATCCATAATATTTTCCTTAATTAATTTTGTTTTTTATATTCAGAATTTTTATTTTCGCAGATGACTTTGTGTGCAATTTGCGAGATTTTTTTGTGGTGATTTCGATAAACTCAATCACCACAAACGATACTCCATATTTATTTTGAAATATTCTTACAAACCTGAATAAAAAAACTACAAACCAGAAAGATATTTATTTAAAATTTGTGTTGCTTGTTTTGGATTTGCCTGACCTTTTGATAATTTCATAACTTGTCCCATAAGCCAACCGACAACATTTGTTTTTCCATTTTTAAAATCTTCTACAGCTTTTGGATTTGCTGCAATTACATCTTGAACAATTTTATCAATTTCACCTTCATCATTTACAACTTCAAAACCTTTTTCTTTTATAATTTCTGAAGGCATTTTGTTTGTCTGCATCATTTCTGCAAAAACTTCTTTTTCTTGCTTAGAAGTGATTTTTCCATCTTCCATTGCGTCAGAAAGTTCTGCAATATGAGCAGGAGTGATTTTTACATCATTTATAGTTTCTTTATTTTCATTTAAAACTGCAAGAAGTTCTGCAAGAATAATATTTGCTGATTTTTTTGCATTTTTAGATTTTTTTGCAGTTTCTTCAAAGAACATTGCTAAATCTTTTGTAGAAGTAATTGTTTCTACATCAAAATCTGACATTCCATATTCTTTTTTATATCGTTGTCTTTTTGCTTCCGGAAGTTCTCCAACTTGTTTTAATGCGTTAGAAATCAATTCTTCACTTACGCTAAAAGGTTTTATATCAGGTTCTACGACAAAACGATAATCAACAAAAGAATTTTTTGTACGCATAATTTGAGTTACACCATTATCTTCATCCCAGTTCATTGTATTTTTATAACCAGGAACAAATTCTTGTCGATTTTCTTGAAATTCTTTTAATTGACGCTGAGCTTCATAAGTACATGCTTCACGAATTGCTTTGAAAGAGTTTAAATTTTTTATTTCAGAAATTGGTGTGTGATAAAGTTTTCCATCTTCCCAAATGTTAAGATTGATATTTGCATCACAACGCATATTTCCTTCTTCCAAATTTCCATTTGTTACTTTTACATAACGTAAAATTTCTTGAACAGTTTGCATAAATAAAGCAGCTTCTTCCGGAGAAGTCATATCCGGTTTTGTTACAATTTCTATAAGAGGAGTTCCACAACGATTATAATCAATATAAGAATGTGCTCCTTGAAGGTGTAAAGATTTTCCAACGTCTTCTTCAAGGTGAATTCGTTCTACTCTTACACGACGATATTTTTCTCCTTGTGATTCAATAATACAATCTTCGCCTTTGAAATTTTTTGAGCGACATTTTTCTCCGCCCGGTTGTTCATCTTTTGGAAAACTTCTAAATGGTAAATCTACATAACCATTTGAACAAAGAGGAATATCATATTGAGTTATTTGATAACCTTTTGCCAAATCCGGATAAAAATAATGTTTTCGGTCAAATTTTGTAAATCTAGCAATTTGGCAATTTAAAGCTTGTCCTGCAACGGCTCCAAGTTCAACATAACCTTTTGAAATACGTGGCATTGCTCCAGGAAGTCCTAAACAAACCGGACAAACACGAGTATCTGGCATTCCACCGTATTTATTTTCGCAAGCACAAAACGCTTTTGTTTTAGTCAAAAGTTGTGTATGAATTTCACAACCGATTACAATTTCCCATTTATCAATCATTTTAAATCCTCTGTTAAAAAATACAGTAAAAGTATTATATAAAAAATAAAGAGTTATCTCAATTAGTAGGATTTTTAAATTTTCAGCCGAGTCAGTTCACCAACTCGCATTTCGCAACTTACCTACGGACGGTTGCTGCCATTGTGTATGAAGTAAACATACCTAGAAAGTTTTCTGTAAAAAACTCGTTTGCAGGTCGAAAAATTGAAAGTTGAAATCTATTGCGACCTGCATAATTGAGCTTGTCAAAACCACCACAATGGCAGCAACTGCTTCGCATTGCTCAATTCTCGCGGCTGTGGCATTCTACAAAAAACAAAGAGGGGTCTGTCCCCTGTAGAAAAACAATATCTTGTGCATAGGGGTCTGTCCCCTTCTGTCCTGTTGAAAATCTGTATTTTATATCTCTGCGTATATTTACGTAATCTGTAGAAAAATTTACCGGTGATTTCGAGAACCTCAATCACCTCTTTTATCATTTCTATTTCATAAAATCTAATTTTTTTATCCTAATAATTCTAAACAAATAGGGGTCTGTCCCCTTCTGTCCTACTGGAGACCTCAATCATCTCATTCCTGTTTTCTAGTTTTGATTCTCTACTTCCTAAAAAAGCATTTTCCTACTATAATTTATTTTATGTCATACGAAGTTACAGCGACTAGAAGGCGTCCTCAAAAATTTGATGACCTTGTTGGGCAAGAATTTGTTGCCGAAACTCTTAAAAATTCCATAAAATCTGGAAAAATTGCTCATGCTTATTTATTTTCCGGACCGAGAGGTTGCGGAAAAACATCAACTGCAAGAATTCTTGCAAAAGCATTAAATTGTGTAGAAGGTCCAACAGATTGTCCTTGCGGAAAATGTTCAAACTGTCAAGAAATCACAAAAGGTTCTTCCCTTGATGTTATAGAAATTGATGGTGCATCAAACACCAGCGTAGAAAATATTCGACAAATAAAAGATGAAGTTCTTTTTCCTCCAACAAAATGTCGTTACAAAATTTATATAATTGATGAAGTCCACATGCTTTCTTCTTCCGCATTTAATGCACTTTTAAAAACTATAGAAGAACCGCCACCATACGTTATTTTTATTTTTGCAACAACAGAACTTCAAAAAATTCCAGCAACAATAAAATCTCGATGCCAACAATTTAATTTTCGCCTAGTTGCAATTGATAAAATAAAACAATGTCTTTCTGACGCTACAAAAGAATTAAATATTCAAGCAGATGATGAAGCATTATTTTGGATTGCTCGAGAATCAACAGGTTCTATGAGAGATGCATACACACTTTTTGACCAAGTTGTTGCTTTCAGCGATGGATATATCACTTACGAAAAAATTCGCAATAAACTCGGATTAGTTGGAATTGACCAATTAAATTCTATTTTTGAAGAATGCGTAAAAAATGAACAAGAAAAAGTAATTTCGCTTTTAGACCAATTTTTGCAAAATGGAGTTTCCATTGAACAACTCATTTCAAATTGTGCAGATTATTTCCGCTCTCTTCTTCTCATAAAAAGCGGAGTTTCAAAAGAATCTTTACTTGGAAACAATATTGAACGTTACAGCAAAATTGTTTTAGACACTTGGAATACAACGCAAATTGAAAGAGGATTAAGCATTTATTTGCAACTTTATCGCGATATAAGATATTCAATTTCTCCGCGTTATGAGTTGGAACTTTCGTTTAGTAGAATTTGTTTTTTAAGTCAGTACGTTTCTAGTTCAGACGTAAAAAAAGCGATAGATGCAGCTTTGCCACTTTTGAAAAATTCTGCTTCGATTACGCAAAATTCTCAAAATCAGCAAAATTTTGAACAGAATTCTCCGCAAACTTCTGTTCAATCACAATCATCGCAAAATGAAATGCCAACAGCAATAAGATTTTCTAATTCGATGATGGAACAAATTCAAAAAGCGGAAAATGGTTCTTTTGAACCGAATGGAGAAAACTCCAACCCTTTTTCTGATGGCGGTCCACTGCCGCCTAATCAATCAGTGGAAAGAACTGAAACTGATAAAACGGCAATTAATGAAAAATTAAAACTTCATATTCCGCAATTAGAAAACACTCAACAAGTAAAGAACTCGATTTATGTTCCAAAATCTGAAAGTGGATATTCTGAAAACCCGGATTTACCTGAAGATGAAAATTGGACAAATACAGATGAAATTCCGGAAGAAACTTACATTCCTGAACAAGATTTTTCTATTTATGATGAAGATGATAATTTTGAACAAACTTCAAATTTTCAAAATTCATCACCACAACTTGACGAAAAATTGCAAATTGGAAATGGTCAAATCATCTCGGTTGCTCAATTAAAAGGAAAAGTAAAAGCAGCCTTAGAAATTACAGATAGATTTGCAGCTTCTAGCGTAGATAAAACCGGCGAATGGAAAATTTCTGATTCTGTAGTAGAAACTACTGTTTCAAAAAAATATGATTTAGAAATCATAAAAACAAAAATTCAAATAATTGAAAAAGAAATTTCTTCTGTATGTTTAAAACAAATGAAATTTATAGTAAATTTAAAAGAAGAAGAGGTTGTGCAAAAACAAATTGAACTTCCACTTCAAGTAAAATTATTGATAGATGCTTTTAAAGGCTCTGTCGTATAAAATAAAAAAATGGAGAATCTATGAATCCTTTTGATTTATTAAAAAACACTCAAGCAATAAAAGAAAAAACTGAACAGCTAAAAGATGAATTAGAAAATCTTACAGCGGAAGGTTCTTCCGGCGGAAGAATGGTTACAGTTACATTAAATGGAAAATTCGAAATGTTAAACATAAAACTAGATCCAATTTGTGTTGATAATCGTGATGTAAAAATGTTAGAAGATTTGATTATTTCTGCTCACAAAAATGCATGCGATAATATTCAGGAAAAAATTAAAGAAAAATCATCTTCTCTGTTAGGTGGAATGGATTTATCTCAATTCGGTTTATAATTCTGGTGAAAAAATGAACGCTTTTGATGAATTAGTTGGAAATTTTTCAAGACTTCCCAGCGTTGGAAAAAAAAGTGCAATTCGTATGGTTAATTGGCTTTTAAAACAAGATTCAACATTTGTAAAACACTTTGCAAAAAACATCAGTGAAATCCAAGAAAAAATAAAAACTTGTTCCATTTGTGGAAATTGGAGCGAAACTGAGCCTTGTCCAATTTGCACAAATCCGTTAAGAACAACTTCTCAAATTTGTGTAGTCGAACAACCTCAAGACGTTTCTACAATCGAATCTTATGGCGAATACAAAGGATTGTATCACGTACTTGGAGGACTTATAAAACCTCTTGAAGGAATTGGACCTTCTCAGTTAAGTATTTCAAAACTTTTAAATAGAATAAAAGAAGGAAATATTTCAGAAATCATCATTGCTACAAATCCAACCGTAGAAGGCGATACAACTGCTCTTTACATAAATAAAGCAATTTCTGACTTAGAAATTTCGCCAAAACCAAAAATCACTCGTCTTGCAACAGGAATTCCTGTCGGTGGTGATTTAGAATACATCGACAAGCGAACATTGGCATTGAGTTTTAGAGGTCGCAGCGAATTTTAAGCATTTTTCCAAGCGTCAATAAATTCAAACATAAATTGCTGCACATTGTTGAACCATTTTTTTTGAAATTTACACGCTTCTACGCCAATGTATCGAAAATGCCAACATTCCCAACGATAACCAGTTATATCTTCATAACCTTGAGGAAAACTTAAACTCCAACCATATTTTTCGCTATTTTCATTCAACCATTTACATTGTGCAGTTTGAGCAAAACTATCATCAATATTTCCAAAATCGATTGCAGTTCCAAGTTGATGCTGACTTGTTCCGGGTCTTGCTGATTCACGTTCTGCTTCGTAAAGTCCATCTACAGAAACCCAATAATTAAAAGTTCTTTCTTGAGTTTCATAAGAACGATAAGTCGAACTTACATCAAGCGTAATGCCATCAGATTTTGCCGCACGTGCCATCACACGAAGAGCATCTTCAACATCTTCGCGTAAAGAAAGTGTATTTTTATTGATGATATAATCTTCATTTTTTACAAGTTTACGAAGATGAGTTGGCTCGTAATCTGCACCGATATTATGTTTTTTATCAATCAAATAATAAAGACTGATATCATCTGCGGGAAAATTTTGTTCTTCTGCCAAAACTTTTTTCAAATCTGAAATTAATTCGTTTGCAGAACCATCTGACATTTCTTGTTTACAACGTTCACTCATTTTTGAAAGAACTTTTTGAAGTTTTTCTATTTCTGGATTTTGCATTTCTTTTTGAGTTTTTTCTTCACCGTTTACATTTTGAGTTTCTTTTTTTGATTTTGCACAAGATGTAAAACTAAAAAGTAAAATTATTGTCGTAAATATAAAATATTTTTTTAAAGTTTTCATTTTTTCTATTCTTCCTGTAAAATTCCATCTTTTAAAATTTCGCGTGTTGAATCATCATTGTAAATTATTGTAATTGTAGGATTTTTTACAACTCCATCCAAATGAATTAAACAAGGTGCATCATTATCATAATTTTGACCAATTGCAAAATGACAAGTGTTAAATGCTTTTTCATCTTCGAGCATATTTCCTGTAATTTGTGCAGCAGGATTTAATCCAATTCCAAGTTCACCAATATTTCGTGCCATTTTTTTATAAATTGATGCTTGTCCTTCCGGAAGTTTTTTTTCTTTTTCAAGCGTAAAAGGACGAGTTTCTGCTTCTGTAATTGTTTTTAAAAGTCTGCGAGCTTCAGAACCGCCTTTTATTTCCGTAATAAAACCTTCTTCTAGTTTACAAGTAATTGGAGTTTCCAAAATTGAATCTCCATCAGAAAAAGTCATAGAACCATCATAAACAATTATGCCTTCAGTTTTTCCGACAACTGGACTAATAAAAACTTCACCGGCTGGAATATTTCCTCCAGTTCCCGCTTTAGAAAAATCACCATCATCAAATAAAAGTTTTCTACCTTCTACATTAATTGTTAAATCAGTTCCGCTTGGCGCCACAACATGAACAGATTTTGCATTTTCAAAATATTTTTGAAGAATTAAACATCTTTTTTGTAAAAGTGCATAATCAATTGCTGCAGTTCTTGCCATCATATCAACAGTAACACCAGGAGTCCAAACCGCTCGCATTGATTTTTTTCCGTCTAACAAATAATCAAAAATATGAGCATATTCGGTTCCGTCTTCAGTTTTGTATGGATTTGCCTGAGATTTTGGGTCTTTTCCAAGTTTTATATTTGAAATTGAAAAACAAACATCAGGATTTGAAGAAATTGCAGCTAAGACTTCCGGAGTTGCATTATCAAAACTTGTTCTGTCTGGTTGAAAAATTAACGTTGTGATTGCATTTTCATCACAAGAGGCTTTATAAAAATCTTGAGCAATTTCACTAGTTGCAGGATTTGCGATTATTAAAACTCGTTCACCTTTTTTTACTTTTACAACATCTTGAACAACAACTTCCGCCGGAGTTCGTTCTTTTTTATTTATAATTTTATCTAAAATCATTTACATCTCCTTCTCAATTATCACAAGATTTCTTTCATTTTGTTCAAGTCCTGGAACATTTAATTTTACAACATCATAATTTGGAACAAGATTTTTTATATTTTTCATTTCTTCACTTATAGAATCCATTTTTGCTTTATATGCAACCAAAATTCCATCATCTTTTGTAATTTTTAAAAGCGTTTTTGTGATTTTTTCATCAAGCGGGCGAAACGCTCTAAAAACGGCAATGTCAAACATTTTTGGAGAAACTTTTTCCGCTTCAACATTCATCACCTCTACATTTTTTAAACCTAGAATTGCCGCACAATTTTCTAAAAATGCACAACGCTTACTCATTCGTTCAACAAGCACAAATTTTTCATCAAAAAATACTGCCGAAAGCGGAATTCCCGGTAATCCTCCTCCAGAACCAATATCTCCAATTACAACCTCGTTGCCTTTTTTTTCAATAAGATTTTTTATTGGAGTATAAGCACTAAGAGAATCTAAAATATGACGTGTTACAAGTTCATCATAATCAGAAGTATTTGTAAGATTGTATGCAGAATTAAAAAGTGCAATTTCGTTTATATAGGTTTCCATTTTTTTTTGCAGATTTTCAATCTGATTTTTTGGAATTCCTACGTTTAAAAGGCCATTTTTTAGTAAATTTTCATCTTTCATTTATCAATATCCAAAAGTAAATCTACATTTAAATCATTATCCGACAAGCGTAAAACCACCAAATTTCCGGTTTTTTCTGCCGTAAGATTTTTTTTATTTACAAGTTTACACACAAAAGAATTTTCATTTTTAAAATCTTGCACAATATCAGACTGAACTTCAAAAGTTGTTGTTGAACCTGTACTTTTTATAGTTTTAAACAAAAGATAAAAAGTTTCTGTTCGCCTTTGTTGATTTGTAAAATATCTTCTGTCGCCGGTTAAAAGAAAACTGCCATCCGCTTCTGGTTCACTAAAAAAAACTGCGGAAAGCGAATCTTTTATATCATAACCATTGATTTTAAAACGCAAAACAGAAGGTTCTCGTTGCTTAAAATTTTCTGAATCGGTTTGCGTATTTTGAAGATTTTGTTTTTCTACCGCAGTCGATGTTTTTTGTTGATTTTTTAATTCTTCCAAACTTTGTAAAATTTGTTGGAGTAAAATTTCTGAATTTTGTGAATTTGCATTTACCGTATTTAATGAAGATAAATCATTAAACAGCCCCGAATCATAAAGATTTGTAATATCATAAGCCGATAAAATTGAATTATTTGTTAAAAGTGAACTTAAAACATCACTAGAATTTGACGAAGAAATTGTCGCTTTTGAATTTTGCGATTGTGTTGATAAATTTTCTGTACTAGAACTTAAACTTTCAGAAGTTGCATTTTGCAAAACTGATGACGTTGGAGTCGTCGGTCTGTAAAATTCACCGCCGACAGTAGGCATTGTCGGCATAGAAGGCATTTCCGGCATAGAAACTGATTGTGCAAAAACACTAAATGAAAAAAAAATGTTCATAAAAAAGAAAATAATTTTTTTATTCGACACAAAATTACATATTCGCAAGAGATTCCTCCACGTATTCAAGGCGTTGCGTAAGTTGGGCAATTGTTTTTTCTAACCGATTTTTCTCGCGTTCAAGTTTTGTCTTTGGATCATCTCCGCGAGCTTTTGCAGATTCTTGCTTCATCATTTCGCGAATTGTCGCCGGTGATTTTCCTCCATCTGCAAATTGTTGTTCAATATTTTGACGTTCGTCCTTTTTCTTTACAGAAGCAACAACTTTCATATTTTCAAAACCAATCGCAGGATTTACATCAGAAACACCAACTTTTCTTATTTCCAATTCAGATTTTCTTGGAATGCATAAAACTCGGTCAATATAATCTTCATAACGAATATTTGAATCTTTGCAAAGTTGCATTGCACGTGCAAGTTTTTTTCCAAACTCCATCATAAGTTGTCCATTTTTTGCAAGATAGTTTTCTTTTATGTCTTTTGTAAGTTCTTTTAATTCTTCATTATCTTCCCACCCAATAGAATAATAACCTTTTTTTTCTGCAATCTCCAAAAGACTGCCAAATTTTGCCCAAAATTCTTGAGTATGCACTCGACAATTTTTTCCATAACTTGGATCATTTTCTTGCTTTTCAATCGTCATAAGATGATGAGTATATTCGTGAATTGCTGTATATATTAATTCGTTATCAGCTTTTAAGTTTAAATTATGTAAAAAAATCTCGTGAGTATCTGGTTTATAAAATCCATTCACTCTTTTGCTTTCTTTTCCGGTTTGAATTACAGTAAAATCAATTTTTGGCTCTTCTAAATCCAAAAGAATTTCTTTAATTTTTTCGTTTGTCATTTTTTAATCATCCTAAAATTTATTCTAAATATCCAAATTCATTTAAAATTATAGAACCTGCAACAGTTGCCGCAGTCTCTGTTCTCATAATTCGCTCTCCCATTGAACACAAAACAAATCCATAATTTTGCAAAATTTTTCGCTCGTTATCAGTCCATCCGCGCTCACTTCCAATCGCCGCAAAAACAGGATTCGCTTTTTTATCATCATTTTGGCGTAAATTGTTTTTTAGCGAACAAGTTGCAGTTTTATTATCCAAAGCAATTTTTAAATTTTCACTCGACTCTAATTCATTTTTTTTACAAAATTCCAGCGTTTCTGTCAAATTTTTATGTAAAAAAAGTTCCGGAACATGAGTACTTCCTGCTTGAACTGTTCCGTCCAAAAGCATTTTATATGCAGAACCTTTTTCTACAAGCGTTGATTGCATATAAGATTTTTCACCAAGTTCTGTGCCACTAAGATGAACTTCACAAACTCCAAGAGCCGCGACATCACGCAAAAGACGTTTTAATTGAATTGGACGAGGAAAACCGATTATCATTCTTAGAGGATTTAACGGTTTTCCATTTCCGGTTGCTTCAAAAGAATATTCTATTTCATCACCAATTTTTGTGATTTTTGCAATTCCACTTTTTCCGCCAATAATTCCCGCTGTAAAAAAATCACCTTCTTTTTTGTGCAAAATTTTTAACAAATGTTCTGCTCTTTCATCATTTTTTGGAATTGGCTTTAAAAATTCTTCTTTTGAGAATAAACAAATATTCATTTTTTATTAACCAAACATATTTATTTTTTTTAAGATTTTAGAAAGTTGCTCTTTTTCTATTAAATCGATTGGGCGACCTTCGCAATATTTATGTGCCGACTCCGAAAAATATCCCATCGTAACACAAATTCCGTTATCGCATTTTGCATCTCGAATTTTTGAATGAAATTCACGAATAAAAATATCACCAATCATATTTTGAGTTCTGTAAAATCTAAAGAATTCTTTTGCAGACCACCTTAATCCATCTACGTTGCAAATTAATTCTATGCATTCAGAAACAACTTGTAAATCTTCAACTTTTATTGCACAATCTTTGTGATAAGTAGAAATAAATCTTCTGCAAAGAGCAACAAAATCACTTGTTCCCGCCAAAAGATACGTTTGCAAATTTTTATTTTGATTTAATTCGCTATAGCGAACAACAAGTGCATCAACATCTTTATAACCGGATTTTGCGTTTTGAATTTGGCGAAGAATAACTAATGCTTTTGAAAGATCATTTATTTGAATATAACAGTTTGCAAGACGGTATTTCATTTCAAGCATTGTTTGAATTGGAACATTTTGAAGTTTTATTCCAATTTCATAATCTTGAATGGCAGAATCAAAATCCCTGTTTCGCTCATGAATTTTTCCCGCTCCAATGCAAGATTCTGCACCAAAAGTTGGATCTGCTCGCAAATGTTTAAAGATTTTTACGGCTCGCTCACCCATTCCAAGTTCTGCCATACTAATTGCAATATCAAAAAGAACTTCTTTATCGCCCGGTTTATCTTCCAAAACTCGCTTTAAAAACGGAATACTTTCACGATATTTTTGAAGCTTAAAAAGACAAAATCCCATATAAGCATTTAATTCTGTATTTTCCGGTCTTAAGATTTTTGCCTTTTTAAAACAAAAAACTGCTTTATCGTAAGTTTTACTATCATAAAAAGAACAACCTAAATTATAAAAACCGTCAAAAGAGTCGGGAATTCGCTTTACACCAATCAAAAGATAATTTTGTGCATCATCATTTTTTTTCAAGTTGTAAGCAGCAATTCCCATTCTTATGGCAGATTTTCCAATATCAATTTCAGGATGAGCAGCAGAAATATTGTACAGAGTTTTGTAAATATTCCAAATTTTTTCCCAATTTTTATCGTTATAATATAAGTCGCCAAGCAAACTAAGAGCATCAATATTGTGAGGGTCGCGAGCAAGTTTTTTTTCAGCTTCTCGAATTAAAACGACTTCTCCTTTTTTTTGAACCTTAGCTCTTACATCTTTTGAACGAGATGATTTTTTTGCTGAATTTACAATAATTATTCCAATTACAAGTAATGCAGCAATTATTATAGCAATTAAAACAGAAATTAGCATTTCTACTCTCACCTTTTATTTGTTAAGTTTTTCTTTTACCATTTCTCCAATGCGACTCATAGCAATTTTTATTTTGTTAACATCCGTCGCATAACAACAACGAATAAAACCTTCTCCACCAGAACCAAAACAAGTTCCGGGAACAACAGCAACATTGTGTTTTTGAATTAATTCAGTTGCAAATTCTTCGCTAGTCATTCCTGTTGGACGAATATCCGGAAACATATAAAAAGCACCTTCTGGTTCTACACAAGGAAGTCCCATTTCCACAAAAGCAGAATGCATCAAATTTCTTCGTTGCTGATAACTGATTCTCATTTTTTCAACTTCACTCCAAGCAGAACGCAAACCTTCTGCTGCTGCATATTGTGAAAAAATTGGTGGACAGATTGAATTATAAGCGTGAAGTTTACAACAAAGAACAAGTAAATCGTGAGGAGCTGCAATATAACCAATTCTCCAACCAGTCATTGCAAAAGATTTTGAAAAACCATTAAAAATGATTGTATAATCTTTCATTCCATCAAATTCACCAATTGAAATATGTTTTTGATTGTCATAAACAAGTTCGCAGTAAATTTCATCACTCAAACACCAAATTTTATGTTTTTTTATAACATCAGCAATCTTTTTTAATTCTTCATAAGGAATCATTCTTCCAGTTGGATTACTTGGCGAACAAAACATTATTGCTTTTGTTTTTGGCGTAATAACAGATTCTATACTTTCTGCCGTAGGAACAAAATTAGTTTTACTTGTATCTAAATGAATAACATTTGCTTCACACAAAACTGATAAAGGTTGATAAGAAACATAACAAGGCTCACAGACAATAATTTCATCACCGGGATTCAAAATCGAACGCAAAACTAAATCTAAAGCTTCAGAAGCACCAACCGTAGGTAAAATTTCTGTTTGTGCATCATAATGTAAATTATATTTTTTTAAATATTTAGAAATCTCTTCTCTTAATTCTATCAAACCCCAGTTTGAAGTGTATGATGTATGTCCTTTTTCAAGATGATAAAATGCTTCTTCCCGAATTACCCAAGGCGTTGGAAAATCCGGTTCACCAACTCCTAAAGAAATAATATCATCATGTCCAATACAAAGTTCAAAAAATTTACGTATTCCAGATGGAGGAATTTGCTCCATTCTAGAACAAAATCTATCTTTTCTATCATTCATAAAAAAAATCCTATTTTATGCTTAAAAATTAAGCTTGAACGCCTTCACGACGATCTCTTTCATCTTCTACGTAAACAATGTCGTTTTCTTTATAAGTTTTTAAAACAAAATTTGTTTTTGTAGAACGAACACCTTCTAATGTAGAAAGTTTTTCACTTACAAATAAAGCAACTTCTTTTAAATTGTCGCCTTCAATTAAAACTTTCAAATCATAACCACCACTCATTAAATAGAGTGATTTTACTTGTGGAAAACGATAAATTCTGTCTGCAATTGCATCAAAACCATGTTCTCGTTGTGGTTGAACTTGAATTTGAATTTCCGCTAAAACTTTTTCCTTGGCGACTTTATCTTTTTCTGGGTTTACAATGGCGACGTATTTTAAAATAACTCCATCATTTTCTAATTTTTTGATAATTGCACAAACTTCATCCGGAGTTTTTTTTGTCATTGCTGCAATATCTTCAACTGATAAGCGAGCATTTTGTCTCAATAAATCAAGAATTTCTTCCATTTTGTAAACCTCTTTTTTTGTAATATTAAACTCTAAAAAGACTTTGGAAGAGAGATTTTAGAATCAGTTTATTTTACTGTTTATGATTTATTTTTACAATTATGTGAATAAAGAATGTGCTATAAGAAACGCAAGCAGGTGCGTCGCGTTTCATTACTGTGTTAAATAAAGAAAATAAAATGAGAAACATTTTATTTTTTCATCTGTGCAATGAGAAACGC
>CAZIQK010000014.1:0-31263 GCA_964541735.1 uncultured Treponema sp.
ACAACGCTAAATAAACTCGTCGTAATTTTCTTTTGTGATTGTATGAACTTTTGCGGTTGGACTTTAAACTTTATTTCAAAACTTTCCAATACCCACCTTTAGCAGGTCCTTTGTGTATTAAAAATCCTTTTTGAACAAGAGATGCAAGTTGTTTTTCTACGCCTCGACTTGAAATTCCAATTAAAACAGATATTTTTTTCGCAGAAAGTCTTGGATTTTCTTTTAGCATGGAGAGAATTATATCAGAAGTTTTTTCCGAACTTTTATGCTTTTCTCCGAACTTTTTCTCCGAACTTTTTTGTATTTGCTCAGAATAGCGGATATGTGTATATCGATTTTTAAGGTCATTGTTTTCACAAAGCATTATATTTCGGAATAATGCCTCTAAATACTTGGTGTCCATATATATGCCTTTTGCGTTGTTTGAATAATTTGCTCTTACTAGTGCATTGCGAAAATACCAGGAATTCTTTTCAAAAATCAAATTATTTGCATAATAGCCAAGCCACTTAAGATATTTGATTGCAAAAACTGCGGTAGTTCTAGTGTTTCCTTCTCCAAAAGGATGAATCTGCCAAATATTTGCAATAAATCTTGTAAAATGCTTTACTTTTTCTTCTTGAGATAAAGTATTGTAATCAAAATTCTTTTCTTGAGCAAAATCGTAATCAAGTGTTTTTCGTATCATCTCACAGTCTGAATAGAAAACTGTATCACCGTCCAAAACCCATTCATTTTTTGTAATGTTATATGTTCTTATCTTGCCGGCGAATTTAAAGACATCTTCAAAAATCTTTCCATGTATATGAATATAAGAATCTGGTGAGAAATCAAAAGTTTTATCTTTTAAAACTTGCACAATTCTTGAGGCAACTTTATCAGCCTCTTCTTTTTCACCATCATTATAAGAACGGTTTATCTTTACTTCATAGTAACTATCTACAAGATAGCGTGCTTCATCAACAGTTATTTCACCTTCTATATTACGTTGAGCAGTTTTATAAAGATACTCTGATGGGCTAAGTCCATCAACTTGCTGTAAACCTATAGCGGTTGCCCAAGCAATACTTTTTTCTCTTTTATCTGGCTCTTCTTGACGGATATATGATTCAAAATCTATTTCAAAAGGATTTTTTTCGTCCACTATTATTACCTCATTCTACAGAAGTTTTTAAAGATATATTTGCTGCTGATAAAAAAGTTGTGATATAATTTTTCAAGTCTTATCATTTTCTTTACTCCCCATAATTTCATCACAATACAACGTTCTAAAATGTCGGAGTGCAAAAGTCAGGAACTTGCTTTTATAAATGCAAAATATCTAGTTTTTAAATTTATATAAAAAACAGCAGAATTTTCCAATAGAAAGTTCTGCTGTTTTATAAGATATTTTGATTGATTCAAATAGGAATTTTTATTCTTCTTCCTTTTGTGTAACCTGCAAATGTAATTCGTCCAGTTGTTTGTCGTCAACAAAACTTGGGCATTCATCCATTGGGCTTGCGGCAAGGTTATTCTTTGGGAATGCGATTACTTCGTGAATTGAATCTTCGTGGCACATAAGCATAATCAGTCTGTCTAGTCCTGGAGCAATTCCTCCGTGTGGTGGTGCACCGAATTTAAATGCGTTTACTAAGAAACCGAACGCTTTTTCTGCACGTTCGCGGCTGTATCCTACAATTTCAAAAATGCGTTCCTGCAATGCCGGGTCGTTAATTCTCATTGAGCCGGAAGCAAGTTCATAGCCGTTCAAAACCAAATCGTACAAATCGCCTTTTACTGCGGCTGGATCGCTTTCCAAAGTGTCCCAATATTTTTTCTGCGGAAGCGTGAACATATGATGTTCTGTTTCCCACTTGTTTTCTTCTTCATTCCAGGCAAAATATGGGAAGTCAACAATCCAAACAAAATGGAATTCATCGTTTTTATCGTAAAGATTCAAATCTTTTCCAAGCTGCTTACGAACCGCACCCATCGCTGTGCAGGCAACCTGCCATTTTTCATCGCTTATGAATAAAAGCAAATCGTTCTTTTCTGCGCCAAGTTTTTCGCAGATTTCGCTTTCTTTTCCGGCAAAGAATTTGCTTATTCCGCCTTCAAATTGCAAATCGGTTCCTGAACCTGTCGAAGGGACAACTTTCATCCAAGCCAAACCTTTTGCGTGATTGATTTTTGCAACGCTTTCCAACGCTTCAATCATTTTTCGGCTGTATTTGTCCGCGACATTTTTTACAACAAGTGCTTTAAGTCCGCTTCGTTTGTGGCGTTCAATTTCCATTGAAGAAGATGATGCACCCGCTTTGAATGCGTTGAAATCGCTAAGGTTCGCCATAAAACTTGCATCTTGAATTTTCATTCCGAATCGCAAATCCGGTTTGTCGCTTCCGTAAAAATTCATCGCATCGTCCCAAGTCAATCTGTCAAAATGGACAGGCAACTTGTAGCCCAGAGTTTTATCGAAAACGTAGCCCATCATTCCTTCAGTTGTTTCAAGAACTTCTTCGCGGTTTGTAAAACTCATTTCCATATCAATCTGAGTAAATTCAGGCTGACGGTCGCCACGAGCATCTTCATCGCGATAACAGCGTGCAATCTGGAAATATTTGTCAAATCCGCTGACCATCAAAATCTGTTTGTAAAGCTGCGGACTTTGTGGAAGCGAATAAAATTTTCCCGGATGAACACGACTTGGAACCAAATAATCGCGCGCGCCTTCCGGAGTTGATTTTATAAAAGTCGGAGTTTCAATTTCCAAAAATCCTTTTGAGGTAAGATATTCACGAACCGCAAAAGTAACTTTTGAGCGCAAAATAATATTGTGCTGCATTGGTTCGCGGCGCAAATCCAAGTAGCGATATTTAAGGCGCAAATCTTCGTTTGGAAGGACCAAAGTTCCGTCCTTTTGGCGAACTTCTTCTATAGAAAAAGGCAATTCCTGCGAAGTTGTAAAAATCTCAATGTCGTCCGCTTCAACTTCAATTTCGCCAGTTGGCATATCAGCATTTATATCTTTTTGGTCGCGTGCTGCAACAACGCCTTCAACCGCAATACAATATTCACTTTTCAAAGACGATGCGATTTTTTTCACGTTATCGCTTGCATTGTCGCCCACTTTAACCTGAGTAATTCCATATCGGTCGCGCAAACGGATAAAAACAAGTCCGCCCAAATCGCGAGTTCGGCTGACCCAGCCATTCAATACAACTTTTTTTCCAACATCAGCGGCACGTAAATCACCGCAAGTAACTGTACGTTTTGTGTTTTCCATTTTTTCTACCTTGAATATAACATTTTTGCTCTGATTGAATGTTTCTACGAAGTTCATTCACATATCGAAAGCAAGTAAAAACAATTTACAAAAAATTTTTTTTGATAAATTTTATTTTAATGATATGAACAGTTTTTTACAACTTAGAAGAGATTTTTAAGAATTTCGAGTTGGTCGTGACATTTTTGATATTTTCGACAAGTGATTAATCACGAAACGTTCTTTCAAAAAAAAGAATTGCTTGATTGGTTCGGCGGTTCTTACTTGTTGTAAGGATTTATGTCTTTAAAAAACTGAACTCTTAGGAAAGGAAATCGAAAAATCTAAGTAAAATTTCCCATAGAATTATAGAAAAAAGATGATAAAATTATTTTTAAAACTTAAAAAATGGTGGTTTTATGAAAAAAAATTTTATTTTTATTTGTATTCTTTCAGTAATTTTTCTTTCTTCTTGCGTAAGTGCAAAAGGACTCATGCAAAATGAAGATGGAAGTGTCTCAATCACAAAAATTGATAAAGATGGTTCTGCCGTAAAATATAATCAAGAATATGATGGTTTTGAAAATGTTACGATTATTGATGGAACAAAAGTAAACAAACTTAATCCAATAAACGTAAATCTTGCTGCTTACAAAGGAAAAGATGTTCTTTTTGATTTTTCTTGTGATATAAAAATTGAAGAATCTAGCGGAAAAGAAACTGACGTAAGTTGGATGATAAACGAAGTTTCTGCAAATATGCCGGAAGTTGCACGCGAAAAAATTCCTTCAGGAAAATGGGTTTCTATGGCTGGTTCAGTTTTTCTTCATCTTTCTGGTGAGCAAAATTTTTATCTTTCATCATCCGGAATGCATGTTGAAAACAGAACTTTTTATCTTAAAAATTTCAAACTAAAACTTGATGGCGAAGGAATTGGAACTAAAGAGAAAATCGAAATGACTTGGAAAGATGCTCCAAGTTTAAAAGAAGCATACAAAGGAAAAATTGATTATTTTGGACTTGCAACAAATTTCCGAAATGAATTCGACCAACGCTCGATTGCAGAAGGCATTGCATGTCAAGCAGATTGTGTTACCGCCGGAAATGAATTCAAACCAGATTTTATTTTTAATTGGTCAAGACCTCGCAAGTTTGGAGATTTTGTTGCCGAAGATGGAAAAACTTATCAAATGCCAATAGATGTTCCAAAATTTGATGGACAAACTAAGTTTTTGCAAATGTGCAAAGATGTCGGCGTAAAAATGCGTGGACACGTTTTAGTTTGGCATTCTCAAACTCCGGATTGGTTTTTTAAAGAAAATTTTGATACAAAAAAGCCTTTTGTAAGTCGCGAAGAAATGACTGCACGCGAAGAATGGTACATCAAAACAGTTTTAGAATTTGTTGATAAATGGGAAAAAGAAAATAACAACGGAGAACATATCATCATTGCTTGGGACGTTGTAAACGAAGCTATTGCAGATGGAGCAAGTGCTTCAAAGTGGCTAAGAACAGACAGCAAATGGTATGATATTTTTGGCGATGCAACTTTCATTGTAAATGCTTTCCGTTACGCAAATAAATATGCACCAAAAGATGTAAAACTCGTTTATAACGATTACGGTTGCTACAGTCCAAACAAAATGAATGCAATTTGCAATATTATAGATTTAATCAAATCAACTCCAGACGCACGAATTGATTGTGTTGGCATGCAATCTCACGTAAGAATTAAATCACCAAATGTAAGCGGACCAAACAGTTTCGAAACTGCAGTTCAAAAGTTTGCTGCAAAAGGCGTTGATATTCAAGTTACAGAATTAGATATTGCAAATGCACAAGAGCCTTACAGTCCATATCTTTTAAAAGCAAAATACAAAGAATATTTTGAAATGTTTTTAAGAAATCGAAAAACCGAAGATAAACACGGAATTTGCGGCGTAACAATTTGGGGAATAAAAGACAAAGGAACTTGGTTAAACGCTCAAAAAGAATACAAAGGCCACACACAATATCCATTACTTTTTGAAGATTCAAAATCAGAAGATTACAGCGAATATATGTGTAAACCGGCATTTTTTGGCGTTTTAGAAGCAGCACAAGAGTTTAAAGAATAAATTGGAGGCTCCCTGCCTGCCTTCGGCATGCAGGTCGGGCTTTTCGCCATTCCGCTTTCGCTTCATTCCAAAACGGCACATAATTTTGTTGGAACTGATACATCCCGCATCAGTGTAAATAAATTATAATTTAAGATGTATGCCGTTTTGGAACGCTTACAGCGTGGCTACAATCCCTAGCCCAAAATAAATATTGTGCTTTTATCATTTTTTCAACTCAACTAGTTTTTTTTCAATTTCTTTTTGAAAGTCTTTCATTTCGCTAAGGATGTGCTCTTCTTTAATTTTGATGTTCAAGTTGTTCTTTACGTGGATGAAAAATAAAAAAACTGGATTAGAAAATTTCTTTATTCTTTTGGCGATTTGCTATATTCTTTTTCTATGAGTCAAGGTAAGTTTTCTTTTATAACTTACATTTTTTGTTAAATGAAAATAAATAATTTTATGATATAATTTTAGAAATGCCTTTAAAAATATCCTGGAATGATTTTTCGGAAAAATATGATGATAAAAATCTTCTAAAAAGTTTTTATTTTTCGCCGGAATTTCCAAAAAATCTTAATTCGCACGCGTTTATTGAATCAGATAATTATCTTGCAATGCAAATGCTCTCTCCGAATTTAAAAAATTCGGTTGATATAATTTATATTGATCCGCCTTACAATACCGGAAATGATTTTTCGTACAACGATGATTTTTGTGTAAATGGCGACAAACACAGTAAATGGCTGAGTTTTATGAAAAGAAGACTTTTTGTCGCAAAAGAATTTCTTACAGAAAGCGGATGCATTTTTATTGCGATAGATCAAAGTGAACTTTATGTTTTAAAAATTTTGTGTGATGAAATTTTTGGTGAAAAAAATTTTGTAAATGATTTTATGTGGCTTCATGGAAAAGGAAAAAAAGATTCTTGGTCACGAACTTTGCAACAACATACTTTGTGTTATGCAAAAAATAAAAAAAATCTAAAGCCTTTTATTGAACTTGAATATTCTTCTTGGGCAAAAAAAAATATTGATAATGATTTTCGCGGAAATTGGTTTAGCGGAAGTATTTCTTTTTCAGAAAAAAGGTCAAATCCAAATCATAAAAATTATTTTACAATCATTTCACCAAGTGGAAAAAAATGGACTCGGCAATGGCAAGTTTCTCGTGATGAAATGAATAAACTTTTGGAAGAAAATAAAATCTATTGGGGACAGACCCCTAAATATGATAAAGTTCCACGCGTAAAAATTTTTAATAATGAACCGAATTTTGTAATTCCAAAAAATATAATCGAAAATGTAGAAAGTACGCGTTCTGCACAAAAGCATTTAGATGATTTGCTTGGTCAAAAAGGCGTTTTTGATAATCCAAAACCTGTAGATTTAATTTTGTACTTAATAAAAATTACAAATATGAAAGAAACTGCCGTTGTGATGGATTTTTTTGCAGGAAGCGGAACAACTTTTGAAGCGGTTTGCAAATTGAATTCTCTCGATGGTGGAAATAGAAAATGCATTTTAATTCAAAAACCAGAACAAATAAAAAAATCAAATAATTTAAATTTCAAAACGATTAGCGAAATTTGTCGTTTTCGTTGTAAAAAAGTATGCGAAATTTACAAAACCGAAATCGCAGAATATCGCTGTGCAATAAGAAACGCAAGCAAGTGCGTCGTGTATTGAAATCAGACCTACTATTTTTATGATTTTTTATTCTTCAAAACTGGCGATTTGACCGCCTTTTTTTGCAACAATTTCGTATATCATTTTTTGGAGCAAAACATCTTCTAAATCAGTTCCGCTTCTTCTAATTTCCATATCGGTTGAAGCTAAAATTGCCAAAATTGCAGTTGCCTGACCAATCGACCAAATTTTTGCAGCTTTTGTGTATTGATTTTGCATTATTTTGCTTGAAAATCCGGAATTTCTTAATGATTCAAAAGATGGAATTGTTCCATTTTGCGAAATTTCGTGCCATAAAACTAGTTTTCTAAAACAAGAAGCAAGAGCGGCAATAATCATAGGAGAAGAACTATCTTTTGAAAGTCTAATTTTTTGTAAAATAGAAATTCCTTCTTCAAGTCGTTTTTGCATACTAAGAGAAGAATCACTGATTTTGTTAAAAAGCGAAAATGCATTTTCTTCACGTTCGTTTGTCAAAATTGATTCAACATCTTCGCAAGTAACTGTGTGCTCTTTTGGAAAAAGAATAAAAAATCTCGAACATTCATTTCTTAATGATTGTGTATTATTTTCTACCATGTCCAAAATCAATTCGCATGCGTCAGTGTTGATTTTATATCCATTTTTGTAGAAAAAATTTTTGAGCCAATCCATTTTCCGTTCTTCAAACATTTCCCAAAATTTTCGTTTATTTGAAGTTGGAATTAAATTTTCAAGTTTTTTATCAACAGAATTCTCATCAGAAATAAGAACTAAAACAGAATTTCCTTCCGGATTTGATTTTATCCAAGAAGAAAGCATTTCTAAATCATCTTTCTTTTTTAAGAGTTCAGCATTTTTACAAACAACAAAAACTCCATTAGAAAATAACGTTCCACTTTGTAAAATCGTCATAATCTGATTAAAAGGAGTTTCTAAAAGATAATATGAATGTTCGTCTATATCGCCAACTTTTTTGGTGAGTGATTTTTTTATTTCTAAAACTGCATCATCTCGTTCACCAAATTCTTGACCTGTATAAAGATAAACCGGAGCAATCATTTTAGTAAGTTCTTACAATGTTAGATAAAATTCCAACAATTCTTACATCAGTACAATAAATTGCTTGAAAGTTTGGATTTTCAGGTTGAAGTCTAATTCGTTCTGACTCTTTGTAATATCTTTTCAAAGTAATTGCGTCATCAATAACCGCAACGATGATTTGACCATCAACCGCCGTATTTGATTGTTCTACAACCGCCAAATCTCCGTCCAAAATTCCGGCGTTTATCATACTTTGCCCACGAACTCGCAATGCAAAATAACTTTTTCCTGGACGAACAAAGGGTTCTGTAAGATTTACATATCCGTCAAGATTTTCTTCACTTAAAAGAGGTTTGCCTGCTGCAACTGTACCGAGAAGAGGAACTTTTCCAACAAAAAGTTGATTTTTGTCGCGGGTATCAGAAAGAACTTTTATTGAACGAGAACGTCTTTGTGCTTGCGAAAGATAACCTTTTTTTTGCAATGCCAAAATATGATCTTGTACAGCACGTAAAGAAATTTCAAAATGGTTGCTGATTTCTCTTACGGTTGGAGGAAAAGAATTTTGTTCTGTAAATTCAGAGATAAAGTTTAAAACTTCTTTTTGTCTTTCTGTAATTTCCTTCATTTTTATTCCTCCTCAAATTTACTATTAAATAACTCTTCGATTGTGTTTGCTGCTTCAACTTCGTCTGGACCTTCTGTTGTAAGAGTAAGTTGTGTATTGTAACCTGCGCCCATTGCAATTACGCCCATAATAGATTTTGCATTTACAGTTGAGCCATCTTTTGTAATATTAATTTCAGACTCAAATTTGTTTGAAGTTTGAGCAATAATTGCTGCTGGACGAGCATGAATCCCAGCACGATTTTGTACAGTTAAAATCTTTTCAACCATTTTTGTTTTTCCTTATAAAATTTATAATTTTAATATGAATCATCATTTCCATTATAAACAGATTGAGCACTTCCGGTTTCAATCCATTTTAGAACATTTTGATTAAATTCTTTTGCAGAATTATATCCCATATTTTTAAGTCTTTCATTCATTGCTGCCGCTTCTATAATGATTGGCAAATTTCTTCCTGGTTTTACAGGAATTTCGATTATAGGAACTTTTACACCCAAGAGTTCCATATATTTTTGCTCAGTTCCAAGTCTATCGTAAGATTTACTTGCATCCCAATCTTCCAACTGAACAATTAACTGAACTTCTTTTTGGTCTCGAATGGCACCAACGCCATAAAGTTGAGAAATATTGATAATTCCCAAACCTCGAATTTCCATATGATGGCTTATCATTGTGTTTGCACCACGTCCCAAAAGAATATTACCATTTACACATCGAATGTCAATAATATCATCTGCAACAAGTCTGTGTCCACGTTCTACAAGTTCCAAAGCAGTTTCACTTTTTCCAACTCCAGAATGTCCGTTTAAAAGAATTCCTATACCATAAACTTCAACCATTACACCATGTAAAGTTTTATGAGGAGCAAAAATATTTGAAAACACACGATTTATACGACTTGAAAATTCTGTAGATGGTAAATCAGTTTGTAAAAGAGGACAACAATTTTCTTCTGCTATTTTTCTAAAATCTTCTGTCGGTTCAAGATTGTATGTAAAAATACAACAAGGCATATCGCTTGTAAAAAAATTTTTTACGGATTCTATATTTTCTTCTTTGTGAAGTTTTTGAAGGTAAGCAGTTTCGCCTCGTCCAAAAATCTGAACTCTATTACCTGCAAAAGATTCATAAAAACCGGAAAGAGCAAGTCCCGGTCTATTGATTTGAGGAACTGTTATTGCACGAGGAAGTCCTCTTCGTCCGCCGATGCATTTTAAGTTTAAAATATCATGGCCGGAAAGTTCCAAATCAAGTAAATCTAATACCGTAAATTTTTTATCAGGCATAATATATACTATACACATCATGCATTTTTTTTTCAATATTTGATTTGTAATTTGTGAATTCTAGTTGTATACTTAAATTATGCTTGCTTGTGCAGGTTTTACAAAGTTACAATTAAGAAGTTTGATTTTTGGTTGTAACTTAAAAAATGCGACAAAAGAAGTGATTTTCGCTTCAAGAGGAGACAACTATGACACCTTCAATTAACGCAGTAGGATTTTCGTTAGATTCAAAACAATCAGAGATGGTTCAATCTAAATTAAAACGAATTGCTTATGCAGAAGATTTAATTATTGATTTAATCATAAAAATTAAACACGACAAAGTATATATTTTTGATACTACAGTAAATTTTAAATGGGGAACTTCTGCTCATGTTTCTGATGAAGATTTTGATTTTGGAGCCGCTTTGAACAAAATGATGGATGTTCTCGACAACAAAGTTAAAAAAGAAAAAGATAAGGTTCAGGGAAAATAAATTTTAAAAAACATTATCTTGAGTAAGAATTTTTAATTCCAGCCTGCTGACGATATTTTGAAACTGTTCGGCGGGCTATTTTTATGCCCATTTCGTTTAGTTTTTTTGTTAATTCATTATCAGAAAGATTTTTTTGATTTTCAGTCAATTCTACAATTTTCGCTTTTATCACCTGACTGGGAATTTTATTTTTACCGTCAGAAGATTTTAGGCTACTTCCAAAAAAATAACTGATTGGAAAGATTCCCCATTCGCATTGCAAATATTTACTGTTTTTTTTGTTCGAAAGCCTTGTAACTGTAGAATTGTGAATTCCAAGTTCTTGTGCAATTTGTTTTCTTAAAAGTGGTTTTAAAAATTTTGGTCCTTTTTCAAAAAATTCTCTTTGAGCAGCAACAATCGCACATCCTTGCAATGCAATTGTATTTTCGCGAAATTTTAGATTTTCTATAAATGCTTTTGCTTTTTCTACATTTTCAGTATCGAATGAGAGTTCCTTTGATACTTTAATTTCCGGTAAAACTCCGCTTGCATATTTTACTTGAAAATAAAAATTTTTTGTTCCGGCAATTTTTCCGTTTTCAATCTCATCTTCGCTAATAAAACCTTTTACTTTAGAAACTGTTAAAATCACATCAGGTGAATTAAATTCTGCTTGAGATGTGTCGCTAGCATAATTTTCTGCGGGGCGAGGATTTAACTTCAAAATATAGTCAAGTGATTCTTTTGCCGCTTTTTCATCAATTTTAATAGAATCGATAGGTAACTCTGTTGAAAATTTTTTAGAATGCCAATCATTTCTAAAAGCAATCACATTTTTTGAAATTTTTTCCGGAATTGGAGGAGACAGAAAATCTAAATGTCCATTTAAAATAAATAAAGTTAAAGGTGATGCATTTCCTAAAATTTTTGCTTGAACTAAAAGACTTTCTTCTGCAGATTTGCAACAAGTTCCAATCGGATCTAAATGTTGAATTAAATTGATACAATCATCTAGCATTTTTTGATTTTGAATTGGACGAGTTTTATCAAGCAAAGATTTTGGCGAAAGCATTGAACCAAAAAATCCGTTTTTATCTAAATTATAAATAAGTCGACGGCAAAGTTCATATTCGTCTTGAGAAAGTTTTGAAAGTTGAATTTGATTTATTAAATGTTGTTGTAAAGTCTCTTCATCATCTTCTTGTGCTTCAATTGTTGCTTGAAGTTTATTGCTACTATGCGATGATGAATTTTGTATTTTTTCGCTAGAAAAATCTTCTGCTAAAGGGTCAGAAACGATTTCTATTGCGGGATTTTCGCTTGCTTCTTTGAAAATTTCATCTCGCAAATCGCGAGTATCCATAGAAATCATAGAAATTGCTTGAATTTGGCGTTGTGATATTTTTTGTGATTGCTTTTGTTTTTGCCGTTGTTGGAATTTCATTTTAAAACCATTATACTCCAACTATGAAAAAGATTGAAGAATTTGGAATTCGCATACCGGAAATCCTTTTGCCTAAAAATACTGATGTTTCTACTTGGTCTGTCGTTGCTTGTGATCAATACACTCAAGATGAAAACTATTGGAAAACTGTTGAAAAAAACGTTGGAAATAAACCTTCTACGCTGAATCTGATTTTGCCGGAAGTTTATTTATCATCTAAAGACAAAAGTGAACGCATAAAAAAAATCCGTCAAACAATGAAAAACTATCTTAATGATGGAATTTTTGATGAAGTAAAAAAAAGTTTTGTTTATGTTGAACGAAAAACTGCATTCGGCAGGATGAGAAAAGGTCTTGTTGTGCAAATTGATTTGGAAACTTACGAATGGAAACCTTTTTCAAAAGCAAATATTCGTGCTACAGAAGCAACAATCGTTGAGAGAATTCCACCACGAAAAGAAATCCGAAAAGGTGCTTTGTTGGAACTTCCTCACATTATGCTTTTAGTAAACGACAAAGATGATGTTTTGGTTGGAAAAACCGGCGAAAAAGTAAAAAATAAAAAACCTCTTTATGATGGAAATTTAATGTGCAATGGAGGAAGCATAACCGGTTGGGCTGTAGAAAATGATGATGAAATTGAAAATGTTACAAAAGCTTTAAATCAAATTGCACAAAAAAATCAATCTGACGATGGTTCAACATTTTTATTTGCAGTTGGCGATGGAAATCATTCTTTGGCAACGGCAAAAGCAGTTTGGGATGAATACAAAGCCGAACTTATAAAAAATGATGCAACTGAGGATGAATTAAAAGAAAATCCAGTAAGATTTGCGTTGGTAGAAATTGTAAATATTTATGATTCCGGACTAACTTTTGAACCAATTCATAGAGTAATTTTTAATGCAAACGCCAAAAATTTAATTGATTTTTTAGCAAAAAGTTTTGATGGTTTTGTTGAAGATGTTTCGGAAGATGAACTTATAAATTCTGTAAAAAATTCTCACGCTGATTTTGGTTTTGATTTTTTAGAAGATGGAAAACAAAAATTTGTATTGTTAAAAACTCAAATAAAAGAATTGTCGGTTGCAAGACTTCAACCAAAAATTGATGAATTTTTAAATTCACAAAATGTAAAACCGGAAATTGATTACATTCACGGAACAAAAGAAGTTTTAGATTTAGGAAAAAAAGAAAATGCTATTGGAATTCTTCTTCCTCCAATCGCAAAAAATTCTTTTTTTGAAACAATAAATTCTCACGGTCCACTTCCTAGAAAGTCATTTTCTATGGGCGAAGCCGACGAAAAAAGATTTTATTTAGAGTGCAGAAAGTTGTTTTAGAAAATAAGGGACTATCTAGAAAGAATGAAAAGCGGTGGTTGAGTTCTTGTCTGTCCTGTTTGCCGGCAGTCTGGTCGGCAGATAGGTTATCGAAACCACTATAAACAATTTTGACAACTCAATGACCGCAACGTTCTAAACTTATTAGATAGCCCTTGTTTATAAAAAATTTAATAATATTTGAATCTTAAAAAATACAAAACAAAAGAAAATTAAGCACAGATTTATATAAAGAAAAATTGCGTTAATAATTTTTAATCTGTGTGATAATTAATTTGTGGAAACTCCTATTTCAACAGCGTCAATTACACATTCTCCATCTATAACTTCAATTTCTACCAAATGATTTGTTTGAGACAAATTATTTACAAAACACAAGACTTCGCGAGATGAAACTTTTCCGATTTTATATTCATCTGCAATAATTTTTTCATCAACTTTGATTTTAAAAGTCGCTTCGGTGTCACAACTTCCGGTTAAATAGAAACTTTTTCCTTCAAAATTTAGTTTTAATTTTGAACCAATAGTTCCTTTTGAAGAAGTTCTTTTGTATTGTTTAAAACTTCCCATCGTGCAATGTTCCCAATGAGAATTTTCAGATTCGACATATTCAAAACAATTATCAAAATTATCATAACGATTTATGTAAGGATTTTTTCCAACCAGATAAATTTCTAAATTGGAAAAAAGATTTTTATCAAAATTACTAAAAAGTGCAACTCGTCCGCCGGCTTGCATAGAAATTCCGAGTTTTTCTGTTGTTTCTGAAAGAATTTGTTCTTCATTTATCCAAATTGTGATGAAATTTTCTTCCGCTTGAATTTTTAAAAGATTCCATTCTTTAAGATTTTCAATTTTTCCGGTTCTAATTTCATTTTTACTGTGACAAAAAGCCCAATTTCCATTTTCAAAAAGTTTTATCAAATATCCACTTTGGCCAGAATCTGCAAGATTATAACGAATTCCAATTCCTGCGTAGTTTTCGTTTTTCAAAATTGAATTTTCTGCAAATTTGATTTTTATTTGACTAGAATAATTAAACCATCTGTCATCGCCAAGATTTGTTGTCGGATTTGGAGTAAATCCCCATTCTTTATTCCGATTTGTGTTTTCAATTTTTTGTTGTAATGCATTTTTTCCATTAAAATTGATGATTTCAAACGCGCCACCTTGGTCTGTTGTGAATAGAGGTGCGTCCCCTCGCAAACGCAAAAAATCAGCATCAAAATTTTTGTAAGAAAAATCATCTTTATAAGGAAGTTCTAAAAAATCATTTTTTTGTGGAAATGCAAAATCAAAAATTGGAAAATTTACATCAAGCGTTGAAAGTGTTATCAAACTATTTGGCTTTAAAGTGATTTTTATGCATTTTGAAGAAAAATCTAAAACTGATTTTTGTAAAATCTTTTCTGTAGAAATTCCAAAAGTTTCGTAAAAATAAATATTTTGAAAATTTGTATTTCCAATATCTTTTATTTCATATTCGATTTTTGAATTTGTAGTATTTGTAATTATAATGCTCCAATCATTTGTTTTTGGATTACATCCTGTCAAATAAGAAAAAGTTGCATCTGCAATAGAATGTCCATCTCCGGCGGCTTTTCCATCTCCAAAACAAGCGTCATCTAAAATAGACCAATCTTTTTTTATAAATTGACTAAAATGTAAAGTCATATAAAAACTTGGATCTATTTCGTAAAATCCATTCCAAGGTGTATTTGCTGTTATAAATTGTTTATGGCAATATGTTACGCCATCATAATAAGAAGCAATAATTGGTTGGAATTCGTAAAGAGTCATTTTTCCGCCCGGAAACATTGTGATAATTCTGTTTGCAACATCTAAAATTCCATTTAATCCGTTTAAGCCGGAACCATTTCCATCATATTTTGGAGTTCCTTTAGAAAATCCCATAGGAGAACTGCCTTCGCTAAACCAAATTTCTTTTCCTAAATCGCGCAATTTCCAAACATTTTCTGGAGCCCAAGATGTATAATGACTTCCGACAACATCAACTGCGTTTAAAAGTTCTTCATCTTTTAACATTTCTTCTGCTTGCATCCAAGTTCCAACTTCATCACCAATAACAATTTTGATTTTTGAAAAATCGTAAGGAACATTTTTATCAGTTTTTAGTCGATTTGAAAGAAATTTTATCCAATTAAAATCCCAGCCGCGTTCGTTTTGAGTTGCACTTACAAAATCAAATTTTAACTGAAATTCTTTGTATGCTTGCACAAGATTTTGTTTGTACCATTCGTAGCGAGATTCATAAACATTTTCTGAATTTTCAATCCATTCTGGCTCACTCCACCAAAGCATATCCAAAGTTAAATTCGGATTGATTTTTTTTGCATCAGCACAAAGAATAAAACCTGCTCCACGAAAAACGTTTGCATTTTCGGTTGGAGAACGCATTGTACAAGGTTCTGTTCCGGAAGATGAATTTATATCAGAGCCCATTTCTATTTTTAAATGTTGAACATTTATTCCGTTTTCACCAAAAATAAGTTCTAGAATTTCGTTATATTCTTTTGGATGCAGTGCTTTGTAATCAATTAAAAGGCGAGAAGAATTGTTTCCGCTGACCATTCCCATTCCACGCCAAAGTTTATTTTGCTGCGTAGAAATATTTTTTGTATTTATGATGATTTTTCTGTTTTTCATAAGAATATTGTAACACAAAAAAGAAATTTAGTAATTTTAATTAGAGGATAAGAGTAGAAGTTATAAATACATAAATGCCGGTTTTTTGGGATAAAAAACAATGTATAGGTTGAAAAAATAAAAAATTAAGAAAATATTACAACTTGCATAATTGAGTTCATCGAAATCAATGAAGAAAAATTATTTTTGAATAATTCCTCTAAAATCATCAATTTTTTCGTAACCTTTTCTGTGCATAAA
This sequence comes from uncultured Treponema sp., assembly GCA_964541735.1. Taxonomy (GTDB): domain Bacteria; phylum Spirochaetota; class Spirochaetia; order Treponematales; family Treponemataceae; genus Treponema_D. Next base: position 16,126 of record CAZIQK010000014.1, read on the forward strand.
ATCTGCAAGTCCATCAATAATTTCTACCATTGCAAGAGGATTTGCAAATGTTGCAGTTCCAACTTCTACGGCAGACGCTCCAACCATAATAAATTCCGCTGCATCTTGCCAAGTAGCAATACCACCAATTGCAATAACCGGAACTTGTTTTTCTTTTGGCAAAGTATTGATTGCTTGAACTAATTCATAAACTAATCTTACTGCAATCGGACGAATGGCAGGACCGCCAACTCCAGCTTTTAAATTTTCAAAAACAGGAACTCCGCGCTCTACATCGACTGCAATTCCTTGAAACGAATTACATAAACTTATTCCATCCGCACCGGCTTCTATACACGCAAGAGCAACTTTATTTAATTCAAGAGATTGAGGTGTTAATTTTACAATCAAAGGCTTTTTTGTTACAGACCGAACCGCTTTTACAACTTCACTAGCAGCAACGCAAGTCATTCCCCAAGCAGCACCGCCGGCAGTTACATTTGGACAACTGATATTTAATTCTATCATTGGGACCTTTGTCTTATCTAAAAGTTTTGCACCTTCAACATAAGTTTCTAGCGTTGAACCAGAAAGATTTGCAATTGAAACAGGTTTTAATTTTAACATTTGCGGAAGTTCTTCTTTTATAAAATGAGGAATTCCGGGATTTTGTAAACCAATAGAATTCATTACTCCGGAAGGAATTTCCCAAAGACGAATGCCATCATTTCCTTGTCGTGGTTCTAAAGTTAAACCTTTTGAAGCAATTCCTCCTAATTTATTTACATCAAAAACGGAAGAATATTCTGTACCAAATCCAAATGTTCCAGAACAACCAATCACAGGATTTTTAAAATTTACACCAGCAATTTTTACGCTTAAATCTGGCTTTTTTGATAAAGGCTTTCTCGGTGGTTGAATTTTTATTCCTGCAACAGAATCTTTTTTTTGGAATTTTAAGATTTTGCTATCAAAAACAGGTCCTTCTTTACAACAACGCTTTTTTCCTTCTGTAGTTTCGACTACACAACCAAGACAAACTCCAACGCCGCAAGCCATTCTCGATTCCATACTCAAAAAGCACAAAATCCCCAATTTTTCTGCAATTTCTTTTATATACGCAAGCATTGGAAGAGGTCCACACGCATAAATTACATCATATTTTTCGTTTTTGATTGCATTTTCGGTTAAAGCAACAGGTAACATTCCTTTTATTCCGACAGAACCATCATCAGTTGTAATTATCAATTTATTTGGTTTGATGTAATCTAATCCGTATGAACCGGATTTGTAAGAAGCATAAAAATCATAAGATTTTGGAGGAAGATTTTCGGCAAAATTTGCAACAGGAGCAACTCCAATTCCTCCACCAATAATTAACGCTTTTTTTCCTAATTGTGGTTTGATAAAAGTATTGCCCAAAGGTCCTAGCAGATTGATTTTTTCGCCTTCTTGTAAACTGCAAATTTCTTGAGTTCCTTCGCCTTTTATTAAAATTAAAAATTGAATTTCTGTTGCATCAAATTCATTTTTTGTAACGTGAAAAACGCTTATTGGTCGTCCCAAAATTACATTGCTTCTTTGAGGATGAAGCATAAAAAATTGTCCGGGTTTAGGATTTGCATCAGCAACAATACTAACTAAAAAAACGCTTCCAAAAGGTTCTGCACCATTTACAGCTTTACAACTAGAAACAAAACCACGACAATAAACAGGATAATTTTTTCCCTGACAATCTTTCATAAAAGGTCTCCATCGCAAAATTCTACCAACCGGTAATTTGTGCATTCATCCAATTATAACGAGTTATGCACCAATTGTACAAATAATAAATTTCATCTTCGTATTCTGTACGACTTGCGTAACCGCTTGGCCCATTCCAAGAATATTTTCCAAGACGAGGAAGGCGAGCTTCGTTTGCGGGAATATAATCATAAACTTTGTTTGCATAATCAACGATTTTTCCATTGATAGCGTTTTGTAAGTAAATTCTTTTCTCGTTCCATCTGTTTTTTACAGCATTTTTAAATGATGATGATTCAAAAAGTCTATTAAACCAATATGCATGAAGTTCCCAAGATGTTCCATTTCCAAGTTCTTGTGCAAGATAACTATTTTCGTTACACCACTTTTTTCCGCCATAAATGTAAAAACCTTTAGGATTATCACAATCATCTGAACTCATATTTCCAAAAGCCAAGTCAAAATCCCAATTTGGTCCCATGTGAAGTTTTTCATCTTCTGGATTGTAGTAAACATAAACAGATTTTTGGAAAATTGCATCAGTATTTTTTGAAAATTCGTTTGTCAAATACCAATCGACAAAAGAATTCACGTCAATATATTCTTCATAATGATTTTCAAAATCATCTGCAAAAAGCATTTCTTCAAAAGCGTCAATTTTTCCTTTTGCATAATCAACATAAACTTGAGCATCATCATCACTTAAATCATCAAAACTTGGCTCTGCTAAATTGATTGGAAGTTTGTAAACCGATGAATAAAAATTATGTTTTTCGGAAAGAAAAGTATCAACTTCCAAAATAAAACCTGCATCATTTATATCGATAGAACCATCCCCATTCACGTCAATGTAATCAGAAGAGTTTTCTGCAAAATCTTCCAAACTTTGAATGTTTACACGTTGTTTTGTGATGGTGATTTTTTCGCCAATGTCGTAAGTTCCGTAAAAATCACCATTTATGTAAAGATTTACAGATTTGAAGTTTGGATTATATTCAGAATTAAAAACTTCATTTCCAATGTAGCCAACTAAATCTGTGCGAATAAGTGAACGGTCAAAATAATTTGCCATCAACGCCCATTTTTTTGATTTTTGCATTCCCAAAATCTTTGTTTTTTCTGAAAATTTTATTGAATAAGGAAATTTTCGCTCTTCATCTGCTGGATATTGAGTTGAATTTCCACGATTTTTGATTTTAATACTAGTTTCAGAAAGATTCTCTGTATCATCATCATCAATGATTTTTATTGTTGCTTCTTTCCAAGAAGAACCAAAACTCCAAGATTGATATTCTTTATTGCCACTGGAGGATGTTATGTAAACTGAAGGAATTTTTATGCCGCCAGAAAGGTCAATAGTTTCGTTTGAATATGTTGATTTGTCGTAAATTGTATCTTCAATAAAGGTGAAACTGTAAGAAAAATATTTGCTATAATCACTATTCCAAATTCCATAAGTGAATTTTAGTGAAACAAAAATTCTATCTTTACCGGTTAAGAATTTTGTAACAGTTTCGTTTGATTTCCCGATTTCTCCGCTTGTTAAATTCAGTGCTGATTTGTCAAATGTAAAATTTTCCGGCCAAATTGAATTTCCGGTCCAAGAACCGCCATCATAAATTCCTCCGGAAATTGAATGATTTTCTTTTACAGCCTCAGGTAAATTAAAAACAAGATTTTTAAAAATTATCGTACTTGTTGAATAATTGTAGTAATAATAATCGCTTTTTATAAAAAAATTTCCATCTCCGCCAACCGCAGTAATTTCCACTGCGTCATTTTCTGTACTTGCCCAATTTGAATAATTTTTTTCTTGTTTTGTAAGATAAATTTTGTAAGTTTCGCCTGCTTTTACAAAAGGATAAAAATATGTATCAGCAGATTTATCTTTATTATCATCTTCTGAAGTTGTGATTGTTGCACATTTTACGTTTTGAGTTTTATTATAAATGTGAATATCAACATACCACCAATCAGGATTGTGATATTTTGTAATTTCAAGACCATTTTTTTTTGCAGTTATTGTTAAAATTGGAGTTGGAATTTTATCATTTTCACCTTGATAAGTATTTTTGCTGGTATTTGTTTTTCCATCTTCGGTTGCAGTAGAAATTTCATCAGATTGATAAGTTGATTCAGAATTTACTAACGGAGTTTTTGTTTTTACTGCGGGAGAAGAAATTTCTGTAACAGTTTCGTTATATTCATAATCTTCATTTTTTTTGCTAGTTTCATCACCGGATTCTTTTTCGGTTTTATTTGAAGGAGAAACTGTTCCTTTGCAACCAACAAAAGTCAAAACAAAAATTGCTAAAATACAAAAAAATATTTTTTTCATAAACAACTCTAAAAAAAAAGAAATGTGCAGAATGGCAGATACGAAGTGATTGTGATAAAAAATGCGTTAGCGCTGGTAGGGGCGTGCCAAAGGCACGTTGCATAGCAATGGAGCGAAAGCGGAACCCCGAACATAGCGACCCGAAGTTTTTGCGAAAACTTCGGGGAACGCCAAAATGCTAACTCAAAAAGTGACAAATGAGATGATTTAGACAGTCTCAATCATCTCATTTTTTTTAATCACCAAAACGAATGTTTTGCCAAATTTCGTGATATTTATCCAGATTTTCGCCTAAATCTTGTTTTAAAGTGCAAGAATACGCTTGTTCAGGAGGATACATTGGTTCACGAGTTACATAATTTAATGCGTCCAAATTAACGACGCACGGATAGCGGAATTCATCTATAAAAACTGCATAGTTTTCCGGACGATGAAAGAAATTTATAAATTCATTTGCCAAATCATAATGAGGTGCATCTTTTAAAATAACCATGCTATCAATTGTTGCTGGTCCACCTTCTTTTGGAATAAAAAAGTCAATTGTTTCTGCCCAACGACTTTCATCAACTTCACCAAAAACAATTTCAGGATAACCTTGGCAAACCCAAAAATCACCGGAAGCAAAACTTTTTCCAAAACCTTCCGCATCAAATTTTACAAGATTTGGTTTCCATTTCATTACAGTGTTGTATGCAATTTCCAATTCGTTATCATCTAGAGAATTCATATCAAAACCGTTATACAAAAGTGCAGAACCCAAAACTTCTCGCATTTCATCCATCATTGTGGCATGACCTGCAAATTGAGGATCTTCAAAAATATCATAACTGCGTGAATAATTTTGATTTTGAACTTTTGTTTTGTTCACCATAATTCCAGTTGCACTTAAAGCATAAGGAACAGAGTATTTCATCTGAGGGTCATAGTCGCATTTTTCAAGAATAATTGGATTTATTTTATCTCGATTTGTAAATTTTGATTGATCAATTTCTCTAAGCATTCCTTGAGCTAACATAATCGAAACAAAATCATTTGATGGAACTACAATATCATAACCTTTTGCTCCTGCACGCAATTTTGCATACATTTCATCACAAGTTGCATAATTATCCATTTTGACTTTGCAATTAAATTCCTGCTCAAATTTGCGAAGTAAAGAATCTGGCGTGTAGTACGTCCAATTATAAATGTAAAGAGTGTTATCGTTCTTTTTAGAACAACCTGAAAGAGAAAAAATTGAAACTAAAAAAGTAACAATTCCTAAAAATTTAGTGAAGTTTTTCATAAAACCTCCAAAAGAAATTTTTGTGGTATCAACCTCAATATTTGGCAGAAAATCTGCTTTAGTATATTGCCCACTCAAGTGCTTCAACGAAGATTGTCAGCGGGAACAAAGTTCAAAAAGTATATCAAAAAATAAAGATAAAAAGAATATTTTTGCAATTTTAATTATAAATTTTATTTAATATCTCATATATTTTATTGATAAAAACGTAGTGAATGTCATCTTGGAGTTGTTCCGGATTCTATTTACAGATAGATTTTGAAATGATGGTTCGACTTTTCTTGCTAACTAGTTCAAAGCAACAAAATTTCGAGATTAAGTATGAAACTAACAGTTGCAAAATAGCTCTTGACGCAATCGATTCGGGAAATGCACTTGTAAAACTGAACAAAGTTGTAGAAGTCCGCAAAAGTTTGTAGAAATATATACAAAAAATAACTGATATTCTTTTTTGTATAAAAAATGTATTTTTAAAATGATTTATTTCGCGTAATAAAAATTACGTACATTTGGAGATTTTTATGAAAAAGAATATCACTTTATCATTAATTTTAATTTTTTCGGCAATTTTAATGCCTCTTTTTGCAACTCCTTTTAATATTTCTAATGAAGATTATAAAATCTTAATGGAAAAATCGCTGACTTCGCTTGGAAATAACTATCGAATAAAAAATGTAATCCAAAAATTACGCAATGGTGATGATGTTTATGTTGCGGCACTTGGAGGTTCTGTAACCGAAGGAGAAGGGGCTGAAAATTTTAGAGATGGATACGCTTATCAATTTAATAAAAAACTTGATGATGAATTTGCTTCTAAACGCGAAAATATTCATTTTGATAATGCTGGTTTAAGCGGGACTTCTTCTCCTTTAGGATTAATTCGTTATAAACAAGATGTTGTTGATGTTTTAGGACATGTTCCAAATTTGCTTTTAATTGAATTTGCTGTAAATGATATTGAAGAACCTACAAAACAACGTGCATTTGAAGCATTGATTCACGATGCATTATCTGCAAGCGATGAAACTGCAATTATTGTTGTTTATTCCGCTGCAATGTATCCAAAAACTCAAAAAGTTATGATGCCATTTGCCGAATATTATGGAGTTCAACAAGTTAGTCCTTCTGATGCGTATGAGTTAGCAATTTCAAAAGGTCTTTTCAAAAGTAACGAATATTTTAAAGATATTGTTCATCCGCTAGAAGCAGGACACGAATTTATGGCAGATTGTATTATCAATCTACTGAAAGTGATAGACAAATCTTCTTTAGATGTAAAAAAAGATATTCCTTCTCAATCATTAAAATCACCAAATTTTTTTGGATTTCAACAAATAACGGAAAATAATTCAGATGTAACAATAATCCCCGGCGGATTTGATAAGATTGATGCAAATACGCAAACAATCAAAAAAACTAAAAAAGGAAATTTTCCAAAAAATTGGCATCATTCTTCAAAAAGTGGAAAAGAAAGCTTTATTATGAATATCAACTGCAAAAATCTTGTTCTTTCTTACAAAGAACAAGGTCCTTGGCTCAGCGAAAAATTTGGTAAAGCAGAAATTTATGTTGATGGACGAAAAATCAATACTTTTGATGGAGGAAAAGCAAACGGTTGGAATAATTGTGTAACTTTACTTTTAATAGATAAACCAACTTCCGCAAATCATACTGTAGAAATAAAAATGGCAAAAGGCAATGAAAAAAAAGGTTTTACAATTGTTTGTATGGGATACTCAAAGTAAAATTTGAAACTCGTATTTCGATTTTGCTTTTTTGAACACATTAAATGTGCAAATAAAAATCACGATAGAATCTTTCAAATCTCAAATTATCTTCGGTGTGAATATCGACGCAGATTGTTATAATTAGGAATGTTTTTGTTGCGAAAACATATTCTACGTATAAAAATGCATTTTCAAAACTTAAACGCATTCAAACCCAAAACGCTTTTTTCAATATCCTAATTTCTCACATCTATTTTATAAATTTTAATGCATAATCTTGACATAATACTGGGGGGGGGTAAACTATATTGACTGAACTGCTTTCTTATTTTTAAACAGTTCTTTTTTAGTTTGCGTTGCAAACCATTATATCTCACACTTATGTTTCTTCATTTTTGCAGAAACAACTAAAAAAGTTAATTTAAAATTGTAATTTTTTATTGGCTTTTTGCTATGGAGTTTTTTTTTATGAAAGTTTTAAAAAAACTTGTAATTGGAACTGCACTTGTTTTAAGTGCAACTTTGACGGCATGTACTTCGGTTCAAAACTTATCAAGTACTACTAATGAAATCAAATCTGAGCAAATGGTTCTTAACACTTATATGGATCGCTCTGATTACAGTGTTATTGGAACAACATCTGGAAGTTCTGAATTTGTTTATTTGGATTCTCATTCAGGAAAATATGTCGGCGATTCTGGAAAATATGGTTATATAAAAGAACCTTCAGAAACTTTTATTGGTCAAACTGAAAATGGCTCAAAAATGTTTATTGGTGTTGGAAAAAAAGATAAAGCAATTTCTACAGATGAAGCTTTAAAAAGAGCAACTCTTAATGCTAATTATTCTTTAATCGAAAATGCTTACGAAATGGGCGGAGATTCAATTTTTGAACCTGTTTATACTATTGAAAAAGAAGAAGAAAATAATTCTAGTTCTTCAACAGTTAAATATAGAGTTTCTGTAAGAGCAAAAGTCATCCAACTTAAAATAAAATAAGCGGGAGATAAATATGAAAAAATTTTTTTTGGCATTTTGCCTTTTATCTTTCGGTTCGGGACTTTTTGCATTAGGACTTTCTGCAAGTTATTTTTCGCCATCTGGAGCAACTGTTGGTATTGCAAACGAAGGTGATGTTTTCTCTCTCGGTTATGGATTGTGGATTGATAGCCATACTTTTACTTCTACTCATGATAATTACTATAACAGTACCACTACAACAACCGAATATACTTTTGATTTTGGTCCTTATGTACAACTTAATTGGTCGATACTTCCTATAAAATTTAATCTTGGTGCAAATCAAATGGCTATTGGAATAAATACTGGTATCCAAGTAGCAGCTTTATATTCATCTTATTATACTTTTGATATTGCTTTAGCAGGCCTACTTAATGCACAAATTCGTTATAAAAATTTTGATTTATTATTAGGTTATAAACCAAGTTTGTACTTTACGGAAATGATAAATGAAGGAATGTCTTTACATTCTTCATTCCAAATTGGATTACGCTATTATTTTGGTAAACGAGGATTTAAAAAATCATCATCATCTTCTTCACCTGATAGTTATAATTCTCCATCTGATAATACAAACACAAAAGTTATAAATGGTTCTAGCATAATCAGAACTTAAATTTTAAAAATCTTTGAATTCGTTAAAATTTTACTCCCTGTAAAAAATACATTTTCAGGGAGTTTTTTTTTATAAACAAATATTTTATAATCTTGATATGTCTAATCAGATTATAAATGCAGAAAATATAAGAGATGTAATTCGTTATCTGCAAAAATTTAAAAATGCTGTAATTGTAATTTATCTTGATGATAAAACTATTCATTCTCCACTATACTCGAGTCATATTCGTGATATTGCGTTGCTTCATTCTATTGGTTTGAAAGTTGTAATTATTCCAGGTGCTCGTACGCGAATTGATGAAATTCTTTCTTCTGCAAAAATCGATTGGAAATATAAAAATAATTGTCGTGTTACAACGGAAGAAGCAATGCCTCTTATAAAAATGGCTGCGTTTGATGTTTCTAACACAGTGATGACAAGTTTAGCCGCGAATAATATTACTGCGACAATTGGAAACTGGGTTCGTTCGCGAGCAAAAGGCGTTGTTGATGGTTTTGATTTTGGAACCGCCGGAGAAATTGATAAACTTCAAGTTGATGCAATAAAAAGTGTTTTAGATAGTGGTTTTATTCCTATTTTTCCTTGTATTGGTTGGAATTCTGTTGGACATCCTTATAATATTTCTTCAATTTCTTTGGCACAAAAAGTTGCAATCGAATTAAAAGCCGACAAACTTTTTTTTGTTATGTGGGACAAACACTTAAACAAAAAAGATTTTATTACAAAAGAAGAAATCACTCTTCACGAAAATGGTGATATTGCTGCAATGAGTGTTGATGATGCTCAAATTTTTGCACAAAAAAATCAATCTGAAAGCGATTTAATCTCTCTTGCGGTACAAGCATGCAAAAATGGTGTAACACGAGTTCACATTGTTGATGGAAAAACTGATGGTGTTATTCCAACTGAAATTTTTAGTAATCTTGGTTCCGGAACAATGATTTTTGTAAATAATTACGGAAAAATTCGCAAAATGCAACAAACAGATATTCCGTCGGTTCTTTCTCTAATGCGTCCTTTTATTGAATCCGGAAAACTTTTACCGCGAACAGAAGAACAACTTTCTCAAATTTTCGGAGATTATATTGTTTACGAAATTGATGGAACAATACACGCCTGTTCGGCACTTCATTTTTATGATGATGGACAAGCAGAAATTGCAGCGGTTGCAGTTGAAGAAAATTTTGCAAAAATGGGAATTGGTCCAAAAATGATAGAATATCTTATAGAAATGGCAAAATCTAAAAACGCAAAATCAATCTTTATTCTTACAACTCAAGCTTCTGATTGGTTTGAAAAATTAGGATTTGTTTTAGGTTCAGTTGAATCTTTGCCCAAACAACGCAAAAAGATTTGGTCCTCAGATAGAAATTCAAAAGTTTTTTATTTAAAATAGTTTTCATTTTACAAAAATTTGAATTTTTATATCTTTAAAAGAGTATCATTTTTGTGCTTGATACGAAAATCTATTATTATAAATTTAAAAATTAATTTTAGAGGAAAAAAATGAAATTAAAATTAGATAACTTAAAATGGTATGGAAGATATTTAGATTTTGAAGGAATTAGATATTTTGATTATTCTGCAAGCGGATTTGAATTTTGTTTTACAGGAAAAAAAGCATCTTGTAAAATTTTCAGTGACCCTCAAAATTTTGATGATAATACAAAAGGCGTTGTTGGAATTTTTGTTTCTGAATTGAATAGTGAAAATGATTATGAAGGTCTATCTTATTGGGAAAATTTTCCAGATGATTTAACTAAAAAAGTTATTCTTACAGAAAAAATAAATGATGTTATTTTGTTTGAATCAGAAAGCGAAAAAACTGTTCTTATTCGTGTTATAAAAATCAGTGAAGTGAATTTTGGTTGTGCAGGAATTCAAGAAGTTGAAATTGATGGAGAACAGATTTTACCAAAAAAAGTGCAAAAATCTGCGTTAAAAGTTGAAATAATTGGAGATAGCATTACTTGCGGTTATGGAATTGAAGGTGTTTATTTAAAAGACGGTTTTTCAACTAAACAAGAAAGAGCAGATAAAGCTTACGGATTTTTAGCAATGAAAAAGTTAAATGCTGAATTTCAAGAGTGTTGTTGGAGTGGAATTGGAATTATTTCAAAATATGTTGAAGAATCTGTAGAAATTCCTGATACAAGTGTAGTTATGCCTTCTATTTGGCCTTATAAAGATAAATCTTTAAGTTTAAGACTTGGAATTGAACCTGAAATTTGGGATGAAACACAATTTTCTCCGGATTTAGTAATTATCAATCTTGGAACAAATGATGCAAGTTTTGTGCGTGATGTTGAGGGAAGAAGAATTTCTTATGTAAGTGGATTGCGTCAATTTTTAGAAGCTATACATAGACGTTCTCCAAAAGCAAAAATTTTAGTTTGCCTTGGTGTGATGGGGCAACAACTTTGCGAGTCGCAAACAGAAGCAGTAAATCTTTTCGCCGGCGACTTTAAAAATGTTCCTGTAAAAGTTATAAAATTTCCAGTTCATGATGAAAAAATTGATGGAGTTGCTTGTGATTGGCATCCGAATGTAAAAACTCACGAAAAAATGGCAAACATTTTGGCAGAAGAAATTAAAAATTGGTAGAAAAAGATTCCCGTGTCGGAGCAGGGGAATGACTGTGTTGCTTGCAGCAACACACGAGTTTGCTATGCAAACGTCGCAATTTTTGAATGACTGTGTTGCTTTTATGTCTTTAGAGAGAAAGTTTCTATTATGTCATTATCGGGCGTGACCCGATAATCTTTTATGGAATGTGTATGATTTCGCGAGGTTTGCTTCCATTTGCAGGACCGACAATTCCTCTTTCTTCCATTTCTTCTACAAGTCTTGCCGCACGGTTGTAACCAATACTTAAGCGTCTTTGTAAATAAGATGCACTTGCTTTTCCAGCTTGAACAACAATTTCAAGAGCTTGGTCATAAAGAGGATCATCATCGTCCATAGGTTGTCCAAATAAATCTGTTCCGCGTTCGTCATCATCATCTGAGAACATTTCATCATCAATATAATCTGGTTCTCCATAATCTTTTACAGATTTTACAACATTTTCAACTTCTTGATCTGTTACAAAAGTTCCTTGAATACGAATTGGAGCGGGATCTGAAGCCGATGCATACAACATATCTCCACGGCCAAGTAATTTTTCTGCTCCAACAGTATCAATGATGATATTTGAGTCGGTTCTGGAAGCAACCATAAATGCAATTCGAGTTGGAATATTTGCTTTTATTAAACCGGTTATGACATTTACAGAAGGTCGCTGTGTTGCTAAAACAAGATGAATTCCAACAGCTCGACTCATCGCAGTTAATCTTGCAATTACATTTTCAAGTTCTTTTCCGCTTGTTGCCATTAAATCTGCAAATTCATCAATAATAACAACAATATAAGGAAGTTTTTCTGTTGCAATATTTTGATTTTTTATTTTTAAATTATAGTTTGCAATATCGCGAACACCCATACTATCCAAAAGGGCATAACGTCTTTCCATTTCGCACAAACACCATTGTAAAGATTGCAATGCTTTTTTAGGTTCTGTAATTACCGGCGTTAAAAGATGAGGAATATTGTTATAAAGTTTTAATTCAACAACTTTTGGGTCTACTAAAACAAGTTTTACATCAAATGGAGAACGTTTATACAAAATTGAAAGAATTAATGAATTTACACAAACAGATTTTCCAGAACCAGTTGCACCGGCAATTAACATATGCGGAGTTTTTGCTAAATCTATAAGTTGAGATTTTCCCAAAATATCTTTTCCTAAAACGACAGGAATAGACATTTTTTCCCATTCTGGTAAATCCATTTCAATAATTTCGCGGAAACCAACAACTGAGCGATGTTTATTTGGAACTTCAATTCCAACTGCTTGTTTTCCAGGAATTGGAGCGACAATACGAACAGATTGTGCGGCAAGCGAAAGTGCAATATTATCTTGCAAAGCAACAATTTTACTGAGTTTTACGCCCGGAGCCGGTAAAATTTCAAACATTGTTACAACCGGGCCTTTTTTTATTCCAATAATTTGTGCTTCAATATTAAATTCACTTAGAGTTTGTTTTAATTTTAAAGACGCTTGTTTTGTTGCATCATCAATTATCCAATATTGGTCGTCTTTATAAGCAATTAACAAATCTGAAGGAATTACATAAGGGCCTTTTTTCATTGCTCGATTGCCTATTTTTGGTGGATTTGGCTCAATTGTTGTTGTTTTTGGAGTATTTTCTTCTTGTTGAGCATCAAAAAAATCAGTTAATTCGTCGGCAGTGAGATTATTTGCAGATTGAGGTTTTACATTTTCTGTTGTTAAAGGTTGAATTTCTGAAACCGGAATAGATTCTCGAATATCTTTTTCCATATTGGAAAAAACATTTGATGCGGCAAAACTAAATCCAACATTTTTAGAATTTTCTTGAGTTTCGTCAAATTCCTCATTTTGATGATTTTCTTTGACATTTTGTGTGATATCTTCGTTATTCTGAGTGAAATTTTCCTCATTCTGTGAAAGAACTTCGTCATTCTGAACGACCAGCCTGCTAGTAGGTTTATCAGCAGACAGGGAGCGAAGAATTTCTTCTTCATTTTTTTCGATTTGATTAAAAATTTGTGGTTCTTCTTCTATTTCCAAATTGATTGAATTTGGCGAAAAATCATCATTTTGTGGTGAATTTTCAGTTTGATTTTTTGCAGAAAACACCGGAGTTGTGTCTGAATCTTCATTTAGTTCGTTGTTTTCTTCATCATTTTGAGTTTGAAAATCATCTTCAAAACTAATTTTTGCCGGAAATTTTGATTTTTTTATTTCAACAGTTTTTTTTTCCGCCGTTTCGTCGGTTTCATCAAAAAAATCATCATCTGTTAGTGAAATTGTATGCGGAAAAGCAGGATTTTCAACAACTGAATCAATATAATGCGTTGTTGAATAAGGAGAATTTTCTTCACTATTTTTTGCTTCAAAAACTGGTTTTGTCAAATCATATTCTGCATATTCGCTTTCTTCAGTTTCGTAATTTTGATTTTCGTCATTTTGAGTAAAATTTTCGTCATTCTGAGAAAAAATTCCATCATTTTCAACTTCTTCTTTTGGTGGAAAGTCTAAAGCAGGATCGTCTAAATCAATTTCATCTTCATATTCCGGAGGAAGTTTTTCTGGTTTTGGAGGAAGATTATTCCATTCAAGTTCATCATCATTTTGTGAATTTTCATCATTTTTGTCGTCAAAATTTGTAAGAGCAGCAAATTCTTCTTGAGAAATAATTGTCGCTGGATTTTCGGAAACGTTTTCTTCGCTTTCTCTGTTTTCATTTTCTTCATTTTGAGGATTTTCAAGTTCATAATTTTGCGAATTTTGTGTATTTTTTTCATCTTCAGTGGAAGTTTCAATTTTTTGTGAATCTTCGTCTGGTTCACGCAAACCAAGTTCAATTTCTTGGCGTTTTAGTTCTTCTTCTGAAATTTGCATATCTTCGTCGGTAACAAAAGAAATGTCGTTAAGTGGTGTAAGATTTTTTGGAGTTTTTTCTTCAAAATTTGAGAGTTTATCTACGTTTGCGGTAGAATTTTCATCAGATTTTGAAAAATCATCATTTAAAGTGTCAAACTTTTTTAGATTTTCGAATTCGTTGTCTGAAGAATCATCATCTTCGTTTTTATTCGAAATTTTTTCTTTTAATTTTGTAAAAAAATTCGGTGATTTTTCGCTTTCGGTAGTTTTATCTGAATTCTTATCATCTTTAACATCTTTTAATAAATCATCAACATTATTTTTATTATCTTTTTTATTTTTTGATTTTGAGAAAAATTTTTCGTTAATTTTATCTGCTAAAATTGCTTCTCCAAGAAATTCCATCACGATGAGAAGAATTCCAGTTACCAAAGTAATAACAACTTTTAGCGCTGTAAGAGGTCTGTCCCCTAACGAAATAATTGAACGACAAATGTTTTCTGTAATTACTGACGTAAAAAATGGAATGATTGCCGTGAGTAGAAAAACTGTTTTTCGAGCCGTCCAAGTTGTTGCAAAACAAGAAAGCCCTGCAATGAGTAAAAAAATTGGAATTAAAATGCTAGAAAAACCATAAACTGTAAAAATAATATTTCCTAAAACATAGAAAAAATTATTATGTCCCGGACCGGCAACGCCAAAATCCAAAGGCTGAAGAATCAAACTAATAGAAAAAAGAGCTGCGAGCAAAAGCAAAACAACTCCGGTAATAATGCTAGATTTATTTGATGTTTTCATAAAGTGATTATCGGCTTGCAAAAAACTTTGTTTAGAAAAAAAGGTTGATTTTTTTTGTAACAAGATTATATTAAAAAGTGGTATAGGAAAAAAAAATTTACTAAAAAAGTTTTTATCTTGTCAAGTTTGCAAGCAAACTTGTTAATTAACTACGTTTCTTCA
>CAZIQK010000014.1:31363-55631 GCA_964541735.1 uncultured Treponema sp.
GCAGAAACGTAAAAAAAGTCACTCGAAAGTTGAAACTTTCTTCCTGACTTTTTTTTAGGAGTTAAGATAAAAACTGCCAAAAATAGCGTCAGTTTTTATCTTGTCAAGTTTGCAAGCAAACTTGTTAATTAACTACGTTTCTTCATTTCATTGCAGAAACGTAAAAAAAGTCACTCGAAAGTTGAAACTTTCTTCCTGACTTTTTTTAGGAGAACTAAAATGAAACAAAATCTTTTTAAAATTTTTGGTCTTGGACTTGTTTTTCCAAGTTTGTTTTTTGTAACCGGTTGCCCTAACAACATAAATCCTCAAACTACGGAGGAAGAGGTTTCAAATAACTTAAGCGAATCTAAGGGCACAAATGAAGTTTCCGGAAAAACTTACGCAAGTTCAACAAACAATTCAAAAGTTGTTTTTGGTGAGTCTTCACTAACGATTTATGATACTTCAAGTTCGTTAAGTAAAAATCGTATAAGTCGAGCAGCTTCTTTAAGCGATAAAAAACTTTCAACTTACGATTATTCTTACAATTCTGATGATAAAACTTTGGAACTTCAACTTGCAAATCTTTGGGATTCAAACGCGGCAGCAATCACTTATAAAACTCAAGTTGAAACTGTAAAATCAACTTTGAATAATTTGGCTTCTCTTATTCAAGCACAATTTGACACAAGCAAAAATGAACCTTACAAAAATTTTATTGATTCTTTGAACAATATAGATGTAACAAATGGAACTTATGGAGATACAGTTGCGACTTTAATTACAAATAAACTTAACACTTACATCACAAATCAAGAAACAATTTTAGAGGATTATTTGCAGAAAAAATACAATTCAACTGTAAAATTTTCTTATGATAACTCTAACTCAAAACTTGCACTTACTCAGCAATTTCAAAAAGATTTAACTGACGCTTCTTCTGAGTTTACTTCGAGCGATTCTTATAAAGTCGTTCTTAACGGATATGATTCGCTTAAACCTTTTTCAATTACGCTGACTTCCGGCGAAAATTCTCAAGAATATGTAGGAGTTCCAAGTTTTTCTACAAGCGGTACAACTACAACAATGAGCGTAGATTTGTACGATTATTTAGGTGAAGATATTTTGGCAGAAAATTTTGACGCTTCAAATTTAGCGACAACTAAAGCAACTGGACTTTTAAAATATGTTACATCAAAACTTTCGGCGGTTACTTCTAACCAAACAGAACTCGCAAAACTCGCTCTCGAAGTACAAAAAGGCACAACCACAACATTTGAATCTTTGATTGATGAAATTTTTGCGTCAAAAACTTTAACTGCAACAGTTACAGTTGACGAAACAACTGGAAGTGAACCAAAAGTTACGCTTACAACAACATCAGATTTTTCTACTCAAGATGGAACGTATACTTTAGCGAAAGGCACATCAATAGAACTTTCGTATTATCCAATTCTTTCTTCAACAATTGCCGTAGATGATTTAACGTTAGCAGAATAAGAATTTCGTAATTGTACAAAACGCACAAAAAGGGGCTGTCTAATAAGTTAAAACCATATAGATTCCAAACTCATTTTGGAATCTATATGCAATATCTAGTGTAGATACTGTGCAAAGCCATTGAAGGCTAACTCGTTCAGTATGGTGATTCTTCTTGGGCAGTCTCTTTTTTTTGTAATTTGTTGAAATTCAAACTATCATTTTCTAGGTAAAATATCTTTATTAATATCTACAAGACAAACATTTTGTACGGAGAACTTACTTTTTAAACAATCTGCCATTGCGTTTGCTGTATCTATTGCGGTAAAACAATCTATATCGTGTTCTACAGCAAGTCGGCGAAGTTTTACACTTTCTGCCGCAGGATCTCGTCCTTTTGCCGAAGTCGAAACCACATAATCAATTTTTCCACTTTCAAGTAAAGTCATAACATTATCGTTGTAGTTTTCGTGAACTTTTGCGACATAAGTTACTTCCATTCCGGAACGTTCAATTGTACTTGCGTTTCCACTTGTTGCATAAAGAGAAAATCCCATATCATAATATTTTTTTGCTAAAGCCGGTAACTCTGGCAAATCAGATTGTCGTACGCTAAACAAAATCGCAGGCTTTTTTTCGTTTTTCATTTGTTCGGGATGAATCATCTTCCAACCGGCAGCGAGCATTCCTTTATAAATTGCTTCTTCTCTAGTTGGTGCAATTCCTAAAACTTCGCCGGTAGATTTCATTTCCGGACCTAGATGAGTATCAACATCCATCAACTTTTCAAAACTAAAAACAGGAACTTTTACTGCAAAATAAGATGGATGTTTATAAAGTCCAATTCCAAATCCCATATCACGAACTTTTTCGCCAAGCATTGCACGTGTTGCAAGTTCTACCATTGGAACGCCCGTAACTTTACTCAAATAAGGAACGGTTCTTGAAGAACGTGGATTTGCTTCAATAATATTTAATTCTCCGTTATAAAAAAGCCACTGAATATTTACAAGTCCTTTTGTTCCAAGAGCCAACGCCATTGCAGTTGATTTTTCTACAACCGTTTGCGTCATTTTCTCTGTAAAATTCCACGGTGGATAAACTGCAATTGAGTCGCCAGAATGAATTCCTGTTCTTTCAATGTGTTCCATAATTCCCGGAATCAAAACATCTTCACCATCGCAAATGCAATCAATTTCAAGTTCTGTGCCTTCCATATATTTGTCAATCAAAATCGGATTTTCTATTTTTTGCGACAAGATGATTTTCATATATTCTTTGATGTCCGCAGAATTTCTGGCAATAATCATATTTTGTCCGCCCAAAACGTAACTTGGACGCATTAAAACCGGATAACCAAGTTTTGCAGCCGCTTCCAAAGCCTCAACTTCTGTAAGAACGGTCATTCCTTTTGGACGATTTACGTTGAGTTTTTCGCAAAGTTCTTCAAAACGTTCGCGGTCTTCTGCCAAATCAATAGAATCCGCCGAAGTTCCTAAAATTTTAATTCCCTGGGAATCCAAAAATTTTGTAAGCTTAATCGCAGTTTGTCCACCAAAAGCAACAACAACTCCAAGTGGTTTTTCAATGTTGATAACATTCATAACATCAACTGGAGTTAGTGGTTCAAAATAAAGTCGATCGGCAGTATCAAAATCGGTAGAAACAGTTTCTGGATTATTATTGATAATTGCAACTTCGTAACCGAGTTTTTTTAAAGCCCAAACACATTGAACAGAAGCGTAATCAAATTCAATTCCTTGTCCAATCCTAATCGGTCCGGAACCCAAAACAATAATTGTTCCTTTTGATTTTTGCTGGGTAGGGTAGGGGAAAGCATTCCCCTCGCTCCGAACGTGTTGGTTTCGCCTTTGCTCAACCCCCACGTTCTCCGCTACCCCTTCTAGCGGGGGACAGTCCCCCGCAACGCCCCCATTTTGTTTACTGTGAATTTCTTTTAAAAAATTTTCAGCTTCATTTTCGCCATTTGTAGTTGAATAAAAATAAGGAGTTTCTGCATCGAATTCGCCGGCACAAGTATCAACCATTTTAAATGATTTTGGCGGATAAAGCATTTGTATTTTTCCAAGCATTTCATTAGCTTTTTCTGCATTAGCAATATTTTGAAGTTTGTACAAAAACCATTCATCAATCATTGTTGTTGTATGAATTTCTTCGATGGTCATGCAACCGCGTTTTATTGCTTCGTAAACCGCAAAAATTCTTTGGTCGGTGCATTTTCCAACACGTTCGCGAATTTTATCATCATTTTCATTTTTTAAAATTGGAAGATTTAAATCTTTTACACCAAGTTCTGCACCGCGAATTGCTTTTAAAATTGCTTCTTCAAAATTTTGTCCAATCGCCATAACTTCGCCGGTTGCTTTCATTTGAGTTCCAAGTTTTCTAGAAGCATAAACGAATTTTTCAAAAGGAAATTTCGGAACTTTTACAACAACGTAATCTAAAACCGGTTCAAAAGCAGCAGCAGTTTTTTTTGTAATAAAGTTTGGAATTTCATCAAGCGTAAATCCAACTGCAATTAATGCTGCAACTTTTGCAATCGGATAACCAGTTGCTTTTGAAGCTAAAGCCGAAGAACGCGAAACTCTCGGATTTACTTCAATCACGGCATATTCAAAAGTTTCTGGATTTAATGCAAACTGGCAATTGCAGCCGCCTTCAATTTCCAGTGCCGAAATTATGTTTAATGCGGCAGACCGCAACATTTGATATTCTTTGTCGGCAAGCGTTACGGTTGGAGCAATTACAATGGAATCTCCAGTATGAACTCCAACCGGATCAAAATTTTCCATTGAGCAAACTGTAATTACATTAGCTTTTGAATCTCGCATAACTTCAAATTCAACTTCTTTCCAACCGGAAATGCATTTTTCAACCAAAATTTGATGAATTGGCGAACGATGAAGTCCGTTGTGTGCAATTTCATCAAATTCATTTTCATTATTTGCAATTCCGCCACCAGTTCCACCAAGCGTAAATGCTGGTCTGATAATTACAGGAAATCCAATTCTATTTTTTGCAAAATCTAAAGCATCATCATAATCTGTAACAACTTTTGAAGGAATGCATGGTTCTCCAATCGATTCCATTGTATCTTTGAACATTTGTCTGTCTTCTGCTTTATCGATTGTAAGTGGACGAGCTCCCAAAAGTTGAACGTTGTTTTCTTTTAAAAATCCTGATTTTGCAAGTTCCATACTTAAAGTTAAACCAGTTTGCCCGCCCAAAGTGGAAAGAAGCGAATCCGGTTTTTCTTTTTTGATGATTCTTTGCAAAGTTTCGACGTTTAGCGGTTCAAGATAAATTTCATCAGCCATTGCGTGGTCTGTCATAAGTGTTGCTGGATTTGAATTTACAAGACAAACTTCAAGTCCAAGTTGCTTTAAAGCCTTACATGCTTGATTTCCGGCGTAATCAAATTCTGCGGCTTGCCCAATAATGATTGGACCGGAACCTATAATCATAACTTTGTGAATATTTGGATTTAATGGCATAATGAAACTTTTAAAACCTCCTCTATAAAATCATCAAACAAAAAATTTGTATCGTGAGGACCGCCACACGCTTCTGGATGAAATTGCACAGAAAACGCAGGAATATCTAAGTATTTTACGCCTTCGCAAGTTCCATCGTTACAATTTACAAAAGAAAGTTGTGCAAATGAAGGTAGAGAATCATTTTCAACCGCATAACCATGATTTTGGCTGGAAATATAAACTCTTTTCGTTTCAGTATTTTTTACAGGATGATTTCCGCCGCGGTGACCATATTTTAATTTTGAAGTTTTTGCTCCGCGTGCAAGTGCTAACATTTGATGTCCAAGACAGATTCCAAAAATAGCAATAGGATTTTTGTCTTTTTGAAGAGTTAAATCATAATCACACAATTTTTTAATTTCGTTAATTATGCCAACATTTTCGGCAGGATCACCCGGTCCGTTAGAAAGCATAATTCCATCAGGATTCATTTTTAAAATATCATCAGCTGTGTAAAAATACGGAACAACCGTAACTTCTGCACCACGTTTTTCCAGTTCACGCGTAATATTTGCTTTTGCACCAAAATCCCAAATAACAATTTTTATTTTTTTATTAGTTTTGTGTATTTTTTTATTAGTTTCCGGCCAATTTCCGTTTGGTCCATAAGTCAGTCCAAATTTAGAATCTTTTATTTCAAATTGATTTTGACAACTAACATTTTCGACCGCTTTTTCAATTTTGTATGATTTTATTTTTTGCAAAAGATTTTCATCAATTTTTGGGCATTCATCACAAGAAATTATCATTCCGTTCATAACGCCTGTTTCGCGTAATTTTTTCGTAAGAGAACGAGTGTCAATTCCGCAAATTCCAACAATATTTTGATTTTTCAAAAACGAATTCAAATCGCAAGAGCAACGAAAATTGGAAGGTAAATCGCAAATTTCTCTAACAATGTAACCACGAACGTAACTTTTTTTGCTTTCAAAATCTTCTGGAATAACGCCATAATTTCCAATTAAGGGAAAAGTTTGAGTAACAATTTGACCAAAATAACTTGGATCCGTTAAAGTTTCCAAATAACCAGTCATTCCTGTTGTAAAAACCGTTTCTCCAATGGTAGAACCATTTGCACCAATGGATTTTCCCTTAAAAACAGTCCCGTCTGCAAGGATTAGAAATGCCATAAAGCCTCCGCGGGCAAAAAAAAAGACATTCATTTTAAGTAAAGACAAAAGTCTTTAATTTAAATGAACGTCATTGCTCAAAATTATTGTCGTATAGTCTAAAACTTCGTAAAATAAAAGTCAATTATGCAATCAAAACAAATAAAAAATAATAAAGATGGGAAATGCGATGTTTTGTTTTCCGATAGAAATGAAGCGGAAACAAAACTTGGTAACGAACAAAATCATAATAGAAAATGTGTCATAGTTGGAGCCGCACAAATTCATAATTATAAAAAAATCAAAAGATATTTTTCTAAAGATGATTTTTTTATTTTTTGTGATGGCGGATTAAATCATCAAAAAAAATTAGGCGTAAAACCAAATTTAATTGTCGGTGATTTTGATTCTTATAATTTTAGGGGTCTGTCCCCTCGCAAAACAAATAAATTTGATAGGGGACAGACCTCTAAAATAATCAAACTTCCTCGCGAAAAAGACGACACAGACAGTTTTTTTGCTTGCAAACAAGGCGTTCAACTTGGATTTTCAAAATTTTTATTGTTAGGAGTTGTCGGCGGTCGTTTTGACCATTCACTTGTAAATATTTCAATTTTACTTTATTTGCAAGAACATCAAAAAAATGCATTGCTCATAGATGATTTTTCAGAAATGCAACTTGTAGAAAAAAATGAAATTTTAATTCCTGACAGTTTTTCTTATTTTTCTTTACTTTGCATAGATGGCGATGTTTCTGGTGTTACAATCAAAAATGCAAAATTTCCACTGGAAAATGCAGAAATAAAAACAAGTTTTCAATATGCGTGTAGCAACGAAGTCATAAAAGGAAAATCAGCTTCAGTTTCCGTTCAAAAAGGTACTTTACTTTTGATAAAGGACTTTTAATGAAAAAATTACTTTGCTATAACAAAAAATCAACCTTACAATAATAGGGTAATTATATAAAAAAGGATTTATTATGGAATTAAAATTAAATGTAAAACGCACTTTTGTTATTGGATTTGCTTTTTTTGGAATTTTGTTGCTTTGGCAAGTTTATGATTCTTGGTGTCCAACTTTTTTAACCGAACTTTTTAGAAAAACTTTTTATGCAGATTCTTCCAAGCAACACACAGATCAAGTTCAATATCTTGTTGGAATTATGATGGCTTTAGACAATCTTGCTGCTCTGATTCTTCTTCCTATTTTTGGAAAACTTTCTGACAAAACTCACACAAAAATTGGAAAGCGAATGCCTTACATTTTAGTTGGAACTTTTGTTTCGGCAATTGCATTTCCATTTATTCCAGTTTTATTTCATTATAATCATATTGTTGGAACAATTGTTGTAATGGCAATTACAGTTTGCTTTATGATGATGTATAGAAATCCTGCGGTTGCACTTATGCCAGATGTTACGCCAAAACCTTTACGAAGCAAAGCAAACGGAATCATCAACATTATGGGATATGTTGGCGGCGCATTTGCAACAGTTTTAGGAATATTTTTTGTTTTGAGTAAATATTTAGGAAGTCGAGTTGGTGCAGAAGAAACTTGGCAGTATCACAATATTTGGGCAATAGAAGCACCTTTTTTAATTGCATCAGTTTTGATGGTTATTTCAGCTTTATTTTTATTTTTTAAGATTGATGAAAATAAAATCGAAGCAGAAATGAAAGACGAAATGGCTTTGGGAGAAAGATTAGCCGAAGTTGCAGATAAAGTTGATGATGAAAAACCAATGTCAAAAGCAAACAAAAAAATGCTTATTATGATTTTAATTGCCGAATTTTTTTGGTTTATGGCAGATAACGGAATTGGAACTTTTATGGGAAATTACACAATTTATTATCTTGCAGCATCATCTTCTTCAAATATGATAAATACAATCATTGGTGGACTTGGTTCGGTGATAGGTTTTGCTATTGGTGGAATGATTGCTTCAAAAATTGGAAGAAAATGGACTGTCGTTTCGGGGCTAGGACTTTCTCTTTTTTCATACATAATTTGGGCAGTTTTAACTTTTACAGTTTTAAAAAATGCTGCCGGTGGTGGAAACTTTCCTATTGTAATTTGGGGAATTTGGTTTGTAAAAGGAATTGGAATGTCTCTAGTCCACGTAAATTCGTTTCCAATGGTTGTTGAACTTTGTTCATCAGCAAAAATTGGAAGTTTTACAGGTTTTTATTATGCTTCTTCAATGGCGGCACAAACAATCACTCCGGTTGCGTTAGGTTTACTTTTGTTAAATCCAACCTTAAATTTTGGATATTTGCCAGTTTATGCAGGAATTTGCTTAATAATATCTTTTATGATTTTTATTTTTATAACAAACGTAAAAGTAAACAAAGTAAAAATCTCAAAAGGTTTAGAAGCATTTGATAACGAAGACTAAAAAGTTTTACTAAAAATTAAAAGGTAAAAAATGAAAAAAGAAATTGCAAAATCTTTAATAAATCCAATTTTTTTAAAAGGCATTTGCCACAGAGGATTACATAATGAAAATTTCAGCGAAAACGGAATAAATGCGTTTAAAAATGCAATCGAACACAATATGGCGTTTGAACTTGATATTCATCTTACAAGCGACGGACAACTTGTAGTTTTTCACGATTCAGATTTAAAACGAATGACTCAAAAAGATGGAATTATAGAAAATCTTACCTTAAACGAGATAAAACAAAATTATAAACTTTTAGATGGCGAAGAAATTCCAACTTTTCAAGAAGTTTTGAACATCACACAAGAAAAAGTTCCAATTGTTGTTGAATTAAAAGTTTACAATAAAAATTATAAAGCTTTGGCAAATCGTGTTGAGCAAGAATTAAAACAAATAAAAGATAAACGAAATATAATGTTGATTTCTTTTGATCCGCGTTCACTTTTTCCTTTTAAAAACAAAGGCTTTATTCGTCAGCTTTTAGTCGCAAAATCCGATGAATATACTTGGTTTTTCCGTCATTTTTTTGAAGGCGTTGATTTAGAATTTTCTATGTTTGATGAAAAACGTGTTCGTCGATACGCAAAAAAACATTTTACAAATGTTTGGACAATCGACACAAAACAAAAGTTTGATGATATTTTTTCTCCGCAAAATTTTATAGATACAGTTACTTTTCAATTTATTGATTCTGATTATGTAAAAGAAAAATTAAAAGTGGTTAAAAAGAAAATCTTCAAGACTGAATGAAATAATAAATTTTGCGGTGATTTTGACAGACTCACCACCGCAAAATTTATCAAAACTCAATAATTGTATTAATTATCCAACTCATCAAGTTTTCTGTTTAATTCTATAAGTCGCATATGCAAATAGTGGTCTACTGTGCTTCTTTCCAAAATTCCCAATGCATCTCCTGTTGGATCTACAATCGGCAATGCTTCTACATCATATTTATCAAAAAGTGCGTATGCATCTGGTAATGTGGTAGAAGGCTTTACAGTTACGGTAGGTTTGTCCATTACATCCATTGCGAGCATTGTTTCTGCAAAATCACCGATTTGCATAACTTCTTTTAAGTGTTCCAAACTTATAAAACCAACTAACTTTCCTTGAGGATTTTTTACAACGTAATTTAAATATTTTGTACGAGTAAACGAATTTAAAATTGTGTATAATTTTTCGTTTTCTAAGACGATTGCAGGAGAATCATAATTGCAGATTTTTTCTGTTCCCCACATTACATCTGTAACGCGAGCATTGTTTTTTATATCTTCTGCTGTAACATTTAAGCCACATTCACCAGCTTTTGTAACACCAATTTTTACAAAAATCGGACCAATTAATTGAACAATAAAAGTTGTTGCTGTAATTATCAAAAGAATTTCGGGGCCAATAGAATCCGGATAATCATTTCCGGCAGCAATAGAAAGTCCAATTGCAACGCCGGCTTGACTCAAAAGACAGAATGGAAGATATTTCTGGACGGTCTTTGGTGCTTTTGTAAGATATGCTCCAAAAATTGAACCAATTGATTTTCCTAAAGTTCTTCCAACTACATAAACGATTGCAAGAATGCCTAAAAATGGTGTGATAATCCAAATATTTAATTTTGCTCCAACTAAAACGAAAAACAAAACATAAATTGGCGGAGTATATTTTTGTACGATGTTGAATATTTTTTTTGCTTTTGGAGGAGCAAAATTCACCATTACAAAACCTAAACTCATTGCGGCAAGAATATTATCCAAATTCAAAACGGAACAAATTCCTGTGCTTAAAAATAAACAACCGATTGCAAATGTTAACACTCGACTTTCTTTGTCTAAAATTTTTGAAGTGATAAGTTTTAAAACAAATCCCATTGCACCGCCAACTAAAATTGAACCAAAAATATCTTTTGCAATGTTGAGTATTTGTGTTCCAAAAGAAAGTGAGTTTCCACCAATTAAAGGCGTTACAATTGAAGATGCAATAGAATATAAAATCAAAGCGACAGCATCATCCATTGCGACAATTCCATAAACAGTTGTAGTTAAAGGTCCCTTTGTTCTGTATTCAACTAAAACATCAGTTGTTGCGGCAGGAGCGGTTGCAGAACAAATTGCTCCTAAAATTAATCCTAAAGAAACTGCATGAGTTATATCTTTTGTAACAAGCCAAACAATCAACGTTACAAATCCACCAACAACAATTGCCGGTGTGATTGCTTCAAAAAGTAAAATACTTACAAATTGTTTTCCATATTTTTTGATTGTTGTTATTTTTAATTCTCCACCAACTAGAAATCCTATAAAAGAAAGAGCAATCGTACTGATTGGGTCAAGAGCAGAAATTACATTTGGTTCCAAAATATGAAAACCCGAAGAACCAATTAAAATTCCAATTACGATATAACCAACAACTTGTGGGATTTTTAATTTTTGGAAAAGCCATCCTCCTGCGGCTCCTACGAATATAATTATTCCCAAAATAAGAACTAATTGTCCCGCTTGCAATTTTGAAAAATGCATTATTTGCGGTAAAAGATTTGCCAAAGGCCCTTGCATAAAATACCTACCTCGAAAATTTTATTAGATTTTGAAGTGAATTAATAAAATTTACATCATTATACAAAAAATCATACATTACGACAGCAGAAATTAATTTTCGTCCGTATTCTCTAGTTTCTGAAAATGGTACGGTTTCCAAAAACAAATCTTCAGGCATAGAATTTTTTTTGCTAAATTCCGCAAGAGAACCTTGAAGCCATTTTCTAACTCGCGTGATTCCTGCGTTATAAGCAAAAAAAGTTTGCAAAATAGATTCATTTGAGCGTTCGTAAAGATGATTTAAATAATATGTTCCAAATTCAATATTTGTTTTTGCATTTTTTAAGTCAAATTCAGTGATTTTTAATCGTCCGGCAACTTCTTTTCCAGTCGGTTCCATCAACTGAGTTAAACCAATTGCGTCTGCATAACTTACAATTTGTGAATCAAAAAAACTTTCGCTACGAATAAGTGCATACATAATTGACGGATTCATATCGTAAATTTTAGAACTTTCTTCAATAAAATTTTTAAAATCGCGAGGATAAAGCAACTCTAGTTCAGATTTTGAAAAATCTTCGTATAAAGCGGCTCTTGAAGCAATTCTTAAACTTTGTGGAAAATATTTTTCGTCATCAAAAGCACATTTTTGTAAAAAATCTGAAAGAAAAAGTGACGTTTCTTTTGAAATTCCATTTTTATAAAGTTGAATATAATTTTCGTAAATAAATTCAGGAAATCCAAAAGTTGCAAAACCTTTTAGTAAAATTTCTGCATTTTTATCAATTTCTTCGTTCTTGTAGATTGCATTTTGACCAATGATTTTTTCAAATTCACTTTGAGATAAATTTAGTTTTTTTGCACTGAGAATTTTATAATAAGTTGAATTTCCGCTTTTTAATGCTCGCGTAAACGCTTTTTTGATTTTTTCATCATTTCCATCTGCAAGTTTTTCTTCACAAAGTCTTGCGTAAATATAAGCGTATTGAGCAACAACTTCATCGCTTGCAAATCCATCTAAAATAGTGTAAATATCATAAAAATTGTTCCAACTTCCGG
This sequence comes from uncultured Treponema sp., assembly GCA_964541735.1. GTDB lineage: Bacteria > Spirochaetota > Spirochaetia > Treponematales > Treponemataceae > Treponema_D. The sequence goes on from CAZIQK010000014.1 coordinate 43,524, forward strand.
AAACAAAAAATGATGGAGCCAAATTTACAAAAAAACTATCAAAATTTTCGGGATTTTTCCATTTTTTGCAAATATCAGCAAGTGAAGAAATAAAATTTTGTGATGAAAAAGTTTTTGAAAGTTCTAATAAATACCAAAGAGCGTCATCTTTTTGACTGTCGGAGTTTGCGGTTTTGTAGGCATTTTCAAAACACAATTTTGTTTGCGAAATATAATTGTTCAGTTTTGAATAAAATCTTCCTGCATAAAACCAAAAATAATATTCAAGATTTGTGTTTTTGTAAGTGTTTGCAAAAGCTTTAAAATATTGTGCATTTTTTGCAAATTGAGAACTTCCATACAAATAAGATTTCCCAACATCAGAAGCAAGTTGTGCTAAAAGAGGAATTTTTTGTGTTTCAAAATAATCAAAAATAATGTGAGAATTTGCAAAAGTATAATCATATTTACGGAGATAAGTTTGAATTCTGTAATTTATAACAAAATCTTGTGGCGTAAAAATTGCATTTTCATCTTCAAAATCTATTTTTGTGATATTTTCCTTGTAAAATTTGTAGTGAAAATCAGAAATTGGACAAAGTGTAAACCAATCAAAAAGTTCGCTTTCATAACGAGAATCTATGCGTTCTTTCATTGCTTCCAATCTGATTTTTAAAATTTCATCCTTTTCTTTTGTAAAATCGAGATTTTCTGTAATTTCTATAACTTTGTTAATTTCTTTTGCCAAAAAAAGTTGATTAACTGCAATCAAAAGAGAATTGGAATCATAAAAATTTTCCAGTAAATATAAACTTGCTTTATTTTTTTGTTGAATGTCACCAATTTTGCAAAGTTCTTCGGCACTTTTTCTTGCACAATAATAAGAACCTTTTTTTTTGCAGCGCTCAAATTTTATAACCGCTTTATCAATTTGATTTTGTTGTAAATATTGAAGTCCAATAAAATAATCTGCATCGTTTCCAAATTCTTCTTGTTCTGGAGTTTTTGCTGAACAAGAAATAAAATTCAAAAGAATAATTATTATAAAAAGAGACATTTTTATTTTTTGGGTTGGCATTTTTTACTCTGCTGGAATAATTATTTGAGTTCCGGAAATTATGTAATCTGGATTTTTTATTCCGTTCCATTTTGCAATATATTTATATTTCCAAGGATTTTTGTAATAAGTGTCGGCAATATCCCAAAGTGTGTCGCCCCATTTTATTTTGTAAACAATATTTTCTACTTTTTGAGGAGCAGGCTCCGGTGGTTCGGGAATAACCTCTTCAGCCTTTTCTATAACGATAATTTCATCTTCTTTTGCTTGAGGAACTGGTTCAGATTTCTGTTCAATGATTGGTTCAAGTTCCGTTTTTTCTGGAGAATTTTCTACAGGCTTTTCGATAGATTTTTCTACAGTAGTATTTTGATTTTGATTATCAGCAAGTTTTTTCAGAACATTTATTTTTGAAGGAATTACAAAAAGAACTAAAAGAGTTGCAATAATACAAATGATTGCACAAACAATACAAATTATTACAGGAACTTTTGTCTTTTTTCTTGTTTCTTCTGCTTCGTCAGTTGGTTCGGAATTACCTTCTTCGGTTTCTTTATCATAAAGTCCGGTAAAACTAATTCCACCGGTGGTTGCTTTATTTGTGTTATTAGAAATATCATCATCTTCAAAAGGATTTATTCCTTCAGATTCCGTTTCATCAAAATCCGGAATATCAAAATCATCATCAGAAGTTGAATTAGAATATGTGTTTTGCGAGTCAGAAATATCATCAAGATTCATATCCTTAAAAATATCATCGTCGGAATTTGTTTCTGGATTGTCGAAAATATCATCATCGGTAGAAATTGTTTCGTCAGTCAAAGTTTGATTTTCTTCTGGTTCATCAAAAATGTTTTCTTTAGTTGAAATTTCATCGTCATCATTAAAAGTTGTTTTATCAGATGATTTTGTGTCGTTTTCAGGAAGATTATCTAAATCAATATCATCAAAAATATCATCTTCAAAATTTTCGAAATTTTGTTCAGTTTCGTCATTTTCTGTGATTTCATCGTCGGTAAAAGAATTTTCGGTTGTAGAAGTTTTTTCATCGTCAAAAATATTTGTTTCGTCAGTTTGATTTTCATCGCTGGAAATTGGTTCTCCATCATCAAATGCAAATTCATCTTCGAGAGTTTGTTCTTCATCAATTTGAGTTTCGTTTACAAAAGTTTCATCATCAGAAATGCTAGTTGGTTCTTCAATAATATCATCATTTTCGATATTTTCGTTTTGTGGTTGATTTTCTGTTTGTTCACTTTCTGTTTTGTTTTTTTGATTGTTGATTGCATTTGCCATTGCTAGAAGTCCAACTCCAATAGCAATATTTGTATTATTTTTAGAATTTTCGTCTTTTTCGCTTTCTTTGATAGCATATTCATCTGTGAGTTCTCGTTCTTCTAGAGTTCGTGTGATTAAAGGAAGTTCTGTGTCGCTTCGTCGACCGGTTTCTTCATCAATAAGATGAGCTGTAAGTTGATTATTTTCGTCGAGAGAAACATCGAATTCAATGCTAACTTCACCATTTGGATGTTCAACAAGATTATCAATTTGGAGGGAATCAACATATTCCGCATCTTCCATTGTACAATTTGCAGAACGATAAAGATCAACCATAACTTTAGTTTGATTATTATTTGCAGTTGTAAGAATAAGTTGTTTGTGTTGAGCAACTCCTTCTTCCATTACAGGATAAAATGAACCATCCGCAAGTTTTATTCCTAAAGTTTTCATAAGGCTTCCTCCAAAAAAACTTAATTCTATTATAGTACATTAAAACGATAAATAAAAGTGTGTGAATAAATCATATAAAAATCTAACTAAACTCTATACTTGAAGTGATTAAAAAATTTTTATATGATAAAACAACTTTACAAAAAATAGAAAAATGTCATTTTAGGAGAAATATATATGGTTTTTGCAAGCGATTTTACAATTCCAAAATTAGTTCAAAAAACAGCAACTGAATATCCAGAAATTAACGCACAATTAAAACGTCTTAAAGGTGGAGAATTTGAACCAATTACATATAGAACAATGTTTCAAAATGCTTTGGATTTTTCTGCAGCATTATTAAAAATGGGAATTAAACGAGAAGAGCCTATCGGTTTGATTTCTGATGATAGAGCGGAATGGCAATGGGCTGATATTGGAATTATGTCTATTGGAGCAGTTGATGTTCCTCGCGGTTGTGATGCAACTCTTTCTGATTTGGAAAAAATCCTTTCTATAACAGAAACAAAACTTGTAATTGCAGAAAATAATTCTCAAGTCAATAAAATCATCACATTAAAAGAAAAACTTTCGTTTATTGAACGCATTATTTATTTTGAAAAAGATTTAAAAGATGAAGTGCTTTCAGCTGCAAAATCTGCAAATATCGAACTTCTTTATTTTATGGATTGCTTAAAAGAAGGTCAAAAATGGAGAATTGAACATCCTGGAGAAGTTGAAGCAGAATTAGAAAAAGGTAAAGGTGATGATATTGCAACAATCATTTTTACATCCGGAACAACAGGAACTCCAAAAGGCGTTATGCTTACTCACATAAACTTTTTGGCTCAGTTAGACGAAATTGTTGAACGAATTTATTTAAATCCCGGCGAAAAAGGTCTTTGTGTTCTTCCGATTTGGCATGTTTTTCAACGAGAAGTTGAATATGTTATCATTGCTCAAGCGGCGACAATTTGTTATTCAAAACCAATTGGTTCAATTTTGCTCACTGATTTTAAAAAACTTAATCCTGAAGTTTTGCCAGCTGTTCCTCGCGTTTTTGAAGCCGTTTACGAAGGAATTACAAAAAAAATGCGAAAAACAGGTGGAATTGTCTTAAAACTTTTTAACTTTTTTGTTGGCGTAGCAAAAAACTTAAAAAAGATGAACAGAAAAATGTTTGCTCAAGATGCATGTTTTACATCAAATAAAGTGTGGCTTTGGAGAATTGTTTTCTTTATTCCTTGGTGCCTTTTGTGGCCACTTTATGGATTGGGAGATTTATTAGTTTTCAAAAAAGTAAAAGCAATGCTTGGAACTAATTTCAGAGCAGGAGTTGCCGGTGGTGGTTCTTTCCCTAAATATATTGATGAATTTTTCTGGGCGATTGGTGTAAAAGTTGTTGAAGGCTACGGAATGACAGAAACTGCTCCTATTGTTGCAGTTCGTCCAATTGCTGCTCCGGTTTTTAGAACAATTGGTTCTGCCATTCGAGGCGTACAAGTTCGTATTGTAGATCCAGTTGATGGATTTGTTCTTGGTCGTTGTAAACAAGGTGTTTTACAAGTAAAAGGACCTACAGTTATGAAAGGTTATTATAAACGTCCGGACTTAACAGCAAAAGCAATAAATGAAGATGGATGGCTTGATACCGGAGATTTAGCAATTTTAACAATTCATGATGAACTTCAAATTCGCGGAAGAATTAAGGATACAATCGTATTAAGTGGTGGAGAAAATCTAGAACCACTTCCAATAGAAACAAAACTTTCAGAAAGTAGATATATTAAAGCTGCTGTAGTTGTTGGACAAGATCAACGTTTCTTAGGTGCATTGATTTTAGTTGATGAAGATGAAGTGCGTAATTATGCTGACGAAAACGGTATTGTTTATGATACTTATCAAAATCTTCTTGAAAGCGAACCAATTCAAAAACTTTACGAAAACGAAATCGCAAATCTTGTTTCTTCAAAAACCGGCTTTAAAATGTTTGAACGCATTGCTCGCTTTAGATTAATCACAAAACCTTTTGAAGTTGGAGTAGAACTTTCTGCAAAACAAGAAATTATGCGTTTTAGAATAAACGAAATCTATAAAAAAGAAATAGAATCTATGTTTAAAGATTAATTATCAATATTTATAAAAAAGGGCTGTCCAAAAAATGGACAGCCCAAAATGTATACTTAGGAGGAAAATATTTTTTAGTCTTGAAATAACGCTGTAGAAAGATACTTATCACCATTATCAGGGAAAAGTACAACAATATTTTTACCTTCACTTTCTGGGCGTTTTGCAACATCAATGGCAGCTTTTAATGCCGCTCCGGAAGAAATACCTACTAAGAATCCTTCTTTATGACCAAGAATTTTTCCATATTTAAAAGCATCTTCGTTATCTACTGTAATAATCTCATCATAAATTTTTGTATCAAGAACATCTGGGACAAAACCTGCTCCAATTCCTTGAATTTTGTGAGGACCGGCAATTCCTTTAGAAAGCACAGGAGAAGTTTTCGGTTCAACGGCAATAATTTTTACAGATGGTTTTTTAGATTTTAAGAATTTTCCAACACCGGTAACCGTTCCGCCGGTTCCAACTCCAGCAATAAAAATATCAACCGAACCGTCAGTGTCATCCCAAATTTCCGGACCAGTTCCTTCAAAATGAACTTTTGGATTTGAAGGATTTTCAAATTGACCTGCAATCCAACTGTTAGGAATTTCTTTTACAAGTTCATTTGCTTTTTCGATGGCACCTTTCATTCCTTTTGAACCTTCTGTAAGCACAAGTTCTGCACCATAACCTTTCATAATTTGACGACGTTCAACAGACATTGTTTCTGGCATTACAATTAAAACTTTGTAACCACGAGCAACTGCAACAGATGCAAGACCAATTCCTGTGTTTCCGGAAGTTGGTTCTATAATTGTTGAACCTTGTTTTAATTTTCCGGTTTTTTCTGCATCATCAATCATTCCTTTTGCAACTCTGTCTTTTACAGAACCCGCTGGATTAAAATATTCCAACTTTGCAAAAATTTTTGCTTTAAGATTTAACTCTTTTTCAATGTGTGATAATTCCAAAAGCGGAGTTTTCCCAATTAATTGATCAACCGATGTGTAAATTTTAGACATTTTTTTTACCTCATTTATATTTTTTTGAAAACCTAGTAACTTAGTGGGTAATTTATTTATATACTATGTTACCTACTATGTCAATGGGTATTTATAAATCTTACCATTTTTTTCTATATTCCGCCGGCGAAAGTTTATAATATTCTTTAAAAACCATACTAAATTTACTTTGACTTTCGTATCCAACTTGGCAAGAAATTTCATTTATACTTAAATCAGTTTGAACTAAAAGTTCCGCCGCCTTTTCCATTCTGTGTTCTTTGATATGTGCAGCAATAGATGTTCCATAAATATCTTTAAAAACTGTTTTTAGCGTTGTTGAATTCATCGCAAATTTTTTAGAAAGTTCATCAATAGTAATTCGTTGCGAAAGATTTTCTTTCATATAATCATGAACTTCTTTGATTTTTTTTACTTGATTATCTAAATATTCCGAATTCTGATTGATTTTTTCGTGTTTATCATCAAAATCTGGGCAAGTTATAGACATCAACTTTTCTATAAAACCGTGAAGTGTTTTACTTTTTTCGTTTGCACAAACTGTGTAAAAAACTTCTTTTCCATCACGATAACTTTCAATCAATCCAGAATCTTTTAAAATTTTAAGATGATGAGAAACTGCGGGATTTGTCATATTCATAAAATCCGAAATATTTAAAACACAATCCTTTGTATGGCAAAGAAACCAAAAAATTTTTAGCCGATTTGCATCAGAAAGCAAAGAAAAAAGTTCAGAAACTGTTTTAAAATCATCAGTTTTAGAAATTTCAGTTTTTAAAAAATCAAGTTTAAAATATTCATCTTGAGAATGGATGTGCGTCATAAAAAATCTCCCAAAAAGAAATTTATTTATTCCAAAAAGTAATACTTTTGCTCAAAATATTGCGTTCAGTTTTTAGTAATTGTATATTTATTATAAAGATTAAACAATCGTTTAATTGAATAAAAATTCAAATAAGGAATGATGATATGAAAAAAACTTACAAAATTGAAGTAGACTGTGCAAATTGTGCAAACAAAATGGAAGATGCAGCAAAACATGTCAGCGGAGTTAAAGATGCAAATGTTAATTTTATGACTCAAAAAATGACAGTTGAGTTTGCAGATGACGCAGAAGAAAAATCTGTTATGAAATCAGTTGTAAAAGCGTGTAAAAAAGTTGAGGATGATTGCGAAATTTTCCTTTAATTGTGTTATATCTCGGGTCTTGTCTAGTGTTAGGCAGATGACACGATGATTTTTTTAATAAAAAGAAGTTTTCTGAGGCTATAATATGACAAAAAAACAAAAAAAGATGCTTGTGCGAATTATAATTTCTGCTACTTTACTGATTGCATTAACGATTTTAGATAAATTTAAATTTTTTGAAAAAATTTCGGAATCTGTTCCATTTTTACCAATAAAATTTATTCTTTATGTAATTGCTTATCTTATTATTGGTTATGATATTTTAAAAAAAGCAGGAAAAGGAATTATTCATCACCAAGTTTTTGATGAAAGTTTTTTAATGGCAGTTGCTACGATTGGTGCATTTGTTTTGGAAATTTATAAAGCAAAAGGAAATCTTTTTAATCTTGAAGAATGTAACGAAGCAATCGCTGTAATGCTTTTTTATCAAATCGGAGAATTATTCCAAGGAATTGCGGTTGGAAAAAGTCGTCGCAATATTTCTGAATTGATGGATATTCGTCCGGATTATGCAAATATCGAAAAAGATGGAAAACTTGAACAAGTTTCGCCGGAAGATGTTGCAGTCGGTACTGTGATTATTGTGCAACCCGGAGAAAAAGTTCCAATTGATGGAATTGTTGTTGAAGGAAATTCAACATTAAACACAAGTGCTCTGACAGGCGAAAGTTTACCGCGCGAAGTTAAAGTTGATGATGAAATTATTAGCGGAAGCATAAATTTACGCGGAGTTTTAAAAATCAAAACTACAAAAGCATTTGCAGAATCTACAGTTTCTAAAATTTTGGAACTTGTAGAAAATGCAAGTTCACGAAAATCAAAGTCTGAGGAATTTATTTCAAAATTTGCAAGAATTTATACTCCGGCGGTTTGCTATAGTGCTTTAGCATTGGCAATTCTTCCTCCAGTTGCAAGACTTCTTTTTGCTCATACAACTGCCGATTGGTCAATTTGGATTTATCGCGCATTGACTTTCCTTGTAATAAGTTGTCCTTGTGCACTTGTAATAAGTATACCTCTTAGTTTTTTTGCAGGACTTGGAGGCGCAAGCAAAGAAGGCGTTTTAATAAAAGGTTCAAATTATTTGGAAACACTTTCAAAATCAAAAATCTTAGTTTTTGATAAAACAGGAACTTTAACAAAAGGCGTTTTTGAAGTTACAGGAATTCATCACAATACGATTGATGAAAAAACTTTGATAGAACTTGCGGCATTAGCAGAATGTGCATCTTCTCATCCTATAAGCAAAAGTTTACAAGCTGCTTACGGAAAAGAAATTGACAGAAATCGTGTAAAAAATATTGAAGAAATTAGCGGACACGGAATTACAGCTGATGTTGATAATCACAAAATTGCAGCGGGAAATTCTAAATTGATGAAAGAACTTGGAATTGAACCGATAGAATGTCATTCGGTTGGAACAATAATTCATATTGCGATTGACGGAAAGTATGTGGGCCACGTTGTAATTTCGGACGTTGAAAAACCTACTTCAAAACAAGCAATTTTGGAATTAAAAAAAGCAGGCGTTCAAAAAACTGTAATGCTTACTGGAGATTCTAAAAAAGTTGCAGATAAAGTTGCTAATGATTTAGGAATAGATGAAGTTTATTCAGAGCTTTTGCCGGCAAATAAAGTCGAAGAAGTTGAAAAACTGATTGCACAAAAAAATAAAAATGATGTTCTTGCATTTGTTGGTGATGGAATTAATGATGCTCCGGTTCTTTCGCGTGCTGATATTGGAATTGCAATGGGAGCGATGGGGTCTGACGCAGCAATAGAAGCCGCCGATATTGTTTTGATGGATGATAATCCTCTAAAAATTTCAAAAGCAATTAAAATTTCCAGAAAATGCATTCGCATTGTTTATCAAAACATAGTTTTTGCAATCGCCATAAAATTTTTGTGTCTTATTTTAGGTGCTTTAGGAATTGCAAATATGTGGCTCGCAATTTTTGCAGATGTCGGCGTTATGATTATTGCCGTTTTGAATGCAATTCGTGCATTACATGTAAAAAATTTATAAATAGTAATCTTTAAAATTACTTTAAAAAAAAACGTGCAATTTAAAAGATTGCACGTTTTTTTTAGACTGTTTTTTAGTCTTGAAGAGCGTCGTAACCTTCTTCTCCGGTTCGAACTTTTACCACATTTTCTACATCATATACGAAAATCTTTCCGTCGCCGATGTGTCCTGTGTAAAGAACTTCTTTAACTTTTGTGATTACTAAATCAACCGGAACTTCAGAAACTACAATATCAACTTGAATTTTCGGAAGTAAAGTTATATCCAAATCTGTTCCACGATATTTTTGAGTTTGTCCGTGTTGAACGCCACATCCCAAAACATTTGTTACTGTCATACCAGTGATATTTATTGAATTCATTGCTGCTTTCAAATCATCGAACTTACTTTGTCGTGTGATAATTGTAATTTTTGTGAATTTTGCATCCGGATGAGATGAAACTTTCGCAACAGGAATTGCTTTTTCAACAGGAACTGTCGTTGTTGATTCAAATCCTTTAATTCCAGCCTCTTTAGCTTCTTGAATTTCTTCTGCAGAATAAGGAATTGCAAATCCTGCGTAACCGGAGTCAAGACCATGTTCAAGTTTATCCAATCCGATAATTTCTTCTTCAGCAGAAACTCTAAGTCCAAAAATCTTTTTGATAAGAAGGAATACAAGTGTAATTGCTATTGCAGTGAAAGTGGCTGTAGAAAAGCATCCTAAAATCTGAATACCAAGTTGTTTGAATCCTCCGCCATAAAAAAGACCTACACCGACGATTTGGTTTGCACCAAAAGAAACTCCATCACCAAATCCGCGAGAGAAAGCCGGAGCGGAAGAAGTTGCAAAAAGTCCTACAGCAAGAGTTCCCCAAATACCATTCATCATATGAACTGCAACTGCACCGACTGGATCATCAACATGAAGTTTGTTATCCAAGAACCAAACACCAAATACAACAAGGAATCCAGACCCAACACCAATTAATGCGGCTCCAAGTGCGTCTGTAACATCACATCCTGCTGTAATTCCGACCAAACCCGCTAAAGACGCGTTCAAACATAATGAAACATCAGGTTTTCCGTATTTTATCCAAGTAAAAATCATAGTTGTAACTGTAGCAACTGCGGGAGCAACAGTCGTTGTAAGGAAGATAGACCCCATTTCGCGAACTGTTACTGCTGCAGCACCGTTAAATCCGTACCAACCTAACCAAAGAATAAAAACGCCTAATGCTCCAAGAGGAATACTGTGACCTGGAAAGGCGTGAACTTTAATAACTTTTCCGTCTTTATCGCGGTCAAATTTACCAATACGTGGACCAACCATTGCTGCTCCAATCAAAGCACAAATTCCTCCAACCATATGAATACAGTTAGAACCGGCAAAATCGTGGAAACCAATTCGAGAAAGCCAACCGCCACCCCAAGTCCAGTGAGCTTCAATAGGATAAATTAAGGCAGAAATTACTGCTGAATAAACACAATATGAAAGGAATTTTGTTCGTTCTGCCATCGCTCCGGAAACAATAGTCGCTGTTGTAGCACAGAAAACTAAGTTAAAAACAAATGCAGAAAAATCAAAATTTGCATAATTTGTAAAAATATCAAATCCCGGTTTACCTATAATTCCACATAAATCTTCTCCCAGCAAAAGACCTGCACCAATTAAAAACCACATTACTGTACCAATACAGAAATCCATTAAGTTTTTCATAATGATATTTCCGGTATTTTTTGCACGAGTAAATCCAGTTTCTACCATTGCAAATCCTGCTTGCATCCAGAAAACCAAAGCTGTACCAATTAAAAACCAAACGCCCCAAACATCACTTGCAGTTGAAGCAACCGATTCACTAAGAACCGCAACTTGTGTTTGAAGTTGGCTAATTAAAGATGTGTCCATCATCAACCTCCTTTTAGTTGATAAAAAAAGGCATCGATACTTTGTAGCCATTTTTAGTTACACAGTACCGACGCCCTTGCCGTTAAAAAAAAAATAACGCCATAGAATTTCTTCTACGGCGTCTTTGTCGTTTAATGATTGTGTTATATAAAAACATTGAATAAAAATCAACAATAAGCATTTATTTTTGTAAAATTTACAAAAGATAAATCTACACTTTGTGATTTTTACAATATTTTTTGAAATTTTTACATATTTTTTGCGATGATTTCGACAATCTGTCTGCCGACGTATTTGCTCAATATGACAGTGCTAAGTAAAAAGTATTTCTTATGTTGTCATTGTGAGTACAGCGAAGCAAATCGTCATTTCTAACTCTACCTATTGGCATATAGATTGATTCGGACTCTTCTGATAGTTAATAAGAATTTGGGCACATTTTTTGCTACCGCAAAAAACCGGGCTTTTGCGGTATAAAATTTGCTACGCAAATTTTTCCGTTCAGCCAGCCAACAAGTTGCCTGTCCGAACCGCTCACGCGGCAGCAATCCCTTGTGCGTTTATTAACTTCGTGTTATATTTTAAATGTGAAGCGGATTTTGCAAAATCAAAACAAAAGATATATACAAGTTATAAAAGCAACGTTAAAATTTTAAATATGAGAGTTGTGTTGAAAAAATTACTTGACAAGCAAATTATAACGCCTCACAATTCGTCAATTCTAAGGGCGAACTTTCTTTTAATAAAAATCAGACATACAAAATATATTCTCAAATTTACAAACCGTTTGGCTTTTTGCGTCCAAGCGGTTTTTTTGTTTTTAAATTTCGATTCTTGCACAAAAGTAGCAATCAGTTTTAAAAGGCTAAAGCAAAGGTAACCCTTTGTAAAAATAAATTAAATTCATTTTTATTAGGAGAAGAAAAAATGAAAAAATGCTCTAAATTTGCAAGTTTATTTGCAATGTTATTGATTGCCTTAGGCGCTGTTGCGTGTAAACAGGAACCAGAACCAACGCCTGTTGACACAACTGCACCGGCAAATGTAACAAATCTAGAGGTTACAGCAGCGAATGGAAATGCAGTTTTAAGTTGGACAAATCCAACAGACGAAGACTTTGCAGGTG
>CAZIQK010000014.1:55731-57399 GCA_964541735.1 uncultured Treponema sp.
CTGTTGGAACAAGTAAATCTACAACTGTAAGCGATACATCGGATAAAACAGCACCGGCGGAAGTAACAGATTTAGAGGTTACAGCAGCAAATGGAAATGCAGTTTTAAGTTGGACAAATCCAACAGACGAAGACTTTGCAGGTGTAAAAATAAGTGTAAGTCCGGCAGAAGGCACTTTAGAAAACGCAGTAACTTTAGATAAAGGAGTTACAACGTTTAGCGTTTCAGGACTTACAATAGGGAAAGAGTACAGGTTTACAATCAAAACATTTGACACATCACTTAATTATTCTGTTGGAACAAGTAAATCTACAACTGTAAGCGATACATCGGATAAAACAGCACCAGAGGAAGTAACAAATCTTAGAGCAACTGCAAAAAATTCCAGTGTATTACTTACTTGGACTGATCCGGTTGATGAAGATTTGTTTGGAATTGAAATTACGTATACAAGTGGTACAAACGCACGCTCTGCAATTAATGCAATGGTAGAAAAGAGCATTTTTGTTGCACCAAAAACTAAAAGTGCAACAATCACAAATCTTACAAACGGAACTTCTTACATATTCACAGTAAAAACAATGGACACAAGTGGAAATAAATCCAGCGGAGTGAAAAGCGATTCTGTAAGTCCAAAGGCAGTTGAAGTTGACGGAAGTGAGCCCCTTTCTATTGCATTAACGACATCTGTTCCGCAAGAAAATGGCTACACAGGAAACAAGAGCAACACAACAGTAACTGTAACTGCAAATATTACAACAGCAAACGCTGTAAAAAAAGTTGTGTACAAAAAAGACGGAACTAAAGTTGCCGCAGACTTACTTGCAGATGAAGACGCAACTGAACTAACCGTTGACGAAAATGACAACAAAAAATGGACATTCACACTCACAGCAACAGACGAAAGCCTAAACGGAACATATACAGTTGCAGCCATTGACGAAGCAGGACGAGAAGAAGCAGAACAAATTACGATTGACCAATTTGATTTTACCGCACCGGCAAAAGTAAATGTTACAAGTGGTATATATTCAAGAGAATTATCTTGCATAATTTTAAACTGGACAGAACCAAGTAACGAAGATTTTGACCATGTAAAAATTACATATACTTCATCAGATGACGGAACAAGCAATAGTAAAGAAAGTAAAGCTATTACAGTTTCAAAAGGAACTGCAAACAAAACCTTTACAGACATAGATAGTTCAAAAGCATATTACACTTATTATTTTGTAAGCGTTGACGCTGTAGGAAACGAAAGTGTTGCTCTAAAATATAGAGTTTCTGTAAATCCTAGTGCAATTAAAGTTCCGGAAGGATTTGTCAAAGTTACCGGCAAAGCATTCACTGGAACAGAAACTTGGACACCAAGTTCAGAAGTCTTTGTAAGCGGACGTGCAATTACAATTCGCAATTTAATTGTAAGCGACCACGAAGTAACACAAGGTGAATACGAAACATACTGTAAGTATGGCGACTCAGACTACAGTCCAAGCGACAGTTACGGCAAAGGCGACAATTTCCCTGCTTATGGAGTAAGTTGGTATGACGCAATCGTGTACTGCAACTTGCGCTCAATGGCAGAAGGCTTAATTCCTGTATACAAACTTGGCGAAGAAAGCGACCCTAAAAACTGGGACGGCATTATTAGTACGGATGGAAAATACT
>CAZIQK010000015.1:0-2242 GCA_964541735.1 uncultured Treponema sp.
TTATTTTATTTTTTAATTTTATTTCTGTTTGTTTTTTTGCTGAATCATTTACAACTTCGCAATTAAATTTAATCGACCAAATTTTTGATTTTCGTATAAATCTTAGAACTTATAAAAATACTGACGAATGTATAAAAAGTTTTGATGGTTTTGAAAATCAGATTTATTCTTCGACAGAATATAAAAACGGTTCTGAAGAATTTTGTCTTACTGTAGAAAATCTTTTAGTAAATGCAAAATATAACTGTTTATACGAAAAAAATCTTCATGATGAAAATGCGAAAAAACTTATTTTAAGTCAATACGAAAAAACTTCAGAGTTTAACGAAAATAATAAAAATTATAATTTTATTTATGCTTGTTCATCTTATGATGTCATAAATAATTCTATGCAATTTTTACCACAAACAAAAGCAATAAAATACGGACTTGATGAAAAAAGAGATTATGATAATTTTATTTCTCAAAATATTGAAGATGGAAATTTATATATGAGTGCAGGTCTTTGGTATAAATTTGCACCGGCGATTGGTGGTGGAAGTTTTTCTACTGCAAAAAAATATTTATTCCAGGCAAAAAAAATTGCTAAAAACGTTTACGAAAATTATTATATTACAATTCATTGTTCACAAATTTGTTTTGAAGAAAAAAATTATGATGATGCAAAAAAATATCTTTTAGAAGCTGAAGAGATTTTACCAAATACTCGTTATTTACAACTTGTTTATAAATTGAACGAAAATAATATGTCTTTATTCTATTATATAAATAATAGAGAAAAAGCAGAAAAAAAGATGGGATTGTAATTTTTTATTTTTTCTCTAAAAAAAGAAGGCGAGAAATTATAATTTTTTCTAAATGTACGATTAAAATTTTCAGGATTTTCATATCCGCAAAGATTACTTATTTTTGCAATGTTTAAATTAGTTGTTGTTCTTCGTTACGTACGTCGGATAATTTGCAACGAAGTGGGGTGCGTAGGACAACTTATATTATCTGCGTCAATAAACTAAAAAAAATCCTAAACCTAATGTTTTTTTTTGCCGATTAAGAAAATGAAAAGGTTAAAAAACGTCTTTTTTATTGATGTTTTTACCAAAAAGGGTGATTTTATGGGGAATGTTCGAAAAATTTTTTTAAGCGTGTGTTTTTTGATTCTTTCAGAATTTTGTTTTTGTCAGCAAATTTCATTTCAAATTGTTCAACACGATTCTTTTAGCAATGATATTACAGAACAATCTTTAATTATAGAAGATGAGTTGGTAGGAATGTTTTTTGAAAACGGATTTATAGTTACAAATTCACCAACGGTAAGTTCATCTACAGAAACTCAAGATGAAACTTTTTGGAAAACCGGTTTAAAAGATGCAAAAGATGGTTTTTCAGATTATTTTGTTCAGATAAAACTTTATTTTTCTAAAAAAAATAAAAATGATGAAAAATCTGTTTTTAATAAAGCCGAATGGACTTTAGTTTCTGCGAAAAATGGCAAAGAATTGAAAAAAAATACTGTAAAAACTTCAAAAAGTGCTGATATAAATGAAGATTTATATTTAGTTACCGAAAATATTTTTAATGAAATAAAAAAAGCAATATAAAAGGATGGGTTGGGATATGAAGAATAATTTTTATAAAAAATTTTTAATTTTATTTACTATTTTAGGAAGTTGCTTTTTGTTTGCATCTTTTAGTCCATCTTTGGACGGAAGAGCTGTTGTCGTAAACGAAGGAGAAATGCCTTCTGGATTTTTTGCAAAGACCGTTGGTTATCTTCCTGGTGATACAATCGTCGTTTCAAATGTTGATGGAACTGCAACTGTTGAAATTTTGGTGATTGGTTCCCTTGATCCATCTGATGGAATTGCAATTATGCTTTCGCAAGAAGCTGCAGAGGTACTCGGAATTGATAAAAATCAAAATAATATCGTAAAAATCACAAAAAGAAATGATATGGATGAAAGAACTAGCGGAATTGCTGTGATTGTGACTTCATCTGATAATTTAGAGAGCGAAAATTTAGAATCTGAAAACGAAACTACAGAAGATGAATCTTATGTAGAACAAGAAAATGATGATGATTTTACAAGTGAAAATGAAGCAGAAAACGAAGAACCTGAATTAAGCGAAAATCCAGAACCATCTGAAGAAAATACACTTGAAGATAATCTTATTGACGAATCGGAAACAGAAGAAGAAATTCCAATTGAAGAAGAAAAATCTGAAGACGAAATTATAGAAGAAG
>CAZIQK010000015.1:2342-2479 GCA_964541735.1 uncultured Treponema sp.
AGAAGAAACTCCAATTGAAGAAGAAAAATCTGAAGACGAAATTATAGAAGAAGAACCTATTGAAGAAGAATTTATTTCAGACGAATCGGAAACAGAAGAAGAAATTCCAATTGAAGAAGAAAAAATTGAAGACGAAC
>CAZIQK010000015.1:2579-54900 GCA_964541735.1 uncultured Treponema sp.
TTATAGAAGAAGAACCTATTGAAGAAGAATTTATTTCAGACGAATCGGAAACTGAGGAAGAAACTCCAATTGAAGAAGAAAAAACTGAAGACGAACTTATAGAAGAAGAACCTATTGAAGAAGAATTTATTTCAGACGAATCGGAAACTGAAGAAGAAACTACGGCAGAAGTTGTAACAGAAGATGAACTTTTGGATTTATCTGAACCAAAAACAGATGAAACTGAAACTGTTGAAGAAAAAACTGAATCCGAAACAGTAAGTTCTGATGAATATGAAGCAATTGTTTTAGTTCCTCTTGAACCAGAACAAAATGTAATTTCTGAAAAATCTGATGAAAATTTTGAAAACGTAATTGAAGAATCAATAGAAGAAATTCTAGTTGAGGAAGAAAAATCTTCTGAAGAAAAAGTTGTTGAAAACGATGAAAAATCAGAGGAAATTGTAGATGTTGTTTCTACAACAGAAAATGTTTCTTCATTCGAAAAATATAAAGTTGAAAATTTGAAAGATTTGGAATCTGGAAGTTATTATATTCAAATTGCGGTTTTGAAAGATGAAGCAAATATTCAAAAAATTATAAATAATTACGGAAAAAATTATCCAATTACAATTGTTCCTTTAGCAAGTAAATCTGCATATCAAATTTTAATTGGACCAGTTTCTGTAGATGAATATGCGACCGTTTTGACTAGATTTAAATCTTACGGATTTAAAGATGCATTCTTACGAAAAGTAAAATAAAAAAATTAAAACATCTCTAAAAACTTGTAAAAGTGTTTTAGAGATGTTTTTTTATTTTTATGTTTTTGTTCGTTTTAAAGTAAAAGAACCTACTGAAAAACAAAAGAATAGAAAATGAAAAAATTAGACGACACTGTCATAAATTCTGTGTAAATGGCAGATTTTAGAATGCGTGGATATGCCCGTCAAAAACATGAACTCATATATCCATATTTTATCTTTTTAGAACACTCCTTTATTTTTTTATTTGTGCAAATTTTTCTTTTTTCAAATGAAAATCATCTATTTCCATAAAATTATGCTATAATAAATCTATGTGCGATGAATCTTTAAATCCTTGCGAAATTGAAAATGTTTTTTGTAAAAATATAAAAAATCAAAACACAATTTTTGTTTTGCCGACGGCAATTTCTGTAACAACTTGGGCACAATGGTGCGTAAAAAATTATAAAAAAACAGGTGTAAAAACTGTTTTACTAGAACGATTTATTGCTTGGGACGATTTTAAAAAGCAATTCATCGTCGCAAAAGAAAAAAATAAACATGCAATTCCTTCGCTTTTAAGAAAAATCTTTGTTTACAATCTTATTTCCGAAAATGCAAAATCTTGCGAAAGTGGAAATCCGCTTTTAAAAAGCATAATAAATCCAAAATTTGCTCAAGACGGATATTCGTTTGCAGATTGGATTGCTTCAAATCTTTCTTCGCTAAAAATATGGCACGAAAAATTTGAAAAAATAAAAAATTCTCCTTTGTACAAAGTTGATGATGAAGATTTGGACTATGAGTTTATTTATAAAAAATATTGTGAATTTCTTGGAAACGAAATGTTTGAACCCTCTTGGATAGAACCAGATTTTTCTGCCACCGACAAGAAATTTTTAATTTTTTATCCGGACCAATTTTCAGATTATGAAGAATATTCTAAAATTTTACAAAATCAAAAAAATATCATCACATTTTCGCTTCCAAAAAATCTTGAAAAGCCAATAGTTTATGAATATCCGAATGCTAGAAAAGAGTTACGATATGCAGTTTTGTATATAAAAAATCTTGTAGAAAAAAGTGATGAAAAAATTTCATATAATCAAATTGCAATTCATTGTCCTGATTTAGATTCTTATTTGCCTTATGTTGAGCGTGAATTTTCAAAATATTGCGTGCCTTTTGTTGTAAGAATGGGAAAATCTTATGTTTTAAATTGTGCAGGAAGTATTTTTGAAAATATTAAATCTTGTAAAGAAAATAATTTTTCTTACAATTCTGTTCGTTCTCTTTTATTAAACGATTATATTCCTTGGAAAGAAAAATCTTTAAACGAAAATTTAATCAGGCTTGGTTGTGATTTTCATTGCATTTGTAATTACGAAAATAATCGACAAAATGATGTTTGGATAAAATCTTTAAAACAAGATTCTCATAACGAGCGTGAACTTACAATGTATGAACGCATACGAAAAAGTGTAGAAAGTTTGTGTGATGCAAAATCTTTTAAAGCAATTAAACAAGCGTGGAATGCATTTAAAAATGATTTTTTAAAAACTGATGAATTTACAAAAGATGCTGATAATATTTTGAGTTCTTGTATTGTTGTTTTGGACGAATTGATTTCTCTTGAACAAGATTATGTTTTACAAAAAAATCTTACAGTTTATAAGCCTTATGATTTTTTCTTAAACGAACTTAAAAATAAAACATATACTCCACAGCAAGATGTAATAGGCGTAAATGTTTTTGATTATAGAGTTGCTTCTTGTGCTGCTTATAAATACAACGTTGTTATAAATAGCAACCAAAATTCAATTTCTATTCCACAAAAACGACTTTCGTTTTTAAATAATCAAAAAAGAGAATTACTCGGAATAAAAGATGAAGATTTTGCAACGAATATTCATATTGAACTTTATAAAAAATTTGATGCGCAAAATGAACAAAATACGATTTTTTCTTACAGCGAAAATTCTTTTAGTGGATTTACAATTGCTCACAATCATTTTGAAGTGAAAAATCCGCCTTTTGATTTTCTTGAACAAAATGATTTTATTAAAAAAGAAAAAAATTGGTTTTTATACGAAAACGAAATCCCTCTTGCTGTTTTTGAAAATCAAAAAAATCAGTTTGAAAAATGGAAAAATTCCTCAGATTATTCTTTGCTCAAAAATGAAGATTATAAAATTTCTTCTGAATTAAAAGACAAAATAAATTGGATTTTAAACGAAAAGCGTTCTCATAATGGCGAAAATTATATGCAGATTACGCAGAGTGATTTAAATGAATTTTTCCCATGTCCGCGAAATTGGATTTTAAAATCTATCTTAAAATTAAAAGATTATTCTCTCGAAACTGAACTGATTGATAAATTTGAGCAAGGAACAATAAATCATGAAACGATGAAATTATTATTTGATGAGTTTAAAAATCGTTATCAAAAAATTCCAGTTTGCAAAGACGGAAGCTTTGGTGATTTGCAAAAAGAAATTCAAAATCTTGTGACTGAATGTGTAAAAAAGGCAATTCATTCAAAAAATATAACTTGTGGTTCAAGTCCGCTTTCGCTGGAAGTTTTGGTCTCTCAACAAAAACTTTTTGAACAAATAATTCTTTCGTTTTTGTATGTTTTTTGTGCCGAAAAATCTGACAAAAGTTTCGGCGGTTGTAGCATTGTCGCAACAGAAAAGTGGCTTTCTGCAAAAAATCCTTTTAAAGATTATGGAATTGCCGGGCAACTTGACTGTATTTTAAGTGATGACGAAGAAAATATCATCATTATTGATTATAAAAATGGAGATATCCCAACAATAAAAGAGTGCCAAAAAAATGAAGATTTAGGAATTTTGAAAAATTTTCAATGTGCGGAATATATTTCGCTTTTTAATAATCAAAATAAAAAAAGTATAAAAGTTAGCGAAATGGCATTTTATTCAATAAAAAAGGGTTCTTGTAGTGTTGTTGTAAACGAAAATCTTACAAATGGAAGTCATGCTTCTCAAACTATGGATGAATACGAAAAAACTTTGGAACTTTTTAATGAATACACAGATGAATTTTACAAAAAAATTGAAAATGAAAAATTAAAACCAATCACAAATAAAAATGAAACTGTTTTCAATTATGTAAATGTTTTTAATAATTGTAAAAAATGCAATTTCCGTTCTATTTGTCGTTCCTGCTTTACAGTTGCAGGAAAAAAACTTTAATTTTTGGGGAAATTTATGGAAACTCAATCTCAAAGCGAATACTTAAACGAAAAATATCCTTATTTAAAATATCTTGACCGTCCACTTGATGACCAACAATTAAAAGTTTGTTGTAGAACAGAAAATACTGTTGTTGCTGCCGGAGCAGGTTCTGGAAAAACTCAAGTTCTTGCAACTCGTTTTGCTTTTTTGGTGATGGAATTTGATGATATTTCGGCTTCTTCAATTTTGACGCTTACTTTTACAAAAAAAGCTGCAGCCGAAATGTATTCAAGAATTTATAAAACTCTAAAAAAATTTGCTTATGATGAAACTATAAAAATTCCAACAAGACAAAGAGAAAATGCAATTCGTGCGTTAAATGAATTTTCAAATGTTCATATTCAAACTTTAGATTCTTATTGTGGTTCAATTTTAAGACAAGCTGCAAATCGTTATGGAATTCGTCCTGATTTTACAACCGGGAGTTTAGATGCAGAGCGAAATATTAAGAATCTTGCACTTGCTTTTATCTTAAAAAATAAAAACAATTCAGCAGTTTTGCATTATGCAGATGCCGGAAAATTACAAGATTTTGCAGAAAATGTTTTTGCAAAAATCATCATAAAATATACAAGTTTAGCAACTCAACAAAATTATTTTCAAAATTCATTAAAAATTCAGACTAGGGAAGTGCAAAAAACTTTCAACGAAAATATCATAAAAATTGGAAAATCTATAAACCAACTTGTCGATGATTGTGTCGAATATAAAGAGCAACTTTTGTCCAATAAAGAAAAATTTGAAAAATATTTAACTTCTCTTTATTCGGTTGTAGAACTTCCAGTTCCTGAATTTAATGAAATTCACAATGAGAATTTTATAGGAAATCAAGAGATTTTAAATTATTTAAAAGAACTTTCATATTATTTTTCAAAATGGAAAAGTGTAAAAAAGTTTGGTAAGTACAGTAGTGATTGCGTAAAAAATATTATAAGACCACAATTTGAAGAGTTACAGAAAAATCTACAAATAATAAATTCTTTACTTGCTTTTATAAATGAATATTCTTACGAAAGAGAAATGTTTTGTCTTTTGGACGAATTTTGCCAAAAAATCAATAAAATCAAACAAAATTCTGGAGCTTTAACTTTTACTGATGTTTCTCAAATGGCGTTAAAAATTCTGATTGAACAAAAAGATATTCGTTTACAAGAAAAAAAATCTTACAAGAAAATTATGATTGATGAGTTTCAAGATAATAACGGAAAAAATCGAGATTTGCTTTATCTTTTGTCTGAAGCAGAAGGTGAAGATGATTTTGTTTATGACGAAAATAATCTTGAAGGCATTCACGAAAAACTAAAAAATCGGATTGTAAAAGATAAACTTTTTTTTGTAGGAGACGAAAAACAATCAATTTATAAATTTCGAGGAGCTGACGTTTCTGTTTTTAATGGTTTAAAAGATGATTTGGAAAACTTAAATGGAAAAGATTCGTTTCTTCCAATGGTTTATAATTATCGTTCAGAGCCAGAACTTTTAACAACTTTTAATACTTTGTTTGGCGGTTTTGCAGTTAAAAACGAAGATTTTGTTAATTTGAGTAAAAAATCAGTTTTTTTACAGAATTCCGATGAAAAATTTGAAGCAACTTATCCAGAAATTGCAATTGCTCGTTATGTTGATAAAAAAACTCACGAAGAATTAAAACCTGTTGAATTAAATCAAAATAATGTTCGCTCACACGTAGCATTTTTTCTTTCTTCATCAGATTCTTCTTCGTTGGTTGAGCAAAATCTTATCTTGGACGAAGAAAATCAAATTGCATATTTTATTGCAAAAAAAATAGATGAACTTCACTCTCAAAAAAATATAAATTTTTCTCAAATTGCTTATTTGGATAAATCTCGAACGAACAGAAAATATCTTATTTCTTGGTTTGAACATTTTAATATTCCTTACGAACTTGATCAGCAATCGAATCTTTTTTCGGATGCAGTTGTGAATGATATTTATAGTTTTTTGCGACTTTGTGTTTATCCTTCAGATTTGACGGCTTTTAGTTCTTTTTTATGTTCCCCATTTGTTGGTCTTTCTGAACCAGTTTTAGAAAAAATTCTTTCTATTTGTGTTGATGTTAAAGATAAAGATTTTGTATTTGTTCCTTTTGATGAGAATTATGAAACTCAAATAAAAAATACTTTGGGCGAAAATACAATCGAATTTTTAAGATATTTAAATGCAAAAAAAATGTTTAATGAAAATCAGCCAAAAATTCTTTCTCAAAGTATTACAAAAACCTTAAATTTTTTGTGGTATGATTGTGGTTATCGTTATGAAACAATTTTAAATAAAAATGTAAATTCTTTTGAAGAACAATATGATTTGCTTTTTGAAATTGCAAGAACAGCTGATTTATCCGGAAATGGAATTTCTTGGTTTGTAGACCAATTAGGTTTGCAAAAAAAATCAGAATTTCATTCTTGGGCAAAGGATTCTGATTTAGATATGGATACAAAAGAAGTTTCATATCCTTTAGAACGCGAAGATGCTGTTCAAATTATGACAATTCACAAAAGTAAGGGCTTACAATTTGATTATGTGTTTGTTTCCGGCGGTTTTTTGAAGAAAAAGACTTCAGAAATCAATACTGAAGATTTTTATTTTGATGAAAAATTTGGAATTTCATTAAAACCTACAAATGGCGAACAAAATTATTTTTTCTTAAAAACAAAAGAGATTTCTGACTCAAAAAACGAAGCTGAATTTCGCCGTTTGATTTATGTTGGTGCAACTCGAGCAATTCAAGAATTATATTTTGTTGGATTTTATAAGATAAATCAAAAAGGTCATTCTTCAAATGGCATTTTAGATGAAGTTGTTTGTCAATATTATCAAGATATTGAAAATTCTGAGTGGGAACAAAATTATGTTGAAAATGCACCTTTTGATGTTATAAAAATTCCGCAACAATCGACAGAAGTTTATTATACAAAAAAAGTTGATATTGATAATCTTCGTTTGCAAAAAATAAAAAATGCTCAAAATTGGATAGAAAATGCAAGTTTAATAAAAATGCCAATTTTAGAATCTGATTATATTACTCCAAGCAACTTAGAGCTTCCTTATGACGAAAAAAAAGATAAAGAACTTCGAGCTTCTCAAAAAAATCTTAATGATTTGTATCCCGAAATTGATGATATTTTGTCTAAAATCGAAAATAAAAATTTTAATTTTGATAAATTTGGAACTTTGGTGCATTTTTATTTTGAACAATTTGCAAAAAACGTTTCTTTTGATGAAATAAAAACTCTTTCTTTGTCAATTACAAAAAATCTTGATGAAAAAATTCAAAATCAACTTGATGAAATTTGTAAAAAAATTTGTGAACGTTTTTATAAATCAGAAATTGGTTTAAAAATCTTAAATGCAAAAAAAGATGGTAGAAAAGTTTTTGCTGAACAAAAATTTACAAGTTTTGCTGATAAAAAAATCATTACGGGAACAATTGATTTGTATTTTGAAAATGAAGATGGAACGTTCACTATTGTTGATTATAAAACTGACCATGTTGTGAACGTGGAAAAATATAAAGAGCAACAAATTTGTTATAAAAATGCAATTTGCGACCTTTATACACTTGAGCAAAAATCCGTAAATTGCCTTTTATATTTTATCCGCTTTGATTTATTTTGTGATGTAGAGTAGAGTTTTAGTTTAAAATTTTTAACACGCCTGGTAAGATTTCCCATTTTATGTGCTTTACATCACCAACATATTCTCCATCTGTGTGCAAAACTAACGGAGTTTCTGAAAAAACTTCGAGCGTAGAAAATTTTTTTACAGTGAGTCCTTTTAATTTTGAGTGGATTCCAAAAATCAAAAATGGAAAAACAAAATAAACAAGTCCTCTTGGAATTCCATTTGCAACACAAACTGAAAGTTTGCCATCATCTTTTAAGGCTTTAGGTGCCATTTTTACACCTCCGCCTTCTGCTTTTAAGTTCATTTCGCTAAGAAAAATTAGTTTTTCGAAAGATTTTTTTTCGGTTTCATCAAAAATTGCTTTTATTTTATAAAATTTCATAGTTGCAAGAGTTTTTAGTGTGATAAGAGTGTACGCAGTTCCTCCAAGTCCTATGTGATTTAAAAATGATTTTAATTTTGATTCATTTACTTTTTTTGTTACAATTGCATCCATTCCAATTCCAGAACTAATTCCAAAATATCTTGAGATTCCATCTGCACAAACTTTTCCTAAATCAATTTTTTCTTCACCTTGTGATAAAAGTATTTTTTCTAGAACTTTTTTTGTGTTTCTGAGTCCGCGTTTTATTCCAACTCCACGGCAAAAATCGTTTCCACTTCCAGTCGGAATTACACCGAATTTTACTTTTGAAAAATCTGAAATTCCATTCAAAACTTCGTTTATAGTTCCGTCCCCTCCAACTACAACAATATTTTTTTGAACATCATCGTTTGAACAAATTTCGCGTGCATAACGAGAGGCATCACCAATTTTTGTTGAAAGAAGAGTTTTAAATTGAATTTTTTTTTCAATAAGAATTCTTTTAACTTTTTTCCAAGTAAGAAGAGCCTTTCCACTCGCTCCGTGAATGTTTGCAATAAAATAATACATAGTTTAATTTTAAAGTAACTTTTGTTATTTTACAATTATTATTTTTAGATTGATTTGTTTATAATGCAAAATTGTATTATCTTTTTACAGTTCCATTGCTATTAAAAAAATCTTCAACGCTTATGAGTGGATTTCCGATTTTTTTGCGAGAATAGATTGCTTTGTGAAGAAAAATCAAACTTTCGCGTTTTTGAATAAAATTAGGGTCGTGATCGAGACAAACAAACTTACAAGGAAGGCTTTTTAAAACTTCAATTTCTTTTTGCAAAATTTGTGCGTTGTAAGTGTGATGTCCGACTTTTTCTTTTGCGTAAGTTCCATCGCCTAAAAAAGCATAATCTTCGCATAAAATGGCAAGGCAACCTTTTGCATGACTTGAAGGAAATTGAAAAATTTTAATTTCGGGATTTTCTTCAACTGTAAAATCTGCTTCAATGACATTTCCTATTTTTGAATAATTTTTTGTGTATTTTGAAACAAAAAGATTGTCATATTTTAAGTTTTTGTTGAAAAGATTGTAAATGTGGTCTGGATGAAAATGCGAAATTACAATATTTTTCTTACCTGAAATGTCGTTTATTGCATTTAATGCATCTTCTGAAGAACCAACATCGTAAATCCAAGTTGATTTTTCTGTTTTTATAAAAACAATATCACAACATAAAGGATTTGTTGATGATGGAAGGTAAGAAATATTTTGTGTGATTGAAATTAGATTTGACATGGATTCATTCTATCAAAAAAAAAGGTGTCATAAAAGTGATGTGTTTTATCTAGTCAAATCTTTTACCCATTTATATTTTTTGTAATGAATAAAAACTATTGGAATTTTTCCGACTTCATCAATGCAAGTACAAGCGTAAACTACAAGCGGATGCCAATCAAACATAAATGTTCCTAATGCTGCTAACGGAACTGCTAATCCCCACATCATAATTGCAAGTGAATATAAATCAAAAAGGGTATCTCCACCTGCACTGAAAATGCCATTTATAATAATTGTGTTTACAGTTCTTCCAATCATATAAATTGCCATTATGAACATCATTCCTATCAAAAGAGAAGTTGCATTTTGGCTCATTTTTACAAATCTTATTACAAGTGGTGTGATTGCAAACATTAAAATTGTACAAAAAAATCCTAGTAGAAAAGCGATTTTTACAAGATGGTTACCATATTTTTTTGCTTTTTCGAGGTTTGCACAACCAAGTTCATTTCCAATTACAATTCCTCCTCCGGCTGCAAATCCGTTGCATAAACAACAAACTAAATCTCGAATAACTGATGCTACCGAATTTGCTGCTGCTGAATCAACACCTAAATGTCCCATAAAAGCAGTGTATGATGTAAATCCAATTCCCCAAAATAAACTTGCTCCTAAAATCGGCAAAGCACATTTTGCAAAATCAAAAGTTAAATCTTTTTGATGTAAAAACAAATTTTTAAAATGAGGATGAATATAATTTTTTTTGTATGAAAAAATTATACAAACTAAAAGTTCAATAATTCTACTTATTACAGTTGCAATAGCCGCTCCTTTTACATTAAATGCCGGAATTCCAAATAAGCCGTAAATAAAAACTGCATTTAAAAAAATGTTCAAAATTACAACAGAAGAACTTATTATTGCTGTCGTTTTTGCTTTATCACTAATCTTAAAAATAGCAAGATATGATTGAGAAATTCCTGTTAAAAGATAAGACCAAGCTGCAACTTTTAAATAATCGATTCCGATTTTTATAAGAGATTCTTCATTTGTAAAAATCTTCATTAGTGGACGAGGAAAAAATTCGCAAAGTATAAAAAATACGATTGATGTAAAAGTACAAAGTCGTAAACTCATACAAAAAAATTTATTTAAAGTTTCTTTGTCGCCTTTTCCCCAATATTGTGCACCTAAAATTGTATTTGCAGAGATTGCAGACCCTAAAATCATATTTTGAATAAATTGAATTTGAGTTGCAAGCGAAACTGCTGACATCATATTTTGAGAAACATTTCCCAGCATAAGAGCATCAGCTGTTGCCACAAGTGCTAACATAAGATTTTGTAATGCAATTGGAAGCGTGAGTCGAATTAATTTTTGTAAAAAGTCTTTTTCAATTTTTGTTTTCATAAAGTTTAAATAACATACTAATTTTAAATGCATTTGTCAAAAAAAAATGCTAAAATGCATTTATGTTTGATTTTTTGTTTTTTGATTTTGATGGAACTTTAGTAAACAATTCTTTAGGAATCATAAATTCTTTTAAAAATGTTTATTCTTATTTTGGAATAAAAGTTCCTTCTTACGAAAAACTTTGTACATTTATTGGTCCACCTTTGATTGATACTTTCAAAAATGAATTTGGTTTTGATGAAGAAAAATCATTACAAGCCGTTGGAATTTATCGAAAATATTACGCCGAAAAAGGTCTTTTCGAAAATTATGTTTACGAAGGAATTCCAAAACTTTTAAAAAATCTAAAAGAAAGTAAAAAACATCTTGTAGTTGCGTCTTCCAAACCGGAAATTTTTTCTACAAAAATTTTAGAACATCATAATCTTGCAAAATATTTTGATTTTATTTGCGGAAGTCTTCCGAATGAATCTCGAAGCGAAAAAGCAGAAGTGATTTTGTATGCTCTCGAAAAATGCAAATATCCGGAATTGCAAAATGTTTTAATGATTGGAGATAGAAAATTCGATGTAGAAGGTGCAAAAAAAGTTGGAATAAAATCTTGTGGCGTTTTGTATGGTTTTGGAAAAAAAGAAGAACTTGAAAAAAGCGGTGCAGATTTTATTTGCAAAAATGTTGAAGAATTAAGGACTTGTTTGGAATAAAAATGATAAAAGTAACAATTTATAACGAAAATTATCACGAACAAATTTACGAAAATGTAAAAAAAATCTATCCGAATGGAATTCATAATTGTATAAAAGATTTTTTGGAAAAAGATAAAAATCTTTTTATTAGAACTTGTACTTTTGATGATGAAGAACACGGTCTTTCGGAAAAAATCCTTTCTGATACAGATGTTTTAATTTTTTGGAGTCACGCAAAACAAGATGAATTTAGTGATGAAGTTGCTCTTCGTATAAAAAAATATGTTTTACGCGGAATGGGATTTATTGCTCTTCACAGTGCACATTTTTCTAAGCCAATAAAAAATCTTTTGGGAACTTCAATGACTCTAAAATGGAAACATGATAAAAGCGAAAAACTTTGGTGCATAATGCAAAATCATCCAATTGTAAATGATGTTCCTGAATGTGTTGAACTTCCAAAAGAAGAAATGTATGGCGAATATTTTGACATTCCAGTTCCCGACGAATTGATTTTTTTAGGACATTTTTCAAACGGTTATGTTTTTCGTAGTGGTTGTGTGTGGAATCGTGGATTTGGAAAAATTTTTTATTTTCAACCGGGACACGAAGAATATCCAATTTATTATGATAAAAATATTCAAAAAATCATAAAAAATGCAGTTTACTATGTAAATAATCCGAAAAAATCTGAAAAATTTTTAGTATGTTACGAGGTAAACTAAATGAAAGTTTCTATCTTTTATGACCATATAAAACAAGCGTGTGAGCAATCTTTTAAAAGTGAAGAAAAAATACTTTCGTTTGTGCAAAAATGCAGTATTGATGCTGTAGAAATAAATCATTGGCAATTAAAAAATGATTTTTCTATTTTGGAAAGATTAAAAAATTATAATTTGCAAGTTAGTTGTGTTTATGAATTTTATGATTGGAATGATACAAAAAATCTTGAAAAATTAAATTCTCACATAGAAATTGCAAAAAAATCTGGGGCAAAGAAAATACTTGTTGTTCCTCCTTTTTTTGATGATAATTTTTCAGAAAAAGAACAAATTCTTCAAATAAAAGATTTTTTGCAAACTGCGGTAAATCTTGCAAAAAATCAAAATATTACAGTTTTACTCGAAGATTTTGATAACGAAAAATCACCTTGTGCAAAAATTGCTCAACTAAAATATTTTTTTGAAAATATTCCAAATTTAAAGCTTTGTTTTGATATGGGAAATTTTTGCTTTAGTGATGAAAATATTTTAGATGCATTTGATGAATTAAAAAAATATATTTTTCATGTTCATTGTAAAGATCGCGGTTATGAAAATGGTATAAATTTTCAAAATAATAAAGGACTTACTTCTGTTCCAACTGGTTTTGGTTATCTTCCAATAAAAAAATTGATTTTGAAAATTTTAGAAACTGGTTATGATGATTATTTTGCAATCGAACATTTTGATGCTTACGACCAACAAGATTATATAAAAAAGTCTAGTGATTTTATGAATGAATTTAAAAATCTTAAAAATTCTAAATAAGGAATAAAAAATGCTTTTTGTTTTTGATATGGGCGGAGTTGTAACTTCAACTTTTATGATGGATTCTCTCTATAAAGAAATTGGAATTTCTAAAAAAGATTTTTTTGATATTTGCGAATCTAAGACAAATAAAAATGGCGAAAATATTTGGGATTTGCTTCAAAAAGGAAAAATCACAACTCAAGAATTTTGGGAAGATTTTAATGCATTTTCAAAACGTTTTAATGCAAAAACTGTAAAAAACGATTTGTTTCGTCTTTATTTTCATCCAGTTTTGAATAAAAAAACTGTAAAACTAATTTATGAACTTAAAAAACATAATCGAGTCGTTTGTGGCACAAACACAATTCAAAGTCATTGGGAAAATCATCTTGAACGCGGTGATTATTCTTATTTTCATCAAACTTATGCTTCAAATAAAATTGGAGAAATAAAACCAAATCCAGATTTTTGGAAATTAATTATGAATGCAGAAGATTTTTCTCCAGAAAAAACTTTTTTTACAGATGATAGAATTGAAAATGTTGAAGCGGCAAAAAAAATTGGTATAAATGCAGAACTTTTTACATCTGCAAAAAGTTTGCGTAAAATTTGGAAAAAATATATTTAAAAAGGATAAAAAATGAGTACAAATAATTTTCCACGTGTATTTTTAAACAAAAATGAAGAAAAAGAAATTCAACAAGGTTATCCTTGGGTCTTTGATAATGAAATTTCACATTTAAAATTTAGGGAAAATGAAAAATCAGAATGGAAAAATGAAAATTTAAATGTTTGTTCATTAAAAAATGGGTCTGTAGTAGAAATTTATTCAAAATCTGGCGGATTTTTAGGAACTGGTGTTTTTAATAAAAATTCAAAAATAACAGTTAGAATTATTGGAAACGAGCATGCAGATAAAATCTTAGAAAATCCTCAAGAATTTTATGATGAAAAAATATCCGATGCTTATAATCTTCGTAAACTTTATTATTCTGCACAAGATTCTTACAGACTTTGTTTTGCTGAAGCAGATTTTATTCCGGGTTTTATTTGCGAACGATTTTGTACTGATGATAAAAAAGTTATTTTGGTTGTGCAATTTCTTTCTATGAGTTGTGATGTTTTTAGAACTGAAATTTTAAATGCACTTTTGAAAATTTGTGAGCCAACTGGAATTTATGAGCGTTCCGATGTTTCTGTTCGCGAAAAAGAAGGTTTGCCTTTAGTTTCTGGGTTTTTAGATTTAAAAAAAGAAGATTTTCCTCTTGCAAGTGAAAATTCATCTTATTTTAATGAAGATAAAATTTTTACGATTATCGAAAATGGTATAAAACTTGAAGTTGATATAGAAAAAGGGCAAAAAACTGGATATTTTCTTGACCAAAAATTCAATCGAATTGCGGCTTCAAATTTTTGTAAAGGAAAACGGGTTTTGGACACTTTTACTCATACCGGAGCGTTTGGGTTAAATGCTGTAAAAGCTGGAGCCAAAGAAGTTATTTCTGTTGATATTTCTGAAGAAGCTGTAGATATGGTTAATCGAAATATAAAACTCAATCATGCAGAAAAAAATATGAAAGCGGTTTGTGCAGATGTTTTTGATTTATTAAAAAAATATGAATCAGAAAATGAAAAATTTGATGTAATCATTCTTGATCCTCCAGCGTTTACAAAATCTGCAAAAATGATAGAAAAAGCGTATGGCGGTTATAAAGAAATCAATCTTCGTGCAATGCGTTTGTTAAATAAAGGTGGAATACTAGTAACTTGTTCTTGTTCATATTTTATGGAAACTTCAATGTTCTGTGATATGATTATGCATTCCGCAATGGATTCTCACAAAAAAGTACAGATTCTTGAAAAAAGGGGAGCCGGACCGGATCACCCTGTTCTCTTAGGGTATCCAAAATCTGAATACTTAAAATGTATAATTTGTAAGGTTTTATAATGAATGATTTTAATTGCGTTGTCGTTTTAGGTCCGACTGCGGTTGGAAAAACTTCTGTTGGTGTAGATATTGCTGCAAAATTTAATGGAGAAATTATTTCTGCAGATTCAAGACAAGTTTATAATCATCTTGATATTGGTTCCGGAAAAGATTTAAGCGATTATGTTTTTGAAGGAAAAAAAATTCCATATCATTTAATTGATATAATCGACTTGCCAAATGAATACAATGTTTATAATTATCAATTAGATTTTTACAAAGTTTTTGTAGATTTACAGAATAGAAAAAAACTTCCAGTTGTTGTTGGCGGAACCGGAATGTATCTTGACGCAATTATTCGTAATTACAATTTGGTAATGCTTCCCGAAAATAAAAAATTACATGCAGAACTTGAAAAATTACCTTTAGAAGTATTGTGTGAAAGATTGTTAAAAGAAGAACCAAATTTGCATCAAAAAAGTGATTTACTAGAAAAAAATCGTGTGATAAAGGCATTAGAAATTATAGAAGCAAAGAAAAATGGAGTTGATGCAACTTCTGTAAATCGTCCTGAAATAAAACCTTTTATAATTGGAATGACTCTTCCTCGTCAAGAACTTTGGGAAAATATTTATAAACGTTTGAAAGAAAGAATTGATGAAGGTATGATTGATGAAGTTTTATCAATTCACCAAAATGGAATTTCTTGGGAAAGATTAGAAAAATTAGGTTTAGAATATAGATATTGTTCGTTATTTTTACAAAAAAAGATAGAAACAAAAGAAGAAATGACCGAAAAACTTTTTATTGCAATTCGTCAATTTGCAAAAAGGCAAGAAACTTGGTTTAGATTTATGGAAAAAAATGGTGTAAAAATAAATTGGTTAAAACAAGGTTCTAAAGATGAAAGAATTAGTGAAACAGAAAATCTTGTGAAAGAAAATTTGTTTTAAAAGAATAAGATAGTTTAGTCAGAATATGATGATTGAAAAAAATGTGGTGGTTGAGATTCTCGAAACCACCATTTAGAAATTTTGTCGTTTTTTTTACGCACCAATAGCAACTTTTTCTTTTATTTCTGTAAGATAACCAGTTCGTACGCAACTGTCAAAAAGTTCTTTACTGATATAATCTGTTTTTATATCATCATAGCCATCTAAATCGCGAACAATTTTTACAACAAAACCGTCTTCAAGTTCACGAACAATCGTCATATAATCAGTATTTTTTCCAATGCTTTTTAATGTAAAACTCTTCATTTTTTGTCCCCTAAATACCCTAAAGTTTTAGATGATTTTTTGTCATCTTATTTTATTTTCGGATATAATAAAAAATATGTTAGAAAAAAATCAGTTATTTTTTTGCGATGCTCACTTTCATTATGCAGATTCTATTCAAAAGAATGCTTTTGATGTTTCAGAAAAAAATTGGTTTGGCTGCTCGTGTGCTCATTCAAAAAATGAATGGGAAATTCAGTTTTCAAAAAAAAATGATGAAAATTTACAAAATATTTTTTTATCTTATGGAATTCATCCTCAAAGTGCAAATTTTATTGATATAAAAGAAAATCTTTCGTTTTTAGAAAATCTTTGCGAAGAAAAAAAATTAAATGCAATTGGAGAAATCGGTTTTGATTTTTTTTCTGATGAATTAAAAAGTTCTAAAAGTATTCAAGAAGAAATTTTTATTATAGAATTAGAAATTGCAATAAAATACAATCTTCCGGTTGTAATTCATTGTAGAAAAGCAAATGAAAAACTTTTTGAATATGCATATTTATTAAAGAAAGTTCCACAAGTTTTGTTTCATAGTTTTATGGGAAGTTTTCAAGAAGCACAATCTTTACTGAAACGAGATATAAATGCATTTTTTTCTTTTGGAAAACAGATGATGAATCATAATAAAAATGTAATTTTGTGTGCAAAAAATCTTCCTTTAGAAAATCTTCTTTGCGAAACAGATTCACCTTTTCAATTTTTAAAAGGTGAAGAAAAAACTTTATGTTCTGAAATTATGATAATTTATGAAGAATTTTCAAAGATTCGTTCTGAAAATTTAGAAAAAATTTGTTTGCAATTAAAAAATAATTTCTCACGATTTCTACTTATTCACTAACTTTCTTAATTTTGATACATTAAACTTATGAATAAAAATATAGATAAAAAAAATACTTTTAAAAGATTTTTAATTACAAATTATATTGAACTTTGTGCTGCAACGATTTTTTCTTTTTTTAATTTAAGTTTTCACGCAGATATTTCACTTTTAGCTTTTCCATTAAGTTTTATTTTTATTGGAATTTTAGTTTATTTATTCTTTTTCAAAATAAAAAAACAAACAAATGGTAAATTTTATATTCCAGTTTTAAAAATGACTTCGTATTTGCCGTATGTACTTTTAGTTGCTTTTATTCTTAGAAGAGCAGGACAATTTGGAACTCCTTATTGGTATGATTTAATTACAGTTTTACTTTGGATTGTGATTTTTGTTTGTGCTCTTATGATTACAAGAATGATGAATGAAAAACGTTCTAAGCAACTTACAGAAAATTGGAAAATTCAACCATCTTTTAAAAAGCCAAAAGGAATTTTTAGATTTTTTTACGAAATTGTAGATTGGGTTGATGCAATTGTTTGGGCTTTATGTACAGTTATGCTTGTTCAGATTTTTATTTTTCAACTTTATACAATTCCATCAGAATCAATGGTTCCAACTTTTTTAATAAAAGATAGAGTTGCTGTTTCTAAAATTGATTGCGGACCGAAATTCCCACTAACAGATATTGGTCTTCCGGATTTTAGAAAATATAAACGTGGAGATACAATTGTTTTAAGAAATCCTCATTACACAATTGACCGAAAATCTGAAGTAAAAAGTGTTGCTTCTCAATTAGTTTATATGCTTACTCTTATGCAAGTAAATTTAAATCGTGATGAAAGTGGAGAGCCAAAAGCAGATCCTCTTGTAAAACGAATTACCGGTTTACCAGGTGAACAACTTGTTATGCAAGATGGTGTTTTATATACAAGAACAAAAGATAGTGATGAATGGATTCCTTCAAAAATGGATGAAAAATACGCTTGTTGGGATTTAAGTTCCATCAAATCTGATTTATATCAAAATGTACAAACTTATCCTTTAGCATTAATGAATGAACAATATAATCAACTTGGACAAAGAACAAATACAAAAGCAATCGTTTCTTCTGCAAAAGAAGGTTATTCTAAAATGTTAGAAATTGAACAAGAACGAAGAAATTATGATTTAAATATTGCAATGTATAATGCTGAGAATTTAGTTGAAAAATTAAAAGTAATAGTGTCTTTACCGGATTCTCCACAAGATTTTACTGAACCTTCTCTTCAAATTTATCAGATGTTTGCAAGTAATAATCTTCAAAGTTTAACTAAAAAAATTCTTACTCAAAAGGGTGGAATTGAATGGTTTGAAAAATTTATGACATCTTGGATTTCTTCAAAAAATAATGTTCGCGATATGTATGAAGAATCTAATTTTAGATTGAATGTTATGACAAAAATCTGTTTTGGAAATATGATTGTTCGTTATGCAGATTTAATTCGTAATAGTGTAAGTTCTTCTTTATGGAATTCTGATTCAGTTTTATCAGAAAATATGATAAAAGCAAATAATCTTGTTTGGTATGTTCAGTTTTTACTAGACAGCAGAAATATGAAAGTTTTTCCTTCTTGTGATAAAAATGGAAATCCTCAATATCTTCCTGAAAATTGTTATTTTATGATGGGGGATAATAGATTTAATTCTTTGGATTTACGTCATTCTGATGATTATTTTGTTACAAATTTAACTTCCGAAGATTCAATGTCTTTTACTTATCAATCAATCTTAGAACCACAATATGTTAATAAAAAATATATAATTGGAAAACCAATCTTCAGATTTTGGCCACTTTCTAGAATGGCAAGAATTAGATAAAAAAAAGTTCATTGGGATTTTTTCTCAATGAACTTTTTTTATGTATCTGAGATTCTCAGTCGAACCTTGTCTGGCGGCAGACAGATGACTCTGTTGTTTTAGATTATCGCATCACACTCTGCGACGTTTGCGAAGCAAACTCGTGCAATAATGACATTCAAATTAATTTTTGTTTTGTCCCGATAATTTTATCGTCCACAACAGTTTTTATATTTTTTTCCACTTCCACAAGGACATGGATCATTTCTTCCAACTTTTGGACTTGTTCTACGAACTGTAACATTTGCTCCTTGCGTATGTTGTTGCATTGCTCCATTTGAAGCTTGTCTTCTTGCTAAATTTCCATTAAAAGATGATTTTGCAGAATTTTGTGCTTCGTTTTGAGCAATCTGAGAACTTATAGATTGTGCTTCATTATGTTGTGCATTCATATTTTTATTTTGTGCTTCAAGCATTTTTCTACGATGTTCTGCTGCTTCTGGAGAAAGTTGAATTTTTACTTTAAATACTCTCGACATAACAGTATCTCTAATTGTAGAAAGCATTTCATCAAAAATATTAAATCCTTCGATTTTATATTCTGTAAGCGGATTTTTTGAACCGTAAGAACGAAGTCCAACTGCTTCTCGCAAACCTTCCAATGTTTCAAGTTGGTCTAACCATTTTTTATCAATAATTTGAATATATTGATAACGAATAAACATATTGAGATTTTCTTTTCCGGCAAGAGTTTCTTTTTCTGTAATATCATTTTGGAGTGTTGCTAAAACTGCATCTTTTGTAAGATTTTCTGTAGGAAGAGCAAAACCAAATGTATTTTTAATATTTTCTGATAATTGATAAATTGCTGAATTATCTTTTTTGTTATGTTTATAATTTGCTTCATATTGAGCAAAAAAATCTTCTACAGTTTCTTGTGCATTGTTCATAACGCGTTCAGAAAGTGCTTTATCTGCAAGAATTTCATCACGTTGTTGATAAATAACAGTTCTTTGTTCATTTAAAACATCATCATAATCTAGCAAATGTTTTCTTATTTCAAAGTTTCTGTCTTCAACTTTTTGTTGTGCTTTTTCAATTCCTTTATTTAACCAAGGATGATCAATTGGTTCGCCAGGTTGCATACCAATTCTTGTCATCATAGCTTTCATCCTTTCTCCACCAAACAAACGCATTAAATCGTCGTCCATAGAAATAAAGAATTTTGAGCGTCCAGGATCGCCTTGTCGTCCGGAACGTCCTCTCAACTGATTATCAATTCGGCGAGATTCGTGGCGTTCTGTACCAATTACATACAATCCACCAAGATTTTTTACTTCTTCATAATCTTTTTTCCAATTTTCTTTTTCTATTTCTAATGCTGATTTGTATTGTTCTTCAGTTGCATTTGTTCCTGCTCGTTTTCTTGCTCTGAATTCTGGAGAACCACCAAGTTTTATATCTGTACCACGACCGGCCATGTTTGTTGCAATGGTTACAGCACCTTTTGACCCGGCTTCTGCAATAATCATAGCTTCTCTAGCGTGATTTTTTGCATTCAAAACTTCATGTCTAATTCCTTTTCTAGTAAGAAGTTGTGATAAAAGTTCAGATTTTTCTACAGAAACAGTTCCTACTAAAACTGGCTGACCTTTTTCATGTGCAATTTGAATTTCTTTTGCGATTGCTTCCCATTTTTCTTTTTCGTTTAAATAAACTTCATCATTTTCATCAATTCTTGCAACAGGAAGATTTGTCGGAATTGAAACAACATCAAGACCATAA
This sequence comes from uncultured Treponema sp., assembly GCA_964541735.1. Classification (GTDB taxonomy): domain Bacteria; phylum Spirochaetota; class Spirochaetia; order Treponematales; family Treponemataceae; genus Treponema_D. The sequence continues at coordinate 23,102 of CAZIQK010000015.1, forward strand.
ATTTTATTAAATTCAACCGCTTCTGTGGCAGCAGTTCCTGTCATACCAGAAAGTTTGTCATACATTCTGAAAAAATTCTGGAATGTGATTGTCGCCATTGTTCTGTTTCGTTGAGCAATTTTGATATGTTCTTTTGCTTCAATAGCTTGATGAAGTCCATCTGAATAACGACGTCCTTCTAAAACGCGTCCTGTAAATTCATCAATAATTTCAACTTTTCCATCGCGTACAAGATAATCAACATCATTATGAAAAAGAAGATGAGCTCTTAATGCTTGTGTAAAATAATGTGTATATTCAAAATTTTCTTCATCTTCAAGATTTCCTGTAATTAAATTGTGTTTGTGAAGAATTTCATTAATATGAAGCATTCCTTTGTCTGTAAAAGAAACTCTTTTTGATTTTTCATCAATTGTAAAATCACCTTCGATTTTTGCTCTTTCTTCAGGAAGCATCATTGTTTCATCTGGATATTCTCCGGTTTTTGGGTCTTTTTCAACTTCTTTTAATTCATCTACATATTTATCAACTTCATGATATTTGTAAGTATCATCTTCACCGGCACCCGAAATAATAAGAGGAGTTCTTGCTTCATCAATTAAAATGGAGTCAATTTCATCAACAATACAATAATTAAATCCACGTTGAACTTTATCTTTTAAATCGATTTTCATATTATCACGAAGATAATCAAAACCAAATTCATTATTAGTTCCGTAAGTAATATCGCAATTGTAAGCGGCTTTTCTTGCATCATTATCCATATCAGAAAGAATTGCACCAACTGTACAACCTAAATATTCATAAACCGGTCTTAAAGTGTTAGAATCTCGTCCTGCAAGATAATCATTTACTGTAACAATATGAACGCCTTTTCCGCAAAGAGAATTTAAATATGCCGGTGCAACTGCAACTAAAGTTTTTCCTTCACCAGTTTTCATTTCTGTAATTTTTCCTTGGTGAAGATTGATTGAACCTAAAACTTGAACATCAAAAGCTCTTTCTCCACGAACACGCCAAGCAGCTTCTCTACAAAGTGCAAAAGCTTCTGGTAAAATATCATCAAGAGTTTCTCCATTTGCAAGTCTTTCTTTGAATTTTTTAGTTTCTTCCGGAAACTGTTCTGGTTGTAAGGATTTTGCCCAAGACTCTTTTTCATTAACTTTTGCTAAAATAGGTTTTAATGCTTTTAAATCTCGGTCGTTTTGTGTACCAAATATGGCAGTAAGAATTTTGTCAATAATCATGTAATTTCCCTCAATAAGTATTAATACATCTTACTATAAAAATTACTAATATTCTATAAGAATTGACAAGAGAAAACTTTTTCAAATTATTATGCAAATTATAAAAAAATACTTCTCCAAAATGAGAACCTTTCTTTACATATTTTTTTATATGCATTTAAGGAGTCGAGAATACATATTCAAAATTTAAATTCATTCCTGTTTTCTCATTAATAATTCATAATTTTATATAAGAATTGACAAGAGAAAATTGAACATTTAAACTACTGTAAATATGAAATCAAAAAAAATTATTTTTGAACTTTTTTTTATTCCAATTTTTTTTATTGGTTGTTCAAAATCTAACGTTATAAAATCAATAAGCGAAACTGAACTTTTTACGATTCCTTATGGAAATTTTGAAGAACAAATAAGTGTTACGGATTTAAATTCTGTTGGGAATGTTAGATTTGGTCTTTATATGCGAGATGGATTTTTTTATCTTGTAAATGGCGAATCTCAAAAAGTGATGGAATTTAATTCTTATGGCGATTTAATCACTCTTTTTTACAACGAAGATTCTCAAACTGCAAAGTTTATAGAAAATTCAACTCTTCCGGATAAAAGCATTCATCGTTCAATTTCTTATCCTTTTGATTATTCAGGGCAGATTGCTGTTGATTCAAATAAAATAATTTATGCAGTTTGTACTATTCCTTTTGATTCTCAAGAGCAAAGTAAAGATGGAACAATGCTTTATTCTCAAACAGTTTTAAAATTTAATAGAGAAACGTCTTTTGTAGAATTTATTGGCCAGGAAGGCCCCGGTGGAACTCCATTTCCTCTTATCGATGATATTTACACAACAGAAAATAATGAACTTGTTGTTGTTGGTTCTTCTACTCAAGGTTTTATGGTTTATTGGTTTGCAACCGACGGATATTTAAAATATGAAATTCCTATTTTACATAAAGATGTTCCCAAATTAGAAAATTATGAAGATTCAGATGTTTTTTACACAATAAAAAAAGTTGTTCCGGATTTATATGATTATAAACTTTATGTTGATATTGATTATTATACGCCTTTTATTGATGAAGAGTCTAAAGTTCAATCAACCATAAATTATGAATCTACAATTTTGTATACTTTAAACATAGAAAACGAAACTTATGAAAATCCAATTTCAATTCCTTCGTACGAAGAATATGTTTCTGTTGATTACAGCCGATTAACTTATAAAAATCCTTATGATTTTTTAGGCGTTACTAAAAATGGTTGGAAATTTTTTATCATAAAAACTGCTGACGGATTTAATATCGAAATGTTAGAAAACGAAAGTCAAAGAGTTTTAAGAAGGCATTTTACAGTAAATCACGCAAATATTTTATTTAATACAATTTCTCTTTCTGATGATGGAATTTTAAGTGCCTTGTATTTAGAAAAAGAAAATGCAAGAATTGTTTGGTACAGAACCGATAATTTAATTGCTACTTTTTTGGAAAAGTAAATGTTTGAAAACGTAGAAGAAACAAGAAAAGATGGGGAACAACCTTTACATTTTCATTATAACCGAGAAGAAAGAGTCTCTCATGCTCCTGAAATTGTAAAAAAATATTATCGAGGTGAAATGAACCCTGTAAAAGGTTTTAGAGTTCTTTTTACCGGAAATAATAAATTTATTTTTATAGCTTTAGTTTGTTTTGTTGGTGCAGTTTGGATTTATTCAGGATTTAATAAGACTAGAAATTATGCCAAAATCGAAGGAATTGATTGCGTTGTTTTTTCTTATTTATATGAAGAATCTATTTATACAAGTATAAGTTTTAAGTGGAATCCAAAAACTGTAGAAAAAAAATCAAAAAATATTTTTGCTACAATTTATCTTTTTAATGCTGATAATCAGATTGCTTTCAAAGAAGAAAAATCACTTTTTTACGAAGGTGACACTCAATATATCAGATTAAAAAATACAGATTTAGATATAACTCGTTGCGATGTAGAAATAAAAATTGATGATATTCAAAAAGAAATTTCTACTAGTGTAAAAAGATAAAATCATAAATAAGGAATAAAAATGGGTAAATCGGTTGCGTGTATTGATTTTAGAAATGGAAAAGTTTTTATTGCAAAACGTCAAAATGTAGGGGTAATGGGCGGAAGATGGGAATTTCCGGGCGGAAAAATTAATGAAGGCGAAACGGAAATTCATGCAATAAAGCGAGAGATGAAAGAAGAATTTGGAGAAGATGTTACGGTCGGGGAGAAGATCTGCGAAAGTACATTTTTTCACAACGAAAAGAAATTCTATCTTTATGCGTATTTTATTCATTTTTATGATGATGGATTATCAAAAAAATTTACACTTTCAGAACACACTGATTATCAATGGATTGAAATAGAAAAAATTCCTCAATTAAACTTTGTCGATTCTGATTTGAAAATTTATCCAACAATTTTGCAAACAATTAAGGATAAATTTAAAAATATGTAGAATGTCATTCTCTGGTGTAACATGGGAATTTATTAATCAAGGAAAAATTTAATTATGAAAAATAAAAATTTTGTTGTAATTTTGATTGTTTTTGTTGTTGTCTTAAATATTTCTTGCCAAAAAAAAGATGATGAAACAATCGAATTTGATAATTCTTATCCTTTAGCGTTAGCTCCGGATGTTAGTTGGGCAGTTATAAACGACCCCTATGTTGCTTACAAACAAAATGCCAATTGGAATGAAGAAATTACGGGGCATTGCAGAAAAGGTGAAGTTTTGCAAGTTTTAGGAAATACAACTGATGATAAAAATCAAACTTGGTATAAATTTGAGCTTGGTTGGTTGCCAGATTCTTGTCTAACCGTTTATTCAAACAGATATAAAGCTCAATCTGTTTCAAATTCTTTTGAGGCAAAAAAATGAGTACAATAATTGCAGAAATCGGAACGAGTCACGAAGGTTCATTAAAAAAAGCTTTTGAAATGATAGAAGAAGCAGCTTTTTGTGGAGCGGATGCAATTAAATTTCAATGGGTTTACGCAGACGAAATTTTGCATCCGGAAACTGGTTTTGTAAAATTACCAACTGGAAATATCCGACTTTATGATAGATTTTTGCAACTTGAATGTGATAAAGATTTCTATAAAAAATGTTTGGATTTTGTTCACGAAAAAAAATGCAAATTTTGTTGTTCGCCATTTGGCTTAAAAAGTTTATCTGAACTTTTGGAAATTTGCCCTGACATTGTAAAAATTGCTTCTCCAGAGTTAAATCATTATCCAATGTTAAAAGAACTTGCTGAATATCGCAAAAATCAGAAAAAAAATGGGGAAAATCCAATACCAGTAATACTTTCTACTGGAGTCTCAAAACTGTCTGATATAGAAAAAGCTCTTGAAATCCTTGGAACCGAAAATGTTTCGTTATTACATTGTATTACAAGTTATCCGGCACCAGAAGAAGAGTATAATTTAAAACTAATAGAAAATTTAAAAAATATTTTTGGAATAGAAACTGGAGTTAGTGATCATTCTTTGAATCCTGTTTTGGTTCCGGTTTTAAGTATTGCGGAAGGCGGAACAATTATTGAAAAACACATAACTTTGAGTAAAAAAACTTCTGGATTGGATGATCCTGTCGCTTTAGAAACAGAAGAATTTGCACTTATGGTTCACGAAGTTCACCAATCGGAAGCAACTTTACGTCATTATGGAAAGGAACTTGGTCGTAAAAGAATTATTGAGCAAATGTCAGAACAATTCGGAAAAGAAAAAGTGTTTGCAGTTTTAGGCGATGGAATAAAAAAACTTGCAAAATCAGAATTTTTAAATTATGGAAGAACAAATAGAAGTCTTCATTTTATGACAGATTTAAAAGCTGGAAAAATTATCACAGAAAATGATGTTGGGGTTTTACGAACAGAAAAGGTTTTAGCTCCGGGAATTAGTCCTGAATTTTTAGATACAATTTTAGGTACAAAACTTACGAAAGACGTAAAAAGTGGCGACGGCGTTTTGTGGGAAGATTTTCTTTCTAGGTGAAAAGTTTATAAAAAAAAAGTATAATCAAAATCAATATAATAAAAAGGAAGCATGATAAATGAAAGTAAATGCATTAAAAGGAATGAAAGATATTTTGCCTTCTGAACAAAAAATGCGTGATTATGTTCAAGGAAAAATTTTAGAAACTTATAGAGCGTCTGGTTTTGAGAGAATTTCAACTCCAATTCTAGAAGATTCTGAAAATCTAGATAAATCTGATGGTGGAGAAAACCTAAATCTTATTTTTAAAGTTTTAAAACGTGGCGAAAAACTAAATCAAGCGTTGTCATTGCAAAATCCTAGCGAAAAAGATTTATCAGATATGGGACTTCGTTATGATTTAACTTTACCTTTAACAAGATTTTATGCTGCAAACAAAGAAAATCTTCAACATCCTTTTAAAGTAATTCAAACTGATAGAGTTTACAGAGCCGAACGACCTCAAAAAGGACGACTTCGAGAATTTGTTCAATGCGACATTGATGTTTTAGGAGATTCTTCTCCAAATGCCGAAGTCGAACTAATAGAAGTAACCGCACAGGCAATGTTAAATATTGGTTTTAAGGATTTTACAATCAATATAAATGACCGAAAAATTTTACGAAATATGCTTTTAACTATGGGATTTTCAGAAGATTCTTTGGATTCAGTTTGCATAACTTTTGATAAAATGGACAAAATTGGTGCAGACGGAATTGAATCAGAACTAAATGAAAAACAATTTCCCACAAGTGCAATAAAAAATCTTGTTGATTTTATAAAATCCAGTGACGAAATTACTGTAGAAAGTGTTGCCGCAAAATGTTCAGACTCTTCTATTGCAGATAATTTGAAATATATCATAAAAACAGCCAATGCGGTTAGTCAAAATCGTTATAAAATAAAATACTGTCCAAATTTAGTGCGCGGACAAGGTTATTACACAGGTGCAGTTTTTGAAATTGCTTGTAACGGATTTAATGGAGCTGTCGGCGGTGGTGGACGTTATGACAATCTTGTTGGAAAATTTATAGGGCAAGAAGTTCCAGCTGTTGGTTTTAGTATCGGATTTGAACGAATTTGTTCGATTTTGCTTGATCAAAATTATAAAATTCCCGGCGAAATGAAAAAATGTGCCCTTCTTTATGATGATTCGGTTCCTTTTGAAAATGTTTTACAAGATGCAAAAAAACTTCAACAAGAGTTTACCGTTTCAATTATCAAAAAAGCAAAAAAAATGGGTTCACAGTATGATATGTTAGAAAAACAAGGCTACGAAAAATTCGCAACTTATAAAGATGCCACACTGACAGTAAAGTAACCAGACTAAAAATATAATTGACACAAATCTAAAAAAAAATTATATTTTTACTGTCAGTTTAATATTTATATTAAAAAGACTCGAGTTTCCCGCTCGGGTCTTTTTTGTTAGGTAAAAATAAAAATATGGAATATAAATCATATAAAAATATCAAATATTATGATGAGTGCGAACCTTTGGTAGAAGGTTTGGGCTATAAATTAGTAGATTTAAAAATTGTTCCTGCAAAAAATACAACAAAAATTTCTGCTGTTGTTTCGCCAAATAATCCTAACGAAAATATGGGCGTAAACGATTGTGCAAAGGTCCATAGAGTTTTACTGCCTCGTTTAGAAGCATTGCTTGGAACAGATGATATTTCAATGGAATTAACAAGTCCTGGAATAGAACATAATATCAAAAATGCTGCAGAATTTTCTGTATTTATTGGAAGAGAAGTTCGTGTTTGGGATAAAGAAAAATCGGATTGGGTTAGCGGAAAAATTGAAAGTGCAAACGAAAAATCTGTAACTATGAAAATTGAGAATGGTGAAAAAATCACAATTCTTTATGAAAATATAGCAAAAGCAAAATTTATTTATAAGGTATAGGAGGCTTGAAATGTCAGAAATGGCAGAAGCTATCCGTCAGTTGATTCAGGAAAAAGGTTATTCTGAAGATTCTGTACGACTAACAATTGAAAAAGCATTAAAAGCAGCTTACAAACGAACTTATGGAACAGATGAAAATGCAATCGTAAAATTCAATGATGATATGTCAGACGTTGCAATTTATTCACGAAAAACAGTTCTCGATGGAATTTGGGATCCTGTTGTAGAAATTGAACTTGAAGATGCCAAAAAACTTGCTGGCGAGGATGTTGAAGTTGGTGATGAAATTGACATTTTGGAAGATCCAAAAACTTTTAAGTTTTCTGCAATTTCTACCGGAAAACAAACTGCTCACCAAGGTTTGAACGAAACTTATAAAGATTCGCTTTATAGCGATTATAAAGATAAAGTTGGCGAAATCATCATTGGTTATTATCAGCGTGAACATAATGGAAATATTTATGTAGATTTAGGAAATGCAGGAAAAATTGAAGGAATTCTTCCTGTAAAATATCAATCAAAACTTGAGTTCTATGAAAAAAATGATCGCATAAAAGCTTTGATTGTTGATGTAAAAAAGACAAATTCTGGAATTCAACTTGTTCTTTCTCGAAGTGATCCAAAACTTGTAAGTTCAATTTTGGAAAAAGAAGTTCCGGAACTTGCAGATGGAACTGTAGAAATTGTAAAAATTGTTCGTGATGCAGGTTATCGTACAAAAATTGCTGTTACAACGAAACGCGAAGAGGTTGATCCAGTTGGTGCATGTGTTGGTTTAAAAGGTGTTCGTATTCAAAATGTGATTCGCGAACTTTTAAATGAAAAAATAGATGTTCTTCGTTATGAAGATGATCCGGCAGAATTTATAAAAAATGCACTTTCTCCAGCACAAGTAGAAAAAGTTGTAATTATGGATGCAGACAAACGTCAAGCTTTAGCAATTGTTGAAGATAGTCAGTTGTCACTTGCTATTGGCAGACAAGGTCAAAATGTTAGACTTGCAAATAGACTTTGTGATTGGAATATTGATGTAAAAACTGTAGAACAAGCACAAGATATTGATTTTTCTGCAATTAGTGCAGTTGCTACAAATGCAAGAAATCTCTTCAAAGATACCGAAGAAGATTATGATGAAATCAATACTATTGCAGAATTGCCTAGCGTTGATAAAAATGTTGCAAAAATTCTTGCAGACAATGGATTTGCAGAAATTCAAGATTTTGTTACTGCTTACGATAATAAATCAATAAATATTGAAGGCATAACTCAAGAACAATTAGATTCAGTTAAAAAACTCATTGATGAAAATGTTGAGTTTGTAGAAGATGATAATTTAGAAAATCTTCCACCGGAGACACAAGAAACTGAAATTCAAGAAGAAACTGAATCAGCACAAGAGGAAGAAGAATATTTCTGTCCTGAATGTGGAGCAAAAATCACTCTTGATATGACTCATTGTCCTAATTGTGGAATTGAATTTGAATTTAAAGAGGATGAGGAATAATATAAATATATGGCAGATGAATTAGAAAACAAGCCCAAAGTTGTGGTTCACAAAAAGCAAGCAGAATCAACTCCTGCTACTAGTGAAAAAAAACGCGTAGTTGTTGTAAAAAGAAAGGCACCTTCAGTTCAAAATTCGACTCAAAATCAAAATAACGCAAACTTAAAACAAAATGCGGAATCACCAAAACGTGTTGTTGTAAAAAAGGCGGATGGAGTTCAGAATTCTCAAAAAGAAAATCAGCCAGTTTCTGACGCAACGCCAGTTCAAAAGACAGAAAACAAAAATCGTACTTTTGAATTAAATCCAGCACGTCCTAATGTAAAAGCGGGAAATCTTTCTGATAGAGGAAGAAATAATCGCCAAAATGGTGGCGGATATTACAGAAATAATTATAACAACAATCAGAATTCTCAAAATCGACCTTATACAAATAGAAATGGTTCTGGCGGATTTAACGGAGCTCAAGCAAGGCAAAGTTATCAGCAAAATAAAGAACGTGATAATCGAGATAACCGAAACGATGGAAATAATCGCTTTAATAACAACGGACAGCGAGTTGGTTTTAATCGAAACGGTCAAAATGGTTTTAATAGAAATCAAAATAATAATCGATTTAATCAAAATGTCGGTTTTAGAAGACCTCCAATGAGTAGTGGTGCTTCTGCAGCAATGCCTGTTGAGCAATCTCGTCAGCAATCTTCTAAAAAAGCGGCTTTCAAAGGTAAAAAACAAATTTATAACAGAAAAGATGCTGAGCAATATGATGACACACTTTTTGAGACAAAGAAAAAAGTTGAAACTCCGGCATCGGTTGTTCCAAAATCAATCGATATAATGGAATCAATTTCTGTTTCAGATTTGGCTCGAAAAATGAATTTAAAAGCGAGCGAAGTAATTGCAAAACTTATGGGCATGGGAATGATGGTTACAATCACTCAGTCAATAGATGCCGATACAGCAACTTTGCTTGCAGCAGAATATGGTTGCGAAGTTCATATAGTTTCTTTATATGATGAAACTGTTATTGAAGGTGATAAAGATGATGGAGTTGAATTGAAACCTCGTCCTCCAATTGTTACTGTTATGGGACACGTTGACCATGGTAAAACAAAAACTCTTGATGCAATTAGAAATTCTCACGTTGCAGAAGGCGAAGCAGGTGGAATTACTCAATCAATTGGTGCATATTGTGTAACAACTCCAAAAGGAAAAATCACTTTCTTAGATACTCCGGGACACGAAGCATTTACAATGATGCGTGCACGTGGAGCACAAGTTACTGATATTGTTGTTTTAGTTGTTGCTGCTGATGATGGCGTTATGCCTCAAACTTTGGAGGCGATTGCTCATGCAAAAGATGCCAAGGTTCCAATTATTGTTGCCGTAAACAAAATTGATAAACCAGAAGCAAATCCTGACAGAGTAAAAACTCAACTTTCGGAACAAGGTCTTACTCCAGAAGAGTGGGGTGGTGACACTCAATATGTTAATATTTCTGCCAAACAAAAAATTGGTATTGATGACCTTTTGGATGCAATTTTACTTCAAGCCGAAATGCTTGAGTTAAAAGCAAATGACCAATGTCGTGCAGAAGGAAAACTTCTTGAGTCGCGAGTTGATCAAGGTCGAGGAGTTGTTTCTTCTGTAATTATTCAGAGAGGAACTTTACATCAAGGCGACCCTTTTGTTGCAGGAATTTATTCTGGTCGAGTTCGTGCAATGTTTGATGATAGAGGAAAGCGAATTCAACAAACAGGACCATCTACTCCAGTTGAAGTTCTTGGAATGGAAGAAATGCCAAATGCTGGTGATCCTTTCCAAGTTACAGAATCAGAAAAAGATGCACGTGCAATTTCTGCTAAACGCCAAGAATTAAAACGATTTGAAGCAGCAAAAGCAGTTAAAAAGACAACTTTGGAATCTCTTTATAGTGATATTGCCGATAGTGAAGTAAAAGAACTAAAAGTTATCATAAAAGCAGATTTACAAGGTTCTGCAGAAGCATTAAAAACATCTTTGGAAAAACTTTCTACTCACGAAATTAGACTTTCTGTAATTCACTCAAGTGCAGGTGCAATTAATGAGTCAGATGTTACACTTGCAGCTGCCGACTCAAATGCAATTATTATCGGATTTAATGTTCGTCCAACTCCAAAAGCAAAAACTTTGGCAGAGCAAGAGCAAGTTGAAATCAGAAAATATAACATTATTTATAAATGTGTTGAAGAAATTCAACAAGCAATGGAAGGAATGCTTTCTCCAGATACAAAAGAAGAAGTTATTGGTCAAGTTGAAGTTAGAAATACTTTCAAAGTTCCTAAAGTTGGTGTTATTGCAGGATGTTCAGTTTCTGAAGGTATTGTTAGAAAAACAGCTAGCGTAAATCTTGTTCGAGATGGTATTGTTATTTTTACAGGAAAAATTGCTTCTCTCAAACGATTTAAGGATGATGCAAAAGAAGTTAGTGTAGGTTATGAATGTGGTATCGGTCTTGAAAATTGGCAAGATATTCATGTTGGCGATAAACTTGAAGTATTTGAAACTGTAGAAGTTGCTAAAAAACTTGGAAAAACAATTGCCGAAGAAGAAGCCGAAGCTGCAAAACGTAATGTAACTGCTAGTGGTTCTGAAGGAGCTCAATAATGGGACAATATAGATTGCAGAGATTGAATGATCAACTCCGTGATGAAATTTCCCATTTAATTTTACACGGGGATGTAAAAGATCCTCGTGTAAATACTTTTTTAAGTATAAATAGAGTTGAAATCACTTCTGATTTAGGTTACGCAAAAGTTTATGTTTCAAGTTTTTTGCCAGATGGACAACTTTCAAAAGGTGTCGCTGGATTAAATGCTGCTGCTGGTTTTATTCAACGAGAAATTGCAAAAAAATTAAGAATTCGACAGTTTCCTAAATTAAATTTTATAGTTGATTCTGGAATGAAAGATGGATTTTATATGGTTCAAAAATTAAATGAACTTGAAAAAGAATCTCTCCAGAATGAAAATAAAAACTCTCAATAAAAGTAAATTTTTAAAGTAATTTTTTATGGATGGAATAGTTCTTCTTGCAAAACAACCAGGTCCCACTTCTTTTATATCTTTACATGATGTAAAAAGGGCGTTAAATACAACAAAAGTCGGTCATACAGGAACTTTAGATAGTTTTGCACAAGGACTTTTGGTCGTTTGTACTGGTCATTTAACAAAATTATCAAATTACATCACTCAATTTAATAAAACTTATAGGGCAGTTATAAAATTTGGTGAAGAAACTGACACTTTAGAACGTGAAGGAAAAATCATAAAAACTGCTCCGCTTCCAAAAAAAATTGATGTTATAAATGCAATTAATTCTTTTTTAGGAGAAAGTGAACAATTTCCGCCAGTTTTTTCTGCAATTCATATTGATGGAAAGCGAGCAAGTGATTTAGTTCGAAGCGGAGAAAAAATTGCGATTCCTTCTAGAAAAATTACAGTTTTTAAATCGGATATAATTGAGTTTGATTGTACTCAAGATGATTTTGTAAAATCTGTTCTAGTTGAATTTGAAGTGTCTAAAGGTGCATATATTCGTTCTCTTGCTCGTGATATTGGCAAAAAAGCAAATAGTGCAGCACATTTAATCGGACTTTTTCGAACACAAGTTGGACATTTTAAAATAGAAGATGCTGCTGGTTATGATTTATTGAAGCCTTTTACAATAAAAAACGTTTATTCCCAAGAAAAATTAGATTTTCGACAGTTTGAATTTGATAAAAATCTGCAAACAGAAATAAAAAATAAAATAAAAATTGTAAACAAAGAACTTTCTACAAATTGTGGATTTGTAAATTTAGATTTAAAAGATGAAATTTTCTGTGATGATTTTAGAAATGGACGTCCAATAAAAAATAAAGCATACATTCAAAATTTATATGATATTCCTTGCGAAAAAAAATGTGCTGTTTTTTATAAAGATGAGTTTGTTGGACTTTTAAATAAAGATTCTGTGGGAAAATTGCGTTATGATTTTGTAATAAATTAATTTTTTTTTTTTAATTTTTTTTAAAAAGTGATTGACACAAATCATTCAATTTTGTAATATATAAACAGTTACGGACGGTTAGCTCAGCTGGTACGAGCGTCTGGTTTACACCCAGAATGTCGGGAGTTCGATCCTCTCACCGTCCATAAAATCCTTATATTACAAGGAATCACAAAATTAATTTTTTCTTCTGTTATTATCAAAAAATTGTTTAATTTTTTGATAATTTTTTTTTATCTTTGCAATAAGAAAATCTACGAAATGAATTGCTTCTTTAAGATATTCAGTTAAAAGAATTTGCTGTAAAAATAAGAATTCCTTATACAAAATTATTATCTTATTTTGATAAAAAAGAATGTTTACCAAAAGAGGCTGATTTTGAATTTTTGTGTTTTTTGTTCATCTTAAATTTATGTTTTTTTCTAATCACAAAAACTGCAAAAACTGCAATTTGTAGTAAATAGTGATTAGATGTTATAAATAAATTTTCTTTTATTACAAGATAGGAGTTTTTTATAGTTTCATCTGCTATGCAAAATTATGAAAACTGATGTAAATGTTGGGAGCTTTACTTTTTGTGAGTCTTTTGAGCAAAGTTTTTGAATAACTGTAACAATTCCACAACATAAAATACTTTATAAACTTGAAAAAAATATGAATTTAATACAATAAATGAATTTGTATTTGAACTTTTAGATGCATTTGTTGAAAAATCAGATTGAAAAATCAGAAACTTTAGAATAGTCCTTAATTTAATTTGCCGACATCAATTTATTTTATTATATTTAACTGAGAAATCTTTAAAATCATTTTATTGCGAGGTAAAATCTAAGCAATCTCTTTTGGAGTTTATATATGGGAAAAACAAAAATTAGAAGTACAACAATTTTGGCTGTAAAAAGAAATGGTCAAGTTGCAATGGCTGGTGATGGTCAATGTACAATGGGAGAAACTGTTTGTAAAGGAAATTCTCTTAAAGTTAGAAGAATTTATGATGGAAAAATTCTTACAGGTTTTGCAGGTTCTGTAGCAGATGCTTTTACTTTGTTGGACAAATTTGAAGTTAAAGTAAAAGAATATAGCGGAGATATTATGCGTGCTGCCGTAGAATTAGCTAAAGCTTGGAGAACTGATCGTTCATTGCAAAAATTAGAAGCAATGCTTTTAGTTGCAGATAAAAATAGAATTCTTTTGATTAGTGGGGATGGAAATGTAATTGAACCAGAAAATGATGCAATTGCAATCGGTTCTGGTGGAAATTATGCATATTCCGCTGCACTTGCTTATCTAGATTCTTCAGATTTAAGTGCAAAAGAAATTGCAGAACGGTCATTACACATCGCAGGAAAAATTTGTATTTATACAAACGAAAATATAAAAATAGAAACTTTGGAATAGGAATAAAAATGGAAAACAAAAATGAATTAACACCAAAACAAATTGTCGAAAAATTGGACAATTATATTATTGGACAAGAAAATGCAAAACGAGCAGTTGCAGTTGCTTTGCGAAATCGTTTTAGACGTTTAAAATTGTCAGAAGATATTCGCGATGAAGTTGCTCCAAAAAATATTATGATGATTGGTCCAACTGGTTGTGGAAAAACGGAAATTGCCCGACGACTTGCAAAACTTTGTGGTGCACCATTTTTAAAAGTTGAAGCAACAAAGTATACAGAAGTTGGTTATGTTGGTCGTGATGTTGAATCAATGATTCGTGACCTTATGGCTGTAGGATATAATGATGTAAAATCAGAAATGGAAGAACTTCTTCGCGAAAAATCTGTTAGTATTGTGGAAGATAAACTTTTAGATTTACTTTTACCTGGTTCAAATAAAAAAGCATCAAAAACAAAAGAAGAAAAACAACCAATGGGATTTCTTACTCAACAAAGTCCTACTGAAATCACTATAGATTTAAATAAAGTTGAAGAAGAATTTCAAAAAGAAAATTCAGAACAAAATACTCAAAAAGACGAATCTAAATCAGAAAATGAACAAGAAAATTCTACTCGCGAAAAATTCCGTCAAATGTTACGTGATGGAAAATTAGAAGACCGCGAAGTTGAAATGTTTGTTCGTCGTCCTCAGCAAATGCCAAATATGGAAATTATCGCCGGTGGTTCTTTAGATGATTTACAAAACAGTATGCAAGGAATTATGAGTATGATAAATGGCGGACCTCGTAGTAAAAAACGTTCTGTCACAGTAAAAGAAGCTCGAAAAATCCTTACAGAAGAAGTTTTAGATAATCTTGTAGATCATGATAAAGTTGCTGATGAAGCTAAACGTAGAGTTGAACAAAGTGGAATAATTTTTATTGATGAAATTGATAAAATTGCAGTTCATGGAGAAAGTCATGGACAAGATGTAAGTAGAGAAGGTGTTCAACGTGATATTTTGCCTATAGTTGAAGGAAGTAATGTAAATACAAAATACGGTGTTGTTGATACAACTCATATTTTATTTATTGCTGCTGGAGCATTTTCTGTAGCTGCTCCAAGTGATTTAATTCCTGAACTACAAGGAAGATTTCCACTTCGTGTTGAATTAGATTCTTTACACAAAGATGATTTTAAACGAATCTTACAAGAACCAAAAAATTCATTGATTATGCAATATACATCTTTACTTGCAACAGAAGGTGTAACTTTAAATATTACAGAAGATGCAATTGATAGAATGAGTAGTATTGCAGAACAAGTTAATGCAAGTGCAGAAAATATAGGGGCAAGACGTCTTCATACAATTATGGAAAAAGTTTTAGCAGATATAAATTTTGAAGCCGACGAACACAATGGAGAAACTATTACTATTGATACAAATTATGTTGATGGTAAACTGACAGAAATTACACAAAAAGAAGATTTATCTAGATATATTTTGTAAAAATTTAAAAGGTTAGATTGTCTTGTAATAAGATTTTCTAACCTTTTTTTTGATTGGACTTTATAATGAAAACAATTTCTGAAACTTCAAAGGGAATTATCTTAATAATTTGTTCAGCTTTTTGTTTTGCAATGATGGCTGTTTTTGTTCGTCTTGCAGGAGATATTTTTTTTGTTCAAAAAGCATTTTTTAGAAATGCAGTAGCTTTTATAATATCTTTTTGCGGACTGATAATTGATGTAAAAAAGAATGGAAAAGAAGCAATTTTAATTCCAAAAGGTGCATTGTTTTTTTTATTTTTACGTTCTTTAGTTGGTTCTTTTGGTATTTTTGGAAATTTTTACGCCGTAGATAAACTAGTTTTATCTGATGCTGCAATTTTAAACAAAATGGCTCCTTTTTTTACTATTATATTTAGTTTCTTTTTTATGAAAGAAAAAATAAAACCAATTCCTTTAGTTGCAATAATCATAGCTTTTTTGGGGTCAATTCTTATTGTAAAACCTAGTATGAATTTTTCTGCTACGCTACCTTCACTTGTAGGTTTTATTGGAGGCATGGGAGCCGGTTGTGCGTACGCTTGTGTGAGAAAATTAAGTTCTTTAAAATGTAATGGAAAAATCATTATTTTGTTTTTTTCAACTTTTTCAATGTTAATTTCTGTTCCATATATGATTACAAATTATAATCCAATGACATTTCAACAATTTTTATTTTTATGCGGAGCTGGAATTTGTGCTGCAGGAGGACAATTTACAATTACAGCAGCATATTATCACGCTCCTGCAAGAGAAATTTCTGTTTACGATTATTCTCAAATTATCTTTTCAACACTTTTAGGAATTGTTTTTTTTGGACAACTTCCAGATTTATTAAGTGTAATTGGATATTTGATAATTATTTCTATGGCAATATTAAATTTTATTTATACAAAAAGAATGCATAACAAAGTTCAAGGCAAACTTGAATAAAGATTTTTTTCTTTTGCATTCAAAATTAATTCAGGATGATATTCAAAATGCATATTGTCCCAAATTGCCCATTTTCCACCCCAAATAAAACCTTCATCTTCAAAAATATCAATTATTTTTTGCGGAGGCATCCATCTATCTTTCAAAGGTGTTAACATCCAAGTGTTTGGCGATTTATCTTTTGCCCAACTCCAATAAACTTCTTTTCTTCCGTAATATTTTGGTTGAATATCAATTGCAATTCCAAGACTGTGAAATGATTTTCTATTTGTATTTGCAATGACTCTCCAAAAATAACCTTCATTTTTTCCAAGTGATTTTAAAAACTCAGAAATTTCAGAATCTGTTTGTGCAAGTTCATTTATTTTTGTTTCAACTTTTTGTAATGGAATTTTCATTCGTTGATGAACATTTACTTTAAAACCTAAAAATTTTATAGAAATAATATGATTTTCTAGTTTTTCGCGAGAAGTGCTATCATAAATTGCATCAAAAAAGAACATTGGAGTTCCTTTATCATTTTTACGATTTTCATCTGAACCAAATTTTTTCATTACTTCTACTTGTTCACTTGTAAAATTTGCAGGATCTTCTAAGTTTTTTCTATAATTATAATTGTATAAAAGTGTCCAATATTTTTCTTTTTCTGATAATTCACTTTCTGGAATTAAACTTCCATTATTCCAATAAAGTTCAGTTTTTCTATTTTCAACAATGATAGAAATTTTCCAATCATTTTTATCTTCTTGCCATTCAGAAATAAAATTTACATCAGGATATGCATTTTTGAAAATTGAAAGTTTTTCTGGTTCATTTATAATTTTTGTTTGATTTTCTAAAATTGGAGATTCTTTCTTTTTGTTTATTTTTTGTGATTTACAAGATGCAAATGTAACAAAAATCAAAATAAAAATTTCAAAAATTATGATTTTTTTAGAAGATGAGTTTTTTAATTCTATCATATTTCTAATATAAAAAAATTATAAAAAAAATAAAAGTAAGTTTTTATATTAATTAAACTAAAAAAACACTTTTACAAAGAATCGTATTTATATGAGGTTATTTCCTTAAACTTAAAAAAAATCTTCTAAACTTCGTTTTTAATTTTCCGAAAATTAAAATGATGTAGACAAAAAAAACGGAGGAAAAAATGAATTCTTTTACACGTTCAATCGACCTTTTGCAACGCGAAATGGATGTAACTTCTTTACGTTATCAAGTTACAGCAAATAATCTTGCAAATAGTGAAGTTCCAAACTTTAAACGTTCTGTTGTAAATTTTGAAAGTGAATTAAAAAGAGCTTTTGAATCTGAAGAAATTGCAAAAAATTCTTTTCATCTTACAACAAATGATGATAGACATTTTCAAATTAACACACCTTATGATTATCGAGAAGTACAGCCTCGCCGAGTTTTAGATTACACAACGACAGCAAAAGCAAATGGAAACAATGTAGATGCAGAAACAGAAGCAAATAACATCTTACAAATCCAAATGCAATACAGAATGCTCACACAATTAACAAGTTTTGAATTCGAGCAACTGAATACAGCAATGAAAAAATAATCTTGCTAGTTTTTCGTAGAAAAACTAGAGATGTTGGTAAGAAAAATAGGTGGTTGAGCCTGTCGAAACCACAATATAAATTCATAAGAAAATTGGAGAAAAAATTATGGGAATGTTTACAAGTATAAATATTGCTGCAACAGGAATGAGTGCAGAACGTCTTAGAAGTGATGTTATTTCTAACAATATAGCAAATGCATCAACAACGAGAACTCAAGAAGGTGGTGCTTTTAAAAAATCTTCAGTTATTATGCGTCCTGTAAGTGATAAATCTGCACAATGGAGAACGCCTTTTACTCCTTCAAGTCTTGATAATGGTCCTGGAAAAGGCGTAAAAGTCTTAGAAATTGTTCAAGATACATCACAAGGTCGTCTTGTTTATGATCCAGATCATCCTGATGCAATTCAATCTGGACCAAATAAAGGTTATGTCGAATATCCAAATGTGAATATTGTAAATGAAATGGTAGATTTAATTTCTGCCTCTCGTGCATACGAAGCCAATGCAACTGTAATTGATGGTGCAAAAGATATGTTTTCTGCTGCTTTAAATATTGGACGATAAAATGTTGTTATTGTGAAGGGGAGTATAGACTCCTTTTTCAAAAAATAATCACATTGACTTTTTTTATTTTCTATTTGATAATTTAGGTTAGGTGGAAGATGAATATGAAAATACAAGAATTTGGTTCTTTACAATTGGTTCGTTCAAATGAAAATCATTTTGGAAATGGAAAAATTGTTCCTATAACAAGTAATTCTGTTGGAACTGAAGCAATTTCTAAAGTAAATAAAATAAATCAAAGTTCTCAAGCGACATCTGTTTCTCCTTCAAATCAAGTAAAATCTTTTCAAGATTATCTTTTAGAAGCTGTAAATACTGTAAATAATCAACAATTAGAAGTTTCCTCTTTACAAGAAAAATTAATTACTGATCCAGATAGTGTTGATGTTCATGATGTTACAATTGCAATGTCAAAAGCAAGAATGAGTTTAAATTTAGCTCAAACAGTTATAGACAGATTAGTAACAAGTTGGAACGAAATTTCTACAACAAGATAATTTTTTTGCCACTCAAAAAACTGAAGTTTTTTAAGATTTCCCTAAAATACGAGAATCAATTTTTTTCAAAAATTTGTGTCATTGCTCGTCTTGAGCGGGGAATTTATAGTCAAAAATGATTTAAAATAAAAAAAACTTACCAAAAAGTTATTTAATTTTAACTAATTGATAAGTATTTTAAGAAAATAACATATTTCTATAATAATCGGGATGACAGGATTTGAACCTGCGACATCCTGGTCCCAAACCAGACGCGCTACCAGCTGCGCTACATCCCGTAACGTTTTTATAATATATAACTTTTTAGAATTTTATTCAATAGAAAAACTTCTTTTTTTAGAAAAAAAATTCTGCTTCTGCTTCAATATCGCCACCTTTTTTTATGTTTTCTTCTAATGGTTTTAAAATTCTTACTTTCACTGATTTTTTCAAGTCTACATTTAGGTCGCTTTCAATTTTACAATGAATAAAATTTTCTGTCATAAGATGATAAACTAAAATATTATTATTTTTTGCAAAAACTAAAGGCTTTTTGCAAGTTTCTAAAATTGCATCTAAAGTTTTTCCTTTGAATTGATTTATATAATTTATTTTTTGTAAAATTGCCCAATTTGTTATTTCTTTTGCTCTTTTTGTGGAAATACTTTGCGGAATTTTGTTTTTTAATGTAATTGCCAACGTTCCCGGTCTTTCAGAAAAGGGAAATGCGTGAACCCAAGAAAAACCACATTTTTTACAAAGTTGCATTGTTTTTTCAAAATCTTCATCAGTTTCGCCAGGAAACCCTGTAATAATATCGCACGCTAAAAATGGATTTTTTTTTGCTATTTTTAATTTTTTACAAGCTTCAATCACATCTTGAGCCTTATAAACTCTATTCATCAGATTTAGAATTTTATCACTTCCACTTTGAACAGAAATATGAAAATGTGGTCTTACACGTGGAGATGAAATAACTTTACAAAAATCATCTGTTACAACTTCTGGATACAAACTTGAAATTCTGAAATTTATTGATTTTGTATTTTCTAATAAAAGATGTAAAAGTTCTGAAAAGTTGCAAAATCCATCTTTCCACTTTCCTTTATATTGACCAATATTTACAGTTGTAAGGACGACTTCAGAATTTCCAAGATTTTCTAACTCTTTTACTCGGTCGATTGCAGTTTGAACATCAATAGAAACAGAATGTCCTCGAGCAAAATGAATAGTGCAATACGAACAATTACTATTGCAACCATCTTGAATTTTTAAACTTGGTCTTGAATGAGATAGAAATGATGTTGCTGCTAAAGAAAAAGCTTTTTCTGGAAAATCCTTCTTTTCGACTTTTTTATCTGCGATTTGTGATTGTATTTTTTTTGAAAAATTAGTTGCATTCCAGTTACTAGAAAGTTCATTTTTTAATAAATCTGGAACTTTTTCTATACGAGATTTTATTTGTCCTCCAAGAACGCAAATTCTATCATCAATTTTTAAAATTTCTTCTTTTGAAAGTTGAGCATAACATCCAGTTACAAGAATTGACGCAAGTGGATATTTTTTTAGCATAAGACGAATTATTCGCCTAGCTTTTTGCTCCGCTTTTTGTGTAACGGCACAAGTATTTAAAATGCATAAACAAACTTCAAGATTTTCTTCAGTTTGTGAAGTTATTGGAGACATTTTTACATTAAATTGTTTTTCTAAAAAAAAGTTTGCAGCCGCTTCACTTTCAATTTGATTTAAGCGACATCCCAAAGTTTCAATTATAACTGTATTCACGTTTATTGTAATTTTGCATTAACTCGTTCTCGTCCGCGAGTTGCTTCAAAAGATGATGAATTTAATTTTAATGCTTCATCATAAGCAACCGCCGCTTCTTTGTAATTACCTGCCATTTCTCTTGCATATCCTAATCTAACCCACCAAGAATCTAGTAAAGGTTCTTTTTTTACGGCAGAAGATAATGCAATATCAGCATGTTGATAACGAGCTTGTTTTATAAAAATTTCGCCCATATAATAATAGGCAGTTCCAAGTCTAGAAGCACTTTCTGAAGCATTTGCAACATATTTTTGAAATTGTTCCATTGCAGATTGATTTTTTCCAAGATAATATTTTGCTTCTCCCAAACTTTCAATCAAACGTAAATCATGAGGACTTATTATAAGACCTTCTGTTGCTCTTTGTTCTGCTTCTGCATATTGCTTATTCTTTAATAAAGACCAACACATAACAACATAAGATTCAACCCTGTTTGGATTTTCTTTTAATTCGTCTTCGCAAACTTGAATAGACTCTTTATACTTTCCATTGTGATATAAAACCAACGCATCTTGTTTTACTTGTGCATAAACTAGAGAAAAAAATAAAAAAAATATTAAAAAAGAAATTTTTGTTTTCATAAAATCAACCATAAATCGATTATTTATCATTTATCATTGTGCATTTTCCGCTAAAAACGCAACCTGGTTCTAAAACAATTTTTTGAGTTGTAACATCACCATCTAAAGAACCAGAAGACGTAACAAAAACAAGTTTATTTCCAATGACATTGCCTTTTACTTTTCCGCGAATTAAAACACGTTCTGCCTTTATGTTGGCATTTACAACAGAATTTGTATCAATAACAAGATCGCTAACTGAATCTATAGTTCCGTTTACAATTCCACGAATCATAAAAGATTTTTTGATTTTTATATTTCCCGTAAAAGAAATGTCATTCTCGACAATTGTGTCAAAAGTTTCATCTTCCATATCAAAAAAATCTGTGTCTTTTACATCAAACATAGAAATAATTTAACCTTAATAATGATTTTTTTCAATAAGGAAGATGTATCTCGAGTTTAGCATTATAATTTTTTATTAGGAAAATTATCGTTGTTTGATAAAAATGTGCGATGAGGGGATAAAATATTTGTAAACTATCCAAATTTTATGAGAAGAATTAATGACAATGGGAATTACATTATTGAAAAAATAAGAATGGAGGAGAAGTTATGAATTTTTTACAATTATCATACAATGAGAATGTTTCAGTAACTTTCTTAACTAGCGGCGCTGGTATACGAAAATCAACTTTCATTAAATACTTAAAAACACTCTAAAACTGTGTTGTTCTTGTTTCGACCGAAGTTATGGCAATCAATGTCGGCGGACAGACAATTTATAATTTTTTCGGATTTAAATTTGTCATTTGTTCATATGCTTAACCGAATCTGCGACTGTAAACTAGGATTTGAAAATGAAACATTATTTGCATTCCTTTCAAAAAATTCAGATAAAACAAGGGACTGTTTAAAAATATGAAATGCATGGCTGAGTTTCTATCGAAATCACTATAAAACAAGGTAACCAAAAGCCTGCTTTTTTATATTGTCATTAAAAATTCTGTAAAAATTCTTTTGGAAGTTCGATTTCAAAAGTTTTAATTTTTCCGTCGATTGGTAATTTTATTTTTTGTGAGCAGAGCATAAGTTTTTTTATTCCCAATTTTTTTTTGAGAATCTTATTTATTGAAAAATTTCCATATTTATCATCAGCAACAATTGGACAATTTTGTTTTGCAAGGTGAATACGAATTTGATGCATTCTTCCAGTTTCCAAAACTAATCTTATTAAACAAAGCGAGATTTTTTTATCTTCTAACAAAACATTACATTCTTTTTCGACTTTATATTTTGTTATTGCAGATTTTTTTTCTCCGTGTTGAAAAATATCTTCTTTTATAATTCCGTTTTTTTCTTTTAAATTTCCGGCACATAAAGCAACGTATTCACGTAAAACTTTTTTTGAAGCAATCAATTTTGTCCATTTATTTGCAAAAAAAGACGATTTTGCAACAATCATAATTCCGCTTGTATCTTTGTCTAAACGATGAACGAGAAAAATTTTGTAACCTAATTGCTCTGAAAAATCTTTATCTAACGAATGAGAAATTCCATTTCCACCTTGAACAGAAAGTCCTTGAGGTTTGTTTATGATTAAAATTTCATCATTCTCATATAAAATTGGTATAGAAATCATCCGAAATATAATAAACGAGGCATTTTAAAATGACAAGACCAACTTTTTTTAAAAAGATTACATCATTTTTGATTTTTTTATTATTTTCAAATTTTTTATTTTGCGAAGCAATCACTGATACATTTTTTGGTTATTCTATAGATTTACCAGAAGGTTATGAGTTAAAAGATTATTCTAACGATGCAAGCGGATATTATTTTTTACATCCGAATATTCCGGTTTCTCTTGTGATAAAAATTGTAGATGAAAAAGATTCAGATTGTAGTAAAGTTTTAAAAAATACCTTGGAAAAACTTTCTGCAAAATACGAGATTGATAACTTTTTATGGAACGAAAAATCTTCTAGTATTTCAAATTTTTCTATGAATCTTGACCAAAATTATTTAGGGTGGGCGACTTGTTCATCATTAAAAAACGAAAATTCATATTTAGTTTTACTTTGTTATGCTCCTAGCGAAAAAGAATCTGCTTGTGAGCAATTTATTTTTTCAACGTTAAATTCGACTTGCACAGATTTATCAAATTATTGTACAAGCGGAATGATTGTTTCGTATGCTTTTCAAAAAGAGGGTAATCAAAATATTGAATTAAACATAGATGGAAAGAAAATAAAAACTTTTATAGATAAATCTGATGAAGAGGCGAGTCAATGGCTTGTTGATATGGAATATTCAGTTTTAACTTTGTATGCAAAGCATTCTTCTTGGAAAGAAGCCTGGCAACGTTATTACAGAATGATTTATAAAGATAGTTTTTCTAGAATCGAAAATGTTTCAAAAAATTTGGCAGAAAAATTTTATGATGAAAAAAATCAAATTGAATATGCTCAAAAACTTTTAACTTGGGTTCAAAATTTTGATTATTTTAGAGGTGAAAAATCTTCAGATTCTGATTTTACTTCAATTCCAAAAGCAATTTGTGGAGTGGGAAACGATTGTGATAGTAGAAGTTTGCTTTTATGCATTTTGTTAAAATCTGTAGGCATTGAAACAATAATGATTTTTTCGCCAGAATATTCTCACGCTATGGCGGCAACTTTGATTGATAAACCAGGACAAAAATATAACTTACCAAATACAAATTTAGAATTCTTAATGGGAGAAACAACTTCAAAAGTTACGTGGGGAACCATTGCAGCAGAACATGCCGACAGAAGCAAGTGGATTGATGTTGTTTTCCCATAAAAATTTATTTAGCATTTAATAAAAGATTGTAAACTTCTTGTTCAGAATTTGAAGAAAGCATAGCTTCTCGTAAATTTTTATTTTTTAATTTTGCACTAAAATTTGAAATTGTTTTTAAATAATACGAATGTTGATTATAAGCGGCAGCAATCATAAATAAAAGATTTACACTTTGATTATCAAAAGTTTGGAAATCTTCTATTGGCTTTTTGCAAATTCCAACAGCCATAACTAAATCTGTTACAGATGAAAGACGAACATGAGGGATTGCAATTCCGCAACCAATTGAAGTAGACATTAATTCTTCGCGTTTTAAAATTTCTTGTGTTAATTCTGATTTATTTTTTATTTGTGGTGCAGTTGCAAGAATTTCTGAAAGTTCAACCAATGCATCATGTTTTGTAGTTTGCGAAATAAACATTATTCGGTCTGGAGAAAGAATGTTTTTTATTTGAACTTCAGTTTGTTTATTTGACTCTGAAGAAAGTCTTACATTTACCCAATTTTCAACTTCGGATTTTTTAAAACGCCAAACAGTTCCTATTTTTCCAGCAGGAATTTCGCCTTTTTGTGCCCAATCATAAACGGTTCTGTCCGAAACTCTAAGATATTTAGCAACTTCTTCAATTGTTAGAATGTCGTCTTGCATTTTTTTTACTTTCCTTTTTTGTTGTTTGCTTTTTGTTTGAAAATTATGTATTATTTTGCATTCTTTGCGTTATTTTGTCAAGAAATATTCTTATAATTGATATTTTAATACTTATGTTATATCATAAAAGTATGAAATCCAAAAAAAATGTTGCTTTACCAATTTTTATAATTTTGATTTTAACAATTTTGTATGTTATTTTTGCAATAAAACCACTTGCAAAAGAATATCAATTTAATCCAGATTGGAAAATTAGCATTTCATCTCCAATAATCGATAAAAATTTAAGCAATAAAGATATAATTCATTTTAAGTTAGGGCAACAAGTTGGATATTTTACAGAAGAAGGAAAAATTACTTTGTGTAAAACATTTCCTTTTCAAGCATCTATTTCTGATAAGTATTTTTCAATTTATAATTCCGATGCTACAAAAACACCATTTTTTGATAACAAAGGCAATCAAATAGGAATTATTGAAGATTCCGGATTTCCTTATTTTGTGGAAGAAAGTGCATTTTTATTTTTACCAGACGGAAATTCTTTTTCTAAACTTTATGATGATGGAAAAACAGAATGGACTTACGAAGGAACTATCCCAATCACAGCATTTAGTTCAAAAAATTCATTTACAACGATTGGTTTAGCTGATGGAAAAATTATCATTTTTGACAATCATAGTGGAGATATTATAAATGATTATGCTCCCGGTGGAAGTGATTATCCTGTAGTTTTGGGAGTTGATATTTCAAATGATGGAAAATATGTTGCTTCAGTTTCTGGACAAGACCGACAAAGATTTGTTCTTTCAAAAAACGAAAATCAAAAGCAAAAAATAATTTATCATAATTTTTTACCAAATAATTTGCTTTATAGAACTTTAATTTATTTTACAAAAAATAATGAACGAGTTTTTTATGTTTATAAAAATAATATTGGAATCTATAATATAAAATCAGAAAAAAATTTTACAATTCCAATAACGGATAGAATCATAAATATAGAAGAATCTAACGATTTTGTGTTTTTACTTGGAAAAAATCAGAATAAATATACAGTTTATTTGGTGGACAAAACAAATACTTTAGAAGGAAAATTTTCTTTTAATGCAAAATCAGCTTTTATAAAATCTTATAATGATAATCTTTATGTTGGAAACGACACTTATATTTCAAAAATAATTTTAACTAGGGAATAGTGATGAAAAAAAATTTACTTTTTGGATTTTGTTTTTTTATAACAGCAAAAGTTTTTTGTTTTGATTGGCCAATTTCATCAGTTAATAAAGACTCTTTTAAATCTTATTTTGGGCAACTTCGCGGAAATAAAATCAGCACATCTTTAGTTTTTAATACGCCCTCTGAAGTAAAAGCTTCTGATGATGGAAGAGTTTTGTTAGTTATAACGAATTCAGATAACGACGAAACAGATTTTTTCCCATCAACTTTAGGAAATTCAATTATAATTTCGCATGAAGATAATCTTCTTTCTGTTTATGGAAATCTAGAAAAAAAATCTATCGTTTTAAATGATGAGAGCGAAATTTTTGTAGAAAAAGGTTCTACAATCGCGACTACCGGAAATTCTGCTTGGCAAAATGAACAAAGTACGCTTGAATTTCAGATTATCGATACAAAAAATTCTTCTGCAATCAATCCGAAAATTCTTATGTCGCGACTTGAAACAGAAAATCCTTACAAACTTTCGGATATTTCTCTTGTAAATAAAAATGGTGATGAATTTTCAATCAATACAAAAAAAACTTATGCTTCCGGAATTTATAAAATTTATCAAAAAAAGAACGAAATAATCACACCTTCTCAAACTTCTGTTTTATTTAATGGAATTATTGTTGATGTAATATCTTATGATACAATAAATCAAGAAAATAAACGAATTTATGTTAGTGGAAGCAAAAAAAAATATGTAAGCGAAGATGTTTATCCAACGCAAGATCGATTTTTACTTGGCGAAATTATGTTAAGTCCAGGAAAAATAACTTTAGGACTTACAGCAATTGATGCTTTAGGAAAATTGAACGTTTTAAATTACAATATTAGCGTTTATTAAGAGGATTTTTTATGAAATTAGACGAAAATATGATTCTTTCAGCTTCTGGTTGGCGAAAAGTATTTGCAATTTCAAAAGATGAACAAGATTCAACTCCAAATATAAGTGATAATGATTATAATATTGCGATGATTGCTGCAGATGTATTTTTAGAATATCTTTTGCAGAATTCACAAATAGAAAATCCTGTGATTGCAGTTGGAATGGATGCTAGACCAACTGGACCAAAAATTGCTGATGCTGTAATAAAAATCTTAAAAGCGAAAAAAGCAGTTATCCAATTTTTGGGAATAACTGCTGCTCCAGAAATTATGGCTTATGCAAAAAAACTTGATGGATTTATTTATATTTCTGCAAGTCATAATCCTATTGGTCATAATGGAATAAAATTCGGCAAAAATGATGGTGGCGTTTTAAACGCTGATGAAAATAAAATCGTCACAGAAGAATTCAAAAAGAAAATAAATGATGATTCTTACATTGCAGAAATAAAATATCTTGTTGATAATTTGCCTTCAAGCGAAGTTAAACTTGTTTTTGATGAAATGGCATCTTCAAAGCATAATGCAATTAAATCGTATTATGATTTTATAAATTCAACAATTACTGATTCTACAAGCGAAAATGAACAATCAAAAATCTTTTCTATAATTCATAAATCGCTTTTACAAAAACCGCTTGGAATTGTTTGTGATTTTAATGGTTCAGCAAGAACTGTTTCTATTGATAAAGGATTTTTTAAAGCTCACAATCTAAATTTTTATGCAATTAACGATAATCCCGGTCAAATTGTTCACGAAATTATTCCTGAAGCAGAAAATTTGGTTTATGTTGCAGATTTTATGAACAAAATGCACAAAGACGGCTATTCTGAAATTATTTTAGGTTATATGCCCGATTGCGATGGTGATAGGGGGAATATTGTTTATTGGGACGAAAATCTAAAACAAGCAACGATTTTAAAAGCACAAGAAGTTTTTAGCCTTTCTGTTTTAGCAGAATTGACATTTCAAATTTGGCAATATGAAAATTCTAACAAAAAAAAGACTTTTAATCCTGCAGTTTGTGTAAATTGTCCAACATCAATGCGTATTGATGAAATTGCAAATATACTTGGTGCAAAAGTTTTTCGTGCAGAAGTTGGTGAAGCAAATGTTGTAAATTGTGCAAGAGAACATCGCGAACTTGGATATGAAATTAGAATTTTGGGAGAAGGTTCTAATGGTGGCACAATAACTTATCCAAGTGCAGTTCGAGATCCACTAAACACAATATTTGCAATTATCAAACTTTTAACATTTCGAGAAAATGGACTTTTTGAAATTTGGTGTAAAAAAGCAGGAATTGAATATAAAAAAGATTTTACCCTTACTGATGTTCTTGAATCTTTACCAAAATACACAACAACTGGAGTCAGCGAAAAACGTGCTGTTTTGCATATAAAAACTACAAATCACGAAGAATTAAAACGAAAGTTTCAGAAAATTTTCGAAAAACAATGGAATGAAAATAAAGAAGAGCTTAAAAAGAAATTTAATATTTGTTCATGGCAAGCAATTATTACAAATGGAACAAAAGAAACAAAAAATGTTTCAGATTTTTCTCTTTCCAAAAAAGGCGGTTTAAAAATTTTATTCAAAGATTCTAACGAAAATCCAGTTGCATTTATTTGGATGAGAGGAAGCGGAACTGAACCTGTTTTTAGAATTATGTGCGATGTAAAAGGACAAAAACCTCAAGTTGAAAAAGATTTACTTGCTTGGGAAACAAAAATGCTTTTAGAAGCAGATAAAATTTAAAATAAACTTAGTCTGTTGGCATTTCATAATTTAACACTTGCTTATTCAAGTTTACGTTTCTACACTAGACAAGCATTTTATATATTGTTAAAATAATAAAAATATAGAGAAGTTTTTTTGTGAGGTTATAAATGATATTTCCTTTGGAAGAATTAGTTCAATATAATGGTAATATTTATGAAATTACAGTTGCAGCTAGTGTTCGTGCTTATCAGTTGGCAAAAGTAAACGACCGAGAAGTTATCGAAAATCATGATAAAGTTGTTTCTGTTGCAGCAAGACAACTTTTTACAAATAAAGTACATTATCGAATTGAACAAAAAAATAACTAATGTAAAAATCCCTGTAATTGTGATTTTTGCTCCTACAGCATCGGGAAAGACTGCTTTGACGAAAGAATTATTTTCTCCGCAGAGCAGTCATTTTGTTTTAAATGCAGAAATAATTAGTGCCGACAGTCAAGCCGTTTATAAAAAAATGGATATTGGAACTGCAAAACCCGACGAATCTCTTTGTAAAATTATACCTCATCATCTTATAAATCTTGTAAATCCGGATGTTCAATTTACAGTTGCAGACTTTATTCAAAAAGCAGATGATGATTGTAAATCAATTTTTGAAAAACAAAAAATTCCTGTTATTTGTGGTGGAACAGGTTTTTATATTAGAAATTTTTTATTTGGACTTCCTCAAACGCCACAAAGTTCAGAAAAAATTAGAAATCATCTTCAAAATAGAATAAAAATGGAAGGAAATGAAGCGTTGTATGCAGAACTTTGTGTGATTGATTC
Source organism: uncultured Treponema sp. (assembly GCA_964541735.1). Taxonomy (GTDB): domain Bacteria; phylum Spirochaetota; class Spirochaetia; order Treponematales; family Treponemataceae; genus Treponema_D. Next base: position 52,773 of record CAZIQK010000015.1, read on the forward strand.
AAAATCTGCAGAGAAAATTCACGTAAATGATAGTTATAGAATTTGTCGTGCATTGGAAGTTTTTTATACAACTGGAAGAACTCGATCATCTTATCAAATTGAACAAAAAATTCGCGAAAAATATGATTTTCTTTTTATAATTTTAGAACCGCCAAAAGAACTTCTTATTAAAAGAATTTATGAGCGTGTTGATATAATGTTTGAAATTGGTTTGGAAGATGAAATCTTGAAACTAAAAAGTGAAGGGTATGATGAAAATTCTCCTGGAATGAAGGCAATCGGCTACAGAGAATGGTTTTTAGAATCAAATAAAGAAAAAATCAGAGAACAAATAAAGAAAAATAGTTGGAAATATGCAAAAAAACAATTTACATATATTCGCGATATTGATTTCGGAAACAGAATTCCATATAGTGCAACAATTGATGATATTGAAAAAGTTCGGAATTTGATAATCAATTTTTTACAAAATAGTAGAAATTTTGAATCAGTTTGAAACTTTCACAACGTAGGAACGTACGACAATATGTTTATAAAATCTGTGTAAAACTGATTTTAAATTGTCGGGAATTTGAAGCTCAAAACAGCGTTTGAAAAATTCCGATTTGCAGGCGCGGAAAAATCAATGCTATAAAAAGAAAGCGAATCGCATTTCTGTACAGAATTTAGTAGTACAAGGTTTGTTCCGGCTTTTCCTGCCTTTTCCGCTGAACGCGAGCTTAAAAATGCCGAGGTCGTCGAGCTTCACATTATCTCCCATCTCGATATGAGATACTATTTTTGAAGAAAGTGCGGCAAGAACTGCCTTCACATCGATTTCGGTGAGTGTTGTCTCGTGCGATATTTCTTCGCAGAGCGTTTCCGTTGGCCCATTTCCATGTAGCAAGGCGTCGGATAATATTTTGCCTTTCCCTCCATGTCGCGCGGATTAAAACTTCTTCTGATGCAGTGAGTTTTCAAAAAAGTAACTTGATGTTTTTACAAAAGTATCAAGTTTCTTTTGTAAATTCTGGGTGAATTACGACAAAAAACTCCGAGACTTTCAGGCGGATAGTCAGTGTGAATTTCTTCCAAGCACCGTCTTCTCATATACCTTTGTTTTTGTTTTTCCTCCGCAGATTGGGCAGTGTATACACAGAGATTCTTTTTGATTGTGTTCCATATCGTTTCATCCATTCGAAGCATAGCTCTGTGCCAGGCATCTGGCTTTTGCTTTAGATTTCTCAATATCCTAAAAATTAAAACAGAACCGATAGCCTGCAGCCAAATGGCAACGGATTATCGGCTCTGCGTCTATGAGTCTGGCTCTTAAGAATTCAGTGATTTCAAAGCGGCAATCTTGAAATTCACAACCGCCGTCCGGCAGTTATGAACTGTACAGATTTAAGTTTCTTGGAAAAAGCGTTCACAATGCTCATACGGAGGCAATCCCTTGTCGGTGATCTCGATATAATCCGCCTTTGTCATACCGTACAAGTAGTAATCGCAATAGGTATTTACCATCTTTCCCTCACGAATAAGACCTTCCCGCTGGAAACCTGCTTTTTCCATGGTTTTGTATGATGCAACTCGCTGTTTTTCTGCAACCAGTTGGCGAAGGCGAGGTAGGCTTCTTTAATATTTGCAAAGTCGCCGTAGACCATCGTGCAAGCCATATATGGAACAGCCTCTGTCATTCGGAAACAGAACGGAGCCTTTGCCATCCCTGTTTTCCTCACCGGAACGCATAGTTCAATATCCACATCTGCCTCCCGATATTCTGTATCGTGATAGATGGAGAATGTATTGTCTGATATTTCTACTTTCTGTGCAGCAGCAAAAGTAGAAAGCTCCTGCCACAAGTCACCTTCGGAATAGTATGTCGGCACAACTCTCCGCAACGACAGTACATGATATGCAGGAATCGACTTGACCGAGATATGATAGTGCAATTCGCCTTTTCCATCCTGTATTTCATTTTTGGCAAGCTCAATTTTCCGCAGTTTTTCCTGTTCGACCCGTATGGCGTTTTCTATCTCTATGCGCTTTTTATTTAGCTGTGCAAGAAGTGATTGCTCGTCAATTGTCAGAGCGAGTGCAATTTCCGAAACATTCAATCCGCTATCTCGTAAATACAGGATTTTATTCA